>JBDRNF010000261.1:0-58494 GCA_043811435.1 Pseudomonadota bacterium
CGCGTGATATCGGTTGAACAGGCGAAGCTACCCAACGATATGCGCGCGACGCTCGACCAACACGCCAGGCTCGGCTGTGTCGTGGCCGTGCTGCAGGACGGCGCGGATCACCATCCGCTGATCTTCTCCAGAATGACCCGCCGGCACCTTCCCGGCGCCCGGGTGATCCTGACCGACAGCAAGAAACTGATCGTCGACAACCTCGCGGTCATCTCGCGATTTCTGCTGCGAAACGGCATGTTGTTCCTGCTGATGGACGCCAATCGCGCCGACGCGAGCACCGGCGGCAGCATCGCGCGGTGGTCGGCGCCGACCTATGTCAAGGGTGCCGCCGATCGCAACCGAATCGACCACACTTACTCGGAATTGATCTTTCTCGGATAGGACATCCTTCCAGCCCCCGATCCAATGGAGCCTGACGTGAACAATACTGTGATCCTGGAGAAGACCGACATTCTGCGCACCATCCGCAACTATCTGCGCGACAGGTTCCCGGCGCTGGCCGATGTCGATGCGACAACTCCGCTGCTGCAAAGCGGCGCGATCGATTCGCTCGGGTTTCTGGAACTGATGACCTTCCTCAGCGAAGAGTTCGGCATCGAGCTGGAAGACGAGGATTTCGACGCTTCCAACCTGGAAACCGCCGGCAAGCTGGCTGATTTTGTCGAGCGCAAACTGTGACCATGACGCCTTACCTCGTACACCACCTGCTCGACGCTCGCGAAGGCGACGCGGACAGGATCGCGCTTGTCGATGGCGAGCGCTCGGTCAGCTATGCTGCCTTCGCGCAGCTGGTCGCGCGCTGCGCCGCAACGCTGCGCGCCAACGGCCTGTCGAACGGCGACCGCGTCGCCATCGTGCTGCCGAAATGTATCGAGGAATGCTGGGCCATCTTCGGCACCAGCCAGGCGTCGGGCGTGTTCGTCCCGGTCAACAGCGTCCTGCGCGCCCAGCAGATCCGGCACATCGTGGAGGATTCCGGCGCGCGGATCGTGATCTGTTCGCGCGCGCTGCTTGAGACGGTAGCGGCGGCATTGGCGGGTCTCGATCGCCTGACAATCCTGTGCGCCGAGGCGATCGCCGACGGTAGCGCGGCTGCCACGGAACCCACCGGAGGCGACAAGGCGATCGGCGAGGATCTCGCCGCCATTCTCTACACGTCCGGCTCCACCGGGAAGCCGAAGGGCGTGATGCTGAGCCACCGCAATCTGCTGGCGGGCTCGCGGATCGTCATCAAATATCTCGAGATCACGGAACGGGATCGCATCCTGTCGATCCTGCCGTTCAGTTTCGACTACGGCCTCAATCAATTGCTGACCGCGGTTCAGCAGCGCGCCCTGACCGTGTTGTTCACGTTCCAGCTCGGCAACGAAATCGTCCGCGCCATTCGCGATCACGCCATCACCGGGCTCGCGGGCGTTCCCACCATCTGGGCGATCCTGACCAAGACGTCGCCCCTGCTGCGCAAGACCACGCTTCCGACGCTGCGCTACATCACCAATTCCGGCGGCGCGGTGCCGTCCGAGACGGTACGCCGGCTGCGCGAGATGCTGAAGGACACCCGCATCTTCCTGATGTACGGCCTGACCGAAGCGTTCCGCTCCACCTTTCTGCCGCCCGAGGAAATCGACAGGCGGCCAACGTCGATCGGCAAGGCGATTCCCGAATGCGAGGTGTTCGCCGTCAAGCCCGATGGCCAGCGCGCCAGGCCGGGCGAGCCTGGCATCCTGGTTCATCGCGGGCCGACGGTCTCGTTGGGATACTGGAACCGGCCCGAGGACACCGCCGCGGTGCTGCGCCCAAATCCGTTCCGGCCCGCGGCACAGGGCGGCGAGATCGTGTGCTATTCCGGCGATCTCGTGGTGGAAGACGAAGACGGATTTTTCAGCTTCGTCGGTCGCGCCGACGCCATGATCAAGTCGTCGGGCTACCGCATCAGCCCGACCGAGGTGGAAGAGGTCCTGATGGCGACCGGCGCATTCCGGCAAGTCGCCGTGATCGGACTGCCCGACCCGCTCGCGGGACAGAAGGTTCACGCCGTCGCCGTGCCGCTGAACGGCGCCACTCCTGCAGTTCATGACATCCTGAAAACCGTCGCCGGCCAGTTGCCGGCGTTCATGGTGCCGCGCATGATCGAACTGGTCGATGCGCTGCCGACGACGCCGAACGGCAAGCTCGACTATCCGCTCCTGGCGCAGCAGCGGAGCCAGCATGCCGCCGCCTGAGCCGAAATCATCCGCTTTCGCCGGCGATCTCGCCACAAGCCACTTCGAGATCGCGGGCGCGGACCTCAAGATCGGCGGCCTCCCGGTGCGCGAACTGGCGGCGCGCTACGGCACGCCTTTGTTCATCTATGACGGTGGCGTCATGCGCCGCAGTTACCGAGAGCTCGCGGAAGCGCTATCGGGCTTCGCCAGGATTCATTATTCGGTCAAGGCCAATCCGGCCCCCGCCGTCATCCGCCTGTTTTGCGATGAAGGCGCCGGCGTTGAGATCGCCTCGCTCGGCGAATACCGCGCGGCGCTGGCCGCCGGCGTCAAGCCTCAGGATATTCTGTTCGCCGGGCCGGCCAAGGGCGCGCGCGAACTCGAAAGCGTCGTTGCCGGCGGGATCGGCGAGATCCACCTCGAGAGTTTTGAGGAAATCACGCGACTGACGGCGATCGCGGCGCGGCTGAACGTGACCGTTCCGGTCTCGATCCGCGTCAATCCGGTGGCGTCGGCGCAAGGCGGCGCCATGCGCATGGGCGGCAAACCCGCTCCGTTCGGGTTCGACGAAGAAATCATCGGCGACGTCGTCGGCAGAGTGCAGTCCGCACCCCAGCTCGAGCTGCGTGGCGTGCATCTTTTCGCCGGCACGCAAATTCTCGATGAGGCCGTGCTGCTGGCGCAATGGCGGCACGGCATCGACGTGGCCGGACGGGTGGCCGCCATTGCCGGACAACCGCTTGACACCATCGATCTCGGCGGCGGCTTGGGCATTCCCTATTTCGCGGGCGACGGTCAGCTCGACCTTGCAAAACTGTCCGCGGGATTGCCCGCGCTTCGCCAACAACTGCAATCCGACCCGCTGCTTGCCGGCGCCCGAATTGTGGTGGAGCCCGGCCGCTTTCTCGCAGGTCCGGGCGGAATCTATGTCGCCGCGATCAATGCCGCGAAAGTTTCGCGCGGCAGCCGTTTTCTGATTACCGACGGCGGCATGCATCACCATCTCGCGGCTTCCGGAAACCTCGGACAGATCATCAAGCGCGATTATCCGATTCTGGCGCCCGCTCACATGAATGCCGCCGAGGGATCGCCGGCGTCCATCGTCGGTCCGCTCTGCACGCCGCTCGATACGCTGGCCCGGAAAGTCGAGATGCCGGACCTGGGCGCAGGCGACCTGATCGCCGTGCTGCAATCGGGCGCCTACGGCCGCACGGCGAGCCCGGTCGGCTTTCTGAGCCATCCGCTGCCCACCGAGATCCTGATCGAGGACGGCAGGATCGAAATCATTCACCTGCAGGAAGCGCCATGAGCGATGGCACGATCAGGACCGCCGGATCCATCGCATCAGCCTGTCCCTGATAATGACAGGCCAGCCGCGCCAGCTCAGTGCCGCGGTGAGATCGACCAGGGCGACGTCGCCGACCCCGAACCGACGCTTGTAGTCGTAGCTGCCGACGCTGAAATCGAACGTCCTGACGCCATCGGCGTGAAGCAGCGCCATGGTCCGCTCGATCACCAGCCGGCCGGGCGAACAGTTCGACCAGGCCTTGCCCGCATTGCTGATCCGCACCATCACGTAATGCGATCCCGTTCTGATCCCGAGCAGGCTGGCGACAATCTCCTCGCCTGATGTCAATGCGGTGAGCACGACATAGCCGTCGGCCAATCCGCGGACGATCAGTTCGCGATGGAACGCCGCGCTGCCCTCGTCGTCGAGGGAATAGGATTGCCCGAGATCGTGCATTCGCGCACTTTGCTGGGCCTCGAGGGCAGAAAATGTGCGCAGCGCTTCGTCGCGATCGTGGATCTGTTTGAATTCGGCACCTTCGTGCTTGGCGAAGACGCGCCAGCTTCGCTCGAGTTCTTTCCGTACGGTCTTCTCGAGGGAATAGCGATACGCGTCGTAATCGTCGCCGACCTGCACGAGATGCCCGGTCAATGCGCTCGGCTGCACGCCCGCCAGCGCGGCCAGCGGATTGACCCAGCCTGCCATCGCGGTTGGCATCTTGCGGAAGCGAACCAGATCGCAGCCATCAGGCAGCCGGGCCAGTTCGCGGCACAGATGACGCCACCATGCGGCCGTTTCCGTCGCGCTCCCGGTCGCCGCCGGGCCGAGGATCGGGGCATTATAGTCGGCGGACCCTGCGAATTCAGCAATTCGCAGACCCCGTTGCGTTTGAATGTATAGCGGCAGGATAGCAATGATATCGCGGGTGCGCGCCTCGCTGACGACAGCGACCAGCGGTCTTGCCGATTCCTTCGAGGCGAAGCAGCGATACCACGCTCCCAGCCAGTGCCGGTTCTGGAACGGCGTTGCCCGGCCCTCCGCCAGGGCGCCTTCCAGCTTCGCCGCCGCTTCGTCCCAGTCGTGGATCAGCTCAACCCGAAAATCCGGGCCGGCGGCCCGGACCTGCGGAATCGATCCCCCGACAGCGAGTGCGGTCATGGTCAGGCGGCCCGCGGCAGATCGACGATGTCGCCCGGCCTGTGATCGTCGAGCCTGAAATCCACCGACTGCCGCGCCTTCCGCTCGCGCTTGATCCAGGCGCTGTCACGGAGCAGCTTCTGAAGGATCCGTTTCGCCAGGAACGAGGGTCCGGCGATCGCCCGGCTTTTGGCGCGATAGCCGAACCGGTGGCGGATCAGGCCGTTGGTGAAATTCACCATCTGGAGGCGCCGGATCTGCTCGTCCGTATAGGAGATCGTCATGGAGATGTTGACGGTGTCGAGGTTTTCCACGCGGTGCGGTGCGTTCAGCGGCCAGTGCAGCATCTGCCCGGGCTCCAGATCGTAGACGGTGGCATGGTCATCGTACCATTCCGCGTAGGGCATATCGACCTCGACGCCGAACAGCGCGATGTCTTCCAGGCATTCCGACGTGACGAACGGCGGCGTCGAAGGATAGACGTAAACCCGCTTGCGCCCGACCAGTTGAATGAGGCCCTGCCCGGGAAGATCGGAATGATAATAGACCTGTGCCTTCGGCGACGAGATCAGAATGCCGGCCTTGTGCTCGGGCATCTCGAACCCCGGAACCAGCGCGGCGACCTCCTCGAACAGCTTCGTCACCACGCCGCGATAGGCCTGATCGACATCCGTCACATTGCGCAGATTGAGCCAGAGTGTTCCCGCCGCGATGGCGTCGATCACCTGCCTTCCCGAGAGATTGCCGATATCGCCTTCGCGCCAGACCCGCCGGCTTTCGCGCGCCCCGGTCTGGACCAGATTGTAGTGCTCGCGCGGATACCGTTCGATCAGCCGCGCCAGCATATCCACGGAGAACAGCGGCGACTTGTGAAGATTATGGGCGATCCGGATCGGCTTGTGCCCCCACAGCGACGAATGGGTTTCGTCCCAATGTGTCAGTATGGCGTCCTTGCTCATTCGCTGTCTCCTGCGCAGTCCTGGTAACTCTTGATAACTCTTGGCAACCCGTGTGCCGACATGAAGCAGCTGTCCGACCGCTGTCCCGCTTTGGACCGGGCGGACCGGCTGCGTGCTGCAATTAGCAAGGATCGTGCCCGATGCTGCGAAGCAAAAGCGCGCACAGGTATTACGGAGATGTTAACGCTGGCCGCAGCCGGCGAGACGGGTTTCCGCTTCGCGCCGCGGCCGCTTACGTTCCGATAATGTCTGCGCTGTAACGCTGACGTCGATGTTCAGAAAAGGCGCCGGCGCCGCACGATGACTTCAGAACCAGCCTATCGGGCGCTTTTTCTCGGCGCGGGAGCGCAGATGCAGTGCGGCGTCGGTCATTTCACCCGGCTGCTGCAGGACGCGGTCGAGAAACTCGACCCCGGCAGTTGCACATCGTTAACCCTGACGCGCTCGGAGGGGGCGCCCACCGGCATCTGGCGCGCGGTCGGCTCGGCGCGCAGCGTGGTGTGCAACTTCCCGATCGTGGCCTGGAAGCGCGTGATACTGCGGCCGCTGCTGGCGCTGGCCATCGCGCGACTGCGGCGGCGGCGCGTGGTCCTGATCCAGCACGAATGGGGCGGACTGCACTGGCTGCGCCGCGTCACCTACATTCCCGCGCTGCTGCTCGCCAATACCATCGTGATGTTCTCGCCGCTGGTCCGACGCGAACTCGCCGACGATCCGCTGGTCGGCTGGACCCAGCGCAAATGCGTGCTGGCGCCGCTGCCGCCGAATATCGAAGCCCCCGCCGGCATCGCCGATTCAAAACTGCGGCAGCGACTTGCCGATGCGCGGGAACAGGGACGGCTGGTGATCGGACATTTCGGATCGATCTATCCGGGCAAGCAGCCCAATGCACTGCTCCGGATCGGCGCGTTGCTGAAGGAGCGCGGACTGAACCCGCTGCTGGTTTATGTCGGATCGTTCATCCGCGGCGTCGACACGGTGGAAGAGAGCTTCTACGCCCGCGCCGCGGAACTCGGCGTGATCGACGATGTCGTGGTCAGCGGCTATGTCGCCTCCGATCACGAAGTGTTCGGGCTGTTCAACGAGGTCCACGCCTTCTGCTATCCGCTCGATGAAGGCCTCACCGCGCGGCGCTCCAGCGTTCTCACCTGCGTGCAGTCCGGCCGGCCGCTGATCGTCACCGGCCCCGCTCTGGAAGATGAATTCGACCATCATCCGCGCTTTCGCGAATTGATCAACCGCGGCGCCATCGTGCTGGTGGCGCGGGGCAGCGAGGACGAAATCTATGCCGACCGGATCGCCTCGGCGCTGAAATGGCCGACGGTGCAGGCGCGTTTCGATTTCGACGGCTGGTGGCAGGACGTGGCGCAGGCGGTACGCGCACAACTGTGAGGTAGACGAGGCGGCCGTTCCCCGGACGCAGCGCAGCACGAAGTGATGCGCTGCTGATCCGGGGTCCATCGAGTTGCGCGGCGCTCTGGGTCCCGGCTCTGCGGAGCAGCGCAAGAGCGCTGCACCGCGTCCGGGACACGAAACCTGCGACTGCACTAACTTACGACGCGATCTTCGAGGCCTTGTATTGGTGGGGTTCGATACCGATCGCCGCCAGCACACTGCCGGCGGCCACCGTCATCGGATGCAGCGCGATCAGTATCCTTTGCTCGGTGATTGCCAGCCGCCCGGCGCGAAGCAGCGACAGCGGCAGCATCAGGAGCATTTTGGCGAGCAGCCGGGCGCGCGCCCACGGCGTCCGCGCCGCCTTGACCTCGATGTGATAATTGATCGCGCCGATGCGCAGGCCACGCAACGCCAGCCAGGAGGGTTTGGTCCGGCCCTGCGGCACGGTCTCGGTGATCAGGGCTTCGGCCGCCCAGTAGAACTTCATTCCGGCCTGACGGCAGCGCACGAAATAGTCGGTATCGCCGCCGCCGAGAAAATTGAACCTGACATCGAAAGCGGGATCGCCGAGCCGTTCGAACACCGCGCGCGTGATCAGGCAATTGCCGCAGCCGTAGATGATCGGCACCGCGCCGCTGCGATCGTAGGCGGGACGAAAGGCCGGGTGGCGGCGAAGTCCACGCTTGCTGTGGTCGTCGAAATTGGGCTGCACCGGCCCGCCGACCAGATCGGCGCCGGAGGCTTCCGCGCTGCGCACCATCAGCTCGAGCCAGTCCGGCGAGGCAATCTCGTCGTCGTCGATCATCAGGAAGTGCCTGGCTGCGGGAAACGTCGCCATCGCGGTCTCGAACGCGGCATTGATCGCGTGGCAATTGCCTTGCCGCGGCTCGATCACGCACAGCCCGGGAAACCTGTCCGCGCGGAGAAATTCGGCGGCAACGGGCACGCTGCCGCAGCCGGCGGCATCGTTTTCGACAATGACGACCGCGAAGCGGCGGTCGGTGCGCTGGGCGACGAGTGATTCCAGCGTCAACCGCAGATGCTGCGGACGCCGGAAGCTGGGGATGCAGACCACGATCCCGACCGAGAGGTCGAGCGCAGGCGACGCCGCCGCCAGCGCGCGGGGGGCAGAAGGCTTCATCTCAGAGACTCCTACCGGCCGGCATGTCCCGCGACGGGAACCCGCCGACACTTTGCGACACAAGCGTCCCATTTTGACCGGCCGCATATGTGCGATCATGGTGCAACGACCGTCCCGGCCGAACGCCAGCGGTCTCCGCAACCAACCGAAGCAGCGTCGCAGTGGCGGACGCTTCGGACAGCGGCGTTATACCGGGATAGCCGGGCTGCGCAGCATCCGCCGCGCCAAGCGAAATTTTTCCGTGTTTGGTCATGTATCCCAGCGCTTTGCTTGCGAATTCAACCTTGCGCGACGCTCACTGCAACATCCGGTCCACATCTTGCGATACGGCGATGAATGCATCGACAATGGTTATCTCGCGCGCATTAACCAGCTCTTAACCAGTTCCGGAAGCCCGCCGGAACTCGCTGGACTTGTCGGCACCGATCTTGCTCATACCCTGTCCAGGGATACCGGCACGCCATGCCAAGAGCCATGAATGCCACTGCCAGAGAGACTTACGCGATGAACCCTGTAGCGCTGTTAACCCCAACATACGGGCGCGATCTGGAACTGTGCACCCTGCTCTGCGAGAGCGTCGACCGTCACGTCACATCGTTTTCGAAGCATTATCTGCTGGTACCCGATTGCGACCTGCCGCTGTTCTCGCACTTCGAGAGCGAGCACAGGGTCGTGCTTGCCGCTTCACAGTTCCTGCCCGCATGGCTGCGGCCGCTGCCGCGCATCATTCAGCGCAAGCGCCGCCAGTTCTGGTGGTCGTTTCGCGCCGCGCCGGTGAGCGGCTGGCACGTGCAGCAGCTCATCAAGATCGCGGCCGCGATGTCCCTGCCCCACCAGCGATATTGCATTCTCGATTCCGACATCGTGTTCTTTCGCGATTTCGACCTGTCGCGCTTCAGATATCCAAACTCAATTCCGCTTCTGAACATGCGTAACGAAGTCACCGAGGACCAGTTCCACCATGTGCGCTGGGTCGAGACCAGCCATGAACTTCTCGGCCTGCCTGCGCCATCGCTTCCGGCATCGGATTTCATCGGCCACATCGTTTTCTGGGATCAGCAGACGACGCAGGCGATGGCCGCGCAGATCGAGGCGGTCACCGGCCTGGACTGGATCGAGGCGCTTTGCAGGACTCGTGAGTTCTCGGAATACATGCTGTACGGTTACTTCGTCGAAAACGATGCGGGCTTCTCGGCCCGGCACGCGCGCACCCCTCGCACCCAGTGCGTCAGTTACTGGGACCAGCCGAAGCTCGATCGCGGCGAGTTGAACCGGTTGCTTCAGCGCGCCGGCGAGGATGACGTCGCCTTCTCGGTCGCGTCCTTCTCGGGCACTCCGGTTGAAATCATTCGCGCCGCGGTCGACGATAACGCCGCTGTTCGCGCCCCTGTCCTTCCCCAGCAAGCCGCGGGGCTCGCCGCGCTATGCTGATCGGGCAAGCCAGCATCAATCTGTCCGCCAACGTCCTCTCGGCGCTGCTGGGGCTGTTGAGCGTGTTCATTTTTACGCGGCTGTTCTCGCCGCACGATTATGGCGTCTATCTGCTCGGGATGGCATTCGCGGCCGTCGTCAGCGTATTCCTCGCGGGCTGGTTCCGCAATCTCATCATGAGCCGGCACGCCCGGGATGACGGCACCGACGTTCGCGGCCTCGTCGTCAGCGGCTATCTGATCGGTTGTCTCGCAGCACCTGCGGCCTATGGGTTGGGCCGCCTGGTCGGCCTCGACGTCATGGAAGCTCTGGCCGCGGTCGGACTGGCGGTCGCGATCGGGGTGTTTGAGCTGACGCAGGAACTGGTTCGCGCCAAGCTGATGGTTGTCACCGCCATGAAGGCCACGCTGGTCCGCGCGGTCGCAGCCCTTTGTCTGGGAGTTGCCGCGGCCTTTCTCGGCAAGACCGGAATCCTCCTGCTGGTGTCATCGACGCTGGCCTATCTGCTCGCCGTCCTGGTGCAGCGGTCGGCCTGGCGGGGAACGGTTCTCAAATTCGACGGCGCCGGCCTTCTCAGCGCGGCAAAGCAGGGCCTGCCGCTGACGCTGTCGCTCACGCTGCTGGCGATCTCCAGTGTCGCCGACCGCTTCATCATCGCCAATCTGGCCAGTACCGCCGACGCCGCGCGATATGTCGCCGGCCTCGACCTGGTCCGGCAGGCCGTGATGATACCGGCTTTCAGCCTCGCCGCCGCGTTTGTCCCGCTGGCGATCCGGATCAACGCCAATCAGGGAACCGCCGCGGTGCAGTCGCATCTCGGCGAATGCCTCGAATTGCTGCTGAGCGTGACGCTGCCGGCATGCCTCGGCTTCGCGGTCATCTCTTCCCACATCGCCAATGTGGTCCTCGGCGCCGATTTCCGCGCCATCGCCGCCGAGACGATGCCGATCGTGGCCGGCGCCGTGATATTCCAGATCCTGACGCAGCAATATCTGCACACGAGCTTCCTGCTTTCGGGACGCAGCTCCTTCTATCTGATCAACACCGCGTCGATCATCGTGGTCAACGTGGCGCTGTCCTACGTCCTGATCAGCGCCTATGGCACGATCGGCGCGGCCTGGGCACGGCTTGGCGCCGATCTGTTCGGCTTTGTCTGCGCCCTGGTCCTCAGCCGCCGGGCCTTTCCGATCCCGTTTCCGCTGCGGCGGATCGCACCGGTCGTGATCGCCGCATTGATCATGGCGCTGCTGGTGGCGGCCGTCGACCAGCGCCTGCAGGTTTCCGATCTGACCGCGTGCTTCGTCCTGTCGGGCGTCGGAATCGCCAGCTACGGGGTGCTGTGCTGGGTGCTCGACATCTCACGCGCCCGCGGCCGCCTGAAACGCGCGCTCGCTTTGTTCCGAACCAAATTCGCCAGCACCACGATTGGATAGCAGCCAGTGAACAAGACCGTCACCATCGATTTCGCCCAAGCCGCGCCTGTAAAGGCCGCTCCTGCCGATGCCGCCGCGTCCGCACATCCGCAGTCGCTGCTCGACCTGCCGCCCGGCGAGGCCCGCGAAAGCCTGCTCGCCGTTCACGGCGTCCTCGGGGCCAACCTGCCGCCGACGAAGCTCGCGATCTATGAGGCCGGCGGCGGCTCGACCAGCTTCCTGCCGCTCGATGTGCTTCGCCGCGCCCACGTCACCGTGGTCGACATCGACGAGGACCAGATCCGCAACAACGACTACGCGCAGGAAACCATCCTCGGCGACGTCCAGAGCCACCGCTTCGATCCCGGCAGCTTCGACCTCGTGATCTGCTACAACGTGATCGAACATCTTCCCGACGTCGAAGCGGCGCTGCTGCGGTTCTGCGAGTCCCTGAAACAGGGCGGGCTGATCCTGATCGGCGCGCCGAACCCGAAATCGCTGTCCGGCGTCGTCACGAAATACTCGCCGCACTGGTTTCACGTCTGGTTCTACCGCCATGTGCGCGGCGACAAGAAGGCCGGCCAGCCCGGCCAGGCGCCGTTCCCGACCTTCTTCCACCCGCTGGTCACGCTCTCCAGGCTCGAAGCCTTCGCCGCGGCCCATGGCCTGCAGATGATCTACCGGAAGGAATACGAGAGCCCGCGCTATCCGGAGATGCGCGCGCGCAAGCCGGCCTTCGCCGCCCTGATCGATGCCGCAGCCTCCGTCATGAATTTTCTGCTTCCCGGCAAGTCCGACGTCCGGCACGGCGACTATCACGTGATCCTGAGAAAGATCTGAATCATGAACGCGATGTGGTCCGAAGCCAAAGCGAGAGTCAGCCACCGGCTGGCGACGCATTTGAGCGTCGAACCCTTCCGGCTGCTCAATGAAACCCCGATGGTCAGCTTCACCTTCGACGACATTCCGAAGAGCGCCGCCACGACCGGCGCAAAGCTGCTCGAGGATCACGACGCGCACGGAACGTTCTATGTTTCCGGCGGGCTGGTCGGCACTGAAACGTCCGACTGGACCACCGTCGATGGCCAGGACATCGTCGATCTGCATCGCAATGGCCATGAGATCGGCTGCCACACCTTCTCCCACACCCGGGCCTGCGACCTCGATGCGCCATCGCTGGCCGCGGAAATCGCCCGGAATCGCCGCTATCTGCGCGCGCTCGACCCATCCATCAAGGTCGAGAACTTTGCCTATCCCTTCGGCTACGGGTCGTTCGGGCGCAAGGGTCAGCTCAAGCAGGCGTTCCAGTCCTGCCGCAGCATCGTGCCGGGCATCAACAGCCACACGGTGGACCTCCAGTTCCTGCGCGCGATGCCGCTGATCGACCACCGCATCGGCCGCGACGAGATCGAGCGTGCCTTCGACCAGGCGCAAATCCATAATGGATGGTTAATCTTCTACACCCACGACGTCGTCGGCCAGCCCAGCGTGTACGGCTGCTCGCCCGGCCTGATGAACCATGCCCTGGAGGCGGCATCGAAGCGGAATATCCCGATCCTGAACATGGCGGAGGCTCTGCTATGCGCGGGCGTTTAAACGCTTTTTTTGCCATTTCAGTGAATAGTCCCTCACTGAGTATGGTTAATTTTTCCTGTTGCGTTTGTTCCGCGCCTGACCTCCGCGCGCGTTGCGTGATGCGAAGAGTAACCCCTCAGCCGATGCGTGCGGCAATTCGAATGAAAGCTGGGGACCATGCTTGTGTATGACCGACCGATAAATCAGGCCGAACCCGCCGCCGCACGGACGCCGCCCGGAGCGCTGGCCGGCTTCAGCGTGCTGGAACTCACCCGCCTGCTGTGGCGGCGCAAGATCGCGATCGTGAGCGCCGGCCTGATATGCGCCGCCGCCGCCGTCATGATCGGTAAAAGCCTGGCACCGAAATATTCGGCGACCGCGCAGCTCTACGTCGACCCCAGGGAATTGCAGCTGGTCGAGCGCGAGCCGACGCCGCGCGCCCAGGACACATCCGGCCTCGCCATGGTGGTCGAAAGCCAGGCCCGGCTGATCACCTCGAACAGCGTGCTGCTGCAGGTGATCCGGGACACGAAACTCGACAAGGATCCGGAGTTCGGCGGCGGCAACGCCAAGGGCGGCCTGGCCTCGCTGCTCGGCCTGTTCGGCATCGACATCAAATCTGCCGGCGACGCCCAGCGCGGCCAGATGGCGGCGCTGGAGAGCTTGCTCCGGCACATCAATGTCAAGAAGACCGACCGCACCTTCATCGTCGACATCGACGTCTGGTCATATGACGCGGCCAAGGCGGCGATGCTCGCCAATGCGATCTCCCGCGCCTATCTCGCCGAATCCAAGAATTCGCAGGCGTCCGCCGCGCGGCGTGCGACCACCGACCTGTCCGGCCGGCTCCAGGAATTGCAGGAACGGCTGCGCAACGCCGAAAACGCGCTGGCGACCTACAAGGCGCAGAACAATTTCGTCGGCACCCAGGACACGCTGATCTCCGATCAGCAACTTTCCGCCAGCAACCAGCGGCTCGCCGCGGCGCGGGCGCTGACGCTCGACGCGCAGGCCAAGTACGACCAGATCGAAGCCAGCCGCCGCGCCTCGACCGACGCCGGCGCCATTCCCGAGGCGCTGCAGTCTCCGACCATCGCCAATCTGCGGGCGCAGTATGCCGAGGCGCGCAAGCGCCATGCCGAACTGACCAGCGAATTGGGGCCGCGGCATCCTGCCCTGCGTCAGGCCGAAAAGCAGGTCGACGACCTGCGCCGCAATATCAGCGAGGAAGTCAATCGCTTCGCACAGGCGGCCCGCAACGACCTGACCCGCGCCCGCGACTATGAATCCTCGCTGAACAAGGCGCTGGAGACGCAGAAGCGCCAGAGCGTCCAGCTCAGCCAGGCTTCGGTGCGGCTGCGCGAACTCGAACGCGAGGTGGAAGCCAGCCGCGACGTCTATCAATCCTTCCTCAAGCGCTCGCGCGAAACCGAGGAGCAGGAAAGCCTCAACACATCCAGCGCCCGCATCATCGGCGAAGCCACCGTGCCGCAGCGGCGCACCTTCCCGCCCGCCATGAGCATGATCGCGATCCTCGGCTTCATGCTCGGCGCCTTCGCCGCCTCGGCCCTGACCATCGCGGCCAGCCGGCTGTCGCCGGAAACAAGCGAACCGCAACCGGTGCGTTCCGAACCCACGACGCCGGCACCGCCTTCGAAGCCGGCGGCGGCCGGGCAGCGCCGGCAACAGGACAGACCGGCGGCCCTCGCCGCGGTCGAGAAGCCGCTGATCGCGCGCCTGCAGGAATCCGACGTGGTGCGGACGCTCGGCGGAATTCTCAGCCTCGGCGGCATTCCCGACGCGGCGCGGATGGGCTGGCCGACGCTGCGCGCCGGCCTTCCCCAGACGACCTTCCTCAACGCCATGCGCGACATTCGCGCGATCGCGGGCCGGCGCTCGGCCGCCGCGATGCCGGTGATCGCCGTGATCGGTGCCGGCGCCGGCGAAGACCGCAGCATCGCCACGCTGAACATCGCGCTTGCCGCCGCGCGCGACGGCGCCAGCGTGCTGATGATCGATGCCGACCGCACAACTCGCGCCATCTCGGGCAAAGTGAACGGCCTCGGCAAGAGCGAGCCCGGCCGCCTCGGCTGGCTCAGCGTCGGCACCAAGGCTTCCCGCGCGATCAAAACCGCGAACGGGATATCGATCCTGCCCGTCATCAACGGCAGCGACGCCAAGGTCGGCGACGCCATCAGCAAGGCGATCGCGCAGGCGCGCGCCGCCGGTGGCTACGACCTCGTGATCCTCGACGGACCGGCGATGCCCTGGAGCACCGCCGACCGCAAGCTGCTCGACTTCGCCGACAGCCTCGTCGCCATCCTGCCCGTCACCCTCGATATCAACGACGCCATGGAAGACATCATCACGGCCCTCGGCGACACCGAGCGCAAGCTGGTGGGTGTCGTCCTGAGCGAACTTCAACCCACGGCCGTCAACCATCAGCGAGACAAACAATATGCTTGAACGTCGTGCAAATCCCAAGGGAAGAGCCGCCACCGCGGGCGTGCCCCGGATCTCGCTGGGTGGGCTGCGGCTCGCCGTACTCGATATCGAGCAGACCGCGAACTTCATGATCGAGATGGTGGCTCCGCAGCGCCGGCTCGACCGTCCACTGTATCTGACCTCGGCCAATGGGGAGGTGCTGGCGCGCTGCTCGACCGAACCGATGACCGACCGGCTGTTTCGCGCCGCCGATCTGATCAACGCCGACGGCCAGCCGCTGGTCACGGTGTCACGGTTCAGATCGTCGACGCCGCTGCCCGAGCGCGTCGCGACCACCGATCTGTTTCATACCGTGGCGCGCAAGGCAGCCGCGGCGGGGCTGACCTTCTATATGTTCGGCGCCGATGAAGCCGAAAACGCCGCCGCCGTCGCCAATGTCCGGAAAATGTATCCGGACCTGAAAGTCATCGGAAATTCCCACGGCTATCTAAAAGGCGACGCGCTGCGGGCCAAGGTCGACGAGATCAACGCGCTGGCGCCGGATTATCTGTGGGTGGCGCTCGGCGTTCCCTACGAGCAGGCCTTTGTCGAGGAATTCACCTCGCGCCTGTCCAATGTCGGCGTCATCAAGACCTCGGGCGGTCTGTTCAACTTCCTGTCCGGCAGCCGGGCCCGCGCGCCGCAATGGATGCAGACGATGGGACTCGAATGGGCCTGGCGGATCTGGCTGGAGCCGCGCCGGCTGTTCTGGCGCTATCTCACTACCAACCCGCGCGCGCTCTATCTGCTGTTCAACAAGAGCCGGACGCCGGGAACCTGATATGAGCGACCGTCCGGCCATCCTGGTGACTGGCGGCGCCGGCTATATCGGCTCGCATTGCTGCAGGGCGCTGACGGCGGCGGGCTATCAGCCCGTGGTTTTCGACAATTTTTCCACCGGGCATCGCCATTTCGTCACCGGCCCGCTGGTGACCGGCGATCTCGCCGACAAGTCCGCGCTGGCGCGCGCCTTCGCCCAGCACGAGATTGTCGCGGTGATGCACTTCGCGGCTTCGAGCCTGGTCGGCGAGTCCGTCGCCGATCCGCAGAAATACTACCTCAACAACCTCGCCGGCACGCTGTCGCTGCTGGAGGCGATGCGCGAGGCCGGCTGCGATAGGCTGGTATTCTCCTCAACCGGCGCGGTGTACGGCGACGCCGACAGCAAGGCGCTGCCCGAAAGCTATGCCTGCGCGCCGATCAATCCCTACGGCGCCTCGAAATGGATGATCGAGCGCGTCCTGTCAGACTATCGCGGCGCCTATGGATTTGGCGCGTTCGCGCTGCGCTATTTCAACGCCAGCGGCGCCGACGCCTCCGGCGACATCGGCGAGCTGCGCGACAACGAAACCCATCTCATTCCCCGCGCCATGATGGCGCTGCAGGGCCACGTGCCCGATTTCGCCGTGTTCGGCGACGACTACGACACCCCCGACGGCACCGCGATCCGCGACTATATTCACGTCACCGATCTGGCCGCCGCACATCTGCTGGCGCTGCAACTGCTGCTGCGGGGCCATCGCGGCGGCGCCTTCAATCTCGGCACCGGCACCGGCTTTTCGGTGCGCGAGATCCTCCGCGCCATCGAGGCCGAAACCGGCCGCGCCGTGCCCCATCTGGTCAAGCCGCGACGGCCAGGCGATCCGACCTATCTGGTCGCCGACCCCACCGCGGCGCGCGAGACATTGAATTTCCGCACCGCGCATTCGGACCTGGCGACCATCATCCGGACCGCATGGGCCTGGCACCGCAAGGCTCATCCGCTGAAGACGGTTCGTTCCTGCGCGTGAACCTTTCGTACGATCGAGCGTTTCAATTCCAATGATCGATAGCCCCGGTCATTGAAGCGGCGATCGTCGGAATCGGAGCAAACGTGCATCAGGCTGCGAATCTGCCATTCGGACGCATCGTGGCTGAATTCGCGCGGTGGCGCGAGGTCCCCGACGATGCACGATCGCCGGCCCCGTCATGGTGGTGGGGGCCGGCATTCGAGGCGCTCGGCCTGCAAGACCCGATGCCGGCCGAATGGTGCGCCAGCCTGGGACTGCCTGCGGACGCCACCTACACCGATGGCGCAAGGGTATTTCTCGAATCGCTCGCCGGCCAGACCTCGCCGCCGTGGCCCGATCATTTTCCGCGCAACCCCGGACACCCGAACCCGGATTAGCGTCCTGTCACCGCGAGGCCCGCACCCGGCTGCTTCTCGCCTTTGGCCGCCGGCCTGGCTTTGCCGTGGCGTCGGCGACCGGCTGCAGCGGCGGCGACACCAGCATCGGCGGGGACCGCAGCAGGCTGGCCAGTTCGGCCGGCGGCAGCGGTCTGCTGAACAGATAGCCCTGCATTTCATCGCAATCGTGACTGCGCAGGAACGCCTGCTGTTCGACGGTCTCCACGCCTTCGGCGACGACCGTCATCCCCAGCGCCTTGCCCATGCTGATGATCGCCTGTGCGATGGCCTGGTCCTCCGAATCGTTCGGCAGATCGCGAACAAAGGAGCGATCGATCTTGATGGTGTCGATCGGAAACTGCTTCATCAGCGACATCGACGAATAGCCGGTCCCGAAATCGTCGATCGCAAGCCGAATGCCGCGGCTCTGGATCGCGTCCAGCACCTTGACCGCCCGGGACACGTTCCGCATCACCATGCTTTCGGTGACCTCGAGTTGCAGCTGCGCGGCAGACATGCCGCTTGACGCCAGTGCTTCGTCGATGTCCCGCAACAGATGCTCGTCAGCGAATTGCCGCGGCGAGAGGTTGACCGCCATTGACACCGGCCGCAATCCGCGGCGCTGCCAGGCCATGTTCTGCGCGCAGGCCTCCCGCAGCACCCAGCGGCCGATCGGGACGATCAGCCCGGTTTCCTCGGCGAGCGGAATGAACTGCATCGGCGACAGCACGCCGAGTTCGGGATGGGTCCAGCGCAGCAGCGCCTCGACACCCGTGATCTGCCCGCTCGCCAGATCCACTTTCGGCTGGTAATTCAGCGCGAACTGGTCGCGTTCGAGAGCCCGGCGCAACGCGGTTTCCAGCGTCAGTCGCTCGAGCGACTGGGTCCTGACCTCCCTGATGTAGAAACGGAAGCCGTTCTTGCCGTCCTCCTTGGCGAGGTACATCGCCATGTCGGCGTTCTTGGTCAGCGTCTGGACGTCGTCGCCGTCCGAAGGGTACATGGCGATGCCGATGCTCGCCGTGGTGTGGCACTCGTGACCGCCCAATTGCAGGGGTTCGCCGAGCACGGCCAGCAGCTTGCCGGCGATGGACTCGATATCATCGCGCTCGGACGTCTGCTCCAGGATGACGACGAATTCATCGCCGCCGAGCCGCGCCACGACGTCGCTCGAGCGCAAGGCGCCGCGCAGCCGGCTGGCGACTTCCACCAGCAGCATATCGCCGGCGTCATGCCCCAACGAATCGTTGATCAGCTTGAACCTGTCGAGATCGATGAAAAGCACCGCGAATTTCCGCCGATAGCGGCGCGCGGCCTCAATCGCGTGGCGAAGCAGCTCGTTGAACATTTCCCGGTTGGGCAGCCTGGTCAGGCTGTCGTGCGATGCGAGGTATTCGATCCGCTCGTCGGCCCTGGTTTTCTCGTCGGCACGGTCGAAATTATCGAGGGCAAACGAGATATTCTCGGCCAGCCTCGCGAGCAGCTCCACCAGCTCATCGGTGAACACGTCTTCCTCGCCGGCGAGAAACAGCAGCACGCCTGCGGCCGCGCCGTCCTTTTTCAGCAAGGGAAAACCGGCGCCCGATCGCGTCCCGCCGCCCCTCGCGAGCTTGTGCCAATGGGCGGTTCGCTCATTGGTCAAAAAGTCATTCATGATGCAGGGCGCTTTTGTCCGGAACGCCGTTCCGGTCAATCCGCGGCCTTCGGGGTGCCCGGCGGAGATGGAGAAACGTGTGCTTCTGACCCGTTCCTGGTTTTGCCCCTTTGAAGCGGCAATCCGCAGAAACTCCTCCCCCGGCTCCACCACCGCGATCGTCGTCGAGGTGAATTTCCCTCCCAGCACGGCGGCCGCGCAGACCAGTTCGAACATTTCCGCGCGGGTCTTGGCCCGCATGATCGCCTCGTTGGTTTCACTGAGCGCCGCGAACATTCGCGTCAGCCCTTCCTTTTGTTCCTCGGCCCTCGCCTTTTCCTTCGCGCGGTCGAAATTATCGAGGGCAAAGGAAACGCTTTCGGCCAGCCTCGCCAGCAATTCCACCAGATCTGCCGTGAATGCGTCCCGGTCCCGGGAAATGAACAGCAATACGCCGACCGCCCGGCCGCCCTCCTGCAGCAAGGGAAAGCTCGCCCCGGACTGCGTCCCGTCTTCCCTGGCCTGTTGATGAAAGTGCGCCGTCCGCTCATCGGCGAGAAAATCGTTGATGATGCAAGGCCGCCGGGTGCGGAATGACGTTCCGGTCAACCCTCGACCTTCGGGTCGATCTGCCGATACCGCGAGACTCTTGGCTTGCATACGCTCGTAGTGCACACCCTTGGTCGCGGCAACTCTCAGGATTTCGTCGCCGGGACCCACAAGAGCGATGGTCGCGGAGGTAAACATTCCACCGAGAACTGCGGCGTTGCACACCAGATCGAACAGCTCGGCCCGCGTCTTGACCCGCATGATCGCTTCGTTGGTGGCACTGAGGGCCTCGAACATTCCGGTCAGGCGTTCCTTTTGCTTCTGCGCTTTCGCCTTCTCGTCGGCATGGTCGAAACTTACCAGCGCGAAAGCGACGTTCTCCGCAAGCCGCTGCAGCAGGTTGACGAATTCCGGCGTGAAGGTTTCAACTTCCAGGGAGTTGAACATCAGCACGCCCGCGACGCGGTCGCCTTCGAGCAAAGGCAATGCCGCAGCCGAGCGCATGCCGCTGCGACAGGCCTTGTCGTGCCACAATGCGGTTCGCTGGTCAGTCAGGAAGTCGTTGCTGATGCAGGGCTGCCGGGTTCGAATCGCGGTTCCGGCGAGGCCGCGTCCCTGCGGCAGCTTGTCCGTAACCGCGATCTGAAGGTCCGTCATTTCGTTCGCGTTGGGGCCCTTGGCGGCGGCGATGCGAAGGAATTCGGAACCGGGTTGGACGAGCGCAATGGCGGTGGAACTGAATCTGGCGCCGCGCACCGCCGCCTCGCAGACCAGGTCGAACAGGTCGGCACGCGATTTCGCCCGCATGATCGCCTCGTTGGTCGCACTCAGCGCCGCGAGCATCCGCGCCAGACGTTCCTTTTGCGCCTCGGTCCTGATCTTCTCGGATGCGCGGTCGAGATTGTCGAGCGCGACCGAAACGTTTTCCGCAATGCGCGCCATCAGCGCGATGATCTCCTCGTCGGCCGCCCAGGATTTGCTGATGAAGAACAGCAATACACCGATGCTCCTGCCGGTCTTGACGAGCGGCAGCGCAACGCCCGCCACGACCCCGACTTCGCGCCCCAACTCGTGCCATGGCCGCGCCTGCGCCGAATTGAGCACGTCAGGGTTGATGCAGGCCTTCTGCGTTCGAAAGGCGTTGCCGCAAATGCCCTTGCCGTAAACATTATCCGGATCGATCGAAAAGCGTGTTCGCGCAATCTGCTCAATGACCTCGCCGGTTCCCGCCACCGGTTTGAGCCAGATCGAATCCGGCTCCGCCAGAAGCACCGCCGCCGCGGTGGATTTGCCGCCGTAAACCGCCGCATCGCAGACCAGTCGATAGAGTTCCTGCTCGCTCCTGGCACGGAGAATGGCTTCGTTGGTCGCGCTGATGGCACCGAACATCCGGTTGAGCCGCCGCATGGCGCGTTCGCTGTCCTTGCGTGCAACCTCATGATTGAAATTGTCCAGCGCATAGGAGATGTTCGCCGACATCCGGTCGAGCAACGAGACGATCGGGTCGTTGAGCGACCCCACATCGCGCAAGGTCACGAGCAGCACGCCGACGCTTCGGCCGTCGCATTTCAGCGGCAGCGCCGCCGCCGCTCCGATATGCGCCTCGGTCGCCCCGTCACGCCACGCCAGCGAACGTGCATCGTTCAGATAATCATTGCTGATGCTTATTTTCCCGTCGCGGAAGGCCTGTCCACAGACCCCGCGGCCCTCGGGGACGTCGGCCGCGATCGAAATATCGATCCCGCACAGCCGCTGGACGTCGCCGCCGAAGCCGACGGCGAACCGCAACATATCGGTCCCCGGCTCTCGCAAGAAGACCGCCGTCGCCAGGAAGTCTCCACTGGAATACGCGGCTTCGCAGACCTGCCGGTAGAGTTCCTCGGGCGATCTGGCATACAGGATCGCTTCGTTGGTTGCACTCAACGCCGCAAACGTACGCGCGATACTCGTCTCCAAGATCCACTCCCCGGGTGGCTGCATTCGACCGCTTCCCAAAGGTTATGCGGCGCGACAGCTAAGTGGCCGTTATGAAACGCGATAAGTTCCGATTCAGAGTAAACGTCGAACCAACAAAACCGGAAAACTCCGGAGAAATACGGTTCCGCGCGACGCCCGGCATGGCCGTTTACGCTGCATTGCACCCAAGAATCGCAACGCTGGGAAACCTGGCTTCCGGGAATTTGGCCCGCGGACGAATTTGGTCCGGGTCATTGCCATCATGCGATTGCTTTGAGACCATGCGGCTTGCGACAACAAGCAAGACCCGCCTTCCGCGCGGGCTCCAAAGAGGCCCCCATGCCGATCGTCCAGACCGACCGTCTCACGCGCATCGGTGCCGCGTTGCTCAAGGCCGCCGGCGCCTCGGACGAGGAAGCGGACGCGGTGGCGATCGGCTGCGTCAACGCCAACCTCGCCGGCCACGATTCGCACGGGATCATCGCAATCCCGACCTATATCGATCGCATCAAGGCCGGGCATATCGTGCCCGGCGCGCAATGGACCATCGTTCAGGAATCGCCGACCACGACCGTGATCGACGGCCATTGGGGTTTCGGGTTTCACGTCAACGCCAGGGCGATGGCCATGACCATCGAAAAGGCGAAGACCGCCAATGTCGCCGCCTGCACCGTATTCCGGCAGAGCCATGTCGGCCGGCTCGCCGCCTATCCCATGATGGCGATGCGGGAGGGCATGATCGGGCTTGCCACCGCCGATTCCGGCCGCTCGCCGAAGATCGTGGCGCCGTTCGGCGGCCGCGAGGCCCGGCTCGGCACCAACCCGATCTCGATCGCCGTGCCCTCGGATCTCGAGGCGCCGTTCTACCTGGACATGGCGACCTCGGCGGTGGCGGCCGGAAAGATCCAGCTCGCAGCCGCGCGCGGCGAGGAAATCCCGACCGGCTGGATCGTCGACAGCGAGGGGCGGCAGACCACCGACCCCGGCCAGTTTCGCAAGGGCGGCGCGCTGCTGCCGCTCGGCGGCACCGAGGGCTACAAGGGCTCGGGCCTTGCCGCGATGATCGAGGTGCTATGCGGCCTGCTCACGGGCCTCGGCTTCGGGGTCGAGCCGACCGGGCGGCATAATGACGGATGCTTCATGGCGGTGTTCAACGTCGCGGCGTTTCGCCCGTTGAAGGATTTCAAGAAGGAGGTCGCTGAGTTCGCGCGCTATCTCAAGGCGACGCCGCTCTCCGAAGGATCCACCGGCGTATTCTACCCGGGCGAGGTCGAGTATATCCGGGAGCAGCAGCGCAAGGTCGCCGGCATCGAGATCGAGGATGCCACCTGGGAAAAATTGCGCGCGCTGGCGAGCGACTACAGACTGGCCGCCGAGCTCGATCTGGCATGAGCTTCAATTCGGCCGGCACTTGTAGATCAAGCCCTTGGAGAGCAGCATGACACGGCAAATGGTGATGGTCGGATTCCTGCAGGCGCAGAACTGCACCAATCTGCCGAGTTCGTGGCGCCACCCGGAATCGCGCGACGATTCGATGTCGGCGGACTACTATCAGGAGATCGGCCGCATACTCGAATCCGGCAAATTCCATATGGCGTTTTTCGACGACCGGCTGGCGATGCCGGACCGCTACGGCAACGATCATGCCCACACCGTCGAATACGGCATCCGCTGCGTGAAGATGGATCCACTGGTGGTGCTGACCTGCATGGGCATGGCCACCGAAAAGCTCGGCCTCGGCGCCACTGCCTCGACGACCTATTTCGAGCCGTTCGATGTCGCGCGGCGTTTTGCGACCCTCGACCTGATGTCGGGCGGGCGGGCGGCCTGGAACGTCGTCACTTCCCTGAACGACGGCGAGGCGCACAACATGGGCAAGGACGCCCACCTTGCGCATGATTACCGCTACGACCGGGCGGACGAATTCATGGAAGTGGTGCTCGGCCACTGGGACGCCTGGGGAGACGGCTCGATCGTCCTGGACAAGAAGAGCGGACGCTTTGCCGACCCGACCAAGGTCAAGCGGCTCGACCACAAGGGAGAATTCTTCAAGTCGCGCGGACCATTCACCGTGCCGCGCTCGCAACAGGGGCATCCGGTCGTCATTCAGGCCGGCGCCTCCGGACGCGGCCAGCGCTTTGCCGGGCGATGGGGCGAGGTGATCTTTACCGCCGCGCGCAATGTCGCCGCGGCCAAGGAGGGCTACGCCGCCGTCAAGAACGAGGCGGCGAAAGCGGGGCGCGATCCCGACCAGATGTTCCTCTGCAACCTCACCACGCCGGTCTGCGGCGCCACCAGGACGGAGGCCGAAGACAAGATGGCCTTGATCAACAAGCTGCCGCTTGAGATCGATGCGCTGTCGCTGCTGGCGGAGGCGCTGAATTACGACTTCGCTTCCAAAGGTCTGGACGAGCCGCTGACGACAGACGAGCTCAGGAGCATGCAGGGCATTCTGGGCATCCGCGACGGCGTGCTGAAAACCTCGGGCAAGAGCAATCCGAGCGCGCGCGACTTCGTCACCTTCTCCGGGCGCGGCCAGGTCCACGATGCCATCGTCGGCGGGCCGAAGGAGATTGCCGACAGACTGGAAGAAATGTTCGTCGAGCGGGGCTGCGACGGCTTCGTCATTGCGGCGACCATCGTGCCGGGCTCCTACGCCGATTTTGTCACTCACGTCGTGCCGGAACTGCAGCGCCGCGGCCTGTTCCACAGGGATTATGCCGGCAAGACGCTGCGGGAAAATCTCGGATTGAAGCGCCCGGCCGCCGGCGCATGGAAAACCCGGCCGCGCGCCGCGGCAGAGTAAGCGAAGAAGGAATCATGCGATGCGCTGGCTGAAATTTACCGCCGCAGGGAAAACCTCCTGGGGCCTGGTCGAGGGCGACAAGGTCTTGACGGTTGCCGGAGATCCCTTCGGCGAGTGGCAGAAGACCGCGCAATCGCACGCGCTCAAAGACGTCAAGATCGAACTGCCATTGATGCCGCGCACCTTCTATTGCGTCGGCCTCAACTACCTCAAGCATCTCAAGGAAGCCGCCGACAAGGCCGGTACGGTTCCCAACATCCCCGACAGGCCCGAGATCGGCTATCGCGCCCAGAACGCACTGATCGCGCATGATGAGGACGTGGTGATCCCCGCCACCGCCACCGAGAAGATCCACTACGAGGGCGAACTGGTCGTGGTGATCGGCAAGAAGGCAAAGCACCTGAGCGAGCGTGACGCGATGTCCTGCGTGTTCGGCTACACCATCGGCAACGACGTCAGCGAACGCAACTGGCAAAAGGCCGATCGCGGGCTTTGGCGCGCCAAGAACGCCGACACCTTCAAGCCGATGGGACCTTGGATCGAAACATCAGTCGATCTCGACAAGATGGAAACCAGCATCAAGGTCAACGGCAAGGAGACCGGCCGCTTCCGGACCAACGACATGATCTTCGGCGTCGTCCCGTTCATCGTCGAACTGACGAAGTATTTTACCCTGTGGCCGGGCGACGTGATCTGGATGGGCACCGACGGCGCCTCACCCGACCTGAAAGCCGGCGACGTCGTCGAAATCGAGCTCACCGGCATCGGCACGTTGCGCAACAAATTCGTGAGAGAAACGCTGCCTGGCCCGGGCGACGCCTGAGTCGACTCGATAACGCCTGACGACAGCTCAGATCATTCTCGCCACAACGGGAATCTTGCGCAACGCCACCGTCAGCGCCCAGCTCAGCGACAGCGTGCCGGTGAACACGATCGCAAACTTGACGAAGGCCGGCCATGAATGGTCGTAGACGACGTATTGCAGCCAGATCGTGAAAATATAATGCAGCAGGAAGATGCCGTAGGCCGACGGCCGCAGCGCATCGAGCAGGCCCCAGCCGGACTTGGCGAAGCGCAGAAGGATCGCCGGCACGGCGAACGCCATCGCGGCGCTGAACAACGCAAAGGCGAGGCCGTAGCTGATTTCAAACACCGGCGGCGGCCTGTCGAGATCGATCCAGTTATGCTTGACATAGACCAGAACGAGAATCGCGGCATAGAACAGCAGCGCCCAGCCGAGCCAGAGCAGCCAGCGTCGCGCCAGTTCACCGTCTTCCGCAAGCAGGCCGGCCCGCAGGCCGGCGGCGCCGACGCCGATGCCGGCGAAGAAGTATCCGGCGTAAAGCAGAATGCGGCTGGTCTGGATCGGAAGCGGGTAGCCCCACGGCTCGAGCCAGCTTCCGTCCCCGAACATCAGGCGTAGCGGCAGATACACCGCGATCGAAAAGATCAGGAACGCCGCGAAGGCCGCGGCGGGTCGGTTGCGCACCGCAAACACGATCTGGCCCAGCGTCGCGATGGCACGCGGCATCGCGAGCCAGACCGCGGCGGCTATCGCGTCGAGCGCCAGCAGCACCCACAGAAACCAGGCCGGTCCCGAGGGCCAGGGGCCGACGGTGATGGTGCGCCACCAGAAATGCAGGAAATTGAAATCGGTGGTCCCCGGCAGATGGTAGCGCAAGAAGGTCGGATAATAGGCGATCGGCATCAGCACGAAGATCGACAGCAGGAACGGCACCCCGAGCCGCCAGGCGCGGTCGCGCAGGAAATGCGCCGATCCCTTTCGCGCCAGGCTGTCCCGCACGAACAATCCGGAAATGAAGAACATGAAGGCCATGAAGAAGCTGTCGTTGAACAGCACGATCAGGTCGAAGCCGAGCCAGCGCATTTTGTCGCCGTTGCCGAACCAGGTGTAGTTGACGACGGCGTGGTGCAGCAGCACCAGGAGCGTGGTCAGCGTCCGCGCGCGGTCGAGCGGCGTGACGCGTTGCGGCGCCATCGTTGCCCGATCGCTTGCGCCGGTTGTTTGCAGCATCTGGTCCATCGCAGGCCGGTCAGTTGGCTCGGTTCAGATCATCGCTGGAACGCGTCGTAGATGATCCTTTTCAGTCTCGCCTGAATGCGGACGCGTTCGGACGGGGTATTCTCCATCAGCACGAAAAACATGTCCTGCGCGCGGTCGATGACGAAATAGACGCCGGTCGCGCCGTCCCATTTGATCTCCCCCGGCGAGCCCGGCGGTGGCGGCACCGCGTTGCCGGGATCGGTGCGGATGCCGAAGCCATAGCCAAAGCCGAAGCCGTCCCCGGGATAATAGAAGTAGTTGCGCTCGACCCCCGACCCCGGCCCGATATGGTCTGTTGTCATCGCAGCGAATGACGCGGGGCTGAGATAGGTCGTGCCGTCCAGCGTGCCGCCGTTCAACAGCATCTGCCCATAGCGGGCGAAATCCGTAATGGTCGAGACCAAGCCGCCGCCGGATTCCCATCGGGTGACATCGAGCGAGTTGCGTTCGACATGGCGGTCCTTCGGCAGCGGCTTGGCGTAACGCGCCCGCTCGGCCGGATCGGTCAGGAAGAATTTAGTCGAAGTCATGCCGAGCGGATCGAGCAGATGCGTTTTCTCGAACTGATAGAGCGACTGGCCGGATGCGACCTCGATCACGCGGCCGAGCACGTCGGTGGAGTGTCCGTAATCCCACAGCGTGCGCGGCTGTTCGGCCAGCGGCACCTTCGCGATCCGTTCTGCGAACTCGGCATTGTTGAAATCGCCGAGGTAGATCCCCTCATAGGCTGACTTGACCAGGCCGTCGCCGTAGAAGCCGTAGGTGATGCCGGAGGTGTGCAGCAGCAGATCCTCGATCGTGACCGGCCGACGCAGCGGCACCAGGTCGAGCACCGGCTTGCCCGTCTTGTCCTTCCGCTCGACGCCGACCTTCATGGCGGCGAAAGAGGGAATGTACTTGCTGACGGGGTCGGCGAGCGCGATCTTGCCGCGGTCGACCAGCATCATGACAGCCACGCTGGTGATGGTCTTGGTGACCGAATGAATCGGGAAAATGGTATCCATCGTCATCGGCACGCCGGTGTCGACGTCGCGCTTGCCGAAGCTCTTGAAATACACCGGCTGGCCGCGGCGCTGGATCAGAACGATGGCGCCGGGAATCTTGCCGGAGTCGATTTCGCCACTGAGGAAATCGTCGATGTGCCGGAGCTTCTCGACCGACAGCTCGGCCCCCGGCGGCGGCCCGAACGCGACCGCGGCAACGGGCAACGCGACGGCGGCCGTGGCGATCCCGGCAACCAGGACGGCGGAGACTCGGAATAACGCGGGAACGCGCAAGGACATGGATAACCTGAGGGCGAAGCGAACGACCGGAACCGAGGATATTGCATCGCGGCCACCCGATCCAGACAGCGCATTGTCGCGGCCCGGCCGCAGAACTCAGACCGCGGTGGCCCTGGCGAAATCGACATAAATCTCGCGCAAGCGGCTGGTCATCGGCCCCGGTTTGCCGTTGGCGACGGTCTTGCCGTCGATCGACACCACCGCCTGCACGAAGACGGTGGCGCTGGTAATGAAGGCTTCCTTGGCGGCAAGGGCCTCCTCGATCGTGAACGGCCGCTCCTCGACGCGCAGCTGGCGTTCCTCGGCCAGGGCGACCACTGCCTTGCGGGTGCAGCCGGGCAGGATCGCGCTGCCGTTCTGCCGCGTCACGATGACGTCATCCTGGGTCAGGATGAAGCAGGACGACGAACCGCCTTCGGTGACCTTGCCGTCCTCGATCATCCAGGCCTCGCCGGCGCCGGCTTCCGCCGCCGCCTGTTTTGCCAGCACCTGCGCCAGCAAAGCCACGCTCTTGATATCGCGCCGGACCCAGCGCAGGTCGGGCCCGGTGATGACGCCGATGCCGGTTTTGGCCGATTCCGCATTCACGATGTCCTTGACCGAGGTGAACATCACCAGCGTCGGTTTGACGTCGCCTTTGGGAAACGCGAAATCGCGCCCGGTATCGGCGCCGCGCGTCACCTCCAGATAGACCATGCCGTTGACGAGATGATTGCGCACGACCAGTTCGCGCTGGATTTGCTGGATGCGGTCGATCGTTTCCGGCAACGCCAGCGCGATCTCGCCGACCGAACGCTCCAGCCGCGCCAGATGCGAGGCGTTGTCGATCAGCTTGCCGTCGAGCACGGCGGCCACTTCGTAGATGCCGTCGGCGAACAGAAAGCCGCGGTCCAGTATCGAGACCTTGGCCTCTGACATCGGCACAAACGAACCGTTGACGTAAGCGATCTGTTCCAAGCGAGTTCTCCTGCAGGCGGACTGATTTGGCCGCGTTATATACGCAAATGATCAAGGCTTGAACGACGAATTTGGGTGATCAGGCGCAAAACCGAACATCCTCGTCATTGCGAGGAGCCCTCTTGTCCGCCGAAGCCCGCCTTCGGGCGAAGGCGGATGCGACGAAGCAATCCATCGGGCAGCAACAGGAAAGAATGGATTGCTTCGCGGAGCCTGTCATCGGGCTGCATTCGCGCGACCCGTTGGCTCGCAATGACGTGGATAAAGCTGGACCTGCGCCCGCCTAATGCGACAGAATCTTGGACAGGAATTTCTGCGCGCGGTCGCTGCGCGGGCTGCCGAAGAAATCTTCCTTCTGGGCGTCCTCGACGATTTCGCCCCGATCCATAAAGATGACGCGATGTGCGACCTTGCGGGCAAACCCCATTTCATGGGTGACCACCATCATGGTCATGCCCTCGCGGGCGAGATCGACCATGACGTCGAGCACCTCCGAGATCATTTCGGGATCGAGCGCCGAGGTCGGCTCGTCGAACAGCATGGCGATCGGGTCCATCGCCAGCGCGCGGGCGATGGCGACGCGCTGCTGCTGGCCGCCGGACAGTTCGGCGGGATATTTTCGCGCGTGCTCCTGCAACCCGACGCGGTCGAGCAGCTTTTCGGCCTTTGCGACGGCCTCGTCATGCGACCGCCCCAGCACCTTTTCCTGCGCCAGACAGAGATTCTCGATGATCTTCAGATGCGGGAACAGCTCGAAATGCTGGAACACCATGCCGACGCGGGCGCGCAGCTTCGGCAGGTCGGTCCTGGGATCGTTGACCTTGATGCCGTCGAGAATGATGTCGCCGCTCTGGAACGGCTCCAGCGCGTTGACGCATTTGATCAGCGTCGATTTTCCCGAGCCGGACGGACCGCATACCACGACAACCTCGCCCTTGGCGACGCTGGTGGTGCAGTCCTTCAGCGCCTGGAAACCCGGCCCGTACCATTTGTCGACGTGACTGATCTCGATCATGCGCGCTTTCCTAACGGACGATGCTGATACGCGCCTGCAGGCGCCGGACGGCGAATGAGGCGGCGCAGGAGATCGTGAAGTAGACCACCGCCGCGAACAGGTACATTTCGACCAGCCGGCCGTCGCGCTGCGCCACCTTGCTCGCGGCACCGAGGAAATCCGGCATCGACAGCACATAAACCAGCGAGGTGTCCTGGAACAGCACGATGGTCTGGGTCAGCAGCACCGGCAGCATGTTGCGGAAGGCCTGCGGCAGCACGACGTAGCGCATGGTCTGGGCGTAGGTCAGGCCGAGCGCATTGGCCGCGGCAGGCTGCCCCCTGGAGATCGACTGGATGCCGGCGCGCATGATCTCGGAAAAATACGCCGCCTCGAACATGATAAAAGTGACGAGCGCGGAGGTGAAGGCGCCGACGCTGATCGGGCGCGACGCGCCGGTCACCCATTGCCCGACATAGGGCACCAGGAAATAGAACCAGAAGATCACCAGCACCAGCGGCAACGACCGCATGAAGTCGACGTAGAGCCCGGCGATGCGGCCGAGCAGCTTGAACCCGGACAGCCGCATCAGCGCGATCAGCGTGCCGAAGATGATGCCGCCGAGCGCAGAGAGCGCGGTCAGGGTCAGCGTGAACGTCATGCAGTCGAGGAAAAGATAGCCGAGCGAGCGGCGGATCACGTCGAAATCGAAATTGGCGAACATGGCGCTATTTCCCCGTGATGTAGCCGGGGATCGCCAGGCTGCGTTCGAGGAAGCGCATGCCGGTGACGACGACGATGTTGATCAGCAGATACATCACGGTCGCGGCGGTGAAGGCCTCGAACACCTGGAACGAGAATTCCTGCATCGATCGCGCCTGGCCGGTCAGTTCGATCAGGCCGATGGTGATCGCGACCGCCGTGTTCTTGATGGTGTTGAGAAACTCCGAGGTCAACGGCGGCATGATGATGCGAAACGCGATCGGCAAGAGAATGTAGCGATAGGCCTGAAACGTGGTCAGCCCGAGCGCGGTCGCGGCCTGTTTCTGCCCGCGCGGCAGCGAGCCGATGCCGGCGGCCAATTGCACGGCGACGCGCGCCGACATGAACAGCCCGATTCCGACCGCCGCGGTATAGAACGGCGCGTGGGGCATCTGCTTCAGCCACAGCCCCCAGCTCCGCGGCAGCAATTCCGGCAGCACGAAGAACCAGAGGAAGAGCTGCACCAGCAGCGGCATGTTGCGGAAGAATTCGACCCAGGCGAAGCCGATCCAGTAGGCGGTCTTCGAGGGCAGCGTCCGCAGCACGCCGATAAAGGAGCCGAGCACCAGCGCGATGACCCAGGCGAACACCCCCGTCTGGATGGTCAGCCACAGTCCATGGAGCAGCATATCGAAATAGGTGCCGGTCCCGCCCGGGGCCGGCTCGAAGAAGATGCTCCAGTTCCAGTTATAACTCACGAGGGCCTACCGTCCGCTACGTCGCCGAAACGTGCCCATGCAATGGCCGGGCCATTGCATGGGTGGAAGCACCTGTTTGCCTATTTGTAGGAATCCGGATCCGCCGAGTCCGACGGTTTGGCGAACTCGTTCTTCAGCTTTGCGTCGATCGGCACGTTGAGGTTAAGGCCTTTGGGCGGGATTTTGGCCATGAACCATTTATCGTAGATCTTTTGGCCCTCGCCGCCCATATAGAGCGCGGCCGTGGCCGCATCGACCACCTTCTTGAAGGCCGGGTCGTCCTTGCGCAGCATGATGCCGTAAGGCTCCGGCTTGGAGAATGCGTCCTTCGAGATGACGTAATCGCCCGGCGCCTTCGAGCCGGCGACCAGACTCGCCAGCAGGATATCGTCCATCACGAAGGCGACGGCGCGGTCGGTCTCCACCATCAGGAAGGCCTCGGCGTGATCCTTGGCCGGGATGATGTTGATGCCGAGCTTGCGTTCGGCGCTGGCCTCGGTCAGCTGCTTGATGTTGGTGGTGCCCGATGTCGAAACCACCGGCTTGCCCTTGAGGTCGTCGATCGAGTTGATCTTGCTGGACTTTTTCGTGACGTATCGGCTCGCGGTCAGGAAGTGGGTGTTGGTGTAGGCGACCTGCTTCTGGCGTTCGGCATTGTTGGTGGTCGAGCCGCATTCCAGGTCGATCGTGCCGTTGGCCAGCAGCGGAATCCGGGTCGACGACGTCACCGGGTTGAGCTTGACCTCGAGCTTGTCGAGCTTGAGCTCCTTCTTCACGGCATCGACGATCTTGTAGCAGATGTCCATGGCGTAGCCGATCGGCTTCTGGCTGTCGTCGAGGTAGGAAAACGGGATCGACGAGTCGCGGTGGCCGAGGGTGATGGTGCCGGTGTCCTTGATCTTTTTCAATGTCCCGGTGAGTTCCTGTGCCATCGCCGGTGCCGCGCACAGCGCGGCGGCAAGCGTGTAGCCGATCATAGCATTGCGTTTCATACGTGTGCTCCTTGCTTGGTTGATGTCGTCGACTGCTTGAGGATTTCGCTCAGGACCGCGCAATATAGCGGCGAAATTGCCCGGGGTTCTCGCTCATCGGAAAATGACCGAGTTGTTCCATGATGGTGACGCTGACGCCATCGATCGAGGCCGCGGTTCGCCCGGTCGCGCGCCATCAATGCGGGCGCCTGTTCGAGCAGCCCGGGAATTCCGGCAAACGCCTCGATCACGGCGGCGGCGGGCGGGGATGGCGTCATGCGCTTCAAGCAGGCGTTTTCCTGCAATGCCGACATTGGCAATATGAACGGAACAGGCGCTTCCGGTCCCCATATCTATGACCCGAACGTCAGGCCATCGCAATGGGCCGTTTGGAGGCCCCCCCGGCGAGGCGCCGGCCGGCGGGTTTTTCCATCGGGCGGCAAGCTCGTGGCAGGCTTATTGTCGCATGAGCGTATTCCGGGCGGAATCCCCCCGGCACAGCGAATGGGTGCTTTTCTTCCCAATCGTTTTCGGGGAAGGTTGAAACCACAACCAGAACAATGCCGGCCCCGTCGTGAGCGGGGCCGCAGGGGAGAAACTGAATGTTCCGACGTAATCGTTTGATGATCGCTCTTGCCGCGGCCGGCATGCTGATGTCGGCCGGCGCCGGTGCGCAGGAGTATCCCACCAAGCCGATCACCCTGATCGTGCCCTGGCCCGCGGGCGGCTCGACCGACATTTCAATGCGGGCGATGGCCGAGAGCGCGTCGAAGATTCTCGGCCAGCCGGTCACGATCGACAACAAGGCCGGCGGCAGCGGTACCGTCGGCCCGGCCACCATGGTGGCTACCGCCAAGCCGGACGGCTACACCATCGCGCAGATTCCGATCACGGTATTTCGCCTGCCCTTGATGCAGGAAACCCCATGGGATCCCGCCAAGGACTTCAGCTACATCGTTCATCTCACCGGTTACACCTTCGGCGTCACCACCAGCGCCGAGTCTCAGTTCAAGACCTGGAAGGACGTGGTCGACTTCGCCAAGGCCAATCCCGGCAAGGTGACTTACGCAACGCCTGGGGCCGGAACCTCGCTGCATATCGGCATGGAGCAGATCGCCGCCCTGGCGGGCGTCAAACTGACCCAGGTGCCGTTCAAGGGCGGCGCGGAAACCAACGCCGCGGTGCTCGGCCAGCACACCATGCTGCAGGCCGATTCCACCGGCTGGCGTCCGCTGGTCGACGCCGGCAAGCTTCGGCTGCTGATGGTGTGGACCTCGGCGCGGTCGCCGAATTTCCCCAACGTGCCGACGCTCAAGGAACTGGGCTATCCCATGGTCTACGATTCGCCGTTCGGTATCGCCGGGCCGAAGGGCATGGACCCCAAGATCGTCGCCAAGCTGCATGACGCCTTCAAGAAGGCACTGGACGATCCCGCGGTGATCGCGACGCTGGCCAAGTTCGACATGGTCCCGAACTACAAGAATACCGAGGATTACAAGAAGTTCGTCACCGAGGTCACCAACTCCGAACTCAAGGTGATCGAGAAGCTCGGTCTGAAGAAGAAGAACTGACCGCCGTCGTGTCCCGGATGCGGTGCGGCGCTTTCTTCAGCGCTGCGCCGCAGAGCCGGGACCTACCCCAGCGCTATGGACCCCGGCTCTGCAGCGCACCGCCATAGGCGCTGCGCTGCGTCCGGGAAACGCTTCAGAGAAAACCGATGAGCGATCAAACCAACGTCAAATTCCGCCTCAACAACTCCGAGCTATGGGGCGGGCTGATCGGCCTCGCGCTCGGCGTCTTCGTCGTCTGGTCGGGCCTCAAGCTCAAGCTCGGCACCATCAACGACCCCGGCTCCGGCTATGTGCTGTTCTACACCGGCCTGCTGATGTGCCTGTTCGCCGCCACCATCATCATTGCTGCCGTGACCGAGGGCGGCCCGACCTTCAGCACGCGCTGGAAAGACGCGCGCTGGATCAAGCCGCTGTTGGTCATCGTATCTCTCATCGCGTTCGCCCTGGCGCTCGACCGGGTGGGGTTTTTGCTCTCCACGATACCGCTGATGTTGCTGCTGCTTCGCCTGGTCGATCCGGTGCGCTGGACGCTGGCCATTCCGATTGCCCTGCTCGCGCCGCTCGGGGTGTGGTGGGTCCTGAAGCGCCTGCTCCTGATCCAGTTGCCTTCGGGCATCTTCGGAATCGGCTGACTGGATCGAAGACATGGAAACGCTTCTCAATGTCGGGCATGGCTTCGGCGTCGCGCTTTTGCCGATCAACCTGCTCTACTGCTTCATCGGGGTGTTCATCGGCACCCTGGTAGGCGTGCTGCCCGGCATCGGGCCGATTTCGGCGATGTCGCTGCTGTTGCCGATCACGCTGTCGGGAACGCCGGAATCCGGCATCATCATGATGGCCGGCATCTATTACGGCTCGATGTATGGCGGCTCCACCACCTCGATCCTGGTCAACATCCCCGGCGAAGCCGCTTCGGTGGTGACCTGCATCGACGGTCATCAGATGGCGAAGCAGGGCCGCGCCGGTCCGGCGCTCGGGATATCGGCGCTGGGTTCGTTCATCGCCGGTACGTTCGCGCTGGTCGCGCTGATGCTGGTGGCGCCAGGGCTCGCCAGCGTCGCTATCGCGTTTGGCCCGGCGGAATATTTCAGCCTGATGGTTCTGGGACTGGTGGTTCTGACCTTCCTCACCCAGGGCTCGATGGCGAAGGCGCTCTTGATGGCCTGCATCGGCATCGTGCTCGGCCTGATCGGTCTGGACAGCATCACGGCGCAGCCCCGGCTGACCTTCGGCCGTCTCGAACTGATCGACGGCATTGGCCTCGTGCCCGTGGTGATGGGCCTGTTCGGCGTCGCCGAGGTTCTGATCAATACCGAGCAGATCATCAAGCGCGACGTCATCAACGCCAAGATCACGCATCTGCTGCCGAACAAGGCCGACTGGAAGGCCAGCGCCGGGCCGATCGGGCGCGGCACCGTCCTTGGATTCTTCTTGGGGATTCTGCCGGGCGGCGGCTCGGTGATCTCCTCGTTTGCGTCCTATGCGCTGGAGAAGCGTCTGTCGAAGACGCCGGAGCGGTTCGGCAACGGCGCGATCGAGGGCGTCGCGGGGCCGGAGGCCGCCAACAATGCCGCCGCCGGCGGCGCCTTCATTCCGCTGATGACGCTCGGCATTCCACCGAACGTGGTGATGGCGCTGCTGCTCGGGGCCTTCATCGTCCACGGGGTGCAGCCCGGCCCGCTGATGATCACGCAGAACCCCGGCCTGTTCTGGGGCATCGTCGCCAGCATGTATATCGGCAACGCGATGCTGCTGGTGCTCAATCTGCCGCTGATCGGGATGTGGGTTCAGCTCCTGAAGCTGCCATACAACATCCTGTTTCCGCTGATCATCCTGTTCACCATCATCGGCGTCTACTGCTCCAGCAACAACGTCTTCGACGTCTATGTCATGATCGCCTTCGGGGTGATCGGCTATTTCATGCGCAAGATCGGCTACGAGCCCGCGCCACTGGTGCTGGCCTTCGTGCTGGGGCCGATGATGGAAAACAACCTGCGCAAATCGCTGATCCTGTCGCAGGGCGATCTCTGGACCTTCGTCGAACGTCCGATCTCGGCGGTGTGCCTGGCGATTGCGGTCGTCCTTCTCGTCGGCCCGCTGCTGCCATCGTTCCGCAAGAAGCGCGACCTGGTGGCGCTGGAGGAAGGCGCCTAGTAGCTCGTGTCCCGGACGCGGCGCAGCGCCTCTTTGGCGCCGCACTGCATCCGGGGCGCGAAGACAGCGCGAGCGTCTCGAAGCATGGGCAGCCAGCGACTTAACCGATCTCACATGGCAGTATCAGGCTTCAGAGCAGTTTTGCGCGCGCGAACAGGGCGCGGAGCGCGTCGGTCGCCTGCACGATCAGCATGCCATCTTCGGCCGCGGCCTCGAGCGCGGCCTTTGCATCGCTGTGCAGCGACTTGAATTCCATCCACTCGACCGAGCTGAGGCTGCCGATGAAACCGTAAGCCTGACCAACGGTCTCGATCGCAACGGTCCTGCCGTTCACCTTCACCCGGAACGTCGCCTTCAGCCGTGTTGTGGAGTCTGATGCCTTGCTCATCGCATTACCGTTGTTCAGCGGCGCCGGCAAAGTCAACCGGAACTCATGGCCGGACTCCTGGCCGGCCCCGCGGCCTCTCGCCGAGGTCCCAGAACAGGCCGGCCATGATGGCCAGTGCTTCCTCGGTCACGGTGAGCAGAATGTGCTCATCGGGCGCATGCTGCGAGCAGCCCGGATAGGAATGCGGCACCCAGATCGTGGGCAGGCCGAGCCCTTCGGAGAACACGTCGTTGGGCAGCGATCCCCCGAAATTCGGCAGGATCGCGGGCGCCTTGCCGGTGGTCTGGCGGATCGACTCCGCGGCCCAGCCGACCCAGGGGCTGTCGAAATCCGTGCGTGAGGCCGCAAAGCTCTGGGCCGCGCGCACCTCGACCATCGCAAACCCGTTGTCGTACAGATGCGCCCGCACCGCGTCGATGACCTGGTCGATCCGGGTGCCGACGACGAAACGCAGCTGCAGCACCGCATGCGCCTCGCCGGGAATGGCATTGGCTGGGCTCGCGATGTTGCCGGACGACATCGCCAGCACTTCGAGCGTGTTCCAGGCGTAGAGCCGCTCGGCCGCCGACAACCCCTCCTCGCCCCAATTCTCCGACAGCGCCGGCTCATCGGCCGTCGGCTCGACCTTCACATCGGCCAGCACCGCGCGAATCGCGTTGGAAATGCGCGGCGGCTTCAAGGCCTCCAGTTGCATGCGCCCCTTGTGGTCGACCAGGCAGGCGATCGCGCCGGACAGGATCGTCGCGGCATTGGCCAGCACGCCGCCCCAATTGCCCGAATGATGCGCGCCGTCGCGCAGCTTGACGTCGAGATGAATCCGCAGGCCGCCACGGCAGCCGAGGAAGATGGTCGGGCGATCGGCCGACAGCCGCGGCCCGTCGGATGCCAGAAACAGATCGGCCTTGAGCTCCTCGCGCAGCGCCTCGCATACAACGCGCAAATCCGGCGAGCCGATTTCCTCGCCGGTTTCGATGATGAATTTGGCATTAAAGCCGAGCTTGCCGCCGCGCGCCGCGCGCACGGCCGACAGCGCCGCCATGTTGATGCTGTGCTGGCCCTTGTTGTCGGCGGTGCCGCGACCATAGACCCGATTGCCCGATACCGTCGTCCGCCACGGATCGAGGTTGTCGCGCCATTCGCCTTCCATGCCGTCGACGACATCGCCATGGCCGTACATCAGGACGGTCGGCGCCGACGCATCCTCCTGATATTCCGCGACCAGATAAGGCCCCTTTCCGGTCGGCGATTCGATCAACCGTGAGGAAAAATCCAGCTCCGCAAAGGCCGGTTGCAGGCCCTCCTCCAGATAGGCGCGCAACGCAGCGCCGCCGCCGGGACTCTGGCTTTCGGTCCGATAGGCGACCCTGCGGCCGAGTTCGGCGAGGAACTCGCCGGAATGAAGCTGTTGGCGCGCTCCGGCGACGGCATCGGCTCTGGTCATGTTTTCTCTTTTGTAGCTGTTTTTTCAGTCACGACCTTTCGGCCTTGGCTCAACGTACCGAGAACCGGTGCCGACCGGAAGTGGGCACGACGCAGACAAATTTGCTTTGCCAGGCGCTGCCGGAATGCGACAATTTCATTCGCAGCCCGGCACTCAGATCGGGCGACCAACAGTGACCCTGCGGGGCGCCCGAGGGCATTTCGATCATGAAAAAGCAGATCCGGCTCAACGCCTTTGCCATGAACTGTGTCGCGCATCAGTCGCCGGGGCTGTGGACCCATCCGCGCGACCGCACCAGCGAATATAACCGGCTGCCGTACTGGATCGATCTGGCGAAAACGCTGGAGCGCGGGCGGTTCGACGGGCTGTTTCTCGCCGACGTGCTCGGCGTCTACGACGTGTTCGGCGGCAGCCCCGACGCGGCATTGCGCAACGCCGCGCAGACCCCGGCCAACGATCCCCTGCTCCTGATCCCGGCAATGGCCGCCGTGACAGAGCATCTTGGATTCGGCGTCACCTCCAACCTGTCCTACGAGCCGCCCTACACCTTCGCGCGGCGGATGTCGACGCTCGATCATCTGACCGAAGGGCGCGTCGGCTGGAACGTGGTGACCGGCTATCTCGACAGCGCGGCCAAAGCCGCCGGCAAGGACAGGCAGACCGGGCATGACGACCGTTACGACGTCGCCGACGAATATATGGAGGTGGTCTACAAACTCTGGGAAGGCAGCTGGGAGGACGACGCCGTCCTGCGCGACCGCACGCGCGGGATTTTTACCGATCCATCGAAGGTGCATCGCGTCGTTCACGCAGGAAAAAATTACCGCGTCGATGCCATCCACCTCAGCGAACCCTCGCCGCAGCGCACCCCCGTGCTGTACCAGGCCGGCACCTCGCCGCGCGGACGGCAGTTCGCCGCCGAGCATGCCGAATGCGTGTTCATGTCGGGCCCGTCGGCGAAAGTCATCGCGCCGCGCGTCGCCGCGATTCGCGAACTCGCGGCCAAGGGCGGGCGCAACCCGGCCGAAATCCTGATGTTCAGCATGTTCACCGTCATCCTCGGGCGGACCGAAGCCGAGGCGAAGGCCAAATATGCCGACTATCGCAGCCACATCAATCCGGAGGGCGCGCTGACGCTGATGTCCGGCTGGACCGGGGTCGATTTCTCGACCTACGACCTCGACCAGCAGGTCCGCCATGTCGAAAACGACGCCGGCCGCAGCGCGATGGACAACGTCACCCGCGCCGATCCAGACCGGATATGGACCGTGCGCGAGGTCGCCCAGCATGTCGGCATCGGCGGCGCCGGACCGGTGGTGGTCGGCACGCCCGAAACGGTCGCCGACGCGATCGAAGCCTGGTTCGACCAGACCGACGTCGACGGCCTCAACATGCCGTTCGCGGTCTCGCCCGGCGACTTCGAAGACATCGCCGACATGCTGGTGCCGGAACTGACGCGGCGCGGGCGTTACAAGCAGGCCTACGCCGAGGGCACGCTGCGCGAAAAACTGTTCGGCGCCGGCCGCGCGCGGCTCGTTGCCCCGCATCCGGCCGTGCAGCATCGGCATGGCGTGACGGCGAAGGCGGCGGAGTAGAGCGCGGCGATATTCATCTTCACCCTCCCCTGGAGGGAGGAGGGTCGGCACGCTTTGAGCGCAGCGAAATGCGTGACGGGGTGGGGTGACAGTCTCTCAGTTCGTGCACCGTTCGAAACGAGAGACCGTCACCCCACCCCGCCGCTCATTGCATTCGCGTCGACCCTCCCCCTCCAGGGGAGGGTAAGAGTCGCTGCGCTCGCACTGACGTTGCTAAACCGTGCCGTCCACCACTACCTCGATCAGCTTGGCGCCGGGCCTGGAGAAAGCCGACTTCAGCGCCGACGCGACATCCTTCGCCTCGGTGATCTGCATCGCTTCGAGTCCGAGCGATTTTGCAAGCGCGGTAAAGTCCACCCTGGGATCGGCGAAATCCATGCCGACGTAGTGATCGTCGCCGTGAAATGCCAGCAGCCGCTGCTTGATGATGCGGTAGCCGCCATTGTTGACGATCACGACCGTCAGCGGCAGCTTGTGATGCGCCGCGGTCCACAAGGCCTGGATCGAATACATTGCGCTGCCGTCGCCGGAGAAGCACACCACGGGGCGATCGGGATTGGCGAGGCTGACGCCGACCGAGGCCGGCAGGCCCCAGCCGATGCCGCCGGAAGCCAGCGCGTGATAGCCGTAGCGGTCGCGATGCGGACGCAGCGCCAGAATGTGGCGCGACGAGGTCAGTCCCTCGTCGACCAGGATGGCGTTCTGGGGCATCGCCTCGACCACCTGCAGCGCCAGCCAGTCCGGATCGATCGGCGAACGGTCTTTTGCCTTTGAAATCTGCTCGACCAGCACCTTGCGTTTGGCGGTCCAGTTCTTCGAGGCCAGCGCCGCGAGCCCCTGCTTTGCCCGGCTCTCCAGTGCGGCGCCGCCGGCTGACTTCAGCGCCGGCACCAGCACGCGCAGGGTCTCCCTCACATCGGCCTTCAGCGCGATCTCGGCGCCGTAATTCTTGGCGAGGTCCCAGTCGACCAGCCCGATCTGCACGATCGGCATGCCCTCCGGCAGCGGATCGATCTCGCTGTAGACCGACATCCGCAGCGGATCGGCGCCGAGCACGATCACGAGATCGTAGGGTGACAGTATCTCGCGCACCTGCTTCTGCAGCCGCGACAGCGCGCCCATGAAGCACGGGCTTTCCGACAGGAAATGCGAGCCGTAGGGTGTCGAGCACTGCCAGGCGGGCGCACCCAGCGCTTCCGCCAGATCGGCGGCTTCCCGCAACGCGTCGCTCTTGACGATCTCATCGCCGGCGATGATGACGGGATTTTGGGCCTTCAGGATCCGCTGCGCCAGCGCCTGCAGTGACTCGTCGGACGGCCTGACCCTTGTGTCGACGCGGGTCGAACTGCCCAATTCGATGCCGGCCTCGGCATTGAGGATATCGCCGGGCAGCGAGATGAACACCGGCCCGGTCGGCGGCGTGGTGGCGATCTTGGCGGCGCGGCGCACGATCCGCGGCAGGTCTTCCAGACGCGTCACCTCGACCGCCCATTTCACCAGGGGCTCGGCCATCCGCAGCATCGGCCCGTACAGCACCGGTTCCATCAGGCCATGGCCCTGCTCCTGCTGGCCGGCCGTGAGGATCATCGGCGTGCCGGTAAAGCTGGCATTGAACAGCGAACCCATGGCGTTGCCGAGCCCGGGCGCGACATGGACGTTGCAGGCGACCAGCTTGCCCGATGCGCGGCTGTAACCATCGGCGATGGCGACCACCAGGCTCTCCTGCATCGCCATCACATAAGTGAGGTCGGGATGCTCCTTGAGGGCGTGCATGATCGGCAATTCGGTGGTGCCGGGATTGCCGAACAGATGGGTGATGCCCTCGTCCTTGAGCAGCGCCAGGAAGGCCGAGCGCCCGGTAATGCGATTCATCAATGGTCTCCTCCTCCGCGCGGCTCGTTGACCTGCGGGTCCTGCCATCATGGCTGATCCGCACCATCCGTTGCAAGGAAGCACGGTCATGGCTGCCCTGCGTCGACACGCACACCTGCGCTATTGTGTTGGCTGTCGGTTGATTCATAGTGTTCTTCACAACCGCATGGCCGAAGGCCGCATTATCGGGTCTGGAGCGCGCCTCACGATGTCGGAAGAAGTTGGTTCGGCGACGAGACCATCCCCGCATGATGGTCTGCCGGCCGAGCAGCGGCGCTGGGCGGTAACGGCGATCTTCCTTGCGGTCGCCGTGGCATCGCTCGATACCGCGATCGCCAACATCGCGCTTCCCGCCATCGCCGCCGACCTGCGCGTCAGCCCCGCCGATGTGATCTGGGTCGTCAATGTCTATCAGATCGCGCTGGTGGCAACCTTGTTGCCGCTCGGCGCGCTCGGCGAAATCGTCGGCCACGAGCGGATTTATCTGAGCGGATTGCTGCTGTTTACGGCGGCGTCGCTCGCCAGCGCCTGCGCGTGGTCGCTGGAGAGCCTGCTGGTGGCCCGCGCGCTGCAGGGTCTGGGCGCCAGCGGCCTGATGAGCGTGAACACCGCTTTGGTGCGCTTCGTCTATCCGACACACATGCTCGGCCGTGCCTTCGGTTACAATGCGCTGACCGTTGCGACCGCAATAACGCTCGGACCGACGGTGGCGGCCGGCATCCTGTCGCTGGGGCCGTGGCCGTGGCTGTTCGCCGTCAACATTCCGATCGGCCTGATCGCGATCGCGATCGGATGGAAGACGCTGCCGCGGCCGCCGCGAGCGGTTCATCCGGTCGACTTTGTCGGCGCCATGATGGCCGCGGGCGCGCTCGGCCTCGTCATCATCGGCATCAGCGGCGCGGCGCACCATGCCGCTATCGCACTGGTCGGGGTCGCATTGGTGATCGGGACCGCGCTCGGATGGCTGCTGGTGCGCCGGCATGCCGATCATCCTGCGCCGATGCTTCCCGTCGACCTGTTCCGGCTGCCGATTTTCGCCCTGTCGGCGGCCACCGCCGTCTGCTCGTTCGTGGTACAGGGCCTGGCGTTCGTCGCACTGCCCTTCTACTTCCAGGAAACACTGCATCGCACGGCAGTCGAGACCGGGCTGTTCATGACGCCGTGGCCGCTGGTGGTCGCGATCATGGCGCCGATCGCGGGCCGGCTGTCCGACCGCTATCCAGCCGGCATCCTCGGCGGCATCGGACTGGCGCTGCTCTGCCTCGGCATGGGGTTGCTGGCCACGCTGCCGGCGGCGCCCGCCACCGCCGATATCGTCTGGCGGATGGCGCTGTGCGGATGCGGATTTGGTTTCTTCCAGGCCCCCAACCTGAAGGCGCTGATGTCGAGTGCACCGGCCGGCCGCAGCGGCAGCGCCAGCAGCATCGTGGCGACCGCCCGTCTCACCGGGCAAACCGTCGGTGCGGCGCTGGCCGCATCCTGTTTCACTTTCGTCGGCCGCGACGGCGCCGTGGTGGCGCTGGCGCTGGCCGCGGGCGTCGCCGCGCTCGGCAGCCTGATGAGCTTTTTGCGGCTGATCGCGATCCCGCGACCGGGCTGATCGCGTCCACCGCCGCAGATTCAAGACATCCCCTCGTGTTCGACACGCTTCTTCGTTTTCGAGCGCTGCCAGACCACACCGGGAAAACCCTTCAGCGGCACCAGCGGCTCGCCGGTGTATGTCCACTCCTGCATCTGCTCGATCGCGATGTGATAGAGCGGCTGCCGGCCGGTGCGGCCACGAAACAGTGCGCGCGGAATGTTGACCATGTGCGGCGAACGCGGGCGCTCGTAGACCAGCGGCGTGCCGCAATGCGCACAGAAGCTGCGCACGGTCTTCGTCGCCTTGTCCTCGAAGCGGGCGATGGCGGTCTTGCCCCTGGTGATCCTGAAACGCTTGCGCCAGCTGCCGACATAGGTCGCATAGGCCGCGCCATGGGCGCTGCGCGATGCCGCGGAGTGATCGTGCCAGGCCCAGCGCGCGGGGGTGTCGATCTCGAAGGCGACCTTCCCGCACAGGCATTGGCCTGTCGCTACGCCTGCTGCGGGCGCTGCTTTTGCCATTTTGATTTGCTCCCTCAGCGTCATTGCGAGCAAAGCGAAGCAATCCATTCTTCCTTTGCTGCGCTATGGATTGCTTCGCTGCGCTCGCAATGACGGCAAATGGTGGGCACGGCGAAGGCGCCTTTGCCCACCCTACGAAGGCGTCACGCCTTCTCCAGCTCATCGTGCACGGGATAATCCGTATAGCCCGCGGCATCGCCGCCATAGAACGTCGCGCGGTTGTAGGGCGTCAGCGGGAAACCTTCGCGCAGCCGGCGCGGCAGATCGGGGTTGGAAATGAAGATCCGCCCGAACGCGATTGCGTCGGCGTGACCGTCCCTGATCGCCGCGTCCGCGGTCTCGCCGGTGAAACCGCCGGCCGAAATCAGCACGCCGCTCCACATCGGCCGGAACAGCAGCATTGCCGACGGCACGTTCTGCCAGTTGACCTCGGCGCGGCCGGAGCCGCTGGAGCGCGGCTCGACGAAATGCAAATAGGCGAGGCCGAGCGGATCGAGCGCCCCAATGACGTGGCTGTAGAGCGGCATCGGATCGGGCTCGCCGCTGCCATTGGCGATGCCATAAGGCGACAGCCGCACGCCCACCCGGTCGGCGCCCCAGACATCGATCGCGGCCTGCGTCACTTCCATCAGGAAGCGCGCGCGGTTTTCGATCGAGCCGCCATATTGATCGGTGCGCAGATTGGTGTGCGGCCGCAGGAACTGCTCGATCAGATAGCCGTTGGCGCCGTGGACCTCGACGCCGTCGAAGCCGGCCGCCTTGGCGTTGGCGGCGGCCTGCCGGAACGCCTCGACCACGCCGGCGACTTCCGATGTCTCCAGCGCGCGCGGCGTCTCGTAATTCGCCGACTTGCCGTCCGCGGTTCCCGTCTTCATTTCGGGTGGAATCGGCACCGCCGAAGGCGCCACCGGCAGCACGCCGCCGGGCTGGAACGAGGAATGCGAGACCCGGCCGACATGCCAGAGCTGCAGGAAGATCACGCCGCCCTTGGCATGGACGGCATCGACTACCTTCCGCCAGCCCTGGATCTGCGCATCCGAATAGATGCCGGGGACGCCGGGGCTTCCGAACGCCGTCGCCGCCACCGGTGACGCCTCGGCGATGATCAGGCCGCCCGGGGTGGCGCGCTGCGCGTAATATTCCACGTTCAGCGGCCGCGGCGCCAGCGAGGGCTTTTCCGCCCGCATCCGCGTCAACGGCGCCATCACGACGCGATGCTTGAGCTGGTACGATCCGATGGTGAGTGGTGAAAACAACGACGTCAATTTCATGTCCGCCCCGGTTGATTGTTCTTGAAAGGGCTATGTAGCCGGTTCCCGCCGCCGGCAAAAGGCTGACCGGGCTGGATCGCCTGATATGGAGACCTCCCATGCGGTTTCGTGCATGGTGGGCGAGCCGCATAGCCGTCACGGGCATGCAGAGCATATAATTCAGGAGGAACGCGTGTCCCATCCAGCCATCGCCCCCAACCATGTCGCCGTGGTCACCGGCGGCGCATCCGGCATCGGGCTTGCCGCCGCGATGCGCTTTGCCGCTCTCGGCATGAAAGTCTGCATCGCCGATCTCGGCGGCGACCGGCTCGAGGCCGCCGAAGCGAAGCTGGCGTCGGTGGCGCGAGGCGCATCCGCCGACGTCATGGCCATGGCGGTCGACGTCAGCCATATCGAGCAGGTATCGGAACTGGAGAACGAGGTGCGCCGGCGGTTCGGCTGCGCCGACGTCGTGATGAACAATGCCGGTATCCAGCCGGGCAGCACGATGTTCGGACCGCTGGAAAGCTGGCGGCGTATTCTCGGCGTCAATCTGTGGGGCGTGATCCATGGCTCGCAGGTATTTGCACCCCGCATGATCGAGCGCGGGCGGGCCGGCCTGATCATCAATACCGGCTCGAAGCAGGGCATCACCACGCCGCCGGGCGATCCCGCCTACAACGTTTCCAAGGCCGGCGTGAAGGCCTTCACCGAGGCGCTGCAGCACGAGCTGCGCAACACCGCGGGCGGCAAGATCAGCGCGCATCTCTTCATTCCCGGCCATGTCTTCACCGCCCTCACCGCGCGCGGCCGTACCGAAAAGCCCGCCGGCGCCTGGACGCCGGAGCAGACCGTCGACTTCATGATCAAGCGCGTCGGTGCCGGCGATTTCTACATCCTCTGCCCCGACAACGACGTGCCGCGCAGCCTCGACGAACGTCGCATCCTATGGGCCGCCGGCGATATCGTCGAAAACCGTCCCGCGCTGTCGCGCTGGCATCCTGACTATGCCGAGGCGTTTGCACGGTTCGTGACGGGGGAGTGACAATCTCTCAACGACGCAAGATGGTTTTGAAAACGAAACACACCTTCGCTATCTCGCGGCGTGTTTCGCCCGAGCTTTGCCATCAACTTCCTTGCCCTCCAATCAGAGGGCGCGGGGAGGCCGGGCGCCCGATGCGCCCGATAGCCGCGTGTGCAATGGGTAGTGATAGTGAGCACACGCGTTAGTCAGGTCACACCGGAATCACCCGGCACTCCCCGCGCAGTGGTTTACGGCTTATAGGTGATCTCCTCGGTGAGCCCTGCACTTTTGCCACCGTCGCCCGCGCTGTCTTGAGCTACGAACTTGACACACAGCCTTTGGGGTGTCGGAACCACACGATTTCGCCATCCACATCAGGCACCCGGGTCAGGAGCGCCATCCGCGTCCACCGCATCCCCGTCCCGCACTGGTGACCTTTGCGCAATGCCCCTCTGAGTGGGACGGGATGGCCATACTTATAGCTCGATTTTGAATTCCGAAAAACAGAAATATTTTTGCGCGAGGGACTTGACACGAATTCTGTAAATCGGAAGTGATTTGCCCGTCGGGTAGTCACACAACGTTGCTATCTGCCTCCTGGCAGAACGATAGGCCGCGGCGTATGGGTCCCTGCCTTCGCAGGGACGACGATGCTGATGGAGCCTGGCGAGCGCTACAGCGTCTCTTGCTTGTGCCCGCACTGCTTGCAGGCGAACTTCACCCGCGTCGCACCCTTTTCCGCCGAGATGCGGTTGGGCGCGCCGCATTTGCCGCAGGTGGTCTCGATGCGGGTATTGCCCTGCTTCACGACCAGCGTCTTGCGCTGCATGGTTTCGCGGATCAGGCGCTCGGCCTCCTCGCGCATCGCCTGCTTGTCCATCCGCTGCCACCTGTCGTGAGAATGCCGAGGCGGGCCTTATAACACCCGCATCGCGGTTTTTGACCAGGGGCGCGAAAAATTTTGCAGACCTGACGGTATCCGGCATCCCTCGCTCCGCAAGCGGAGCGAGGGAACCTTCTCCTCACACCGTCAGCACCGTCGAGCCCGTGGTTTTGCGCGCGGCGAGGTCGGCGTGGGCCCTGGCGGCGTCCTTCAGCGGGTAGGTCTGGTGCACCTCGATCTTGACCGCGCCTGATTTCACCACGTCGAACAGCTCGTTGGCCATCGCCACGAGATTTTCGCGCTTGGCGGCGTAGGTGAACAGCGTCGGGCGGGTGACGTAGAGCGAGCCCTTTTGCGCCAGCAGGCCGAGGTTGAGCGGCTCGACGCTGCCGGAGGATTGCCCGAACAACGCGGCGACTCCGAGCGGCGCCAGGCAGTCGAGCGATTTCAGGAAAGTGTCCTTGCCGACGGAGTCATAGACCACAGGCACCTTCTTGCCGCCGGTGATCTCGTCGACGCGTTTCACGAAATCCTCACGGGTGTAGACGATGGTGTGGGCGCAGCCATGGGCCTGCGCCAGCTTTGCCTTCTCGTCGCTGCCGACGGTGCCGATCACGGTGGCGCCGAGATGTTTGGCCCATTGGCTGAGGATGGTGCCGACGCCGCCGGCCGCGGCGTGCAACAAGATGGTGTCGCCGGATTTGACCCGGTAGGTCTGCCGGATCAGATATTGCGTGGTGAGGCCCTTCAGCATCATCGCCGCGGCGGTGTTGTCGTCGATGCCGTCAGGCAGTTTCAACAGGCGATCGGCCGGAATCAGCCGCGCTTCGGAATAGGCGCCGAGCGGCGAAGCGCCGTAAGCGACGCGATCGCCGGGCTTCAGGTCAGTGACGCCGGCGCCGACCTCCTCGACCACGCCGGCCCCCTCGCTGCCGAGCCCGCTCGGCAATTGCACGGGATAAAGCCCGGAGCGGTTGTAGATATCGACGAAGTTCAGGCCGACCGCGGTGTGGCGGATGCGCGCTTCACCCGGACCGGGCTTGCCGACCTCGACCTCTTCCCAGCTCAGGACTTCGGGACCGCCGGTATTGTGGAAGCGGATGGCATGCGTCATGGAATGGCTCCTTGGGTTGAGATGTAAAGCGAAGGGAAATGATACGGCGGTTCAGGTCTCGATAATGACGTAGCTGTCCTCGATATGGACAGGAAAAGTCTCGGCAACATAGGGGCCTTTTGCCAATGTCTCGCCATCCTCGACCACGACGGGATAGGTGCGTACCTTGACCCGCTTCGGATCGAACCAGGACTGGCCGTTGCGCATGTCGAATTCCCAGCCGTGCCAGGCGCAGCGCAAGAGTTCGCCGACCCGCGAACGCTGATAGACGCCGGGCTCCGGCGAGGTCAGCCTTGCGACGCAGGCGGCCTTATCGAGCGGGGCGCCGGCATGCGGGCAGCGGTTGAGCAGCGCGAAGAACTCGCCGTTGACGTGGAATATGACGACGTCACGGCCGTTGACGTCAACCACCTTGTTGCCGCCGGGCGGGATCTCACTGGTGCGGGCGACGATGTGACGGGTCATGCGGGTACCTTGGAAACACAATCGGATTTGCTGCCCATCCTTCGAGACGGCCACTTCGTAGCCTCCTCAGGATGAGGTTTGATTTGTTGAAACACAACAACCTCATGCTGAGGAGCGAGCAACGCGAGCGTCTCGAAGCATGGGCAGCAAGCACCGATCCGATCACAGCTTGTACAGCGCGCGGGCGTTGCTGCTGAAGATCTTGCCACGCTCCACCTCCGTCAGCGGCGTCTTGAAAGCATAGCGCGGATCGTCAAAGTCCCAATGCGGATAATCCGAAGAGAACAGCAGGCGGTCGACGCCGACCCATTCGATCAGCGAGCGCAGATGCCTCGCCTCATCGGGCTCGTCGATCGGCTGGGTGGTGAACCAGAAATGCTCCTTGACGTATTCCGAGGGCCGGCGCTTCAGGTGCGGCACCTCGCTGCGGAATTTTTCAAAATGCTGGTCCATCCGCCACATCGTCGACGGGATCCAGCCAAAGCCGCCCTCGATGAAGACGATCTTGAGATTTGGAAACTGCTCCGGCACGCCCTCGATGACGAGGCTGGTGAGCATCGCCGCCATGGTATGCGCGTTGCTCTGGTGCTCTTCGGCGTAATAGGACGGCCAGCCGCCGCCGGTCGGCGCGTGGCCGCCATAGCCTCCGACATGGATGCCGAGCGGCAGGCCGAGTTCCTGCGCACGGGCGTAAATCGGCCAATAGCGATGGCGTCCGAGCGGCTCGTTGGCGCGCGGCGAGACGTTGATCTGGACGTATTCGCCTGTTTTGGCGCAGCGGTCGATCTCGGCGATCGCGAGTTGGGTGTCGTCCTGTCCGACCAGGATCGAGGCCTTCAGCCTGGGATCGCGGTGCGCCCAGAACGCCAATTGCCAGTCGTTGACGGCGCGCTGGATCGCCGCGCCGAATTCGAGATTTTGCTGCGAGAAGATGAAGAGATCCAGCACCTGCAGGATGCCGAACTCGACGTCGAACGGATCGAGGTGCTGCTTGCGCATGAAGTCGAGATCGGAGCCGGGCGGCCCGCCGGTCGGCGGCCAGGCGTCGCGCCGCGCGATCAGCGGCGAGGAGCGCGGATAGGGCGTGGTGCCGATATAGGGCGTGCGCAGATGGCTGCCATAGGTTTTCAGATGCTCCTGCCAGCGTTTTGGAAGGAACGGATTGAGATCGGAATGGGCATGGATGCTCGGATGAATGTCGCAGTCGATGATGCGCAGCCGGCTTTTCGCGGGCACTTCCTGCTCCGAGAGCGGGCGGTCGATGACGTCGCTCATGTGATCCTCCTTCGGATGGACCTATGCGGCAAGAGAAAGCCGCGGAAAGGTTTCTAGCGGATTGTCGATGCACATGCGCGTGACCAGACTGGCCGGCAGATGCTTCGGGATGGCGTCGTCGCCGTCGAACTGCCAGTGCGGATAATCCGACGAGAACAGGAACATCTTGTCGGAGCCGATCATGTCGATGATGTCGGCGACCCCGGCCGCATCGGGCGGCGAGTCGAACGGCTGGGTGGTGAAGCGGAAATGGTCGCGCATGATCGCGGCCGGCTCGCGCTCGACCCAGGGCACCTCGACGCGGACGCCGCGCCAGGTCTTGTTGGCGCGCCACATGAAGGCCGGCAGCCAGCTGATGCCGGATTCCATCAGCACCACCTTGAGGCCGGGGAATTTGCCGAACACTCCCTCATAGATGAAACTCAGCACCTGGGCCTGGAACGCCTGCGCCTCCGCCATGTAATATTCGTAGCGGTAGGACGGCCAGCCGACCGAACTCGGCGCCTGGCGGTACGCGCTGCCGGCATGAACTGCGATCGGTAGTTTGTACTTTTCCGCCACTTGCCACACCGGCCAGAAATGCCGTTTTCCGAGCAGGGCGTCACCCTGCGCCAGCACCAGCACCGAGACAAAGCGATTGTCCGAGGCGCGGCGTTCGATTTCCTCGATGGCGAGATCCGGCGCCTGCAGCGGCACCACGATCGAGGCGCGCAGTCTTAAATCCCTCGACAGCCATTCGGCCGCGATCCAGTCGTTGATCGCCTTGCAGAAATCGGCCGCCATATAGGGATCGAACACCGCCTGGGCGCCGTACAGCACGTTGCAGATGGCATGGCTGGCGCCAAGCTGGTCGAACGCGCCGCGCTGCACCATGGCGAGATCGCTGCCCGGCTTGTCGCCATTGGCGGGCCGCCAGTCGGCCCGGCCGGACAAGGGCATGTTGGGCGGATAGGAGTTGAGATCGAGGCCGTCGATGGCGCGGCTGACCACCTGCTCTTTCCAGTGATCGCTGAGATAGGGCAATAGCGTGGTGCGGGTTCCACCGACGGCGGGATGGATATCGCAGTCGATCCGCGTGGCGGTCATGGACGTTTCCCTGAAGTCTCATTCTTGGCGGTCGCCTGGCGCCGCAGCGCAAATGTGCCGCCGGCGGCTGGGAAGCGCAAGGGTCGAACGAGGGGCGAACGGGGGTCGAGCCGGATGGCAGCCATGGCCGAATGCATGCCGTCTTGCGGCAAGCAAGCAAAACGCAAATAATCGCGCCAACCGGAGGTTGCGCCGCCCGCAGCGCCGGACAACAGGCAAGCGATATGCGACTGATCATCGTATCCGGACTGTTCGCCATCGTTCTGCCGTTCGCGATCGGGTTGTTCGCCACGAAGAAACGCGTCGGCCTCGATGTTTCAGAAAGATTTCTGGAACGGCTGGATGAGATTCCTTCGGGCGCGACCGAACAGCAACGAGAACTCAGTTCGGGTAACCTGAAGAACTGGGTGGCCGACCATCCCGTCAGCGCCGCGCAGTATGCCCGGTATGTCATACCGATGGATATTTTGTATCTGCTCGCGCTGGGATCATTTCTCGGCCTTGCATCGAACTGGCTTGCCGCCGACATGCAATGGCCGGCGTCGTTCGCCGGCGTCCCGATCTGGATATGGCTGTGGCTGCTGCCCGCGCTCTATATCGTGGCCGATATCATCGAAGATTCGATGATTGCGGTACTCATGACGTCTCCGCGCCTGATCGAACCGGTCACGGTGCGCGCGCTGACAAGAATCAAGGGCATCAAGATCAGCAGCGTCGGCGCTGCCATGCTGCAAACGGCCGTCCTTGGAGTCCTGACTTTGCTGTGGAGCAAAGGCGCTTGAGCGCGCCGGCCAGCCGCCCGTGGCGGCTGGCCGAACCCGCGAAGTGAAGGCTACTTCTTCTTCCCGTCGGCATCGAACTGCTTGAGAAACGCAAGCAGGTCGTCGGTTTTCTTCTCGTCCTTCAGGCCGGCATAGATCATCTTGGTGCCGGGAATCTTCGCCTTGGGGTTCTTGATGTATTCGCGGAAGGTGGCCTCGTCCCAGGTGATTCCGGACTCCTTGTTGGCAGCGGTGTAATTATAGCCGGCGACGGTGCCCGCCTTGCGGCCGATGATGCCGTTCAGCTGCGGTCCGACGCTATTTTTTGCGGTCTCGCCGATCTGGTGGCAAGCCTTGCACACGCCGAACACTTTTTCTCCGGCAGCGGCATCCTGGGCTCTGACTTCACCTGACCCGGCGACCGCCAAAAGTGCAACGAAAACAAATCCTCGCATCCTGTTCTCCTGTTTTAGCAGCCCCTTGGGGCCGGGACTCTTTGGCTGATCGGCATCGAGCGGTCGATCCGACTTTCGGACTGCCGGGAGATGGCATCTCAAGCACCATACACGATCAAAGTTCCAATGGAATCGGTGATGCGTGCCTGCAGGTTCGGCCTGGCCGCCACAATGCGAGCGATATCCGACAGCGGCATCAGGCTGAACGCGGTCGACAATGCATCCGCTTCGGTGGCTGTCGGCGCCATCACGCTTACGCTCCCGTAACGTTGCGGACTGCGTCCCGTCGCCGGATCGAACAGATGGTTAAAGCGGCCTTTGGCGTCAAACCGGAAGCCGGCGCCCGCGGAAGTCGCGACCGCGCGGTCGACCAGGTCGACGGTTTCGGTGAGCAGGTCCGGCCGGCCGGGATCGCCGAGACCGACGCGCCACGGCGTGCCCTCGGGCCTTGCACCGATTGCCCTGATCTCGCCCATGTTGACCAGTGTCGTCGACAGGCCCGCCTGGCGCAGGCGCTCGACGACGCGGTCGGTGGCAAAGCCCTGCGCGATGCCGTTCAGCGTGATGGCCGCGCCGCGCCGCAGCAGCACGATCCTGTTTTCATCGACCAGCAGGTCGGCGTGGCCGACCTTCGCCAGCGCTTCGGTCAGCTGCTGCGGCGAGGGTCCGTCGCCGCCCGGTCTCGCGGATGAAAAATGATCGGCATGAAGCTGCCACAGCGGCTGCACCGTCGGATCGAACGCGCCGCCGGTGAGTCCGGCAAAGTGCTGCGAGGTTTTCAGCAACGCCACCATATCGGCGTCGGGCGCAACGAGAATGCCGGTGCGGTTGAGAATCGAGATCGCCGAGTCCACCCGGTACAGGCTGAACTGCTGCTCCAGCCGTCGCACTTCCAGCAGGCAGCGTTCGACCAGCCGTTCGGCCCCGGCCCTGTCGGAGTGGTGAATCTCGATCGAGACCTGCGCGCCGAGCGCCGATCCCTGCCAGCGCACGGGACCATCGGCCCGCGCGAAGCGGCCGCCGGCGAGCAATGCCGATCCAGCCGCGCTCGCGGCAATGACGATCATGCGCCGTCGCGTGAGGTGTTGCGTGAGCATCGGCTGGTCCCTCGTCAATTGATCCGCACCTCGGGACGTTCATTCTGACTCTGGTCGCCGGGTGCGTCGCTGCCGAGCACGTAGTCGCGCGGTATCTCCGCGAACGTCACCACCCGGCCGCCATTGGCGGCGACAAACGCGTCGGCGGCCTCGCGGTTGCCGAACGGCACCGCCTCGGCCGCGCCCATGCCGCCCTGCTTGCGGCCTTCGATCACGAAGAAGGCCTTGCGCGCGTCGACCCAGTTGGTGGCGCCCGGATCTTCCCAGCTTTTAGCCCGCGCCATGTCCGACACATAGATCGCCCTGATATCGCGGGGCTGGTCGGGCATCAACGTGAAGGCCACGGTGTCGCGCACCGAGGTGAACCAGAACGGATCGATCCGGCCGGCGGTGATGATCTGGCCCTTCGGTCCGGAATGTTCGAGCAGGTTCATGCCGCAAAACACGCCCATGGCGTCGCTGTCGAGCGCCACCGGCGGCGGCGCGACCGAATTGGCCGCCTCCTGATTGCATCCGGCGAGGAAAATGGTGGCGACGAGCGCGCACAGGATTCGAAACCTCATAATTCCCTCCGCGCAAAGAATGCGGTTGCCAGTCCGAGCGGTGCGGCGATCCACACCAGGAGGCCGAGCAGCAACGCGCCGATGCCCGTGCTCGCGGTCCCCGCCAGCCCGGCCATGCCGGAGAACTGGCTGACGTTGAAGCCGGTCAGGTTGGTCAGCCGATAGAGATCGGTCGGATTGAGAAACAGCAGCGCCTCCAGCACCGGCGCCGTGACGAAGCGTCCCTGATCGACCACCAATATGCCGAGCAGGGCCATATCGAACACCAGCACCATCAACAGCCAGATGCCGACCGAAATGCCCGCGGCGGTGCCGCGATCGCGCACCAGGCTGGAGATCAGATATCCGATTGCGACGAACACCGCGCCGAGCAGGATCGAGGTCCCGAGCATGGAGGCGAAGGCGTACCAGCTCGCCGCCAGCACCGAGGCGCCGGTGACGGCGAGCGCCGCCGCCGCCGCGCCATAGCCGATCACGGTGGCGAAAGCGAGGATCAGGACATGGCCGCAGAATTTGCCGAGCAGCACCTGATAGCGGCCGACCGGATAGCTGAGCAGCAGGATCATGGTGCCGCGCTCCATCTCGCCGACCACAGCGTCATGCGAGATCAACAGCGCGATCAGCGGCAGCAGAAAGATGGTGAGGCTGGACAGGCTGACCACCACCACGTCGAGCGCACCGGCGCCGACATTGCCGGTCGGCGCGCTGCCGAGAAAGGTCAGCGACAGCGACAATGCGGCCAGCAGCAGCGTGGTGGCGAGAACCCAGCGGTTGCGCAACCCTTCCTTGATTTCCTTGGCGGCGATGACGACGATGTTCCTCACGCGGCATTCTCCCGCAAAAAATGCGCATAGAGATCGTCGAGCGTCGGCGCCGCGATCTCGATATTGGTGACGCCGGGATTGCCGGCCGCGATGCGCAACAGTTCCATCTTGGCGGCCTCATCGGGCACCAGCAGGATGCGCCCGCGCGGGGTTGGGACGCTCGCCCCATTCATCCAGGCCGACGGAACACTCGCCCCCGGCGCCAGATCGAGCGAGACCCGGATCGGCAGCTGCGAGATCGAGCGCAGTTCCGCAAGCGAGCCCTGCGCGACCAGTTGCCCGCGGTTCATGATCAGGACGTGCTCGGCGCGGTCTTCCAGCTCGTTGAGCGCATGCGAGGAAATCAGGACGGTGGCGCCGTCGTCGCGCAACTCGTTCAGGATCTCGTAGAAGGTCTGGCGCAGCGCCGGGTCCAGCCCCGTGGTCGGCTCGTCCAGCAAAAGCACGCGCGGCCGTCCCAGCAGCGCCTGGGCCAGGCCGAGACGCTGCCGCATGCCCTTGGAATAGGTCCCGACCCTGCGATCGGCGGCAGGCATCAGGCCGACGCGCTCCAGCAGCGGCCATGCCGAGGCGGGCTTGATCCGTTTCAGCCGCGCATAGAACGCCAGCGTTTCGCGCCCGGTCAAAGCGGCGTTGAACGCGACATTCTCCGGCAGATAGCCGAGCTGCCGGCGCGCCGAGAATTCGCCGGCCGCCGGATCCTCGTCGAGCACGCGGACCGCGCCGCGCTCGGCGTGAATGAGGCCGAGCATCAGCTTGATCAGCGTGGTCTTGCCGGCGCCGTTGTGACCGACCAGCGCGCTCAGCCGTCCCGGCCCGAGATCGAACGAGACGTTGCGCAACGCCTTGACCGCGCCGTAGCTCTTCTCCACGCCCTTGACGGCGACAGTCACGGTCATCGCAGACTCCGGCTGGCTGATGGTTTCGGCGGCGGCGCGATCAGAGGGCGGCTATCGACGACGCCACCGGGATAGAGCGCCGGAAACTGCGCCTGCGCCCAGCGCAGCACCTGCACCGCCGGACTGTTGATCAGCACCTTCGCCGACGGCGCGGTCCACAACACCCGGTCGATCAGATCGTTGGGGCGGTAGGCGGTATCGGCGATGCCGTCGCCGTTAAGATCGAACGCCGGATTGTCGCTCCAGTAATTGCCACGGCCGCCCTTCGACCAGTCGAGGTCGCGGGTACCGACATATTTCACCTGGTTGCGGTTGCCGACAAAGGCATTGCCGGTGATTTCGTTGCCCTCGGAGCCGGCGGTGAAATGCACGCCGATGCCGCAGCGCTCGAACCAGTTGTTGCGAAACTTGTTGTGGTTGGTGTTGTAGATGAATACGCATTTGCCGGGGCCGCTGCGCAGGCCCGGTTCCGGTTTCGATTCCGGCAGCATGCCGCGCTCTTCGACCGGACCTTCGTCGCTACTGCCGGCGATATTGTCGAGCGAGCCGCCGTTCACCCAATTGCCCTCGATCTGAGCGTAATTGGCGTAATTGAACAGCATGCCGTAGTCGCGGTCGCGATCACTGATATTGTTGCGGATGATCAGCCGGTTGGAGAACATGATGGCGTAGCCGACATGGTTGCCGACCGAGATGTTGCCGCTGACTTCGCTGTCGTTGGTGTACATGTAATGTACCGCGAAGCGCACCTGTTCGAAGCGGTTGTCGATGAAGCGGTCCTTGCGGCTCGAAATCGTGAAGATGCCGTCGCGGCCGTAGCGAAAGGTGTTCTCGGCGATGGTGACGTCGGGCGCATTCCAGACCGAGACGCCGTTGCCGCGTTCGTTGAGGCGACCGCCCTGCATGCCCTCGATGATGTTTCGCTGCACGCGCGAGCCCGTCGCGCCGTGGACATAAACGCCGTACAAATTGCCTTCGAAACGGTTGTTCTCAACCAGCGCGCGTTGCGCCGTTTTCTCCAGGAACACGCCGGAATCCATCTTGTCCAGATCGCGGCCCGAGCCCTGGATGGTGATGCCTCGAATGATGACATCCGGCGCCGTCACGGTGACGACATTGCCGGTTCCGCCGCCGTCGAGCACCGCGCCCGGCCGGCCGCTCAGCACCAGGCGCCGTTCGATCCTGATCGCACCTTTGTATTCGCCCGGCGCGAGTTCGACGACGTCGCCGTCCAGCGCCCGGTCGAGCACCGCCTGCAGCGGCTGCCCAGGGACAGCCTTCAGCGTCTCCGCAACCGCGAAGCCCGGGATTCCGGCGGCGAGGATCGCCGCCGGAAGGATGCGAAGGAAGGAAAGCACGTGCCGATCCCGCCTCAGGATGTCTTGGGTTCGACGAACATGCGGCCCTTCATTTCCATGTGCATGGCGTGACAGAACCACGAACAATAGTACCAGTAGACGCCGGCCTTATCCGCCGTGAACGTCACCGAGGCCGTGGCCATCGGCGCCACTTCCATGTTGACGCCGTAGTTCACGATGCAGAAACCGTGCGTCAGGTCCTCCACCGCGTCGATATTGGTGACGTAGACGGTGACCTCATCGCCCTGCTTGATCTGGAACTGCTCCAGGCCGAACGCCGGCGCGGTCGAGGTCATGTAGACGCGGACCTTGTTGCCGTCCCTGATCAGCTTGGAGTCGGCTTCGAGATCGATCCCGTCGGCCTTGGCCTGCTTGACCGCGTCGGCAAAGAACGGGTCGGCGCGGTCCCAGATCGAAACCGGATTGATCTTGGAGCGATGCACGATGGTGGCGTCATGCGGCTCGGCAAAGCTCGGACCGTCATGCACCAGCTTCATCTTGTCGCCGGAGATATCGATCAGCTGGTCGTTCTCGGGCTTCAGGGGGCCGACATTGAGGAAGCGGTCCTTCGAGAACTTGTTGAGCGAGATCAGCCACTTTCCATCGGCTTCCTTGGTTTGCCCCATGGACGTGTGGTTGTGGCCGGGCTGATAATGCACATCGAGCTTCTGCAGGACCGGATCGACCTTCTCGCCCTTGAAGGCACGTTTGGCGAGATCGATGTTCCATTTGCAGATCTGGCTGTCGAGGAACAACGTCGTAAAGGCGTTGCCCTTGCCGTCATAGGCGGTGTGCAACGGCCCGAGGCCAAGTTCGGGCTCCGCGACCACAACGTCACGCGGCTTGATCTTGTCGTCGAACAACTGGTCGAACAGCCGGACATCCATCACCGTGACGGTCGGCGAGAGCTTTCCGTTGGCCACGATATGAATCCCGTCCGGGGCGGTGTTGATGCCGTGCGGGCTGTTGGGGATCGGGACGTAGCGCGTGTAGGGCGAGCCCTTGCGGCCGTCGATCACGGGCACGCCGTTCATTTCCTTGAAGTTGCCCTTCTTCACCGCCTCCTCGATGCGCTTGATGTTGAAGATCGTGAGCCAGTCCTGCTCCTTGGCGGTCATCTCGGCGAGCGTGACGCCCTCTTCCGAATTATAGCAGGTGGAGAAGGCATACTTGCCCTGGTAGTCGCAATCGACGTTGTCGAGATTGCCGTCGACCATCACCTGCCACGCCACCTTCATGGTGTCGCCGTCGATCGCGCTGAAGATCGAATGATACTGCTTCGGATCGTCGAGAACCTTGCCGTCGTTCGGCAGCGGCACGCCATCCTCGCCGTTGGCGAACACATAACCGGTGCGCGGATATTTCTGCACGCGCAGGCCGTGCACCGTGTGCTGGTTCGGCAGCTGGATGATCTTGTCGCACTTCATGACGTCGAGGCGCACCCGCGCGACGCGGGTATTGGCCTTGTCGTTCATGAAGGCGTAACGGCCGTCATAGGTGCCGTCGGTGAAGGAGATGTGCGGATGATGCAGGTCGCCATTCATGTAGGTGCCGCCGCGGGTCTTGAGGAACTCGCGGGTCTCGGGCAGCAGCCCCTCGGTCAGCACCTTCAGGCTTTCGTTGGTCTGGCCCCAGCCGGTGGCGCTGCAGCGGTTGAACACGGGAACGCGCATCGGTTCGCGCATCGACGGCAAGCCGACGATCCGCATTTCGCCGGTCTGCCCGCTGGAGAAGAAGGTGTAGTACTCGTCCAGCTCGCCGGGGTGCACTTCGGCCTTCTGCACCACTGCGGGCCGTGCCGCCGGCGCCTTCGGCGCCGCGGCCTTGGTCTGCGCGTCGGCGGTCGTGGCGGTGAGCCCAACGCCCCCGGCAAGGCCGACGCCCGCTGCTGCCGCGGTCGTGCCGAGCAAAGTACGCCGACTGACGCCCTTACCGTTTTCGTTGTCGCTCATAATAGCCTCCTAGCTTTCGGGTTGCGGGTGGTGTGATGGTGCGATGGCGCCGGCCGGCGGCAGGTTGATCGGTTTGCCGCCGGCGGTGATGATGGTGTTCGGTCCCTTGCCGCCGCTGCGCATCGAGGGCGACGACAGCGCGTCGCGCTTCTCGCGCTTCAGCCGCACCTGGATCATGTGCGGGCAGCGGTGATCGTCGAAATACAGTTCCTGGCAATGCATGCAGTAGATGCATTCATTGACGTTGATGTGTCCCTCGGGGTGGATCGCCTGCACCGGGCATTCCTTGGCGCAGCGCTGGCAGGGCGAGCCGCATTCCGGCCAGCGCCGCAGCCATTCGAACATCCTGACGCGGCCGGGAATCGCCAGCGCGGCGCCGAGCGGGCACATGTAGCGGCAGAAGAAGCGCTCGACGAACAGGCCGGCAGAGAGCGTCGTCAATGCGTAGATGACGTAAGGCCATTCGCGCGCGAACTTCAGCACGATCGCGG
>JBDRNF010000262.1:0-23742 GCA_043811435.1 Pseudomonadota bacterium
GGTCTTCCACTCGCCCGTGAGCAACTGGTCGCTCCTGGCCGGCGGTTTGACAGGCTTGCCGATGGCATGGGGTGATGCCGGTTCCTCGGTGACGGCGACGTAACCGGCCAGAACCGCGTTGTCGCCGAGGTTGCGAACGAAATCGATGATCTGTCGCGCGGCGGCCGGTTGCGGCTCCATGCGTTGCGGCGCGGTGCATTGCAGCTCGGCCTTGCGCAGCGCGGCTCCAATCGCCCGCTTGTTGCGGGTCGGCGCCTCGGCGGCGAGCTTGCGTACCGAAGGCAGCAATCCGGGATCGGTCGCCACATAATTGGCGAGCCGGGCTTCGATCTTGTCATTTTCGTTACGCAGGGTTCGCAGCAGGGACGGCGGGTCGGCCGCGAACATCTCGAGCGCCAGCGTGGGAGCCCGATCGCCGAATGCCACGCACTGCGCATGGCCCATGCCTGCGCTGCATGCCGTGATGAAAATCACCGCAATCGAACGCCGACATAAACGAACGAGGCCTCTTCCAAACGAAGTCATCACTGTCGCGGTCCACCGTTGGCTTGTCATAACGAGGCCCAGGCTGACGATCGTGACGCGAGACTATGTCAAATTTTTGTGCGGTGCAAAATGCAAAGCCGTCCGATCTCGTGATGATCGGAGGGGCGAGATTCTTGACCATCAATCGCGCAGATGCGCACAAATAAGTTGCGCGATCAAAGTGTGCAAAGCGCGATCGAAATCTGGAATGATTAAGGCCGAGGCGAACTGCGCGTGCGTCAACACCTTGTCGAACAGCAATCGCAAGACAGGGGCCAGCGCCCGTAACAGCGCCATGACAAACGCGAACGAAGCCTAACGCCGCGCCAACAGCATATTCCATGTGCAGGTCCGCGCGAGTTCCATCGCCGCCTGCACCACAATTTTCAATTGCTTTGAACCGGCCTTCGCGAATCGGATTTGTCGCGACGAGAACCCGCGCGAATTTGTGGTGGCTGTCCACGCACCGCGGCCGATGGCACCAGCGCGTGGCAGGGACAATGTCTTTGCAATGCTGTTGGCAACGATATTGCATCGCCTGCGTCGATCGCAAATGAGGCCGGCACATCATCGCCGCAATTCCGGAAGCCGGCGGGGCTGTCCGGTCGAGATTCAAGATCTGGATCGGCAGCCTTCAAATGGTCTCATCTCCGTAGAATTCAGTCGGTAGGAATTGATATCGGCGACACCAAAAGAGTCCGAGCACAGTCCGAAAAGAGTCCCATGACGGTTGCCGAATCTCCACCGCGTCCCCGGGTCGCCACATCAGGACATGATCGGGTGCAAAAGCCGCATTATCTGCCGCTGGACAGCATTCGCGGCATCGCCGCGCTGTCGGTGGTCATCCATCATGTCGTGATTTCCAGGACGGTGATTGCAGCCTTTCCGCAGAAGGCCTGGATCGACGTCCCGTTTTTTCACAACGCATGGCTGTTCGTCGATCTCTTCTTCGTTCTCAGCGGCATGGTCATTTCGCTGAACTACGCCGCGTCCGATTTCCGCGATTTCTCGCTGCGCGAGTTTGTTCTCCGCAGACTGGCCCGGATCTATCCGCTGCATCTCGTCACGCTGCTGGCGATGCTGATGCTGCGCTTTGCACGGCTCGGCCTCGTCGCCATCGGCATTCTTGCCGTCGCTCCTGTTCAGACCGAGGTGAATACCGGATACTCCTTCTTTCTCAACGTGCTGCTGCTGCAATCGATGGGTCTTTTCGACCATCTCAGCTGGAATGGTCCGAGCTGGAGCATCAGCACCGAGTTTTACACTTATCTGTTGTTCGGCGTGCTGCTGTTGGGGGCCCGGTACTCCGGCTCCCGACGGCTGTTTTACGCGGCGTCCGTCGTTCTGGTCGCAGGCAGTGCATGGTTGATTGTGTTCGGTCTCGGAAAGCCGTCGCTGGATTTTCACACCGATTTCGGTTTCTTTCGCTGCGTCCTGAGCTTCTTCGTCGGCGTGCTGACCGTCAGAATCGTATCCGGCCTGCCGTCAACGTCGTTGCGGGTGGCGCCATCCGTACTCCAGATTGGGGCGCTGCTGACGGCGATCGCGATCATATGCCTCGTCGGAAGCCATCCGGCGATCAGCTTCGCGGCGCCGTTCGCGTTCGCCGTGTTGCTGGGATCGCTGATGGCCTTTCCCACGGCGTCGCCGTTGCCGACTTTGCTCGCGGTCCGGCCGCTGGTCTGGCTGGGGAAGCGATCCTATTCGATCTATATGGTCCATGCGATCGTCCTCGTGCTGGCTGAGTACGCCATCCGGGCAGCCGGTCCCCGACCGGTCCGGGCGCTCGATACGATCGCCGATGGTGCGGCGGCGACGCTGCTGGTCGTGCTGGTCGTGGCCGGCGTTCTCCTGCTTTCGGACTTCACCTACAAACACGTCGAACTGAAAGGAGGAAAGCTTCTGCTGCGGATCGTGGGGCGGGACATCCGCTCGCCGATATCGGCGGTTTCGCACGCCGGACAGGTGCGCAGTTGAGCTACGCCCAAGCCATGCATCGACGCCAGGCCCGGGGCGAGCCGATCGTGATCCATTTCGAGGCGATCGCGCTCGCGATGTACTTCATTCGCGATGCCGCCGGAGGCATGCTGCGCTATTATTCGAGCATCTACGGGGTTGAAGCGCTCTGGTTCCTGCCGGATATCGCAGCCATCGGCTGCATCGTGCTGTTCGTCAATCGATGCATCGTCAGAAACCAGAGCATATTTGCCTTCATCGTCCTTCTCCAGATTCTGCTGTCGCTGGTGATCGGCTATGTATTTCTGGGTACCGTCAACGCGGCGCTTTCATCGTTCAAGATGATCGCTCCGATCTTCGTCGGGTTCTGCTTCTGCGATGCCAGCCTCGGTTCGTACAAGCGCCTGCTGTCGATCCTGGCGCTGACGTTCTATCTGTCGATCGGCGGCGTGTATCTGTCCGCCTATGTGCCGCTGCCATGGGTCGGATTCACCTACGAATCGTTCGGCGCGGCGCGTACCGCGGGGCGGCTGTGGTGGACGATGTCGGAACAGCGGCTGGCGGGGTTCGCCGCCGACAATACCATGGCCGGATTTTTCATCCTGATCACCTTCGTGCTGACGTCGATACGCAGCAGCACGATCTGGTGTCTCGTGTTCGGATCGCTCTCGATGTACGCCATCCGTCTGACCACGAGCAAGACGACCATGGTGGTGCTCGGATTCTATCTGCTTTGCCTGCTGATCGTTCGCGCGCTTCCGGAAAGAATGCGGTTTCCGGCGGTGCGGCATCTGGCGCTGTGGTCCTTTGCCGCGATCTTCGTCCCGTTCATCCTGATTCTGTTTCTGTCGGGCACCAACCTGACCACGACCAGCTCCTTCCTGTTCAGCATGCAGGACCGGATCAACAACAGCTGGCAGTTGCCGTTCTCCTATCTCTGGCAGCTGATGCCGATCGGCCTGGTCACGGGCTGCGGGCTGGGTTGCTTCAACTATCCGATGCAGCTGTTTTCGCCGTGGGCATCGCTCTGGGTTCCCGTCGATAATTTCTATATCGGGACGTATCTGATGTTCGGTCTGCCGTTCGTCGGCTTCATGTGGATGGTGTTCCGCGCGTCATTCCTGATCAACGATGTCTACAAGCTGTGCACCATCTTCACGATGAACCTGTTTACGATCACGGTTCTGAGTTACGGGCCTGCAACCGGCCTGCTGATGATCGCGCTTGGATTCAGCGAGGTCTTCTCGCTTCACGCCTCAAGGCAGATGCATCGGAATTCCGCGGGGCGCGATCGCGTGCCGGTCCTGCCCGCCAGTCCACCGTTGGCCGCAGCCGAATAGGAAGGGGACAGACCTGATGCGCACGCGACTTGAATTCATCGACAGCCTGCGCGGAATAGCGGTTGTCGCCGTGCTGATCCAGCATCTGCTGGAACAGATCATCTTCACCCAGACGACGGGTCCGTACTACTGGGGCTTTCAGGGAGCATCGGGGTATTATTTCAATTTCGGTCGCTTCGGCGTCGTGCTGTTCTTCTTCGTCAGCGGATTTGTGATTCCAAACAGCTTTTCGGACAGCGCCGCCCCGATCCGGGATTTCGTGACCAGCCGGTTCTTCCGGCTTTATCCCGCCTACTGGTTGTCGATCCTGCTGGCAGTCATCATCCTCCCATTGACCGATGCCAAGGTATTTTCCTTGCCGCAGATCGGCGCCAATCTGACGATGCTGCAAATGTTCGTCGGCGTTCCCAACGTCAGGATCGCCTATTGGACGCTGGCGATCGAACTGATCTTCTACGCCTCCTGTGTCTGCCTGTTTGCCGCGGGATTCCTCAAGCGGCGGATGACGGCGGTCGGGATCGTTCTGGGAGTCTCGATCCTTTGCACGGTCGCCTCGATCTTCATCGGCAACCGGATGGTGCTGCGCCTGATGGAAGTTGCCCTGAACCTGACGGCGATGTTTCTCGGCAGGTGCTGCGCGATGCGGTCATCGAAAAGCGCCTGAATTGGGGCCATGTCGCGCTTTGCTCGGTCGCCTATGTCGCCTTCGCGCTGTCGGTGTCCTTTCGCCTGTATGGCGGCGGCACGTATGACGAGAAGACCTTCTTCTACGGCTACTCGATGGCGTCCTCTTATGTCGGCGCCTGGGTCGTCTTTGTCGCGTTCTGCGCCATCGGCAATTCGTCGCACTGGCGGTCCTCGGCCTTCGTCGGAAGGATCAGCTATTCGGTCTACCTGATGCACGCCTACGTGCTCAGCGTGATCGTCTACCTCTTCGGCGCGGGGAGCACGCCGCTGCAATGGCTGCTGTTCGCGGCCTCGGTAACGGGAATCTCGATTCTCATGAGCTGGCTCACCTTTGAATTCGTCGAGAAGCCGACATTGGCGTTTGGGCGCCGGTTCCGGTCCGGATCGCGGCCCGGCGCGCAGATCGTGCCGCCGCTCCAGAATCGCGTCGCTGAATGACAACACATGCGAGAGCCGAGGCGTCCTTGACCGACAAGAGCTTCCTGCCATCGATCCAGGGTCTGCGGGGTGTGGCCGCGCTCAGCGTGCTGATCGTGCACCTCTATGATATGCCGCTGCTGGCGGGCTTTCTGCCGCGCGTTCCCGGCTGGTTTCACGGCACCATCAATATGGGCGGGCACGGCGTCGAACTGTTCTTCATGATCAGCGGGTTCCTGATTCCGGCGAGCCTGGTTCGGCATGCCTCGGTCGCGAAGTTCTTCTATGACCGGGCCTTGCGGATTATGCCGGTCTTCGTCGTGCTTCATCTCGTTCTGTTCACCGCCGGCCCGATCGTGGGCTACAAGTTCTTCAGGGATATCGATGCCGCCTCCTGGCTCGGGATATTCCTGGCGAACCTGCTGTTCGTGCCCGAAGTGCTGGGCCTGCCGATCGGTCAGCAGAATGCGTGGACCCTGACCTATGAATGGGCGTTCTATATCTGGTTCGCCGCAACCTTCATGGCCGCGGCGAGACAGCGAAGCTGGCTGGTGCTGCTGCTGGTCGCGATCGGGCTTGCCGGCATCCTGTTTCGGCCGATCGCGGCGTTCTTCGCCGTCGGCATGCTGTTCAGCGCCGTCCCGATCCGCTTGAACCTGGCGGGTGGGGCGGGTCTGCTGGCCGGCGCGATCTGCGCGGCGGCGATGTATGTCTGCATCGAATACGTCCATCCGTTGGTCGGCCTGCTGCCGGGATTGCTGCTGTTTGCAATGGTGCTGGCGCCCGGTTCCGGCGTCGCCGTCTGGCTGAGCAGGCCGGCGCTGCAATTTCTCGGCAAGATCAGCTACAGCCTCTATCTGCTGCATCCGTTTGCGCTGTTCCCGTTGCAGATGCTGGGCGCCAGGCTGGCGGCGCGCGGCGTCGATCCCTGGCTGCTGTGGGGCGGATTCGTCGTGCTCGGCTTCACCGCCTCGATGGTGGCGAGCACGCTGAGTTACGAAGTGATCGAGGTGCGGCTGCGGCGCCTGCTGGACAATGCCTTCCGGCGCACGCTGTTCCGGCCGGTCGAGGGTGTCGGGCGTCATGCCTGACCGGAAAGCGGGCGGCGCGATGACGATACGTTTGTTACCGTTGGCGGCGGCCAGTCACGTACGGACGATGCCATGATTCTGAAAAACCTGCTGTCGATGTCCGGCGTGAACATCGTCAAGTCAGTGCTGCAGTTCCTGATGACGCTGCTGATGACCTGGTTCGTCAGCCCGGCGGAATTCGGGCTGGTCGCTTTCTCCTTGCCGTTTGTCGCCTTCATTGCGCTGCTGACCGATCTCGGGATGTCGAGCGCGATGGTGCAGCGGAACACGCTCACGCCGGACGAGGCGGGAGCCGCTGTCACGCTGATGCTGGTGATCGGGGTCGCCTGCGCTGCCTTGTTGGCCGGTCTTGCGGGCCCGCTGGCCGGCGCGGTCGGGATGGACGGCCTGTCAGCGGTGCTGGCCGCCCTGTCGGTCTCGGTGGTTCTGTCCATCGCCGCCCTTGGGCCGCGCGCGGTGCTGGAGCGCGAACTGCGGTATCAGACCATTGCGCTGGTGGAAGCCGGGGCTGCGTTTGTCGCCGCCATCGCCTGCGTGGTCGCGGCCGTGGCGGGGCAGGGCATCTGGGCGCTGATTGCCTATTATGTACTGGTCCAGGTCATCCGCGCCGCCGTCTTCGCAGCATTGGCGCGACATCAGATCCGGCTGAATTTCGGCTGGCGCCGGGTGTCGTCGATTCTGACCTTCGGCGGCTGGGTATTGGCATCGAATGTCCTGAATTTCGCCGCGCGCAACATCGGCAATCTCCTGATCGGCGCCAAGCTCGGAGCGGCCGCGGTCGGCCTTTACGGCCTGTCGTATCAATTCATGATCCTGCCGCTGATGATCTTCTCGTGGCCGGGTGGAGGCGTGCTGATGGCGACGTTGAGCCGCATGTCCGGCCTCGGCCAGGATCGCGTCCGCCAGAATGCGGCGATCTGCGCGGTGCTCGGCATGACCGCGATGATCACCTTTCCGGCGATGATTTACCTCACCTTCGGCCTCAGCTATCCGGTGTCGGCGCTGCTGTCGCCGCATTGGCGGGAGGTGCTGCCCCTGATTGCCATTCTGGCGCCGGCGGGCGCAGCCCAATCGATCGCCGCCTACAGCGGTCCGATCCTGCTCGCGCGCGGCGAGGCCCGGCTGCAGTTCTGGATCAGCACCGCCAACAGTGCCGCCATGATACTGGCCTTCGTCGTGGCGCTGCCGTGCGGCCTGACGGCCGTCGCCGTCGTGTATACGATCGTGGCGATCATGGTTTGCGTTGTGATGCTGATTGTCGGGACGCGCCGGGCGGGATTGCCGCTGGCATCGGTCGCGAAATCGCTGGTTCCGGCCTCGGTCGCGACCCTCGCCGCCGCGGCGGTGGCGCTGGGAGCGGTTTCGGGAGAAATTGCGACGCTCAAGCAGTGGCTGCTCGCGACCGCGCTGTATGTGACGGTCGTGCCGGCCTGCTACGTCGCGTTCCGGCGTCATATCCGCGGAAGCCTGCGGTCGCTGCTGGGCGGCCCGATGACCCATCCTCCGGCACTGGAGCAGGGTCCGGCATCATGACCGAGATCGCACTGAAATCGCCTGACCGAACGGAGCAATTGTCGATGCCATGGCGCGAGGATTTGTTCGCCAATACCGGCAAGTCGGGCGTCAAGGCCGCCATGGTCGCCTGGGCCACCAGTCCGGGCTTTGTGACGATCACCTGGTGGCGCGTCGCGAAATGGCTGCGCGAAAGCGGCCGTCCCGGACGCGCGCTGTCGTGGATCATTCTGCGCCGCTGCCTGATGAACCGCGGCTGCTACATATCCTTGCTGGCCGAAATCGGACCGGGCCTCAATCTTCCGCATCCGACCGGCATCGTTGTCGGCGACGGCGTGCGGATCGGCCGGTCCAGCACGATCTACCAGAACGTGACGCTCGGACGGCATTCCGCCAGCCGGCCGGGCTACCCCGTGCTTGGCGACGGCACCACCGTCTATGCCGGCGCCGTGATCATCGGCGCCATCGCCATCGGCGAAGGCGCGGTGGTCGCCGCCAATTCGGTGGTCAATCGCGAAGTGGCGCCGGGTGCGGTCGCAATGGGCGCGCCGGCCCGAATCGTTCCACAGGCGCGTCCGCCGGCCGAACTGCCCGATCAGGCGAACAGAAAATTACCCTGATCGAGCTGGTTCACGTAGGTGTTCTTCAAGAGGATGGTGTCGTCGGCCGAGATGTGGATGAGGGCGTCGAAACCGGACTGCTCGATCTGCAAATGGCTGTAGTCGCTGACCAGCGATTGCTCGATCAGGATCGTATCGTGATCGGCGGCGTTTCCCGCCCTGAAGTTGTTGATCTGATCGTTGCCGTGATCATAGGCGATGGTGGTCGATCCCGCCGAAGCGAACAGGTCGTCAAAGTTGCCGCCCGAGATCGTCAGCCCGGTACTGATGGCTGTGACCCGGTGCGTACCGTCGCTGTTCTGCAGGTCGACCAGCGTCAGATTGCCCTGGGCATCATAGGATTCGTGCTGCATCGCTCCGGGGGATCCGGCGACGACAAACTGATAGACTTCCCTGGCGCCGGACGGGCTCTGGATGATCTCCTGGGTCTTGGCTCCGACGCTGTCATAGAGATCGGTAGTCTTGGTGCCGTCGCTCTGGATAATCATCGTATAATCGAGCGATCCGTCGGCATGGGTCCGGGTCACGGCGTCGATCTTGCCCGCCGCATCCATATGCTGATGCTGGGTGGTGTAGGTCTGCCCCTCGATATTGTAGGCGTAATTGTCCTGCGTGCCGTCGGCGTTCTTGACGTACATCTTGGTCTTGACGCCGGCCGAATAGAGCGTCGTCGACGACGATCCGTCGGTATGCTGGACGGTATCGTTGGTCAGGTGCCCCGAGGAGTCGTACAGCTGACTCGCGGTCGATCCGTCGGCGTTGACGAGATAGGCCGATGTCTTGACCCCGCTTGCATAGTTGGTCGTGCTGATGTCGCCGTCGGCGGTTTTCGCGATCTCCTGCACCAGCCTGCCCGAACTGTCATAGATATCCGTGGTGCTCGAGCCGTCGGCATTCAGCACCACTTCGCTGATCCTGTGACCGGATGCATCATAGGTGCTCGTCACCTTGCTGCCATCGCTCTTGACCACCTGGGTATAATCGAGCGATCCGTCGGCGTGGGTTCGCGTCACCTCGATGACCTTGCCGGTGGCATCGGCATGCTGCAGCTCGGTGGTATAGCTCTTGCCCTGGACATTGTAGGACCAGGTGTCGTGGGTGCCGTCGGCCTTGTCGACATAAAGCCTGGTCTTGATGCCATCCGAATAGAGCGTGGTGTAGGAGGAGCCGTCCTGCGTGTAGTGGACGGAAGTCGTCAGCGCCCCGGCCGCGTCATAGAGTTTGGTTGCTGCCGTCCCGTCGGGGTTGACGACGTAGAACGCGGTCAGCACCGCGGCGGTGTAGACCTTCGTCAGCACGGCGCCGCTATTGTCCTGGATGATCTCCCTGGTGAGATTTCCCGATGGATCGTACTGGCCTGTCGTGGTTGCTGACGGAGTGACCGTGATGGAAGTTGTTTTGTGGCCGGCCGAATCATAGAGAGTGGTGACCTTGATTCCACTGGTCGAGATGGTCCGGGTGTAATCGAGCGATCCATCGGCGTGGGTTCGTGTCACCGCGGTCACCTTGCCGGTGGCATCGGCGTGCTGCAGCTCGGTGGTATAGCTCTTGCCCTGGACGTTGTAGGACCATGTGTCATGGGTGCCGTCGGCCTTGTCGACATACAGCCTGGTCTTGACGCCATCCGAGAAGACCGTGGTGTAGGTGGAGCCATCCTGGGTGTGGTGGACGGAAGTGGTCAACGCCCCCGCCGTGTCGTAGAGGTTGGTTGCGCTGGTACCGTCGGCGTTGACGACGTAGTGCGCCGTCAGCACGGTCGCGGTGTAGACCTTCGTGGTAAACGAGCCGTCGGCGTGCTGGACCATCTGCTTGGTCAGTTGTCCTGATGTGTCGAACTGGTCGGTGATGGTGGCCGACGAGGTCACGGCGATCGCCGACGTCTTGTGGCCGGTGGAATCGTAGAGCGTGGTGACCTTGGTTCCGTCGTCCTTGATGATCTGAGTGTAATCGAGCGAACCGTCGGCGTGGCTCCGCATCACCGCCGTAACCTTGCCGGAGGCGTCGGCGTGCTGGAACTCGGTGGTATAGCTGCGACCCTCTATGTTGTAGGTGTAGGTGTCGTGGCTGCCGTCGGCATTGGCGACATACATGTTGGTCTTGACGCCGGCGGCATAAAGCGTGGTCGAGGATGAGCCGTCGCTGTTTTTGGTCGTTTCGCTGACCAGACTTCCCGTCGCGTCGAAAGTTCTGGTGTTCTTTGAACCGTCGGCCGCGACCGTTACCTCCTGGGCGATGATGCCGGCCTGGTAGATTACGCTGTCGGTCGATTGATCCGCATGCACCGTCACCTTGCTGGTGATGACGCCATCGCTGTAGGCGGAGTTGGTCGTGGATTGCAGGACGCCGCCGGCATCGAAGACCTTGGTCCTGCTCCAGTTGTCGTCCGAGATCGTTACCGAGAACGCGTAGCCGCCCTGGATCGCCGCGAGCGCCTCGCCGTAATGCGATATGATGTAGTTCATGGTCGCTTCCGACGCGACTGGAAGCGTGTGGGTGTCGGTCAGCGTGATGGTCTGCAGCGTGTCGGATCCGTTGAGATCCGACAGCTGCGCCACGATCTCAACTGCCGTCCCGCTGACGTCGGCGGGAATGTCGTCGACCGGCGGTACGACGCCGGGACCATCGATTTCGATGATCAGCGGGTGATCGGAAACCGGAACGACGAAATCGCTGACGTCGGTGTAAACCGCGATCGGCGTCGTGCCAGCAAGCGTGTCGTAGACCCTGATCGACTGGTGCACGCTGCCGAGATGCACCGTGACGTTTTGCGCCGGATTGACGATCTCGGTGTCGGTCGCGTCGTCCCAGATGCGAGGCTCGGCCCAGATCACCAGCTCATACGCGCCGTTGCTCTTTCCGAGCACCATGCTGGAGCCGGTGGCGGGCATGTTGTCCAGCGAATAGTCCAGCGACTCCGTCGGTTGACGTCCGCCGGCGCCGTCATCCGCCAGAATGGTCGTCAGGTTATGAATGGCCGTCGCGGCGAGCTTCGGCGTTCCGTCGTCGTTGAACAGGCCGAAATTGGCCTGGGGGTCCGTGTTGTCAGCGTTCGAATCGCGGTCCAGCAACTCGTAAAGGTAGGTGCTGCTGACACCCTTCTGATAGGCGGCAACCAGCGTGTTGAGAATCGACTTCGCCTGCACGGTTTCGTTGGCGCCGACATACGCCGTGTCTTCTTGCGTCGTATAGCCGGTTTCGGTGATGACGATCGGCCGCCCCGCGGCGCTGGCCCCGGCAATGTCGACGCTCTCCTGCATCGAAATGCCGGTAATGGAACTCGTGCTGATGTAGGTGTGTGCGTTGGCATAGTCCGAGTAGTTCGACAGATCGCCAAGTTCCGCATAGGCGGCGAGGTTGTCGTGGCTGAGGGTGAGATTGTAAACCGGTATATCGGCGAGATATGGGTTGTCATTCACCGCCGTATAGAAGGCGCTCTGGAACTGGGCCGCCGCGGCGATGGTGGAGGAACCGTTATAGCTGAAGTGCTGAATGTTGGCTTCGTTCAATCCCTCGAGCGCGGAAATGCTGCCGGGGTGACTCGCCTCAAACTGTTCCAGCGACACCAGGTATTGCTGCAGGCCCGCGCTGCCCATGGCAGGCAGGCTCGAGGGAACAAGAAAATCAAATGTGTAGCCGGCGGCGGCCAACCCCTCGAGCACGGGCTGCGCCTCCGGATTGGCCGCCATTCCGTCGCGCAACCGCGTGATGCCGAGATATTCGAGGCTGTCGATCATCATGCTGAGGTTGTCGTAACCGCCCCAGGAAAAGCCGACATGCGTGTTGACGCCGATGGAACTAACGAACGCATTTGCGGAAAGAATGGTCTGATCAGGTGTCGTCGTTGCCATCAGTGAATCCCGGGCGCTGGAGGAGATGATGCTCTACGTTCAAATTTTTATCGGCGTGTTTGGAAAACGGATAAAAATAGAGCCAACCGCGTTTTTGATTCACGCGCTCTCAAGCAAGGAAAAATTTTCAATATGGGACGGCTGTGAAGGATTCGTGTGGCATCAGAAAGGCGTTGCGTTCTTTCTTGCGATTTGTTTTGCCCTTGATCGCCGCAGCATGCTCAGAATGTGAGCGGCGCGCGCGAAAGTTTCGCGCGATGGAACAACTGGCTCGATGGAACATCCGACGCGAAGTACGTTGCTTTTCGCCAATATCGTGTCGGTCGCATGACGACGCGAATGCTCGTGCAAACGGACTTGCTTCGAAGGGCGGGTATAATGGCAGGAGTGGTCAGGTTGCGGCGAAAGAACGAATGTCCGCCGTCACGACAGGTGGCATGGGTTCGTATTCGCCCCGCAAGGCGAACAGGATTCCATCGTGAAGATCAGAAGGTGAGGGGACGTTGCGTGAGCCGGTCGCTGGTCGGCAAGTTGGCCACGGCGTTGCCCGTGATTGGCGACTTTCAGGTCAGCGACTTCTGAAATGTGCCCGAGTATCCTTACGCAGCCCGCCGTTCATGCCGGCCGTCGGTCGCCGGATCGTTCTCGCGCACCCGCCGATCGGAGAACGACCACCAGATCGTGGCAACCACCATCACCAGGCAGGCCAGAAATCCCGCGGCGAACCCGAGCAATGCCGGTAACAGATCCATTGCTTGCCTCCCTGATTGTCGACGAAAAGCATAGTGAAGGAAGCGCCGGTTCGTAAGGAGTTACGGCGGGTCTTTGCTTTTCGTGCTTAACGGTTGGAATCCCTCGCAGTATCGGGATGAATTTTGCCACCTTTCGCAACCGCAGCAGGGATTTGCTGCGATGCGACATCGATTTGCAGGCCATTTTGGGGAAAACGGCTGTATGATGTCTTAAGCCCTTGAGGAGGCTTTGATTGTCGACGTTTCTCTATGTGATTGCCGGTTGGGTTCTCTTTAATATTGTCGTTGCCGTCGGGATGTATTTCAGGCCGGTCCGCAAGTCGGGCCCTGATAGCCCGAAAGCGGCGCCGTCGCGGGAACTTGCCAGGCAGCCGGGCAATGATGCGAGCAGCGGCTCGGCGCGACGCGATGCCGTCGCCAAACACGGCAATCCGCTCCCGGCGGGGCTCACGAGACTGCTGTTCTTCGGCTTCTGGCTGAACGATCGCGTTCGTGCCCGTCCCGTCGTGGTGGAGCGCGAACGCACCTACCTGGAGTGAACCTGCCGGGACGGCTGCCGGCGATCGCGGCCCGGCTAGTCGCCTGCCTCCATCTGCCGTGGCGCAGTCAAAAACTCGCCCCGCCATGCAATCAGTGCGACCGCCATCATCGCGAACGTGCTTTTGCCGAGGAGCCAGATCGAGGGTTCGGAAGGCAGCATCGAGAGAGATCCGATCGCGATGGCGGCGACGACGGCCGCCGCGACCAGAGGGAGGCGCGGAACAGCGCCGAAGCGAATGGTCGGTCCGCTTGCCAACAGCATCACGATGGCGGTCGCAACGGCGGCCGCGGCGACGATGCCGGGCGGTCTGATGCCTGCCGTCGCCGCCAGCCCCGAGCAAGCCAGAACCGCCAGTAGCTGGCCGGCCGCAACCACGACCAGCCGCAGCGCCGACTTCTGCAGATGGGGAAGAATGGCCAGCGTCCCCTGCAGGTGCAGGTGCAGGAAGTAAAACGTCGCCGCCGCCGGCGCGGCTGACAGGAAACTCGCTAGGATGTCGTGAGGAACGAACAGGCGTGCGACGTCGGGAAGAAATCCGATCAGGCCGCCCAGCATGATCGCCGTCGAGCAGATGATGAAGTCGAACAGCCGCGCCGTCGTCTGTCTGGCGTCGCGGTCGCTGCCCCGGTCGAAGCGAACCACGACGTCGGGATAATTCACGGTGTGAATCGCCGAGACCAGCACCGTGAACGGTCGTTGCAGCAGGTCGAGCGCCATCGAAAAGCCGGCCGCCGCCGCGGGCCCGGCCGAACCCAGGCGGCCGACGACGATGAATCGGATCATCACCGGCACGGCAAGATGCAGCACCGAAGCGCCGGCCGCGAGCATGCCGTAGCGGCAGAAACCGGCGAGGTCGGCGCGTGCCGTCAGGCGCGGCCGCCATTGCAGCAGGGAGCGGTCGGCCAGCGAGCCCAGCAGCAGGGCGATGATCTGCCCGACGACAAGCCCCGCAAGCGTCGCCGCGGCATTGCCGAACACCATGGCGCCGACGATCGCTCCGGCGAGCAGAAGGGTGGCCCGGCCGATCAGCAGCAAGGCGGCGGCGCCGAGCCGGCCGGATACGCGGATCATCATGAAATGAAGATCGGTGACGCCCTGCGCCGCCGCCAGTGCCAGGCCGAGGATGGTCAATTCCAGCGGCAGTGCGGCGAACAGCGAGAGCAGGCTGCCGACCAGGACCAGCGCAAGTGCGCTGAGGCCTGCGGCCGAAAACAGCGACGATCGCAGTCGCAGCGCATCGCTTCCGGTGGCAGGTGCCAGGAAACGAACCCCCGCAAGTTGCAGCCATTCGAACATCAGCACGCACAGCAGCTGGCTCGATGCCAGCGCCAGCGAGAAGACGGTATAGTTCGCCGGCGACAGGATGTGGCTGATGGCAAAGATCAGCGCGATCGCCGTCACGCTCTGATAGGCATAGCTGCCGAAGGCCAGGAGGCGAACCATCGCGCGTCAACCCCGTCTCGTCGTGGGTGCGCGCGATCGCGAAAGCGGGCCTTGAAGGCGCTCCGGCCGGCCGGCCTTCACGAGGACGCCGCCTTGCGCCGGTCGGTGATCTGTTCGAACACCCCGCGGTATTCGGCGATGACGTCGGCAAAGGTCCTGCGGGTCTGTCTTTCCGCGAGCTTGCAGGCCATATCCCTGATCCGCTGCGGCTCCGCTACCAGTTGCACAATGCTCTTGGCCAGCGACACCGGATCGTGCGCGGTCAGCCAGCCGGCGGCGCCACCATCGATCGCCTCGGGAATGCCGCCGAAGCGCGTGCCAAGGAACGGCTTGCCGGCCGCCTTGGCGTCGGCGACGACGATCGGGCCGGGCTCTTCCCAGATCGAGGGAACCACGACCACGTCGACTTTTTCGTAGAACTCGGCGGGTGCCACAAAGCCCAGAAATTCGATGCGGGCGTTGGGCGCCATCGTCCTGATGAGTTGCCGTTGTTTTTCGTCGGTGCGGCCGGCGATCAGCAGTCGCACCGCCTCGGGAGGCACGGTGGCGATGGCGTGGATCAGGTTGTAGATGCCCTTCTCCTCGGTCAACCGCCCGATGAAGCCGAGGGTGATCGTCGGATCGCGGCCGGCGTTGGTCGGGTCAACCGGTGCCATCAGCGAGGCGTTGCGGATCACGGTACGGACCGGGGTGTCGAGAAAAAGTCCGAGCTCGCTGTGAATGTCAAGGATCCGCTGACTGACGCCGACGACGCCGTTGACATGACTGGTGGCGCGGCGGCGGTTCACCGTGAGGATCTTGCAGCTCAGGCAGGTGTGCGCGCAGGCCTTTCCGTCCGAGAAGCGCGAACATCGCGGGCAGCTGAGATAGTAGTCGTGCAGCGTGTGCACGATCGGAATCCGTGCTTCGGCCGCGACTTTCCAGACCGCCGTCGTCAATCCGGAAAGATTGTTGGAGTGCATGACGTCGGGCCGGAAGGCCCGTATGCGCTCCGAGACCAGCGTCGCGGTCTGCTGCCAGTCCTCGACCGCATGCCAGACTCCGCGCAGCGGCGCGCTGTGCTGCTCCGAGAACGGCAAATAGATATTGCGCACCGGCGCTGCGTAAACCGTGACGCCGTTGGCGATTTCCATTTGCTGGTTCGCCGTTGAAGCCGCGCGGACCACCTCGACGCCGTCGCCCGATGCTGCAAGTGACTCTGCGAACTGCCGGGTGAATATCTCGGCTCCCCCGATAATCCTGGGGGCCTCCGGTGTCGGATACACGGAACTGATAATCAGCACTCGCATCGTCACAATTGCTCCGGGCTTGAAAATCCCCTGTCTGGAAAACTTGCGAGATCGCTTTTAATTCTATTGCCCCGCATCAAGGTTGTTTTGTGCCCTTCGCGGCATAAAGCGCGAGGTATCCGCCGACGATCGCGGCCGGTGAGAACTTGTCCGCGAAGTCGGGTTGCGGCGGCTGGGTCTGCTTCCACCGCGAGGCATCCTCGATCGCCCGCAGCATCAATCCGGCCAGTTCGCGATGATCGTGCGGCTCGTAGGAGCCGATCAGCGCCGACATCTCGGATATTTCGGGAATGCCGCCGGCCGTCGAGCAGATCGTTGCGCGGCCCGCGCTGATGCTCTCGATCAGGGTGCGGGGCAGCGGCTCCGGCCAGACCGAGCTGATCAGACAGACGTCCACCCCGGCGTAGAAATCGCGCGAAAGCGTAAAGCCGAGCCATTCGACGCGGCTGTTTGGATATCTTGCCTTGAGGTCGCCGACATAGGGTTCGACGCCCTTGCCAGCCACTTTCAGCCGCCAGCCCGCATCGGGCAGCAATTCGGTTGCCCTCAGAACGACATCGATGCCCTTTTCGGATTCGACCCGTCCGATATAGCCAAAGACCAGATCGCCGTCGGTAGCCGGCAGGCTCGGCGCGACATTGGCGGTATCGGCGATATTGTAGATGACCTTGTCGGGGATACCCGCGAAGTAACCCGCCTTCTGGTGCTGGTCGAGCACGAATTGGCTGTTGGATGCGACCGCGTCGACCCGGTGCGACGCATAGCGATAGGGTGCGGTCAGGGTGACGCAGGCAGCGCATCGCTCCCGGCAGGTATGCCCGTTCCTGAACAGCGTCGAGCGCTTGCAGATCAGCGAATAGTCGCGCAGCGTATGCACGACACGGATGCCGCGCCGCTCGGCCTCTAGCCACAGTGACACCGAAAATCCGGTCAGATTGTTGGTGTGGACGACGTCGGGCTTTTCGACGTCGAGGATTTCACCGAAGCGGCGAGCGGCCTTGCGATTCCAGATATCGCGCAGATGCCAGCCGAGCCGCTGCAGCGGCGATGGCTTGCGGTCGCGTCCGAACGGCCAGTAGTAGTTGTCGATCGGCAGGCGATAGACGCTGACGCCCTTGAGCTGGTCGATGACGGTGTCCGGGCCGTTGTGCAGGCAAACGGCCGTGACCTTGTGGCCGCCGGCGGCCAGCGCTTCCGCCAACAGGGAAACCGAGACTTCAGCGCCCCCGACGATCTCCGGGGGATACAGCGTATTGACGAAGAGTACTTTCAACGCTCGCCTCGCAGCTTTCAGTGGTCTCTTTGACGAACGTCGAATTCGGGAATGCCGGCCTCATCCGCCTTCACCAGCAACGGCGTGCTCGAAACCGTCATCCAGGCTCCGGCGGCCGGCTTCGGTGAGGGATCGCAGGGGTACTCGAAGCTCGCCGTCGGCGCGTCGCCCCTGAGGCGGATCTCGTAACGTTTGGCCGGGTCGTTCGACCACACCGCCAGCCGCTGGCCTTTGGCCGTGACGCTCTTGATGGCGGTGACATCGTTCGAAACCTTCATCATCTCGGCCTTGAGGCTCGAGTGGACGAACGCCCAACTGTCGCGAACCGCGCAGACCGCGGGCTTCGGGGTATTGTCGAAACGATAGAGACCGAAATTGTCCTCGATCTCGGACGGATTGGTTCCGCTGTCCTTGAGTTCGTACAGCCATATACCCTTGAGCCAGCTTGATGCCGTCGGCGCCCACAGGACCAGCTGCGCGATGTTGTCGGCCTGGGCCTGCGCGTTGACGCCGCATTTGGCATTGGGAGTGGGCCAGCCGGTCTCGGTGACGTAAACCGGAAAGTCCGGCCGGCCGCTCGCCTTGCTGACGAGACGATGGAAGGCGTTCAGCCGCTCGATCACCTCGGTGGCGGTGCGCCGCGCGGGGCGGTCGCAGTGGTTGTACAGATGGACGGAAATGCCGTCGGCATATTTCAGCAATCCCCCCTGCAGCAGGCTTTCGGTCCAGCGCCATCCCGGGTCGTCGCCGATGGCGCCGACGACGAACGGGGCATTGGGCGCGGTGCGCTTGACCGCCGGGTAGGTTACCGCCGCTAGCGCAAGGTAGTTCTCGGCGTTGAAAGCGGGATTGCTCCGGGTCGCGATGTTCCACTCGTTCCAGAGTTCGTACAGCGGCGGCGGACCGCCGACCGATCGCGCCGCGGCGATGGCGTAGTCGACGAAACGCTGCCGCGCCTCGTCGGTGGTGGGCGGAAGTGAATTCGGCACCAGATGATGGCCGGCGCCGAGAATCAGGATCGGCCGCGCGACGCGCGCATTGATCTGCGCCTCGAGCCGGCTCAACGGCGCGGCGAAGCCCAATCGGCGGTTGGGCAATTCGAAGTCCGACCAGGACAGATCGTCCCGGAACGATGTGACGCCCAGTTCCTGCATCTGTTTGATATTGGTCGCCGGCACGTAGCCGCGCTTGCCGACCGCGCCGCCTAGGCCCTGATGGGTGCCGACGCCAAGCAGGAACCGGTCCTGCAGTGGATGGCCCGCCTGGGCTCGGGCATCCTGTGCGCCGATGGCATGGACTGTCGCGGCCGCGAGAACGATCGCCAGCGCATGCCGCAGCAAACGAGACCGGTCGGACCTGATCATGCTTTCCTTCATCCGCAGTAAACAGGGGTATGCCCGGTGGACGTGTTTGAATTCCGCTCGTGCGCCGTCACCGATATCCCGCCCGCGCTGCGCCCCCGGCGGCTTGCGGCTTGGGGGAAATGACGACTAGCGAACCGTGTCCCTGATGTTGACCGCATTGGTGGTGACCGAGTTCAGCATGGTCATGAACTTGATGATTTCAGTCGAGGGCGCCTCCGAAACGACGATCAGGTCGTGATCGCGAATCTTGAAGGAGTCCGCATAGAAGAATCCGTCAGCTTTGCTCATGTCGAACGTGTAGGCGGTCGGCGCGACGTTTGTCGGGAACCGGGAGGCGTCGATTCCGGCGGCTTCCAGCAACGGCTTCGGTTCGTAGCGCATGACGTAGACCGACCGGGAATCGGCGCGCGCCCCGTCCAGCCCGCCGGCCTTGGCCACCGCCTCGGCCAGAGTCATGCTGTCGTTTTCGAAGGTGAAGCGGCGGTTGTTGGTGCCGCCGATCGAGCCGGGAGAAGGCGTCGCGCCCAGCACCATGAACACGCGCGGTTCGCGCGAAAGGTAGACCACATCGCCCGGCCCCAGCGGCGCATCCTCATTCGGCCGATGCACCACGGCGCTCATGTGCTGTACGTAGGTCCGTCCGTTGCGTTTGATGGTGACCTTGGTCTTGTAGGCCGGATATTTCGGACCGCCAGCGCGCGCGATGGCGCCCATCAGCCGGATGCCGCCGGGATCGGCTGCAAAGCGCAGCGGTGCGTTGACTTCGCCCAATACGCTGATCTGGTTGCCGCGCTGCTCCGCCACGGAGACGACAACTTGCGGATCGATCGCCCTGTCCTTGAGTTTATCGCGAATGATGTTGCCCGCGGCGCGCGCAGTGATACCCGATACCTTGATCGAACCGGCATAGGGCACATTGATGTTGCCGGACTGGTCGACCTGTTGCTTCGGTATGTCGACGAAATTGCCGGGACGCACGCTGGCTTCGCGCGGAATGAACAGACCACCCGGCTGGGCTTCGAAGACGGTAACGGCGACGACGTCGCCGATGCCGATCCTGACGTCGCGGTAGTTGCCGCCGGGAAGCTTGGCGAACGATCCGATCGGCGTGTCCGTAACCTGGTTCGATGCCCTGAGGATTTCGGGATTGATCGGGACGACCGCGTAGGGCACCTGCGCCGATGGCGCGCTGGTCACCGCGGAATTGGTGTTGACCGAGACGGCGTTCGGCCCGTCCTGCGGCGTGAAGCCGGCGCACCCGGCGAGCGATGCGGAGATCGCGGCCGCCGCAAGGCGCGGCTTGACGCGATCGAGGAAGGCCAGGGTCAGGGACAACTGTGTACTCAACTCTTGCCTCACAAAACTCGATCCCGTAACGCCGCAACCGTTCATCCTGCACCGCAGCATTGGAACGGAAGAAGAGTTGAGAGTCACGTGCGATTCCATGGAACTCTCTCTGGTCGCCCAATGCTGTGATCATCCTGCAACGATGCGTTGCCTGAATTTCAGCGTGTCTGATTAATCCGATTGCAGGGTTGCTCGATTTCAGGACTGGCCTGAACATTGTTGCCGAGTTCGAGATAAACCCGGTTGAGCGCGCGGTGCGTCATTTCAATGTCGTAGAATTGTCTGAAGCGAGCATGCCCGCGCTGGCCTGCCGCCTTCAGATCGAGCTTGCTCGCCCGCTGCAGCGCATCGACGAGGGGTGCTACGGATACCGGCTCGCACAGCAAGCCAGTCAGGCCGTCTTCCACAATTTCAGGCAGAGCTCCGACACGAAACGCCACGATCGGCTTGGCCGCCCGCATTGCCTCGATAGCAACCAGCCCGAAGGCTTCCCAGCGCGACGGTATGACCACCAGATCGGCTACTTCGAGATGAGCCTCGATCTGGCTTCGATTCATCCAGCCGAGCAAAGCGACGTTGTGCGGAACATCGGAATTTTCGTCCTTCCCGATGACGGATGCTCCGATAATACGCACATCGATGAGTTCCTGGAGACGCCGCGCCGATTCAATGAGCAGATCGCAGCCCTTCTGCCGGTCGAGGCGTCCGATAAACAGCACCTTGGTCTTCTGCGAGGGCCATATTGCCGACGTCGCATCGAGCGTTGGCCGGTTGCGCGAAATGCCGTTATGCACCAGAACCAGCCGCTTGGCTGAAATCCCCGCGCGAACGGCTTCGTCGAACTCATCGCCGGAAATACAGATGATCCGGTCGGTAATTCCGGCGAAGACGCGCTCCACCCATTTCGTTACCTGATGGCTGAGCCGCGAGGTCTCGCGCGAGAAGGCCCAGCCGTGCGGACAGTAGACGACACGCGGCCCGCCGCGTTTCAGCAACAATACCGGCCGGATCACCAGCCCGGCAAAAGTTGAATGAATGTGAACCACATCCGGCTGGCGGCGCCTGATTTCGCGCAGCGCCGCAAATGCCATTCTGAACAGGCTCGAAAAATTGCGGCCTTCGCGCTGGAAGGGCGTGACTTCCCTGTCTTCGAAGCCGGTGAGGTCGTCGCGGTGGTCGGATGGAATAACATAATGCACATTTCCGCGGCCGAAGCTGGCGCGCTGAAGCGGGTGCAGTTCGTTGAGGTAGGTGGCAATTCCGCCGCGAACCGTTTCGGCGACATGCAGCACCTTTAGAGTTCCGTCCTGTCCGACCGGCACACATCCATCCTCTTCGTTCTTGCCGCAGCAACAAAAGGCATCGCTTCATACGTGCTCGGTTGCAGCAATTTTTGGGCCTAGATGTGTTCTTCGCTCGTCAGGGTGCGCCTTCTGTCCCGGTGTTGCAGAGAAAGCGCAGCAGGTCGTTGGCCGATTTGCTCCACGCGTACATCGCCAAGCGCAATTGCTGCCGGCGTCGTTCGTCATCGGAAATTGTTCCCGCTTCAATTCGCTCAAGCATCCGCTGACAAAGCTCCCCGGCGTTGAGCGGATCGAAATAGGCGGCGGCGTCGCCGCAGGTCTCGCGCACGGCGTCCGCAGTGCTGGCGATGACCGGGCAGCCAAAAAGCATTGCCTCCAAAGGAGGCACGCCGAATCCTTCATAGAGGCTGGGAAATACGAATGCGGTCGCGCGCGAATAAAGTGCGGCGATTTCGTGATCGCTGAGGCGGCCGGCCAGCACGACGCCGGCGTCCCCGGCGGTCGGACCGCCGGAAAACACCTTGTTGTTGTCGCCACCCACCACAACCAGCGGAATGTCCGGCCGGCCGAGCTGCCTGGCGGCCTCGATCGCCAGAGCGATGTTCTTGTTCTTTGTCATCGATCCCACCGAAAGAAAGAATCGATGGGGCACAAGCCCGAGCCGATCGATCACGCCGAAGTCGGGAACGGTTGCCGCGAAATGTTCCGCGCTGTTGGAAAACACCGGAATTGACGCGGGTGGCAGCCGCAAGGCGTCGGCGAGTTCCCGCCGCGAAAAATCCGAGACGGTGGCGATCGAGGCACGGCGGGCCAGCAGATAGCCGAGCGCGCGATGCACGGTCAGATAACTGGGGCTGAAGAAATCGGGGCGCCGAAACACCTGCGCGTCATGGATGACGACAAGCTGGTTGCGATGGGCGACCGGGCCGGAATTAGCCAGGCTGATGAGACGGCCACCCCACGCGGCCCGCGCAAGATCGAGCTGGTCCCAGGCGTGTCCGGTTCGCCGGCCGACCTTCCTTGTCTTTATATAAACGAGGTCGATTGCGGCAGTCGCGTTGGGCGGCGCAAGAAGTTGCCACTCGGCCTCGCGCAATGACTGCGGTGCTTCTCCGCTTGCCAGCATGCGGTCGATCGCCTTGACCATCTCGGCGGCATAGCGCTGAACGCCCGTGAGGGACTGCGACAGAAACCTGCCATTGATAAAGATCTTCAAGGACATCGCATTCAAGACGTCATGTGATGATGCCTCAATTGCAGGCAAGCTTCCGGGTGCGTGATTGGCCGGGCTTCCCGCAGAGGTAATCTGCCGTATCGCCGCGATGTGACAGCGCGAAGAATCGCGCGCGGTCTGATTAGAGCATCAATCATCGATCCAGGACCCCAGCTAAATGCAAACCAATGGAACAAAGGCGTTTCGATAAATCATCGGCGTTCTCACTATAAGGAAACCAATTCCGGTTGTTGTGTGGCTGCCGCGCAGTGGACTGGGGTTCGGGCCGGCTCAATCGGAACGCCGCATAAAAAGCCCACATTGTCCGGATGCGTCGAGCTTTGCGGCTTTCGGAAGGCGCACTGATTGCGAAGGCATCATGTGATGACGAAATCAACAGACGCGGTACGCGCAGAAATGGGACCGGTCTGTCCATCGCTACCATTGAGCATCACGGCGCCCGAACAGAAGCCGGACAGTGTCATGATCTTGCCGCATCCCCGACCGCCGTTCTGCCGTCGTTCGCTGCAAATTCCTCACCTTGTTCGGATCGCGCTCGACCTTTCAGCACACGATGGTACGTGTGTCCGATGCAACGCTGTTTGCGCGCCCGATCGTCATCACCAGTACAGCCTGGCGAAGGCGATCTCGCCCGCGCCTATTGACCGGGATTTGCCGCTTGGAACCGGATTTCCGGGGCCGGGATATCAAAACCATCTTCCGGCGGGCCATAAACAAAACAAAGCATCCGTTCCCGGCCGAACATTGAAAGTTCCGACCATTGTTTTGACGGCCGGTCTTGCGACATAAATTGTCGTGGGAATGATGCCGGAACAGCGATGTTGACCGAGAAATTCGACGCTTATGGCGAGGTGTTGCCGGACGCCGCGGGTGGTCATCCCGAGACGGCGGCGTCGGCGATGCTCGGTCGCGTCGGCCAATACGCGTTCTGGCTGCTGGTCGTTGTTATCGTGTCCGTCCGGATCATCTACTATCCGGCGGCACCTGCTTTTCAGGTCGGCGCCTCAACCGACGTCAAGCACACGGTCACGCGCTAAACTAGAGCGAGATGGCCTTTAAGTTGAATCGGTCGTCCGCGGATTCTGCTTACCTCTCCCCAGCGGGGAGAGGTCGATTTGCGCAGCAAATCGGGTGAGGGGGTGCTGGCCTAACGAGAGACCGTAACCCCTCACCCGGCGCTACGCGCCGACCTCTCCCGA
>JBDRNF010000263.1:0-54939 GCA_043811435.1 Pseudomonadota bacterium
CCCGAGGTGAAATTGACATAGGCCGGGCTGTCGGCGGCGATCTGGGCCGGATCAGGCAGCATCGCGATGGCGCCATCGCCGATGGCTTCGGCACTGCCGGCGTCGACCACGATGAAGCCAAACGATGCGTCAAGACTGCCGAAGCGGTCCCGAAGCGATGCGGATGTCACGACGTGGCGCACGCCGGCCTGATCCAGCATCAAGGCGAGCCGCGCGTCCGGCAGCGCCGGATCGAGCGGCAGATAGGCGCCACCGGCGCGGATCACCGCGAGCAGCACGACCATGGCGGCGGCAGAACGCTCGGCGGCGACGCCGACGATGTCGCCGGGCATGACCCCGCACCCGACCAGCCGCTCGCCGAGTGCCCGGCTCGCGGCCTCGAGCTCGGCATAGCTCAGCATCCGACCATCGTCGCCTTGAACGGCGATGCCATCGCGATGGCTGGCGGCGATCTCGACGAACCGCGCGGCGATTCCGGCACCGCCGGCCGGCAGCGGGCGCGGCCGCTCCAGCGCCTGCTGCAAGCCTTGCATCTCCTCCGACGATACCAGCGCAAGGTCCGCGAGGTTTGTGTCGGGGGCAGCGAGGCACGCGGCAAGTAGCTGCACATATTGGCGCAGCCAGCGGGCGGCACCCGCGCGCGAAAAGCTGTCGCTGCGCGCCGTCAGCATCAGCCGCAGGCCAGTCCGCTCTTCCGGTCGAGGCTCGAACAGTTGCAATTCGCTGTCCGGCGATGGCTCAAGCAGCGCTGAAGTCGCGTGATCCGCCAGTGGCCAGACGTGAAGCTCGAGATCGAACCGGCTGGCGCCGCGCTCAAAGCCGATCGTGGCGACATCGAGCCCGTCCAAAGCCAGCGGCGTATCGGGTGTCGCCTGATAGGCGAAGCTGGTCAGCGCCCGATCGGCCAGAAGCGCAGAGAAATCCTGACCGCGATCGCCATCGAGGGCCTCGGCGAAAGCCAAGTGCACCTCGCGCAACAGATCATTGAAACCCATCGACGCGCCACATTCAGCCGCGACGACCAGGGTATCGACGTGAAAACCGATGCGGTCGGCCAGCGCCGGATCGCGCCGGCCGGCCGCAGGCACCGCAACCATCGCCAGGGCGGTGGACGACAAACGGGCCACCAGCAACAACTGCACCGCCAGCAGTACGGTCGCCACGCTGGTGCGCTGACGCCGGGCGAGGTCGCGCGTGAGGTCGTGCATGCGAGCGGGAAGCCGCACCGCCAGTGTGTGGCCGTCATGCGGGCGCTCGCCGGCCCGAATGGCGTCACGCGGCAGCGGTACCGGACGAATATCGGGCAACGGCACCGCCGTGGATTGACGTGCCGACGCGGCAGAGGTTGCCGTCGCGGGCCGGGCAACGGGAGCCCAGGCAATTCCGGCCAGGTGCGCGCGATAGGCCGCGGCGAGATCACGGCAGAACAGCGCATGCGACCAGCCGTCGGTTATGATGTGATGGATCAAGTGGATCAGCAGATGGTCGTCGTCGGCGAAGCGCACCAGGGTTGGGCGCAGCAGCGGCGGCTGATCGAGTGCGATCGGTTGCCGCGACAGGCGGGCGGCCAGGTCGCGCGCAAAGGGCTCCCGTGCGCCGGCAGTGAGACCGCTATGGTCGAGTTGCGCGAGTTGAAACGGTGAAGGTGCCTTGATGAAGCGCTTCGGCTCGCCGCCGGCGTCGTGAAAGCCAGTGCGCAGCGCATCGTGCGCGGCGATCACGTCGCTGAAAGCGGCCTCCAGCGCGACGATATCGAGCCGGCCGGTGAGGCGAAACGCGGCCGACACGTTATAGGGCGTCTCCTCCGGCGCGAGGCGGCTGGCGAACCACAGCCGCTTCTCCGCTACCGAGACATCCGTTTGCGCGTTGGCAAATTTTTCCCGCAGGTGGTGAATGATGTCGGCGCGATACGGCGCGATCGCTTCACGCAGGTCCGGCGTCAGCGCGCCCGCCGGCGCGCGGAAAAGCAGATTCTCGCCATCAAGGGAGAGTACAATGTCACGGCTCTGCAACGTCGCGAGGAGGGCGTCGAGGGTCACAACGAACCAGCCTCGAACATCGCCATCTCGCCGGACAGGCGCTGCGCGATACCGCGAATGGTGGCGTCGCTGTAGAGATCGCGAAGTGTCCCGTGCCAGCCGAACTGCTCGCGCAATCGTCCGAGCAGGCGCGTTGCCAGCAGTGAATCCCCGCCGAGATCGAAGAAGTCGTCGTCGGCGCTGTTCGGCGCAAGGTTGAGGATAGACGTGAACAGCGTGGCGATCGCGGCGTATTGGGGCTCGCCGAAAGCCGGTGCCGGTGCCACCGCCAGTCGCGCCAGCAGCGCCTCGCGATCGATCTTGCCGTTTGCGGAAAGCGGAAACGACGGGACTGTGACGATGCGCCAGGGCACCAGCGCCGCCGGCAATTCCTCCCCCAACTCCGATCGGAGCGCGGACTCGAAGCCGGCCGGCGCCGCGGCGGCCTCGATGAAGGCGCAGAGCCGGCGATCGCCGGGCCCGACCTCGGCGGCAAGCACCAGCGCCCGGCGAACGCCGGCCGCGGCTTCCAGACGCCGCGCGATCGCTGCCGGTTCAACGCGATGGCCGCGGATCTTGAGTTGCTCGTCAAGCCGGTCGAGAAAGATCAACGAACCGTCGCTCTGCATCCGCACGCTGTCGCCGCTGCGATACATCCGGCCTTCAGGACGGAACGGGTCCGGCAGAAAACGGGCAGCCGTCAGTTCCGCATCGCCGAGATAGCCCGATGCCACGGCCTCGCCGCCGATCCACAATTCGCCGTCTGTTCCGATAGGCAACGGCCGTCGGTCTGCGTCAAGCACATAACAGGCGGTGCCGGCCACCGGGCCGCCAATGGCAAACGGCTCACGCGGTGGCGCGCTGCCGCTGAAGCGGGCGGCCGTGGTGAATACCGTTGCTTCGGTCGGCCCGTAGCAATGCACAACGGCCGGTGCGCCGGCGGCGAGCACGCGCCTTGCGTCCTCGGCGCTGCCGCGTTCGCCGCCAGTCAGCACCTCGACGCCGTCAAATGCATCGGGACGGTCCTCGGCGACGCGGTTGAACAGACCCGTGGTCACGAACGCTGTGTTTACACCATGATGCCGGACCAGCGTTGCGATGCTTTCCGGCGTCGGCGGTTCATCCGGATGCAGCACCACGCGAGCGCCGGCGGCGAGAAACGGCCAGAGATCGAATACCGCGGCATCGAAGCTCGGCGGCGAGAGCGCCAGCGCCACGCTCTGCCGGGTGATTGTGGCGTAGGACGGTGAGACCATCAGGCGGGTGACATTGCTGTGACGAACGATGACGCCCTTGGGCCGACCGGTGGAGCCGGAGGTGAAGATGACGTAGGCGGCGTCGGATGCGGTGCCGGTCGGCGGCGGCGATGCGGCCTCGTCCGTGATCTCCTCGGTGCAAATCAGGCGGTCACGCCAGGTCGTGCCGACCCGGGCCGACATGTGACGACCGGTGAGGATCAACGCCGGTTGCGCCACGCTCAGCACGCTGTCGATGAAGGCCATGGGATAGTGCGGCGCCAGCGGGACATAGCCGCAACCGGAATCGAGGATGCCAAGCAGAAGTGCGGGCAGGTCGAGTTCGCGGCCGGCGAGCACGGCGATCAAGTCGCCGCGCCTGGCTCCGCGGGCGGCCAGCGCGGCATGGACCTGTGCGGCACGCCGGATCAGGTCGGAATAAGTCAGGCTACCTGCGACACCAGTAAGCGCGACGGCTTCAGGTGAAGCTGCCGCAGCGGCGCGAACCAGATCGCCGATGGTGCCACGCGCCGGTTGCGGGTGGTCAAGCCAGGCCAGCGACAGCCCGGAACCGGCCAGCATCGTTTGCCCGCAAATCCCGGACATGCCTCACTCAACCGGTACCCGCTGCGCACGGCGTTCCTTTGACGGGGCGGCCTCGGCGCGCTGCTCTTCCTTTTCGACCACCGCGAGCAGACCGCGCAGCAGTTCTGCCTCACTGCGCAGGATGTGCTTGCGCATGATCTGCACGCTCTCGGAGCGCCCGGCAAGCAATGGCCCGAGCACTTGGCCGATTGCGGCCTGGGCGTAGTTCAACAGCGGCTGCAGATCGATACTCTTTAGTCCGAGTGCGGCGGCGTCGACCGTCTCGTCGTTTTTGTCCTGAGCGTCGGTCATGGTGTTGTTCCTCTCGCTGGTTACTTGCTGGGGAAGGCGGTGGGGCGTGCGGGGGGCGCGGTCTGGACGTCGGTGGCAGTCGAAGTCGTCGGCCTGATTGGGGGATTTGCTGCCGCTGCCGCCGCGATCGCCCGGGCCTGGGCCAGCGTCGTCGCTGCGCTGGGAACCGGTGCCACCGGTGCCGCCGGCGTGGCCGGAGTTCCGCTTGGTGTGACGGGTGTCCGCATCGCGGTCGGCTGTTCTCGGCCGGCCGGAGGCGGGGCAGGCTGGGGGTTCAGTTTACCGATAAAGTGCTCGATGACCGCGAGCTGTCCCTTGTAAAGCTCGGCCTGCGCCTTCAACGCGGCCCCGAGCAGGGTCTTGATGCCCGAATTATGGGTGTCGGCCGCCTCGCGCAATCCGCTCGTCAACGACCGCGACTGGTTGAGCACCCGCTTGATCAGTGGTGAGTCCCCGGGATTGGTCATGCCTGCGCTTCCTTTCTGAAAGTGATTTCAAGCCCGTCGCCGTTCATCTTCGCGCCCGCTGTCTGCATGGCCACGAGCGCGCGCGGCAACAGGATCACGCGCTTGAAGGTCCCGATTCGGATGAAGATATCCTCATTCTCGCGGGAGATCTCCACTTTGTCCTTTGGCGCGAACCGCAGCTGGATCGTAAGCCGGTGCTCGTCGTCGGAAATCTTGGTGAAGCAGAAGGGGGCGGTCGCGACGCGAACCTCGGCGGGATCGGCATCGCCGTAAAGCTGGGCGGCAAACAATTCCAGGCGCTCGATCCCGATGACCTCGGTCTGCTGAAACGGAATGATGGCGATCGGCACCGGATCGAAATAGTTGTGCACCGTTTCAAGCATCGCGGTCTGTCGCTCCACCCAGTGGGAGAAGTAACCGTCACCCTTCGGCAGCATGCGGTTAACCACCACGGTGTCAATGGCGATCCCGTAGAGGTTGAAATACATGTAGGCGCGCTGGGTCTCGCGGACGACCATCTGGTCCGCCATCGTGACGAGGCGAAGCGAGGTGATGGTGGGGTCATGGAGCATGGCCTCGACGCCGTCGAGCTTCTCGAACAGGCTCTGAAGCGCGGCGAAGTAGCCGTCCTCGGGCAGCATCATGGACGCGCCGCCGAACTTCTTGGCAATCGGTCGCAGCACGCTGGCGACGCGCCGGTCGATCTTCAGCCGCTTGCGGACATACCAGTCGATGGAACCGATAATCGAGACGAACCGCAGCGACTCGCTGGTCGGCGGGCAGTCCACCACAATGACGTCGTAGATGCCTTCGCGGGCATACTGGTTGATGTGCAGGAGGGCGATGATGTCCTCCATGCCCGGCATGATCGCCGCTTCCTCTGCGACAATGTCGTCGAGCCCGCCGCCCATCAACAGATAGGCAATGTATTTATAGACGTCGCCCCAGTTGCGCTGCATCTCCTCCTGGACGTCGATCTCCTGGAAATCGAGATTGTCCCGGACCGTCACCGGACGACCTTTGGCCGTGCTGAACAGCTCGTCGGTCATGTTGAAGCTGTCGGCGAGACTGTGCGCGAGGTCGAAGGACATCACGATGGTCTTTTTGCCGCGGGCAGCAAGCGCCACCGCGGTCGCAGCCGCGGCGGTGGTCTTGCCGACACCGCCCTTGCCGGACACCATGATGATCCGCGGCTTGCGGCGTTGCTGCGTTGCCTCGGTCATGAAGGAAGCAGCTCCGAAGGCATGTGGCCGGGCCCCTCCCGGGCGTCGCGCAGCCGTTCCGCGATGCCGCGGACGACGCGTGCCACCACAGCCGCGGTCGAATGATTGATGAAGAAATGGTCGCCCTCAAATCTTTCGCAGGTCAACGAACGGGACGTCATGGTTCGCCAACTCTCGAGCTCAGTGGGACCGGCAATCGGATCGGTGCGGCCACCCAGAGCCATGATCGAATATGGCAGAGGGGCCCTCGCAAACCAAGCGTAGTTTTCACACAGCCTGAAGTCGGCGCGCAGCGCCGGCAGGATCAGCGACAGCAATTCGGATTCCTCGAGCAGCGCCTGCGGCAGCCCGCCCAGTTCCATCACCGCCGCGACGAATTCGGGGTCGGAAAGATGCGAGATGGTGCGAAATCGCCGTGGCAGGTTCGGCGCCCCATGCCCCGACACGATCAGCAACTCCGGTCCCGGCATGCCGCGCGCATGCAGCGCGGTTGCCAGTTCATAGGCGAGGATGGCCCCCATGCTGTGTCCGAACAGCGCAAACGGCCGGTCGAGCCATGGTTCGATGGCGGGGACCAGTTCGGCAAGCAAAGGCTGGATGTCGTCGAGCGGTGGCTCCATCAGGCGGCGTTCGCGGCCGGGCAGATGCACCGGTGAGAACGCAATCCAGCCCGGCAGATGCAGCTTCCATTGGCCATAGCTCGCCGCACTGCCGCCGGCAAACGGCAACGCGAACAGCCGCAACCGCTGTGATGTCTCGGCGTCGCCGCCGATCCAGGAGCGGCTGGCGGACGTCGATGGGGACCGATACGGCAACAACTCGCTCACGGTTCCTGCTCCAATACGACAGCGGAATGTGGGTCGGGTGCGGTCGGTTGACCGGCGGGCTGCCGGCCGGGTGGCATGTCGTCGAGCCAGCCCTGGGTGTGCAGCCAGTGGCAGATCTCGTCGACGGCAGCTTCCACGTCGGTATGGGCCAGCGCCTCGGCGATCGCCTCGCGGGTCCCGGCGAGGTCGAACGGATGCGGGCTGCTGTTGAAATAGGGATCGATCCGCTTGAAATTGGCGCCGAGCAGTTGCGAGCATTGATATTCGATGATGGCGCCGCCGCCGCGGATCGCAAGGCGCACCAGCAGCATCGGCTCCTTTGGCGACAGCATCCACTGGCCGTAGCCCCAATCGGCTATGCCGTCGACGATCTCCGGCTTTACCGACAGCGGCTTGCGTCCGCAGCCGACCGACAGCACGCTGATGCTCTCCACGTCGAGGGGCTGTCCCGCGGCACGGCGCAGTTCGAGCAGCGCGGAGACCGCGCACATCGACGGGTTGTTGGCAACCAGGCCTCCGTCGAGATAGCCGGTATCGCCGCCATGGATGCCCGCGAAGATCGGGCTGATGACGGGAACGTTGCTGGTTCGCATGGCGACGTCGACCACCAGTTCGTCGGGCGAGTAGTCCGTGATGCCCGGAATGTTGTGAAACAGGCGGGGGCGCCATTGCCGGCCACGCGGGTCCGATCCCTCGTGATGCAACTGGAAGGCGGGGATGACGACCTTGCGCTTGAGGTCGCCGAGACGCGTATCCGCGCCAAAATACTCGATCAGGAAGTCGATCATCCGCCTGCGGTCGTCGAAAGCCTTCGCGCCGACGAAGCCGGCCAGAATCCGCGACGGCTTGAACGTGAAGCTGGTGTCGAGGATATGCTCCCAGAACGACAGCGCGTGGTCCATGGCGAGATCGGGATTGTCGTGGGCCGCCAAAAACAGCGCGTTGAGGCCACCTGCGGATGTGCCGGCGATGATGTCGGCGCGGTCGAGAAAATGTTCGCCCTCGCGGCCGACCCGCGCGGCGGCGCGGCGCAGCACCTCGGCGGTGATGTAACCGCTGATGCCGCCGTCCATGGCCAGGATGCGATGACGTGTCATGGGGAGCGGCCTTCCAGTTGAGCAACGCCGGCAGCAATCGCCTGCGCCAGCGCTGCTACCGATTTGCGGCCGAGCAGTTTCAGATGCGCGGCGGACACGACGGCGGTGACCGGCGCGACGGCGAGATGGGGCCGCACGGTCGCGACCAGCGGATCGTCGGCGCCGATCCGGCCGTCCGGGCATGCGCGAACGATCAGTGCCGGCCCTCCATAGGATCCCGGCCGGTAGTTCATCCAGGCCCGGCTAAGCGCGGTGAAACAGGGCCAGCGGCGGATCAATTCGCGGGCAAGGCCGGTCAGCGCGCGGCCGGTCCCGCTGCCACGGGCGCCCGCCAGGCGCGCGAGATCGACCATATCCGCCAACGAGCGCGGCGCGCTCCGCAGCAGCTCGCGGCCGAGACCGAAAACCAGCGCGCCAAGCTTTAACGGTCCACGATCGCCGCCCCGCCAGGGCAGCCCGGCATCGATCATCAGGAGTTGCACCTGCTGCCCCTCGGCTTCCAGTTGCCGTGCCATTTCGAACGCAATGGCGCCGCCGAGAGACCATCCACCGACGCGATAGGGCCCGTGCGGCGCGAGCTGGCGCATCGCGGCGACATAGGTCGTCGCGAGGTGAACCAGATCGCCGGCCTGCGCGGCCACTGGCGCCTCGATGCCATAAACAGGCCAGTCCACCGGCAGCGCGTCGGCGAGCGCCGAATACCCCAGCGACGTGCCGATGGCGGGATGGACCAGGAAAAGCGGTGGCGCGGCCCCTCCACGCCGGAATGGCAGCACCTGCTCGGGGAGGGCGAGCGAGGCTGCATCTTCGCGGGCAGCCAGCGAGACGGCAATCCGCGCGATACTCGATCCCGCGAACAGGCTGGCCAGCGACAACTCGCGCCCGGTGACGCGCAGCAGTCGGTCGCGCAAGGTCAGCAACAGCAGCGAATGGCCGCCGAGGGCGAAGAAATCGGCGTTGCGATCAAGCTGCGCGGCGTCCGGGGCATCGCGCCCGAGCACGGCCGCCATGATGGCCGCGACCCGCAGTTCCAGCGCGCCTTGCGGCGCCGCGTCGGGCTGTCCGGCCGGCGCTTGTGGCAGCGCCAGCAGGGCGGCGACATCACGCTTGCCATGACGGGTGCGCGGCATGGTCGCCACCGGAACGATCCGGTCCGGCACGAGATAGGCGGGGAGTCGTTGACGCAGAAATTCGGCCAGCACGGAAGCATCGAGCAACGCGGCACCGCGCGGGACGGCGAAGGCGACAAGGCGTTCGTCGTGCAGGGTCACCGCGGCCTCGGCTACATCAGGATGTCGTCCGAGCACGGTTTCGATCTCGGCGGGTTCGATGCGATGGCCGCGCAGTTTGAGCTGACGGTCGACACGGCCAAGATAGTCGATTCGTCCGTCCGGGCGTAGCCTGCCGCGGTCGCCGGTGAGATAGAAGCGCTCGCCCGCCGCCGAGCGGAGGTCGGTTCGAAAGCGTGCCGCCGTCGCCGCCGCGTCACCGAGATATCCACGCGCGAGCCCGACACCGCCGATCGCGATCTCGCCGGCAATGGCGCTTGGCAGCAAGGCGCCGTCAGCATCGACGACGAAGACACGATGGCCGCGAATCGGGCGTCCGATCGATGGTGCCGCGTCCCCCTGCACCTGCTCGATCGTGCTCCACACCGTGGTTTCGGTCGGTCCATAGGCATTGAACAGTCGCACCGAATTGGTCCAGTCGCCGAGGCCGGCAGGGCAGGCCTCTCCGGCCACCACCACGACGGCGAGGGTCGGGTGGTCCTGCGGTTGCATCCGGGTCAGCATCGACGGCGGCAATGTTGCATGGCTGGCGCGGCCGGCTCGAATTCGCGACGAGACCGACAGCCGGTCCGCGGTGCCGCCATCATCCGGCAGCAGCAAGGTGCCGCCATGGGCAAGCGCCATCACCACCTCGAAGATGAAGGCATCGAAGCTGGTGGCGGCGAATTGCAGGACCCGCGCGTCCGCTCCATCGACAATGATGTCGTCCTGCTGGGCGTCGGCGAGGTTGGCGAGGCCGCCATGCTCGACCATGACTCCCTTGGGGCGTCCCGTGGTGCCCGACGTGTAAATGACATAGGCGAGCTGGTCGGGCGCCGGCGCGCCGGGCTCGGCGTCAGGCGGCGTCGGACCTGCGAGGAGGTCAGCGACCGCAGCCCGCGGAACATCTAGTACGAGATCCTCGCGCGTCGGCATCAGCGTCAACACCAACGCCGGCTTGGCATCCGCGATCAGCTCCAGGATTCGTGCTGGCGGCAGGTCGGGCGCGAGCGGCAGGAAGCAGCGGCCGCTGCGCCAGATTGCCAGCAGGGCCGCAATCAGCGGGACGGACGACGGCCCGAGCACGGCGACGATCGCATTGCCGGGCGTGCGCGCCGCGATTGCCGCCGCCAGCGTCTCGACCTGGGTGGCAAGCTCACCATAGCTGGTGACCTGTCCGCGATGGCTGAGGGCCGGAAGTTGCGGCCGCGCCGCGGCGTGCCGTGCAAAGCGTTCGGGCAGGCTGAGATAGGGGCGTGCAGCGGTACCGGTTGCCCGCGTCGCCAATGCTTCGCGCTCGACGGCCCCAATCAAGGCCAGTTCCGCCAGCGGCAGGACCGGACGCGTCACCGCGCTGGCGAGCAGGGTCGTGAACCGCGCGGCGAACGCCTCGATGCTGGCGCGGGCGAACAGCGTTGTGGCGAAAGTCACAACGCCGCGCCAACCGCCGGCGCCATCCGGGAAGAGATGCAGCTCCAGATCGAACCGCGTGGCCTTGTAGTCTGCGGACATGATTTCGACCCGGGCCTCGCCCAGCCGCGCCCTGGCCGGAAAATCGGACTGCACCGAGAGTGCCACCTGCACCAGTGGATTTCGTGACGGATCGCGCGGCGGATTGATCGCTTCGACCAATCGGTCGAACGGTGTCTGCGCATGATCGAGCGCGGCCATTGCGGTGCGATGCAGCTTTGTCACCAGCTCGGCGAAGCTTTCACGCGGATCGAGCCGCTGGCGCATTACCAGAGTGTTGACGAAGAAGCCGATCAGCGGCTCGAATTCGGGGCGGAGACGATTGGCGGTGACCGAACCGACCGCCAGGTCCCGCTCGCCGGTGATGCGGTGTAGCAAAGCGATGAATGCCGCAAGCAACACCACAAAACCCGATGTGCCATGCTGTCGTGCCAGCGCCTCGGCCAGCCGACCGTGCTGTGGCGATATCGCCACGGCGACGGCATCGCCGTGATGGCTCGCTTGCGGCGGCCGCGGATTGTCGGTCGGCAGTTCGGTTGCCGGCAGGTCCGCGAGCTCGCGGCGCCACCAGGCCAGCTCTTCGGCGTGGCGCTCGTCATTCTCCGCCTCATGGTGAGCCAGATCGGCGTATTCGAGGGGTAGCGGCGGCAGCGTCTCGCCCCGATACAGGGCGTCGATGTCGCGCAGCAGGACGCCGATGCTCCAGCCGTCGGTGACGATGTGGTGCAGGTTGATCAACAGAGCATGGTCGTCCGCTCCGAGCCGGACCAGCTCGGCGACGATCAGCGGCGCCCGGGAAAGGTCGAAGCGGTGCTGCGCGTGGCGCACGACCCTGGTGTCCAATTGCTGCGCGCGTTCATCGGTCGGCAGGTGTGCGAGGTCGCTGCGAGCCAGCGCGAAATCGACCGCAGGGGCGACGAACTGGTATGGCTCGCCGTCTTGTTCGCCGAAACAGGTGCGCAGCACGGCATGGCGGGCGATCAGCGATCGAAGCGCCATCTCCAGCCGCTCCGCGTCGAGCGGTCCCGCGAGGCGCAGCGGCAGCGGTGAATTATAGGCATATTCTCCGGGTGTCAGCCGGTCGAGAAAGAACAGTCGCCGCTGGGCGGCGGTGAGCGGCGCCTTGCCGCCGGTTTCCTGCATGACCTTGCGAATTCCAGGCATCGCGGTCTGGGCGGAGCGTGCGGCGGCGAGGTGGGCGTCAAGCGCCGCGCGTTGAGCCGGCGAGAGCTGACGCATTCGTTCGGCGATGGTCGTCGGCGCAGCCGTCATGACGCCATCGTTTCCGGCATGGCGCCACCGGCGAGTTGGTCGAGGCCGTCGAGCAAGGCCGTCAACGTGGCCTCGTCGGTCGTGTCGGCCAGCGTCTGCCCGATATTGCGGGCAATGCCCGCCACGGTCGGCGCGGCAAAGAAGCTCTTGAGCTGCAGGCGCACACCGAACTGGTCGGCGATGCGCGCCAGCAATTGGACGGCGCGAAGCGAATGGCCACCCAGATCGAAGAAATTGTCGTCGGCACCGATCCGGTCGATTCCGAGCAGCTGGCTCCATAACCCGGCCAGCCGCGTTTCGACCCCGCCTTGCGGCGCCCGATATGCGACCCGGCTGTTGCCGGCGCGTGGCTGGGTCGCCACGGCTGCGGCGGCGCTCTCGTCGCGCGAGATCCAGATACGGCGGCGCGCTTCAAGGTCGCCGCGGGTAACGACGAAATGCTCGGCGTCGCCCTGCAGCAGCAGGCGTGTGATGGCCTCGAGGCTTTCCGCAGGCCGCATCGCAAAAGCATCCATGCTGGTGCCGACGCCGCCGGCGAGTTCATCGTCGGCGGTAAGCCAGCGATCCCAGTTGGAACTGATCCAGTCGGTCGAGCCGTGTCGGCTGCGCAGCGTCGCCGCGGCATCCAGCACCTGGTTGGCGGCCGAATAGGCGGCGAAGCCGAGGCCGCCGAGAACCGCGGCATTCGATGACAACAGAAGCACGAAGCCGGGCGGCGCCGCGCAGGCGGCGATGGCGGCGTCGAGCCCGGCAATGCCGGCAAGCTTCGGCGCGAACTGGGCCGCGGCATCGGCAGCGGTGAGCGTGAGGATCGGGCTGATCAGCGCGGTGCCGCGGGTCACGGCAGCGGCATGGATCAGGCCCGCCACCGGACCGTGATCAATTTCGAGGGCGGCGACGGCGTTCGCCATTGCCTCGGGATCGGCGACGTCGACGGGCACCACCACGAACGGCAGACCCTGGCTGCGCAACCGGCGAAGTGCGGCGATGCGTTCGGCCTGCAGCGGATCGGCCAGCACGGCAAGGTCGTCCCAATGCGCCTCGTCGGGGAAGCCGGGTCGCACGAACAGCGCGACGGTTGCGTGGAAGCGCCGGGCTAGGTGGCCGGCGAGCAGCCGGCCGACCCGCCCAAGTCCGCCGGTGATAATGATCACGTCGCCGGGGGCGATCCCGCGCAGCGGCGGCGCGTCGGCCGTCAGTCGTGCGGGCGTGTAGTCGCGCAGCAGTCGGCGCCGGCCGCGCAGGGCGACCACAGGCTCGGGATGGGCGGCGTCGATCTCGCGCAGCAGCGCGGCGGCGGCCTTCTCCGGCGCCGCCGCGCTATCGACATCAACCACACTGACGACGCTGTCGGGGAATTCCTGCGGCAGCACCTGGGCCACGCCGAGCAAGGTGGCACGGGCATCTACCAGTGCATCCAGCGGATCGATCAGTGCGAGGTGGCGCGCGCCGACCACGATGCGCGCGGGTGGCGTGCATCCCGCCGCGGCGCAGCCCTGCATCAAGGCGACCAGCGTCATGAAGCCGTGGCTGATCTCGCTCTCCGCGCCGCCATCCGATCCCGCGCTCCACAGATGGACCACGAGTGCCGGCGTCACGCCCGCGGCGGTCAGCAGCATGGCGAGATCGTCGGGTGAGCCCGGACGGACCTGGAAGGCGTGGTGATCGTCGATGGTGAAGCCGTCCGCGGCACGAACGCTCAGCACTGGATGGTGGCCGGCATCGCGCAACCGGGCGATCACGGCCGCCGCCAGCGGCGTAGCGTCGTCGAACACCAGCGCGGCACCGGCAGGAACATCGGCGCGAGGGATCGGCGGCAGGGCGCGTCGCCAGGCCGGCAGATAGAACCAGTCATCGATCGGCTTGTCGGTTGCGGCCGCGCGGCGCTGGCCCGGCGGCGCCGCATTGATCCAGAGCCGGTTCGGCGCAAAGGGATAGGTGGGCAGCGGCACGCGCGCGCCGTCGGCGAGGCCCGCGGTGGCGGACAGATCGACCGCCACGCCGGCGCACCAGAGTCGGGCTGCCGCGGTGAGCAGGACGGCCTTGTCGTCATCCGCAACGCCGGCCTTGCGAAGCGAGGCGACGCGGCCATGGTCGGCGCCATAGGCCGGATGCTGCGCGGCGAGCGCCGTGCAGGCATCGCCGGGACCGCATTCGATCAGCATCAAATCGGGTTCGCGCAACAAGGTCGCGAGAGCGAGATCGAAGCGCACGGTGTGGCGCAGATGCGCGAGCCAGTAGTCGGCGGTCATCTCGCCGGGCTTGATCCAGTCGCCGGTGAGGCTGGAGACGATCGGCAGCGATGGCGCGCGTAGCGGCACATCGGCGAAGCTTGCGGCGAAATCCGGCATCACCGCGTCGATGGCCCTGGAATGGCCGCCGACCGTGATGGCGAGGCGTTGCGTGCGGTGACCGCGTGCTTCGAGTTCGCGTTCCAGCCGGTCGATGGCTGCGAGCGGCCCCGAGAGCGTGCACAACTCGGGGCCGTTGATGGCGGCGAGGTCGATCTCCGGTCCCGCAAGCGCCAGCGCGCGCTCGCTCGAAGCCATCACCGCAAGCATCGCGCCCTCGGCGCTGGCGTCCTGCAGTGCCGAGCGCAGCGCGACGATGCGGGTCGCTTCCGCCACGGTGAAGACGCCGGCCATCGTGGCCGCGGCATATTCCCCAAGGCTGTGCCCGAGCATGATGTCGGGCGTCAGGCCTCGTGCCTGCCACAGGCGGGCGAGCGCGTAGGACACCGCGAAAGTGGCGGGCAGGGTTACGCGGGCGCGGCGATCTGCATCCTGCTCCGATCCATCGCGCACCAACGGCAGGATGTCGACGCCCGCAGCCTCCAGATGACCGGCCACCTCCAGCAGGGCCTCGCGGAATGCGGGCTCGTCTGCGAGCAGGCCGCGCGCCATGCCCGGATAGGCGACGCCGCCGCCGGGAAAGAGCAACGCGCATTTCGGCCGCATCATGGCCCGCGCCGCCACGCGGCGGCCATCGCCGGTGCGGTCCGATAGGGCGGCAGCGGCCTCCGCGGCGTCGCGCGCGACGACGGCGCAGCGCTGCTCGTGGGCGGTGCGTCCGATCTGATGCGTATGGGCGGCGTCGGCCAGGCTGGTACCGTCGCTCGCCAGCCGCGCCGCGAGGTCGTCGCTCAGGCGGTCGAGCGCCGTCTCGTTGCGCGCCGACAGCGGCAGTACCCGCCAGCGGCCGTCCTGTCCTGCGGCGCGCGCCGGCGCATGCCTCTCGACAATCACATGAGCGTTGGTGCCGCCAATACCGAAGGCGCTGACACCTGCGCGCCGCACGTCGTCGCGCCACGCCGCCGCTGACGTCGGCAGATAAAACGGGCTGTCGGCGAAATTGATCGCGGGGTTGGGCGTGCTGACGTTGATGGTCGGCGGAATGATGCCGTCGCGCACCGCGCAGATTGCCTTGATCAGGCCGGCAACCCCGGCGGCGGCGTCGAGATGGCCGACATTGCCCTTGAGGCTGCCGATCGCGCAGAAGCCGTTGCGCGGCGTGGTCTCGCGGAACGCTTGCGTAAGGGCACTGACCTCGATCGGGTCGCCGAGCCGGGTGCCGGTACCATGGGCCTCGATCAGCCCGACCTGGTCGGCCGTGATGCCGGCGAGTTGCTGAGCCAGCAACACGGCCTCGGCCTGTCCTTCGACGCTCGGCGCCGTGAAGCTCATCTTGCGCGCGCCGTCATTGTTGATGGCGCTGCCGCGGATCACCGCATGGATCATGTCGCCGTCGGCCAGTGCTTCGGACAGCCGCTTGAGCACGACCATGGCCACCGCATTACCCGGCACGATGCCGTCGCCGGCGGCGTCGAACGGCCGGCAATGGCCGTCGCGCGCCAGCACCGATCCATCCTGATACAGATAGCCTCCGGTCAGCGGCAGGCTGACGGTGACGCCGCCGGCCAGCGCCATGTCGCATTCGAACGCCATCAACGCCCGGCAGGCCATATGCACCGCCACCAGCGAGGTGGAGCATCCGGTCTGCACGTCCACCGCGGGCCCGTGCAGGTCGAGCTTGAAGGCGAGGCGGGTCGCCAGAAAATCCTTTTCATTACCGATGAAAATCTGGTCGTCGCCGTCGTCGGCGTTGGGATTTTCCGTCAGGTGCGAGAGCCAGTAGCCGGCGCGGGCCGCGCCTGCGAAAACCCCGGTCCAGCCGGCGATACCGCCCTTTCGATACCCTGCATTCTCCAGCGCCGCATGGCCGGTCTGGAGCAGCAGCCGATGCTGCGGATCCATCAGCATGGCTTCGCGTGGACTGTAACCGAAGAACTCGTGGTCGAAACAGTCGGCACAGTCGAGCACGGCCTTGGCGCGGACGTAGTCGGGCCGGGCCGCCAGCGCGCCGGGCACGCCGGCACCGGCGAGTTCCTCGTCGCTGAGCAGGCGGACTGACTCCACGCCGTCCTGCAGGTTGCGCCAGAACGTCTCGACATCAGGCGCGCCGGGGAAGCGTCCCGCCATGCCGATGACGGCGACCGCCTCGGAATCGGTTCGCCCGGATTCGCTCATCGCAGCACCTCGCCGCGCATGCGTTGCGCCCGGTCGCGGATGCCGGAGGCTGCCCGCAAACCGACCGGCTTGGCCTGAACAGCACCGACGTGGTGCGCAAGCGCGGCGATGGTCGGAAACTGGAACAGATCCGCAATCGTGAGTGGAACCGCGAGAACCCGGCCGAGCCTGTCATGCAGCTCGACCAGCAGCAGGGAGTTGCCGCCGAGATCGAAGAAGGTGCTGTCGCAGTCAATGTCGTCGCGGCCGAGCACGGCCTGCCAGGCTTTGGCGATCACTTGCTGCGTCTCGCTCTGTGGCGGACGCTGGCGCACGGCCTCGGCGGCGAGCGGCCTGCCTGCCGCGACAAGCGCGGCGCGATCGACCTTGCCGTTGGCGGACAGGGGCAGGGCACCGACGCGGGCGAAACAGGCCGGCATCATGTAGTCGGGCAACCGAGGCCGCAGCCAGTCGCGCAGCGTCGTCACCGTCGGCGACGTTGCGCCGGTGACGACATAAGCCGCAAGACGGACGGTGCCGGCCTGATCGGTCTCGGTCATTACGATGCAATCCGTCACCAGCGGATGGGCCGAGAGCACCACCTCGATCTCGCCCGGCTCGACGCGATATCCGCGGATCTTGACCTGTCGGTCGACCCTCCCGAGGAAGGACAGGCATCCCTCCCGGTCCATCTTCACCAGATCGCCGGTGCGGTACATTCGTGCGCCGGCAGTCTCGGTGAAGGGGTCGGGAATGAAGCGATCTTCGGCAGGGGCGTCCGCGCCAAGATAGCCGTCAGCGATCTGGGCGCCGCCGACGTTCAATTCGCCCGCGACGCCGAAGGGCTGAGGGCGGCCCTGCCGATCGAGCACGTAAAGGCGGTTGCCGGCAAGCGGTCGCCCCGCCTTTGGCAGCACTGGCCAGGCCGAGGCGTCACCCTCCAGCACTTCCTCGCTGACCACATGGGTTTCGGCAGGACCGTATTGATTGACTAGTCGCAGGCCGGGATGGGCCATGAACATCGCCCGGACTTCGTCGGTGAGCTGCGGCTGTTCGCCGGCGGTGATGATCTCCCGCAAGGAGGCGAGAACGGGCCCTGAAGCCGCAACAGCCCGCGCCAGCAATGCCAGCAATGCGAAAGGCAGAAAAACGCGCTCTATCCGTTCGCGCGCCATCAGCTCGGCCAGCCGTTTCGGATCGCGCCGGTCCGCCTCCGCGGCGCTGATCAGCACGCCGCCGGTGGCCAGGGTGAAAAACACCTCCTGGATAGCGACGTCGAAACCGACCGCAGAAGCCTGCAAGGTCCGCAGCGGTTCCGGCCGCCGGCCAAGCTGTGTCGCGATCAGGTTGGCAAAGGCCCTGACCGGCATGCGCACGCCTTTCGGCTGGCCGGTCGAGCCTGAAGTGAACACGATATAGAGCGGCGCGTCGTGGCGCGCCGCGGGACGACTGACGCCGCCCGGCGGCGGCATCATGCCATCGAGCAGCGCATCGACCGTTTCCGAAGGTGGCCCGCCGTCGCGGGTGTCGGACGAGCGGGGCCGCAGCACCAGCGCAGCGCCGGCCAATGCGACCTGCTGGGCCGCGCGCAGCGGTGGCAGTTCGGGATCGATCGGCGTGAAGGTGAAGCCGGAACGCACGCAGGCCAGCATGGCGGAAACGAGGTCGCGTCCGCGCGGCAGCATCAGCGCGATCACCTGTCCCGCCGCCAATCCGCGTTGATGCAGCGCCGCACCCAGTCGGTCGGCCCGATCGAACAATTCTCCGTAGCTGAGGTCGGCGCCGTCGCCATCGCGCAGCGCGGATTGCTGGGCGAAACGGCTGCGCGCAGTTGCGAGCATGTCGACAAGATCGGCCGTCGGCGCCTCACCGCCATCGCCCGCCTGGATAACCGCCGCGCGCGAAGTGGCGTCGAGCAGCGGAAGCTCGGACAGCGGCCGATCGGGCGAGGCCAGCGCTGAGCGCAGCCAGGCGTTCAGCATCGCAATCAGGCTCGTCATCGTGTCGCGATCGAACAGCTCGCTGTTGTAGAACAGGGTGCCGGTGAGGCCGGCTTCGATGTCGCGCGCGCCGGTCCAACTGCGCCGTCCGTCCCACAAATGCAGTTCAAGGTCGAACCGCGCCGCCGGCAGGCGATAGGGGAAAGCCTTCGTCGACAGCCCGTCGAGTTGAAGCGGCTGCATCGGCGCGTTCTGCAGGGCGAACAGCACCTGCACCAGCGGATTGCGGCTGGTGTCGCGCGGCAGGTTGAGTTCCTCTACCAGCTTTTCAAAGGGGAGTTCCTGGTGCGCCTGGGCCAGCGCCATGCCTTCGCCGGTGCGCCGCGCGAGATCGCGGAAATCACGCGCCGGCGCCAGGTCGAGGCGGATCGGCAGGGTGTTGACGAAAAATCCGATCAGGTCCTCGATGGCGGTGTGGGTGCGGCCGGCCACCGGACTGGCGATGGCAAAATCGGACTGGCCGGACAGACGCGCCAGCACACCGCGAAAAGCGGCGAGCAGCACGCAGTACAGGGTGGTGGATTCCTGCCGTGCCAATTCGTGCGCCGCGGCGACCAGCGTGCCGTCGAGGCTGAGATCGATAGCCTCGCCCCGGAGCCGCGCCAATGCGGGACGCGGGCGATCGAGCGGCAGGTCGAGTGCGGGGAGTCCTTCGAGGGTTGATTTCCAGAAGCCGAGCAGGTGTTCGAGCCGCGCCCCGGCCAGTTCGGCGCGTTGCGCGGCACTGAAGCGGGCGTAATCCGTCGCCAGCGGCGTGAAGCTTGCGGTATCGCCGGCACGCCGCGCCGCATAGGCGGTGGCAAGATCGCGATTGAACACCAGCAGCGACCAGCCGTCGGCGCAGATGTGGTGCAGCACGACCACCAGTATGTGACGTTGTGGCGTCAGCCGGATCAGCCTGGCCCGGATCACGGCTTCGCGCAGGTCGAAGGCGGTTGCCGCTTCCGCGTCCACCAGCCGCCGCGCCTCGTCGATACGTTCATCGAGTCCTTCGCCGTCGGCATCGATGACGGGCAGCGACAGGCGGAGGGTGGGAAGAACCGTTTGAACCGGGCGACCGTCGCTCTCCGAAAAGACCGTCCGCAACGTCGCATGGCGCGTCACGAGGTCGTTGAGAGCCTCCGTCAGCGCGGCAACGTCGAGTGCTCCCTCGAGGTCGAAGGCGCCGGGAATGTTGTAGGCCGGATTGTCCGGATTGAGCCGGTCGAGAAACCACAGCCGCTGCTGCGCGAAGGACAGCGGGTAGCTCTGCGGTTGGTCGGTACGCCCGCTGAGCAACTGCGCCAGCAAAGCGCGGCGCTCGGTGGCGGACATCGTCGCCAGTTGGGATGCGGGCTGCGCTGCGGTCACGATGGCTGGCCCTCCGCCAGCAGCCGTTCGAGCAGCCGGTTGACCTCCTCGCCGGACATGACGTCGACCGCGCGGCGCGCTTCCTCGCTCACAGGCCGCAGCAGTTCGGTCGACGCGGAAGTGGCGGCAGGCTGCTCGGTGGCGATCCGGTCAAGGGCGGCCGCGAGTCCTGTCGCTGTGGTGTGTTCGAACAACAGGCCCGGCGTCACCGGCAATGCGAAACGCAACCGCAGCCGTGACACCACCTGAATGGCTTGCAGCGAGTCGCCGCCGAGTTCGAAGAAGTCGCCGTCATGGGCGAGGTCTTCACGACCAAGCACCTCCGCGAAGATGTCGCGGATAGCGCCTGCGCGATCGGAACCGTCCGCCTCCGTGACCGGGGCGTCCGCCCGGGCGCTGTGAACACCGCCGGTCCAGCGCGCGAGGCGGTCGTCGAGGTCTCCGCCGCAGACGGCGATCTGCCCGGTGAGCCTGCCGGCTGCCACACGTTCGATGGCGTCCACGGCTTCCGCCGTCGACAGCGCGTAACGCGAAGCGGCCACATCGTCCGCGATCAGGCCCTCGGCCCAGGCGTCCCAGCAGATCGAGGCCCATCGCCCGGAACGTTCCGCATGGGCATCGAGCCAGGCATTGGCCGCCGCATAGGCGGAGAAGCCAAGGCCGCCCAGCACCGTGGCCAGCGACGACATAAGAACCCGCAGCGTGAAATCGCGGTCGCCAAGTACGTCCTCGAGCGCCTGCAGGCCATCTATTTTCGCTGCCAGCATCCGCGTCGAGATACCGTCATCGGTCGCAGCAATCGGCGTGAATGCGCGGGTTTCGGCAGCCATGTGGATGACGCCATCGAGCGGGCCGAAATGCCGTTCGGCGGTGTCGACAATCTGGAAGAGCGCTCGCGCATCGGTCACATCGCCGAAGACGGCGCGTGCCTCGCCGCCCGCCGCTTGCACGACAGCCAACCGCGCCGCGAGATCTTCCGGTGCCGAGCGGCCGAGCAGGGTCAGCCGCGCACCGTGGCGGCCGGCGAGCTCACGCGCCACGGCCAGGCCGAGCCGGCCAAGACCGCCGGTGATGAGATAGTGCCCGTCGAGCTTCACTGCATGATCGACCGGGCCGAGCGGGCGGAAGCTGCGCGCCAGCAGGCGGCCGCCGCGCAATGCCGACACCGGTGGTCCATGCGCGGCGCAGGCAGCGAGGATGTCGGCGTCGGTGGTAACTGCGCCCACATCGATGATCCGGACGGCGATGTTCGGCTGCTCCTGACCGAGCACGAGGCACGGGCCGAGCACAAGGGCTGCTTCGGGATCGGGCCGATCGCTGCTGTCGACCGGGAAGATATTGCGGGCGGCGACAACGAGCTCGATTGGCGCGGTAACTTGCGCGGCATCCAGCGCCGCGCCAATTCGAAGCAGCGATCCGTAGCCGCGGTCGCGAACCGCACCGCTTGCCTGGTCCAGCAGCGCGACATGCAGAATGCGGTCCGGCACCCCGATGCGTAGACGGTCGATCAGTTCAGCGCGGCTCGCAGCCGCCGCCACTTGCACCAGCTGTCCGCCGGCGCGGTTCGCTGCTGCAGCGATCGTCTCCTGCAGCGAGGCGTTCGCGTCACCCACCAGCCAGCTGATACCGGTCATGGGCCGCGCGATGCCCATGGGGCGGCGGTCCCAGGCGGGGAGGAACATGACCTCGCGCGACTCCGTGGACACCGACGCAGCCGGTGCTCGCGGCGTCGTCGGGCTCAAATCGGCAATCATGTCGATGGCATAACGCGTGGCGCGGAATGGATAGGGAGGCAATGAGACCAGCCGTCCAGGCCGTCCTTCGTTGAAGGCCTGCCAGTCGATCTCGCAGCCCTGGGCGTAGGCCTCGGCAAGTGCGGCATAGGTGCCGCCACCTTCATCCGCTCCGGGACCGGATGTCGCCGGCAGCATGCTGATGATCTCGGTCTCCGGGGTGCGCGCCGGATGACGGCGGGCGAAGCTCGCCAGGGTTCGCCCCGGTCCGACCTCGATCAGCACATGCGGGCCCTGTGCCAGCACCGAACCTAACCCGTCATGGAAGCGCACCGGTGCGAGTGCCTGGCGGATCCAGTAGTCGGGATCGCGCGCTTCTGTTGCGGTCAACCAGCCGCCGTGGACGTTGCAGGCGACCGGCAGGCGAGGCGCCCCCAACGGCGCCGCGGCGAGTGCCGCGCGGAAACCGCCGAGCGCCGTCTCGAGCAGATGCGAGTGAAAGGCGCGGGTCGCGGGCATTATTCGGGTCTGCACTCCGGCGGCGGTCCACAGCGCCTCGCGCGCGGCGATCGCCTGCGGTGTGCCGGAGACGACGCACTGCCTGCCGGCATTGACGGCCGCGAGCCGCAGGTCGGGCCCGAGTTCACCGAGGTCAGCCTCGCTGAGCGCCACCGCCAGCATGGCTCCGGGCGGGCTTTGCTGCATGGCCTCGCCGCGCGCGACCACGAGTGCCAACGCGACGTCCTCCGTCATCACGCCGGCGAGACAGGCGGCTGTGATCTCGCCGATGCTGTGTCCGATCAATCGGTCGGGCACGAGGCCCCAATGCATCAGCAGCCGGCCGAGTGCGTATTCGATGATGAAAAGCGCCGGCTGGGTCCACCGCGTGTCGCCCAGCTTCGCCAGGCCCGAGGCGCCGTGCGCGATCACGCCGTGTGTGATCATTTGGCGCAGATCGGCACCGGTCAGGCGCCGGACGGTCGCGGTGCAACGCTCGACGATGATCCGGAACAGCGGCTCGGTGCGGCTGAGCCCGTCGCCCATCCCGGCGAACTCGGCGCCCTGGCCCGGCAACATGAAGCAGAGAGGGCGGCGACGGGCGCCGATCCGGCCGGCGATCAGAGTGCCTGTGCCGCGACAGGCGCCGATCGCCTCGGTGGGGGTGGTGGCGACGATGGCCCTGCGTCGCGCGAAATGGCGCCGTCCGGTTTGCAGCGTGAAGGCGACGTCGGCGAGGTTTGGCGGTTCAAGGCTTGGCGGTTGCGGTGCCGCCAGCGCCTGACCGAGTCGTTGCACCATGGCGTCGACCACGCCGTCGTCCTGGGCGGAGAGCGGCAGGATCAGCGGCCGGTCCGTCTTCGCAGCCGGCGTCTGCGGCGGCGCCTCTTCCAGCACCGCATGGGCATTGGTGCCGCCGATACCGAATGAACTCACTGCGGCGAACCGGGGCCGGTCCGATGTCCAGGGGCGCAGGCGGTCGTTCACCGCAAACGGCGTGCGGCCCAGTTCCAGCTTCGGGTTGGCTGTGCGAAAATGCTGTGTCGGTGGAATTTCGCGGTGATGCAGCGCCAACGCCGACTTGATCAGGCCGGCAACACCGGCGGCGGCCTTCAGATGCCCGACATTGCCCTTGAGTGAGCCGATCCAGCAGCGTCGATCGTCGCTGTCGCCGCCACCGAAGGCTTCGGCCAACGCTGCGATCTCGATCGGGTCGCCCATGACGGTGCCGGTGCCATGCGCCTCGATGAAGCCGATCGCCGCGGCGGGAACGCCTGCGATCTTTCGGGCAAGGGCGACGACGTCGGCCTGGCCTTGTACGCTTGGAGCGGCGAACCCGACCTTGCGCGCACCGTCATTGTTGATCGCGGTACCGCGGATCGCGGCGTAGATGCGGTCGCCGGCCGCAATCGCGTCCTCGAGCCGCTTCAGCGCGACCACGCCGACGCCGTTCGACGGCAGCGTGCCGGCGGCATCGGCGTCGAACGGACGACAGCGGCCGTCGGGGGCCTCCACCGAACCATGGGCAAAGCGATAGCCCTCGACGCTGGGGCTGCTGATCGAGACACCGCCCGCCAGCGCCAGATCGGACTCGAAGGTGAGCAGTGACTGGCAGGCGAGGTGGACTGCGACCAGTGAGGTCGAGCAAGCGGTCTGCACGGTGAGGCTCGGGCCGCGCAGATCGAGTTTGTAGGAAACGCGGGTGGCGAGGAAATCCGGGCTGTTGCCGAAGAACACCGGCGTCGATTTCGCAGCCTCGGCGACGTCGCCGCTGCGCGCCAGCAAGGCCGCATGATGGCTCTGTTCGGCCTCGCCGGCGAACACGCCGATCCAGCCTTTGAATTGCGCCGGATCGCAGCCCGCATCCTCGAGTGCATGCCAGCAACTCTGCAGGAACCAGCGGTGTTGCGGATCGAGGTAGGCGGCCTCACGCGGCGGAATCGCAAAAAAATCCGCGTCAAAACAGTCGCCCTCGTCGATCATGCCCTTGGCCGGCACGTAGTCGGGATCGTCCACCAGCGGCGCCGGGATACCCGCGGCGATCAACTCTTCGCGGGAGAAGCGGCGTACGCCGTCACGGCCCTCGCGCAGCAGCGACCAGAAGGCGTCAATGTCGGCTGCGCCCGGAAAACGGCCCGCCATGCCGACAATGGCGATGCCGCCGGGCGTGGACGGAAGCACTGTCATGCGATCGCCGGTTGCGTAGCGGCTTTGCCGGCCCATGCGGCGGTGAGCCCGGCGACCGTGCTCAGGAACATCAGGCTGAAGATCGGTGCATGCTCGACGGTTTCGACCGCACCGGCAACCGCCGAAATCGCGGCGGCAAGCACGGTCATCAGGAAAGTTACCAGGGCCGAAGAGGTGGCGACGTCGCGCGTCGCCTCCAGCAGGGCGGCGGATCTGCCGACCACCACGGCGATGCCGAGGCCGAACGTGAAGAGACCCGCCGACAACAGGATCGGCGCGGGGGCCGGCGCCACGATGCTCGTAAGCCAGCCGATCGCCGCGCCGGCGACGGCGATGGCGCAGCCCAGAAGGATGTTGGCATGGAGCGAGAGCCAGCGGCGGCGCAGGGAAACACGAACGAAAACCGATCCGGCGATGAAAGGCGTAAAGGCGACGAAGGCCAGGATCCCATAGGTGTGGACCGATACTCCAAGCTGGTGAATGAACAGGAACGGCGCGCCGATGAAAAAGATGGTCAAGGCGCCGGTCAGGCAGCCGATCATGATTGAATAGAGCACCAGCTGGCGCTGACCGAGCGCAGCCCGGTAGCCGTTCAAAGCCAGGGCCAGCGGCGACGCTCCGGCGGGGCGCGCCCGAGGTGGCGGGGCCAGCGTTTCGGGGCTGCCGAGAACGAAGGGCAGCAAAGCGAGCACGACCACGGCCAACGCCAGGAAAAGCCCGCGCCAGCCGACCGTCCCGACCAGGGAAGTTCCAATCAGCGGGGTCAGCGCCGAGGCAAGCGCCAGAGCGGTGCCGAGGCGAGTCAAGATCATCAGGGTACCATCGGTGTCTCGGCTATCGCGAATCATCGCCTGGCCGACCGTCGGGAGCATGCCGGCGCCCAATGACAGGATGAAAATGCCGGCGAACAGGCCGCCGGCCATGGGCGCCAGTGCGGCGATGATCGCACCCAGCGCCAGCAGCGACACCCCTCCGATCAGAACCGGGCGTCGGCCGAGACCGTCGGCCAGCGGCCCGACCACGATCTGCACAGATGCGTATCCCGCGAGGAAGACGCTCATGAGCATTTGCGAGTGTCCGGCTGAAATCGAAAAATACCGGCTTATCTCCGGCAGCGCCGGAGCGAAAACGAAGTTCGAAAGCTGAGACATGACGATCGCGGCGCAGGCAAGCGTCGGAATGAAGCGCGGATCGAGTTTGAACGGGGCGCTCATCTGATCGACGACAGTGCTGCATAACACGTCATCAGTTTTTCCAGGTGAGGCTTCTACCTCACGGTGTGTTGAATCGAGGGTAATACCAGCTGTGTTGGATTTCCAGCGAGCGAATGCCCATTGTGCACAGAAGGCCATCGTTTCAAAGGCTTCGGACGAGATGTGAACAGATTCTACTCGGCCCGCCCAGAGCCGGCTGCGGCGAAAAAGGCCGCGAGAGAGCGGGCGGCTGTCTTCACGAAGGTCTCCGTTGAGAGGAAGTCCGCGGAGGACCGGACGAGCCAATCGATCATCGATCGATGCGCAAAGGGATCGGGCGAAAGAGGGCAGGACTTTGCTTCCGTCCGAGCATCGAATGTGATTTGCTTGCTGCGGGTCTCGTCGGGATGTGTGTTCAATTGGTGCCGCAATACCGCCTCACCGCCAGAGAGTAGTCGGTATCGGTGGTTGCGTGTCCTCGCAGCCAGGCTTTGATGGAGAAATCAGTGAATTAGCCCGCCTCTGGCGGATTTTTTCATGGTAGGGCTGGCGCTTGCAAGCCATTCCCGGTGAACCGTTTGTTTCATGAACACCGATGTTGATTGGAGAGGGCATGGCGCAAAGCGTGCCCGACGGAATATACGTTCACGATTGTTCGGAAGCGGTGCCGAGTTCTCCAAAATTTGTGATATTCACGCTGCCCTCGGGAAACCGCGCGGTGATTTCCAGCGTACCCCCCAAGGCTTCCACATAGCGCCGCAGGTTGCTGACATACATATCCGCGCGCCGTTCCAGCTTGGCGACGGCCGGTTGCCCCACGCGCAACTCGCGCGCCAAATCCTCTTGCGAACGCTCGCGCGCCTGGCGTAGTTCGTGCAACGCCATATCGGCCTTCAACCGTGAGAGGCGCGCGTCTACGCGCGCCTTTCGCTCCGGCGAAAAGCCCTTGGTCAATTCTTTGAACGAGCGATGTCCAGTCATCGGATTAATCCCTCCTTCTTGAGTTCCTCGAGATGCACGTCATAAAGCTTTTCCGCGACTGGAATCATCTTCTGGTAAAATCGGCCGTCGCCTGTTTTGTCTCCACCGATCAGCAGAATCGCCGAGCGTCTTGGGTCGAATGCGTAGAAAATACGGATGGGGTGGCCGCCGCTTTGCACCCGCAATTCCCGCATGTGACCATGCTTGGAATTTTCGATGCCCGAGGAATGCGGAAACGGCAAATTCGGACCATGCTCCATCAGGAGCTCTACCGTTGCCGTGATGTCTTCCTGCTGCGCATCTGTCAGATTGTTCCACCATTCGGTGAATTCATCGGTATTTTCGACGTTCCAAGTCATAGGCAAAATATTCCATACAGGGAATAAATTCAACAATTATTCCATAGGGGGAATATCGCGGAGCATAGGGATTGGCTGGCGATTATGGGCAGCGTCTCATTTTACCGCTGGCCAGAGCCAAGGGGGATATATTTCGCCTAAGCTCTTTGGGGGATGCTTGCGGGAAGAGGCAAAAGATCCGGCAAATTCATAGGGTCTTGTCTCCATAAGCGTCTGAAATATTTGTATTATTACTGAGATAGCAAACCGGCAAAAAACCCCATGAACACCACCGTGATCGGACATGTCGAAAGTCTGTGGCGCTATCCCGTCAAGAGCATGCGCGGGCAAGCGTTGCCCGAGGCGTTTGTCGGCTTTGCCGGAATTCTCGGTGACCGGCTCTATGCCGTCCACAATTCGGCTGCGCCAAAAGCCTTCCCCTATCTGACCGCGCGTGGCCGCAGCGACATGCTGCGCTACCGTCCGTTCTTCCGCGATGGCGAACGCACGGTGCTGCCGTCCAACCTGGCGGAGGCGGAGGCGCTGGGACCTGGCGTCACCCCGCTCTATCCCTCTCCTGAAGAACTCGCCGTCGATGTCGAGACACCCTCAGGAGAGATGCTGGGGATCGACGATCCTCAATTGCTTCATGCGCTGGGCGACGACAAATCCCCGGCGTCCGCGCTGACTATCCGACGGTCGGATCGCGCCATGACGGATTGCCGTCCGATTTCGATGTTCTCGACCCAGACGGTCCGCGGGATCGGCGACGCGCTGGGCCTTGCCGTGGACAAGCGGCGGTTTCGCGCCAACATCTATCTAGACCTCGCATCGGGGAACGGGTTCGAGGAGGACCGCTATGTCGGTCGTCAATTGCGGATCGGCGGCAAGGTCGTGATCGCGGTGCTCGAGCGCGATATCCGGTGCCAGATGATCAGCCTCGATCCGGAAACCGCGGAGACAAACCCGGAGATCCTGAAATATGTGGCGCGAAACCACGAGGGTAAGGCGGGCATCTATGCCGCGGTTCTGGTCGAAGGCATGGTGCGCGCGGGGGACGAGGTTCATCTGGTCGAATAGCGGCGCGCCGGGCAGCGCCGCATGTTAAATCCCGTTCGCGCAAGGCATTGATTTCGCTGGCCTCTGTATCTGTGCATGGGGTTGTTTTCGATGTTTTGGCTGGAGCGGGCGGTACCCGCCGACGGAAGGAAGGTGCGCAGGTGCAGGAACACTATCAGGGACGGTCGCTGAACAGGCTGGAGGATCATCGCTTCCTCACCGGCCACGGCAGATATGTCGCCAACGATCACGTGCCCGGGGTGTTGCATCTCCATGTGGTTCGCTCGCCGGTCGCCTTTGCGCGGATCGCGCGGCTGGAGCTTTCGGCCGCGCGCGCCGTCCCCGGCGTCGTGGCGGTCTACAGCGAAGCCGACCTCGCGGCGGACGGCATCGGGGAGTTGCCGTGCCTCACCGTGTTCGAGGCGGTGGAGCCGCTCGTTGTTCCGCCGCGGCCGGCGCTGGCGCGCGGTTTTGTGCGGCATGTCGGCGATCCCGTCGTCTGCATCGTCGCGCAGTCGCCGGAGGCGGCGATGGCGGCCGGCGAAGCGGTGGATGTCGCCTACGACGCGCTGCCCTGTGTCACCGTGGCCACCGACGCGCTGCGGCCGGACGCGCCGCCGATCTGGCCGGAGGCGCCGGGCAATTCCGCCTTCCTGTTCCACAAGGGGGACGCTACGGCTGTCGCCGCGGCGATGGCGCAGGCCGCGCATGTCGTCGAATGCGACCTCTTCAACAACCGCGTGGTCGCAGCCCCCATGGAGACGCGGGCCGCCATCGGCTTCCATGACCGCAACACCGACAGGTTTTCTCTCTCGCTGACCGGCCAGGGCGTTCACGATCTTCGCCGGCAACTCGCCGATACCATCTTCAAAATTCCGGCCGAGCGCATCCGCGTGGTGGTGCCCGACGTCGGCGGCGGCTTCGGGATGAAGAACTACCTCTATCCCGAATATGTGCTGGTGTTGTGGGCGGCGCGCAAACTCGGCCGTCCGGTGCGCTGGGTCTCCGAACGGTCGGAGGATTTTGTCTCATCGGCGCAGGGCCGCGATTTCTTCGCCCGCTCGAAGCTCGCCCTCGACAGCAAGGGCCGGTTTCTCGGGCTCGAAGTGCGGGCGGTCGCCAACATGGGCGCCTATCTCTCGACCCTGGGCCCGATCAGTTCCACCAATGCCGCCGGCAGTGCGATAGGCGGCGTCTATGCCATTCCCGCTGTATTCTTCGAAGTGCGCGGCGCCTTCACCAACACGCCGCCGATCGACGCCTATCGCGGCGCCGGCAAGCCCGAAGCCAATTACCTGATCGAGCGCCTGGTGAACGTCGCATCGATCAAAACCGGGATCGATGCCATCGAACTGCGCCGGCGCAATATCATCGGCACGTTTCCGCATCGCACGGCGATGGGCATGAAGATCGACGGCGGCCGTTTCGGTGCGGGCATGGATGAGGCGATGACGCTTGCCGGGTTTGACGGCTTTCGCAAGCGTCGCGCGCAATCGAAGAAGGCGGGCCTGTTGCGCGGCATCGGGATTGCCTGCTTCCTCGAAACATCCCGCGGCGTGCCGAGCGAGTTCGCCCGGGCGGCGTTCGAGGCGGATGGAATGGTATCGCTGGCGGTTGGCACGCAGTCCAACGGGCAGGGGCATGAAACCGCCTATCCGCAGGTCGCGGCCGACCTCCTGGGATTGCCGATTACCGCATTCCGCTTCCACCAGGGGGACACCGACCTTTTGCCAGGCGGCAACGGCCATGGCGGCGCGCGCTCGATGCATATGGGCGGCACCGCCCTCGTGATGGCCGTCGAAAAACTGATCGAGAAAGGCCGGCGGATCGCCGCGCACCTGCTGCAGGCGCCGGTGGATCAGGTCTCGTTCGCCGAGGGCAGCTTTGTCGTTGAGGGTACCGAGCGCGCCATCGCGATCGGCAAGGTGGCGGATGCCGCGCGGGATCCCGCCAATCTTCCGGAGGGACTGACACCGGGACTGGAAGGAAGTGCCAGGAACGATTCCGACCTCTACACCTTTCCGAATGGCTGCCACGTCGCGGAAGTCGAGATCGATCCGGAGACCGGTGTCATCAGGCTCGATCGCTACACGATCGCCGATGATTTCGGCAGGCTCATTAACCCGCGCGTGGCGCTCGGGCAGGTGCATGGCGGGGTGGCGCAGGGGATCGGGCAGGCCCTGCTCGAGCATGTCGTGTTCGACTCCGAGGGCCAGCTCATCACAGGCTCATTCATGGATTATGCGCTGCCGCGCGCGCAGGACCTGCCGACCTTCGCCGGCGGCCTCAATGACTCCGAGCCGACCCGGTCGAATCCGCTGGGCGTGAAAGGAACCGGGCAGGCCGGCGCCATCGCCGCGCCGCAAACCATCATGAACGCGGTACTCGATGCCTTGTCGCCGCTCGGTATCGATCAACTGGACATGCCGGCGACGCCGTTTCTGGTCTGGAGCGCGATCCAGGCGGCGCGTGCAACGCCGCGAAATCCCAGCAAGGAACAGCTGCCCGGCAAGTCTACGCCGTAGCATTCGCCACGGCAGCTCGGCCGCCGGTCATCCTAGGGGCGGTTGAAACGTGCGCGGCGGGCGCTGACGGTTCGGGTCCAGACCTCGTGAAATTTCTTGGCGAGGCGCTTGTCGATATGCGGGCTGATCAGCTTTGTCATGGCAAAGGTGAGATCCTCGTATTCGATCTCGCAGCCGTCGGCCCGCTTCCTGGGCAGAAATCCCTTTTCGACGATGTCGGCAAACAGCTTCTTGTCCGCGCCATAGGCGATGCACAACATGCTGAACGCCCGTTGTGCCGGCAGCGAATGTTCGTCCGAGAATTTTTCGATCGGAATGGCGACCTGCGGCCCCGGGACGTGCAGGCTGTACTGGTAGGCGGCTCCCAGGATCATTCTGCGAGCCTCGTCCTTGCCGAGCCGCATCATGATGTAGGCGGAGAACTGATCGGCGGCGTCCTCCTCGCGGCCGAGCACCGGAATCTGCAGCATGCGAAAAACCGCGTGTCCGGTCTCGTGCAGAAATGTATCGAGCGCCGGACCGAGTATGGTGTCCGCCCTGGAAACACCGAGCGGAAGGTCCTGCTTCGGCGCGTTCTTCAGGAAGTCCGCCAGCAGTTCGTAGCAGACCGTGATGACTTCGTCGTCGTAAAAGGCGTTGACGACACCGTCGCACCCCGCGACCTTGAGTGTCAGCGGATAGGGAAGGCGGAGCGGGCTCAGCAATTCCTGCAGATGTTCGAGGGCGCGGCCCTGCTTCATCTGGTCGTGGATGGCCTGGTGCGCCGGATTCTTCGGCGACACGTACTCGTATCGGATCTGGTTGGGCTTGCTCCGGGGGGCCGCGATTGCGCTCGCGGCGGTCAGAGCCATGCCCGCTGCGGCCAGAATGGCCACGAGCGCTGCAGATTTTCGCGGTGTCGCGCGCGATTTCGCCGGCGCCGATGCTCCGCATTGATGCGTTGGGCGTACCATTTGACTGAGCATGCATTTCCTCCCCTTGGCCCGGCAAGAGTACTACGCTGCCCGTCCTTTCCGCAGCTAAAAGTGGCGGGCGGCCGGGCGGGGAAAGATCGACGCCACGATCGCGGTGCCGAGCCGGCTCGCGACGGTAAGGCTTTCGCCGGCATCGATGCGCAAAGCGTGGCCGCCCGCGATCTCGCAAGGATTGCCGCTGATGGCGAGGTCGCAAAGCGTCGCGGCCGCGTAGAGGACATGGACGCCCGCCGGGAGGGAGGTCGTGGCGCCGGCCGCGAGGCATGAGAGGTCGATCGATACGCGGGAGCGGTCGCCGAGCAGGTTGACGACTTCGACCGGTCCGGCTTCGAGCCGGCTGACGATCGCCGTTTCCCCGGCAAACCGCACCGGCTTGAACGGCTGCCGGACGTCGATCTCGCCGGCAGGCGTTTCGAGCACGAGTCCCGAGCCGGAAACCAGCATTTGACGGCGGTCGAAGCCGCTGAGGTCGGAAAAGGGAGCCGGCGTCACGATGGCGGTCCGGCCAAATCGCCAGACCATTCCCTCCCAGCTGCCCGGCGCGAATCCCGGGAGCATGGCTTCGGCGACGTCGATCGTGACGCCGCCGCCGTTCTTCCACGGCGTATGCCGGAAGGCGGCGGGATCGATCGGCGTGAGTCGAACCCCGCTGCCGGCCGCCGTGGGGCTCATTGCCCCATCTTGAGGCCGAGCGACTTGCCGATGGTCGCGTTCCAGTTGGCGACGCAATCCGCACCGCAGCGCTGCGCGAAGCCGGGCATGATCGCCTTCACCAGCGCATCCTTGCGCAGCGCCTCGTCGGCGGGCGTCACGGCCACCAGTTTCATGGCCGCCGGCTTGCCTTCCTTGCATGACGCGCTGCCGGTGTTGCAGTCGATGCCGGTCTGGGTTTCGGTTTTGGCCTGTTCGAAAATCGAATCCTCGAGCTTGCGGACATGGGTTTCCAGGAAGGCCTGCACCTTCGGGTCCAGCGTCTTCCACCATGCGAGATTGGCGAGGTGGGCGGCGAGGCCGAAATTGATAGGCATCGGCGAGATGAACTTGGCCGATTCGTGCCATTTCGAGCGGTAGCCGGACAGCGCGCCGGTGATGGCGCAATCGATCACGCCGCTGGCGAGCGCCGGCTGCACTTCCGCGAACGCGATGGTGATCGGCGAGCCGCCGAGGTGGGAGACGAACGCCTGCTGCGAGGCGCCGGAGGCGCGTACCTTGCGTCCCTTCAGGTCGGCGACGTTGGTGAAGGCATCGCGGCAGTAGATCACCTGGGCCTGATAGGTGCCGAAGCCCAGCAGCTTCAAGCCGTGCTTTTCCTCGAGGAACTTGGCATAGCTCGGGCGCAGCACCTCGATGGTCTTCTGCAATTCCTCGACCGAGCCGACCAGTCCGACCAGGTCGGCCGCCTCGTTCATCGGCACTTCGCCGGAATTGTAGTTCAGCACGGTGGTCGCGAACTGCAGCGTGCCGGCGGAAACCAGCCGGAAGATTTCCGGGCCCTTCAGTCCGAGCTCGGTGAAGGATTTCAGCTGAACCTTGATCGCGCCCGCCGACTCCTTCGGCACGGTCTCGTTCCAGAACGGCACTTCGCGGTTGAGATACATCGACAGATTGCCGATGCTGCCGACCACGTTGAACGTGGTTGCCGGCAGTCCCTGGGTCTGGGCCGCCACGGGCAGCGGCGCGAGGCCGATGGCAGCAGTCGCGGCAAGCGCGGCAAGAACGGGTCGCATCGACATGATCAGGTCTCCTTGAGGGCGGGGCCGGCCGGCGGCCGGCTATTTCGTCGGTTGCAGCAGGCTCGGCAGCCACAGCGCGATGTCGGGGAATGCAATTAGAATGCCTATCATCATGATCATTGCGCCGGCAAATGGAAGGGCGCCGATGCAAAGATCCCAGAACGGCCCGTGTCTGCGCACGGACTGGACCACATAGAGGTTGAGGCCGACCGGCGGGGTGATCAGCGCCGCCTCCATCAGGATCACGAAGATGATGCCCCACCAGATCGGGCTGTAGCCCATCGCGGTAATGACAGGCACGACGACGGGTGTGGTGGCGATCATCATCGACAGCGTCTCCATGAAGCAGCCGAGGATCAGGTAAAACGCGATGATCGCGAGCAGCATCGCCAGTGGTGGCCAGCCGAGCGACAGCACCGAATCCGTCACCGCCTTGACCAGGCCGATCGAGACCATCACGAAGTTCAGGAAAAAGGCGGCGATGATGATCAGCATGATCATGCAAGTGGTTCGCACGGTGCCCTCGAAGGCGCGCACCAGCACCGGCAAGGTCAGCTGGCCATTGGCCGCCACCAGGCCGAGCGTCGCCATCAATCCGAGCGCCGCCGCCTCGGTCGGGGTGGCGATGCCGATATAGATCGACCCGACCACGATGAAGAACAGGCCGAGCGGCGGCACCAGATGCCGCAGCCCGGCGATCCGTTGCGGCCACAGTCCGGCGGTCTCGACGGCGGGGCCGGCCAGCTTCGGCCGCCAGATTGCGGCGGCGAACACGATCAGCGAGAACAGCCCGGCCAGCATGAAGCCTGGAATGAACCCCGCGGCGTAAAGCTGGGCCACAGACGTGTCGGTCAACACCCCATAGATGATCATGTTGATGGAGGGCGGGATCAGGATCCCGAGCGTGCCGCCGGCGGCGATCGAACCGAGGAACAGCGGCGGATGGTAGCCGCCCTTCGCCATGTTGGGGATCGCGACGGTGCCGATGGTCGCCGCGGTCGCCACCGATGAACCCGAGGTGGCGGCGAAAATGGCGCTGGCTGCGATGTTGGTATGGATCAGGCGTCCCGGAATTCGCGCGAACCATGGGGCGAGCGCGCTGAACAGCCGTTCGCTCATGCCGGAGCGGTGCATCAGCTCGCCCATCATGATGAACATGGGGGCCGCGATCAGGATGAAGTCGTTCGACGTATTCCACGCCAGTTCGCCGATCGCGCCGGTCAGCGGAAAGAACGCGTATTTCTGCGAGAGGATATAGGCCATGATCCCGAGCGCGGCGGCGACCGGCAGGCTGAGCGCCATCAGGCCGATCAGCAGACTGAACGCGGTGCCGATCATGGCTGCGACGCCCCCGGCTTGAGGTCGGTCTTGGGCTCGGTCTTGGGCCCGTCCTCGGCCAGATCGATGCCGGCCTGCTGCAGTTCCTCGGCAACGCGCAGGCTGCCGATCAATTTGTCAAAGCCGCGCTGGTCGCCGGCCAGCAGCTGCAATATCGCCTGCAGCGGCAGCAGCACCGCCATGAAGGCGAACCAGAGCAGGCCGATCCACCAGACGCCCTGCGGCAGCACCATCGGCGTCTGCATGATGGAGGTCGAGCGCGCGTTCATGCTCCACGACTGCGCCAGGGTTTTCCAGCAGAACCACACCAGCGCCACGGCGATCACAGCGAGCGCAAAGGCCGCCAGCAGGTCGCAGGCCGCGCGCAGGCGATAGGGCAAGGCATCGAGCAGGATATCGACCCGGATATTCGACTTCGAGGTAACGGTGAAAGCGAGGCCGAGACCGATGCAGGCCGCGAGCATGTAGCCCGATATTTCGAAGCTCTCGATCATGCCGCGCTGGAACAGGAAGCGCGTGACGACGTCGAGCGAGATCAGCGCGCCGCAGCCGAACAGGATGCAGCCGCCGGCGAGCCAGGCGAAAATCCGCGAGATGCGTTGGGGCCAAGGCTCGTCGGGCAGCAGCGGATCGGGGGCGCTCATGAATTGTCTTCTGTCGCGCTCGGTCGAGCCATGGGCACCGGGAACATCTGCATTTCAAGGGCGCAGGGCTGCGGATGCAGCCTGCCGGGAACGGTAGGGATTCCGCGGGCGGTCGTCAAACCAGGATCGATCGTACGCAGCAATCGCCGTTTTAAGTATCCATATGCATTCGCTGTGTACCGCGTCTGCTCAATAAGATAGCAGGTTCGCCCTATGGACTGATAGTGGATAAGGCCGATCAGTAAACCGCCGTGGACAGATACAAGATGTACCCCGATCCCAACTCCCGCTCCCAACGCCTCTACACCCGCGCCCTCTCCAGTCTGCCCGGCGGCAACACCCGCACCACGGTGTTCATGAAGCCGTACCCGATCTATGCCGCGCGCGGCGAGGGCTGCCTTGTGTTCGATGTCGACGGCAATGAATATATCGACTGTATCAACAATTTCACCGCGCTGATCCATGGCCACGCCCATCCGGCGCTGGTGGCGGCGGCGACGAAGCAGCTCGCGCTGGGATCGGCGTTCGGCCTGCCGACGGAGTCGGAGATCGATCTCGCCGAATTGCTGGTGGAGCGCCTGCCATCGGTGGAGCAGGTGCGTTTTACCAACTCCGGCACTGAAGCGGTCATGATGGCGCTGAAGGCCGCGCGCGCCTTTACCGGGCGGCCGAAGATCGCCAAATGCGAGGGCGCCTATCACGGCTCCTACGACTACGCCGAAGTCAGCCTCGACCCTGTGCCGGAAGCCTGGGGCCGCAACGCGCCGGTCTCGGTGGCGTATGCGAAGGGCACGCCGGACAATGTGCTGGCCGATGTCATCACCATCCCCTTCAACGACGTTGAGGCAGCCGTCAGCCTGATCCGCGAGCACGGCGCGGAGCTCGCCTGCGTGCTGGTCGACCCGATGCCGAACCGCGCGGGCCTCGCGCCCGCCGACAAGGCCTATCTCGAGGCGCTGCGCGCGGTCACATCGGAGGTCGGCGCGCTCCTGATCTTCGACGAGGTCATCACCTTCCGTCTCGGCTATCGCGGCGCGCAGGGGATATGGAATATCGACCCCGATATGACCACGCTGGGAAAAATCATGGGCGGCGGCTTTCCGGTCGGCGCGGTCGGCGGCAAGCGGCGGTTCATGGCGGTGTTCGATCCCTCTTCCGGCAAGCCTGATCTGCCGCATGGCGGCACGTTTTCGGCCAATCCGGTGACGATGCGCGCCGGCATCGCGGCGATGGAGTTGCTGGACGACGCCGCCTTTGCGCGGCTCGATGCCATCGGCGAGGCGGTACGCGGCGGAATCGACGAGGCTTTCCGCCGCTATCGTGTGCCCGGCCGCACCGTCGGGCTCGGATCGCTGCTGAAAATTCATTTCGCCGATCGTCCGGTCCGCGACTATCGCTCGGCCTATCCGACCGAGCAGGAAGCGCAGCGCTCGGCGGTCTTCCATCGCGGGCTGCTCAATCGGGGCGTGCTGGCGGCGGGCTATGGATTGATGGCGCTATCGACGCCGATGACGGACCGGGATGTCGACAAGATCGTTGCGGCGGCCTCGGAGGCCATCGCCGAGGTGGCGGCGGCGGCCTGACCAGTCCCTTGATCCCGCCGCCGCTTTTTGCCAACAAGCGTCCATGTCCAGCAAGATCGATCCCATCACGCGATCCGTGGTTCAGCACCGCCTGAGCTCGATCGTGAAGGAAATGGGCGAAGCCATGCTTCGCACCACCTATTCGCAGATCCTGAATTCCAGCCGCGATTTCTCGCTGGCGATCTGCGACACGCAATCCCGGCTGATCGCGCAGGCCGATCATCTGCCGGTTCATGTCGGTGCGCTGCCGTGGGCGACGCGGGTGGTCGAGGACCGCTTCAAGGACATAGCGCCCGGCGACGTGTTCCTGCTCAACGATCCCTATCACGGCGGCAGCCATCTGCCCGATCTCACCGTCTTCGTGCCGGTATTCGCCGGCGGCAAGCGCCTGCTCTGGACCATCGTCCGCGCCCATTTCAGCGACATCGGCGGCGCCACCCACGGCGCCTACAATCCCGGCGCCACCGAGATTTTTCAGGAGGGGCTGCGCGTCCCGCCGATCAGGCTCTCGGAGGCCGGCCGGCCGCGCGAGGACCTGCTCGACCTGCTGGCGCTGAATGTGCGCAACCCGCGCGAGTTTCGCGGCGACCTCGCCGCGATGCTGGGGGCGGCGCATCTCGGCGAGCGGCGTGTCTCAAAGCTGTTCAGCGAGTTCGGCGCTGATGTCGTCGAGGCCGCCATCGAGGCGATCCTGGATGCGACCGAGCAGCAGACCCGTGCGGTGGTTTCGACCTGGAAGGACGGCGTGTTCTTCGGCGAGGCCTTTCTCGACGATGACGGTCATGGCCGCAGCGACATCAGGATCGCCGCCAAGGTCACCAAGCAGGGCAGCGACATCGAGGTCGATCTGTCGGATTCCGATCCGCAGTCGACCAGTTTCGTCAATTCCTCGCATGCCAACATGCAGGCGGCGGTGGCGATGGCGTTCGCCTATCTGATCGACGCCGAGATTCCGAAGAACACCGGCGCGTTGCGGCCATTGAAGGTGATTGCCAAACAGGGGACCATCGTCTGGGCCGATCCCGGCCGTCCGGTGACGCTGTGCACCAGCCATCCCTCCAACGAAATCGTCGAAGCGATCGTCAAGGCGCTGTCGGCGTCCTGTCCTGATCGCGCCATGGCGGGCTGGAGCCGCCGGTTCCGGATCGCGATCCAGGGCGAGGATCCGCGGACGGGAAGGAGTTTCATCTGGCACCTGTTTCAGGCCCGCCCGGGCGGCGGCGCTTCCTCCGGCGGCGACGGCTATTCGTCGATCGGCGAATGGCACAGCGTCGGCGGCCTCAAATTCGGCAGCCTCGAGGTCGCGGAAGTGCGCTTTCCCCTGCACTTTCGCCGCCATGAATTCCGCGAAAATTCCGGCGGCGACGGCAAATTCCGCGGCGGCCTCGGCGTCGCGCTCGATCTCGTGCTGGAAACCGCAAAGCCCGCGCGCGGCAACACGGCGGGCGACGGCGTGCGCCATGGTCCCTGCGGAATGCTCGGCGGCCAGGATGGCGTGCCGCACGATTACCGCCTGATCTCCGAGGGCCGTCCGCCGCGCGCGCTGCGCACCAAGGAAGTCGGCATCGAACTGCTTCCCGGCGATTGCCTCGAAATCCGCTCTTCCGGCGGTGGCGGTTACGGGCTGCCGGCCGACCGCTCGGCGGAAGCCCACGCGCGTGACCGCGAACAGGGACTTGTCACGGACGATAAGGCAGCGGGGCAGGGCTCCTGAGCATGTACACCATCGGAATTGACGTTGGCGGCACCTATACGGATCTCGTCGCCATCGACGCGACAGGCACGACCGTCTTCGCGAAGTCCCCCTCGACACCGGCGGATCAATCAGTCGGCGTCATGGCCGGGCTAGAAGAGCTGGCGCGACGGCTGAATTTGTCGCGCGCCGACATGCTCGCGGTTACCGACCGCATCGTGCACGGCACCACGGTCGCGACCAACGCGCTGCTCGAGCGCAAGGGCGCAAAGGTCGCGCTGCTCACCACCGAGGGCCATCGCGACGTCATCGAGATGCGCGAGGGGCTGAAGGACGACCGCTACGATCTGCGCTCGCCGCCGCCGCAACCGCTGGTGCCGCGCGAACGGCGGCTCGGCGTCAGGGAACGGCTCAAGGCCAATGGCGAGACTGCGATCCCACTCGACGATCGCTCGCTTGATGACGCCATCGCCGCGATCCGCCGCTCCGGCGCCACTTCGGTCGCGGTCTGCTTCCTGCATTCCTATCTCAATCCCGTGCACGAACTCGCCGCCGTCGAACGGCTGGCGCGCGAACTGCCCGAGGTCAGCATTTCCAGGTCGAGCGACGTGCTGCCGCAGATCAAGGAATATGAGCGGGTCTCGACCACCATCGTGAACGCCTACGTGCGGCCGCTGGTGCGGCACTATCTCGCCAACCTGGAGCAGCGTCTTCACGGGGCCGGCTTCAAGGGCTCGCTCTTCATCATCCTGTCGCATGGCGGCATGGCGCCGATCGAGGAAGCCTCCAGGCTCGCCGCCGGCACGGTGCTGTCGGGTCCTGCCGGCGGAATTTCCGGCGCCCGGCGCTGCGCCGACCTGCTTGGCGTCCCCGATCTGGTGCCGTTCGACATGGGCGGCACGAGCACCGACATTTCGCTGATCTCCGAGGGCCGCGCTTCGCTGTCCGCCGATGGATCGCTCGCCGGCCAGCGCATCGCGCTGCGCAGCCTCGACATCGCCAGCATCGCGGCCGGCGGCGGTTCGATCGCTTCGGTGGATGCCGGCGGCACCTTGCGGGTGGGCCCGGAAAGCGCGGGCTCGGTGCCGGGGCCGGCCTGCTACGGCAATGGCGGCACGGCTGCCACCGTGACCGACGCCAATGTCGTGCTCGGCTATCTCGATGCTGCCGCCTTCATGGGCGGCGCGCGTCCGCTCGACGCTGCGGCGGCCGAAGCCGCCGTGGACCGGGTGGCGGCGTCGCTCGGCCTGTCGCGGGATGAGGCCGCCGCCGGCATCTACCGCATGATCAACCTGAAGATGGCCGACGGCATCCGGCTGATGACCCTGCGGCGCGGCGTCGATCCCCGAAAATTCGCACTCCTGAGTTTCGGCGGCGCAGCCGGCCTGCATGCCGCCGAGGTCGCGCGCGAACTCGACATCAAGCGCATCATCGTGCCGGTGGCGGCCTCCGTGCTGTCGGCCTGGGGCATGCTGACCAGCGATCTGCGCTACGAAGTCAGCCGCACCCATTACGGCGCCGCCGCCCGCATTTCCGCCGACGAGGCGCGAAACCTGTTCGCAGAGTTGGAACGGCAAGCCACCGGCCGGCTGCGCGCCTGGTTCGGCGGCCCGATGACGACGGAGCGTTCGGCGGAAATGCGCTACGGCGAGCAGATTTTCGAAATCGACGTCGCGCTCGACGGCCTCGACTGGAACGCGCCCGCGCTGGTCGACGCCATCGAGGACCGCTTCCACCGTCGCCACGAGGAACTCTACACCTACGCCGCGCGCGACCAGGAAGTCGTGTTCGTCAACGCCCGCGTCGCCGCGGTCGGCGAAGTCTCGCAGCGCGGGCAGGACGCGCGACCAACGCCCTCGGCGGCAGTTTGCTCGCCTCGAACGACGCGGCAAGCCTGGTTCGGCGCCTGGCGCGAGGTCCCGGTCTATGCGCTCGACGATCTCCGGCCCGGCCACACCTTGGCGGGACCCGCGATCATCGAGGCCGAGACGACGACGGTTGTCGTCGATGCCGGCGACAAAGTCAGCGTAAACGCGCTGGGCTGGCTGGATATCGCGCTGAGGTGAGGGGCGGGACGTAGAGTCTTTCTTCTCCCCTCCTCCCGCGTCGCGGTGGGGTGGGGTCGGGGGTGGGGGGTCTATCAGCGCGTTCTTCTGCCAGCGAATTTGCGGAAGCACCCCCCACCCCCGACCCCTCCCCACCACGCGCAAGAGCGCGTGGGGGGAGGGGAGAAGGTGGAATCGACCCGCCTTCGCTCACTCAGGTCTTGTTGATCGACACGCCGCCATCCACCAGCATCGCGCTTCCGGTGATGAAGGACGCGGCATCGGACGCCAGGAACAAGGCCGCGCGGGCCTGTTCCTCGGGATCTGCAATGCGCTTCAGGGCATGCATGTTGCGCACGAAGGCCTTCATCTCCTCGGTATCGGCCATTGCGTCCGCCGCCGCCGTTTGCGTGCCGCCCGGCAGCAGCGCGTTGACGCGAATGCCCTTCGGCCCGTATTCGACCGCAAGCGCCTTCATCAGCCCGATCTGGCCGGCCTTGCTGGCGGCGTAAGTGGCCGCGCCCGGCATCGCGGCGGTAGCGCCGACGAACGAACTGACGAAGATCAGCGATCCCTTGCCGCGCGCAAGCATGGCGGGGATCTGGTATTTGGCGCCCAGAAAGGCGCTGGTGAGATTGGTCGCCATCGTCGCGTCCCAGGCTTCGCGACTCACCTCGGGCGTGGCCCCCATCGGCCCCAGCACGCCGGCATTGTTGACGGCGATATCGAGCCCGCCGAAACGCGATTTCGTCTGCTCCACCAAAGCGCGCGCGAAAGATTCGTCGGTTACGTCACCCACGAGCGCGCCAGCCGCGCCGCCCGCCGCCTCGATTTCGGCAACGAGACCGTCGAGCAGTTTCCGGCGCCGCGCGGCGACGACGACGCGGGCGCCTTCAGCGGCAAACAGCACGGCAATCGCGCGCCCGATTCCGGAACTCGCCCCGGTGACGATCGCCACCTTGCCGTCCAGCGCCATTCCCGAAGCATTCATTGTGATCCTCCATATTGCTTGAGAGTCACAATGGGTCGGGATGTCAGGCGTTAGCCACCCGATACCCGATGAAATGCGTTGCACGCGATGTTGAGGCGAGCCGAACGTTCCCCTACTTCTTCTGCCCGTAATTCAACAATCCGCCGAGCCCCTTCGGCGGATGCGCGCGCAACGCTTCCTCGTTCGGTTCGGTGCCCCAGCCGGGGCGGTCGGGGATGACAAGGTAGCCGTCGACGATCTCGGGCAAATGGGTGAACAATTCATGGTCCCATTCCAGCCGGTCGATGTCGATTTCCATGATCCGCAGATTCGGCACCGCCGCGCAGAAATGCGCGTTCATCATGCTGCAGAGGTGGCCGTAGAAATTATGCGGCGCGACGTTGACCTCGTGGGCTTCGGCGGACGCGGCGATCTTCATCGATTGCCACACCCCGTTCCACGGCGTGTCGATGATGGCGACGTCCATCGCCTGTTCGCGGAAATAGGGCAGGAATTCGCGCAAGCCCAAGAGTGTCTCGCAGGACGAGATCGGATGCGGGCTCTGCCGCCTGATATAGCCCAGCGCCTCCGGACTGAAGCTGTCGATTTCGATCCAGAACATGTCGAGGTCGGCAATGGTGCGCAGGATTTTGAGATAGCCTTCGGTCTTGGCGTTGAAGTTGAGATCGAGCAGGATGTCGACGTCGGGCCCGGCGCCGTCGCGGATGGCTTCCAGGTGCATGTGCAGGTCGCGCAGCACCTTGCGGTCGACATTGATCTCCGGCTCGAACGGCGAGCCGAAGCCGGGCCGCCAGCCCTGCGGCTTGCCGTCGGTATAGGTGAAGATGTTGGTCTTCAGCGCGGTGAATTTCCTGTCGCGCACCTCCTGCCCGATCGCCTTGACGCCGTAGAGGTCGGTGATGGCGGGCTTGTACCAGCCAGGATGGTTGATGCGCCACGTCGCGCAATGCGACCAGTAGACCCTGACGCGGTCGCGGATCTTGCCGCCGAGCAGTTCGTAGCAGGGCACGCCGAGCAGCTTGCCCTTGGCGTCGAGCAGGGCGTTTTCGATGGCGCCGAGCGCCAGCGCCACCACGCCGCCGGTAGCGGGGCGCGTCGCCGCCGACAACTCGGCAAAAATCCGCTCATGCGCCATGACGTCCTGCCCGACCACGCGGGCGGACAGCCGCTGGATCGCGGTGCCGACGCCGGGCGCCCCAAAACCCTCGTCATACTCGCTCCAGCCGACCACGCCGTCCTCGGTCGAGACCTTGACGAAGTGGTAGTTCCGCCAGCCGGCGTCGCAGGCGAGGATTTCGACGCTTTTGACCTTTGATGCTTTCGTCACGGCGTTTCCCTTCAGGCTTTTCTTGTTGGCAATCCGGCTTGCGCCGTCGGTCGATGGTTATGGCTTCAGCGCCTGCGCGATGATGTCGGAACTCTTTTCCGCGACCATGATGGTGGCGGGATGAATGTTCGGCGACGGCATCGCCGGCATCACGGACGCGTCGACCACGCGCAAGCCGTCGATGCCGCGAACCCGCAAGCTGCTGTCGACGACGGCGCCGTCGTCCTCGCCCATCCGACAAGTGCCGCAGGGGTGATAGACCGTCGAGCCCATGCCGCGGACGAAGTCGGCGATCTCCTCGTCGCTTTCGATCGCCGGATCAGGCCGGATTTGTTCGGTCACCAGCGAGCGGAACGGCTCGGTGGCGGCGATTTGCCGGCCGATGCGGAAGCCCGCCTGCATGATGCGCATGTCGTCGGGATGGGTGAGGTAGTTGGCGAGGATGCGCGGCGGCAATTTTCCCTCGGCGTCGCGCAGCGTGATCTCGCCGCGGCTCTTCGGCCGGCAGACGCTGAAGATGAAGGTGAAGCCCGGCCAGCGATGCAGCCCGAGCTTCAGGCTGTCGGACGAGAAATTCAGCACCTGGTACTGGATATCCGGCACCGGCTCGGTCGGGCTCGATTTGGCGAACAGCGTCGCCTCGGTAGCGCCGACGGCGAGCTGGCCGGAGCCCGCGAACAGCCATTGCAGCGCCATCCTGGCCGATTTGACCGGATTCATCACGGCTTCATTGAGGGTGTCGCCGCTGTGGGTCTTGAACGCAAAGCTCGCCTGGTAGTGATCCTGCAGGTTCTTGCCGACGCCGGGCAGATCCAGTCTCACCTCGATGCCGTGCTGCGCCAGTTCGCCGGCGGGGCCGATGCCGGAAGCCAGCAGCAGCACCGGCGAATTGATGGCGCCGCCGGACAGGATCAGTTCGCGCCGCGCGCCGATGCGCTGAATTTTTCCGTCGCGCTCGACCTCGACGCCGACTGCGCGGCGTCCTTCGAACAGGATCTTGCGGACATGGGTCCTGGTCATCAATTCCAGGTTCTTCCTGGAAAGGTTCGGCCGCAGGTAGCCGACCGCGGTCGAGCGGCGCCAGCCATTGTGGACGTTGAGCGGCGCAAAGCCGATGCCGTCGATGCGCTCGCCGTTGAAATCCGGGTTGCGCTGATATTGTAGGCGCTCGCAGGCCTCGACAAAGGCCTTCGCTACCGTCGAGGGTCGCTTGATTTGGGAGACCGTGATCGGCCCGCCGGTGCCGCGCCACTCATCCGCGCCGTCGACGCAGTGCTCCATCCGCTTGAAATAGGGCAGCACGTCCCTGTATCCCCAGCCGCGGGCACCCAGCCGCGCCCATTCGTCGTAATCGCTCGGCGCACCACGCAAGAACACCAGCCCGTTGATGGAGCCCGACCCACCCACCACCTTGCCGCGTGGCCAGATGATGCTGCGGCCGCCCAGCCCCGGCTCCGGCTCGGTCTGGTACCCCCAGTTGATATTCGCGTTGGGGACGAGCTTGCCGAAGCCCCGGGGAATATGAATCCAGGGATTGCGGTCGCGCCCGCCGGCCTCGATCACGCAGAGCGAAATCCCCGGGTTTTCCGTCAGCCGCGCCGCCACCACGCATCCGGCTGATCCGGCGCCGGCCACCACGACGTCGAATTCCACATCGAACCCGGATTTTGCCATGATTTTCCTTCTGCGAGGATTTGCGCGCGTGGGTTGCGATACTTGCCAGCAAAGATGCTATCGCTATATCGGATTTTTCGGACCCCTTCCGCAAGTGAGCATTGAGCGAGACCGAGTATGACCACCACCGCCGATACCGCCCCCGTCTCCCAGCCGTTCCAGGCCGAGGTCGCCGAATTGCTGCACCTGATGGTGCATTCGGTCTATTCGGAAACCGATATTTTCCTGCGCGAATTGATCTCGAATGCCTCCGACGCCTGCGACAAGCTGCGCTACGAGGCGATCGCCAACCCTGCGCTGATCGCCGACGGCGAGCCGCCCAAAATCCGCATCAAGCCGGACAAGACGGCCAATACGCTGCGCGTGATCGATAGCGGGATCGGCATGGACCGCCAGGAGTTGATCGACAATCTCGGCACCATCGCCCGCTCCGGCACCAAATCCTTCCTGTCGCGCCTCACTGAGGCCAAGGACGGCGCCGGGCTGATCGGCCAGTTCGGCGTCGGCTTCTATTCCGCCTTCATGGTGGCCGAGCGGATCGAGGTGTTCAGCCGCCGCGCCGGCACCGACGAGGTCTGGGTCTGGTCGTCGTCCGGCGGCGCCGGATTTGAAATCGCCCCGGCCGGCGAGGAAGACGCTGCGCGGGTCGCGCGCGGCACCGAAATCGTGCTGCACCTGAAGCCGGATGCGAAGAAGTATCTCGAGACCTACGAGATCGAGCGCATCGTCGGCGCCTATTCCGACAATATCCAGTTTCCGATCGAACTGGTCGCGGAAGAGGGCGAGCCGCGCCAGATCAGTTCGGCCAGCGCGCTGTGGCAGCGCTCGAAGTCGGAACTGACCGCGGAAGACTATGCCAAGGCCTACAAGCAGGTCGCGCACGCCTTCGACGAGCCGGCGATGACGCTGCATTACCGCGCCGAGGGCCGCTATTCCTATGCGGTTCTCTTGTTCGCGCCCTCGGCAAAGCCGTTCGACCTGTTCGAGCCGCAGCGCAAGGGCCGGGTGAAGCTCTATGTCCGCCGCGTCTTCATCACCGACGATGCCGATTTGCTGCCGGCCTACCTGCGTTTCATCCGCGGCGTGGTCGACAGCGAGGACCTGCCGCTCAACATTTCCAGGGAAATGCTGCAGAACAATCCGCAACTGGCGCAGATCCGGAAAGCCGTGACCACCCGCGTCGTCAGCGAGCTGGAGAGCCTCGGCGAGAAGGACCCTGAGAATTTCGCCAAGATCTGGGATGCGTTCGGTCCCGTGATCAAGGAAGGCCTCTACGAGGATTTCGAACGCCGCGAAAAACTGCTGGCGCTGTCGCGGTTCACCACCACGACCGGCGAAAACCGGTCGCTGAAGCAGTATCTCGCGGACGCCAAACCGAACCAGACCGAGATCTACGTCCTGGTCGGCGACAGCATCGAGCGGCTGAAATCCAATCCCAAGCTGGAATCCGCCGCCGCCCGCGGCATCGAGGTTTTGCTGCTGACCGATCCGGTCGACGCGTTCTGGACCTCGGCCCCGCTCGACTTCGAAGGCAAGCCGCTGAAGTCGCTGAGCCAGGGCGATATCGATTTCGGCCTGATCCCGCTGCTCGACGACAAGAAGGAAGAAGCAAAACCGGAAGCCGACGAAGCTTCGATCATCGCCGTGATCAAGGCCACCCTCGGCGAGCGCGTCTCCGACGTCCGCGCCTCGCAGCGGCTGACCTCCAGCGCCTCCTGTCTGGTGGCGGGGAGCCACGGCCCGGACCGCGAACTGGAACGCCTGCTGGCGCGGCAGAACAAGGGCGCCGGCACCAAGCCGATCCTCGAAATCAACCTGCGCCATCCGCTGGTGGCGGCGATCTCGGGCGAGGGCGCCGACGGCGCCGATTTGTCGTTCCTGCTGCTGGAACAGGCGCAGATCCTCGACGGCGAATTGCCGGAAGACCCGGCGGCGTTTGCGGGACGGCTCAACCGGCTGGTGCTGCAGGGGGTGGCGAAGGCAGAATAGCGCAGCCCTGCGGCTATCCTTCGACCGCGCGCTCTCAGCGCCGGAGTATTGATGACGAACCTCATCCTGAGGAGCCGCGCGTGCTTCGCGCGGCGTCTCGAAGGATGGCAGCTGGCTACTACGCGCCAGATGGTTCGAGACGCGCGCCGGGCAGCGCGAGTGCGCTGTCCGGACGCGCTCCTCACCATGAGGGAGCGGGAGTGGTTCGAGGAGCGATGAGGTTCGTGTTGAACCCAAATGCCAAACCGGATCGTATCTGTTAACAGGGGTTTTGAATCGGTATCATCATCGACATGACCACACCCGCCACCTCCGACACCTTCTACAGCTCCATCCCGGTCTTTCGCGGCTTTGCCAGCGTGATGGACCCGGCGCTGTATTCGCCGTTGCCGGACGACTGGTCGATCGGCGTCGCCGATATCGTGGAATCGACCAAGGCGATCGCGGAGGCGCGCTACAAGGCGGTCAACATGGCCGGGGCTTCCGTCATCGCGGCGGTGACCAACGCGCTGGAGGGGCGTGAATTTCCCTTCGCGTTCGGCGGCGACGGCGCCAGCTTCGCAGTGTCGCCGGAAGATCTCGCGCGCACCCGGGAGGCGATGGCGGCGACCGCGACCTGGGTCGAGGAGAGCCTCAACCTCGTGATGCGGGTGGCGCTGGTGCCGGTGTCGGCGGTGCGGGCGCAGGGTCTCGATGTTCGCGTCGCGCGGTTCGGGCCGTCGGCCAACCTGTCCTATGCGATGTTTTCCGGCGGCGGCCTCGGCTGGGCCGAGATGGCGATGAAGCGCGGCGAGTTCGCGCTGCCGAAGGCCGCGCCCGGCACCCAGCCCGATCTGACGGGATTGTCATGCCGGTTCGAGGAAATTCCCTCCGCGCGCGGCCTCATTCTCTCGGTGCTGGTGGTGCCCGCGCGCGCCGCCGACCCTAAGGCTTTCCGCAAGGTGATCGAGGACATCGTCGCGCTGGTCGAGCGCAGCCCGGATGCCGGGCGGCCGGTGCCGCCGGAAGGACCGCCGCTGACTTGGCCGCCGAGCGGCAACAAATACGAAGTCAGCGCGCTGCGCGGATCGCTGCTGAAGCGCCGCGTCTGGGTGCTCGCCAACACGCTGTTCATCTATGTGATCATGCGCTTCGGCATCAGCGTCGGCGGCTTCGTGCCGAAGACCTATGTGCAGCAGGTGGTGGAGAATTCCGACTTCCGCAAATATGACGACGGACTGCGCATGATCCTCGATTGCACGCCGGAGCTGGAAAGCGCGCTGATGAAAATTCTGGCCGCGGCGGCCGCGGGGGGAATCGTGCGCTATGGCCTGCACCGGCAGGATGCCGCGATGATGACCTGCTTCACGCCCTCGGCGCTGCGCAGCGATCACGTTCATTTCATCGACGGTGCGCGCGGCGGTTATGCCTCGGCGGCTACGGCGCTGAAGGCGATGGCGGCCTAGATCGAATCCCTCACCGCCGGGCGCGCGTCCAGTTCTCGCCGCCGCAGAGCGCGCCCACGCAGCCCTCGACCTTGAGCGTATTCGGCCCCGCCAGCGAGACATGGCTCACATAGGTGCTGCCGTCATCGGCGTTGTAGATCTGCCCGGACCACCGGTTCGGGCCTGATGGCCGCATGCCGCGGAACAGCGGAAGCCCGACCATCGGACGCTTCCGCAGGGCCGGATTGGGATTCTTGTCGTCGACCTGGGGTCGGCCGGTGGCGGGATCGATTGGATCCCGCAGCCCGACGATGACCCCGCAAAGTCCGCCGCCGCATTTGCTGACCCGCACCCTGGCGTCGCCGGCCTGGGTCAGCCAGACACCGGTGGCCTCGCCGCCGGCCGCCTGCGCAGCCGGAGCGCCAAGCAAGGCCGCCGAAATCGCCATGAAGATCACAATGATGGTGCCGAATCGGCAGGACATAGGCCTCTCCCTTGAAAGCGCGCCTGCATAACAAAAAATCGAACTTGTGCAACGCCGCATCGGCGTGCGGGAACCTACTTGCCCCAGTGCGTCAGCCAGACCGATGCCGCGACGCCGACGCCGAACAGCACCATGGCGGCGCCGACCAGCGCGAACAGCGCCGAGGCCGGGGCGTCGATCGACACCAGCCACCAGCCGCCGACCGCCACCAGCAGCAGGCGACCGGTTCCCGCCAGCACCGGACCGCCGACCTTCGCCGCCCCCTGCGATGAGAAATAGAGGCAGGTGCCCAGCCCGAAGAATGCGAATGCCGGGCCGGCCCAGGCGAAATAGGAATAGGCCGCCGCGGTGACGCCGGGATCGCTGGTGAACATCGACACCCACAGCACCGGATGGACCGCGACGATCAGGCCGATCAGCCCGACGGTAAGCGCCGATGCTGCGCCCGCGGTCCACGCCACCTTGCGGGCGCGCGCCACCATGCCGGCGCCGACGGCCATGCCGACCATCGGCACCGAGGCCACGCCGAAGGCGAACGAAATCGGCGTCAGCAGGAATTCGAGCCGCGAGCCCATGCCGTAGCCGGCCAGCGTCGCGGTGCCGTAACCCGCCAAAATCCTGGTGAAGATCAGGATGGTGAGCACGCTCTGCAGCGGTGCCACGCAGGAGATCGCGCCGACCTTGAGGATGTCCAGGAACATGGCGCGCTGAAACCGGAAGGCGCGGAAATCCAGCGTCAGCCGGCTGCGGCCGCTGATGAGGATCCATGCGAGGAAGATGGCCCCGAGCGAGAACGCGATCAATTGTCCGGCGGCGACGCCGCGCATTCCCAGTTGCGGCAGGCCGGCCAGCCCGAGACCCAGGGCGCCGCCGACCACGATCTGGATGACGGCGACCCCGATCAGCGTCGCCGACGGCAACCGCATGTCGCCGGTGCCGCGCAGCACCGAGGCCAGCGTATTGACCAGCCAGATCGAAACCGCGCCGGAAAACAGCACCTGCGAATACTGCAGCGCCTGCTCGAGCACGCCGCCGCGCCCGCCCAGCAGCATGAAGAACGTCCGGCCGAACAGCAGCATGACGGCGGTGAAGACCAGCCCGCCGAGCAGGCCGATCATGACGGCATGCAGTGCCAGTGTCGCGGCGCGGTGACGGTCGCCGGCGCCGATGGCGCGGCTGACCGCGGATGAAACGCCGCCGCCCATGGCGCCGGCCGACATCATCTGCGTCAGCATGACGAAGGGGAAAGCCAGCGCGATCGCCGCCAGCGGTTCGATGCCGAGGCGGCCGATATAGGCGGTTTCGGCGACCGCCACCAGGGTGGTGCCGAGCATCGCGATGACATTGGGAAGCGTCAGCTTGAGCAGGGTCGGCAGGATCGGCGACGTCAGCAGGCCGTTGGCCGGGACCATTACCGGTGCTACGGGCGGGGCCTCAATGGTCATGCGTCACGCGTCATTTCAGCGGCCTTTTCTTACCCTCCCCTGGAGGGGTCGAGACGAGCGAAGCTCGCTCTTGGGTCGGCTCGCATGAGCGCAGCGAAATGCGAGACGGGGTGGGGTGATCTCTCAATTCAGACACTGTGGAGAGGAGAGGCTTTCACCCCACCCCGCTCGCACCGGACGATGCTACGCATCGCCGGACGCGAGCGACCCTCCCCCTCCAGGGGAGGGTGAAGAACGCCGCCAGCATATAGATTATGAGCAACATATTATGGATTGAACGGCGCAATCCACCCCGGCGCCACGCATGGTCACCATGGCAGGCCGCATAGGTCGATGACGCCCTGCCGTGGCTTGCGGCTGAAATCGAACACGAAGGGCGCCATCGCCTCGAAGCGAATTCGTCCCTCCGGCTGCTCGGCCCAGACTTCGCCGGCGAACGGGTGCCAGCCGCGCGACTGGTAAAAGGCAAAATTATGCGGCTCGCAGAACAGCAGCGCGAATTGCACGGCTTCGTGGTGGCGCATGGTCTGGACCGCGGCGTCGAGCGCCAGGCTGGCATAGCCCTGCCGCCGGCAGTCCTCGCGGGTCGAAACCCCGCCGATGCCGCCGATCTGGACCTTGCGGCCGTCCCAAATGGCGTGACGGAAGTAGATGCCGACATGGCAGGCGAGGCCGCCGGATGGCGCCTCGATCAGCACGCGGAGGTCGGCATGGGCCCATTTGACATGACCCCATGGCAGCTTTTCAACGACGTCGGCCGGCCACACCGCCTTGAACAGCGGCTCGGCCACCGGCCACGATGCGTCTCCGTTCAATACGTCGATCTCGATGCTCATTCTTCGTGCTTTCTCTCGTGCGCGGTCTGTTCTCACGGTCCCAAATTGCGGTGTTTAAGATCGATGGAACCTTCTATAAGGGTTCCCGTTAAGCCTAGTTCCAAGCCCACGTCTCCCATCATCGCGGACATCCCCCATGACCTTCACGCTTCCCGACCTTCCTTATGCCTATGACGCGCTCGCTCCTCATATGTCGAAGGAAACGCTGGAATTCCATCACGATAAGCATCATCAGGCCTATGTGACCAACGGCAACAACCTGCTGAAAGGCACCGAATTCGAGGGCAAGTCTCTCGAAGAGATCGTCAAGGGCTCGTTCGGCAAGAATGCGCCGCTGTTCAACAATGCGGGCCAGCACTACAACCACCTGCATTTCTGGAACTGGATGAAGCCCAATGGCGGTGGCGACAAATTGCCCGGCCGTCTGGCCAAGAAGATCGACGAGGATCTTGGCGGGCTGGAGAAATTCAAGACCGATTTCGCCGCCGCCGGCGTCGGCCAGTTCGGCTCGGGCTGGGCCTGGCTGTCGGTCAAGAACGGCAAGCTCGAAATCTCGAAGACCGCCAATGGCGAAAGCCCGCTGGTGCACGGCGCCACCCCGATTCTCGGCGTCGACGTCTGGGAGCACTCCTACTACATCGATTATCGCAACCGCCGCCCCGATTATCTGAAGGCGTTCGTCGATCATCTGGTGAACTGGGAGTATGTCGACCAGTTGTTCTCGAAGGCTTGAGGCTTTCGGCGAGAGCGCCAGCTAAAGAATACCGGGCGGCAGCATCTCACTGCCGCCCTTTCGTTTGGGTGAGCCGCGCCGCATACTCCGCTTCACCTCTCCCGTCGGGAGAGGTCGGCGCGCAGCGCCGGGTGAGGGGTTACGGACCAACGATAGACCGTAACCCCTCACCCCAACCCTCTCCCTAAGGGAGAGGGGGCGCAGTTGAGCTGTTGTGAGTTCTCGGCCACTACAGGCCGGCAGGGCAGGGTAGATGAAAAGCTATCTTCTGGTGTTTGTCGGCGGCGGGATCGGCGCGTCGTTGCGCCATACCGTCAACATGATCAGCGCGCGCGGCCTCGGCACCGCGTTTCCCTGGGGCACCTTCATCATCAACATCTCCGGCTCGCTCGTGATGGGCCTGGTCGCCGGTTATCTCGCCTTCAAGGGCGGGGCCTCGCAGCCCTGGCGGTTGTTCCTGATGACCGGCATTCTCGGCGGCTACACCACCTTCTCGGCATTTTCGCTCGACGCCGCGCTGCTCTACGAGCGGGGCGAGATCGCCGCCGCGTTGTTATACGTGCTGGGATCGGTGCTGCTGTCGATCGCCGGCCTGTTCGCCGGCCTCGCGCTGGTGCGCCATCTGACATGAACCCGCGCCCGCGCATGGCTATCCATGGGCTGCGCATGGGTTGCGCCGTGGTTCCGTTTGCTTCGCTGTGCCGGCAAGACTAAGCAGGCAGGAGTAAGCAGGTTTTCGCCTTTTTCACCCCAGACCGATTGCCTTGGCAGAACTCCCCCTGAAAGATCCGGCGCCCGCCGACGACGCCGCGGACACCGAGCCGCGCCCCGGCCGCATCCGCAAGCCGATCGGCTGGTCGATGATCGTGATCGTCGTTCTGGTCGCGGTCTGCGTCGTGCTGGTGTGGCGCCGCGACGGCGTCGACGGCGTCACGGAAATCCTCTTCAGCGACCTCACATTGTTCGGCGGCATCCTGCCACGCGTGCTGGCGGGCTGCCTGCTCGGCGCCTTCGTCGCCGAGATCCTGCCGCATGAGAAGGTGTCCCGGGCGCTGGGGCCGAATTCCGGCCTCAAGGGATTGCTGATCGGCACCGCGTTCGGCGCGATCCTGCCGGGCGGACCGTTTACCGTCTACCCGGTGGCGGCAGCCCTGCTCACGGTCGGCGCCGATTTCGGCGCCGCTATCGCCATGGTGGTGAGCTGGACGCTGATCGGCTATGGCCGCGCCATCGTCTGGGAATTGCCGATCATGGGCACCGACTTCACACTGTGGCGCATCGTGATCTCGCTGCCGCTGCCGATCCTGGCCGGCGCGCTCGGCCGCTTCGTCTATCTGCGAATCTATCCGAAGGGCGCGCCGCCATGAGCGCGCTGCTCGTCGATATCACCTTGTGGGGTTCGGTCGCCGTGCTCGGCCTCATGGTCTGGCAGCGCGGCCGCACCGTGCTGGTCTCGTCAGTCCGCGAGGGCACGCTGGATTTCGTCAACATCGTGCCGCGCATCGCGATCGGCGTGATCGGCGCGGGCTACATCGCCGCCGTGATTCCCTCCGAAGTGATCACCGGCTGGCTCGGGCCCGATTCGGGCTGGCTCGGCGTGCTGATGGCCACGGTCGCCGGCGCGGCGACGCCGGGCGGCCCGGTGATCGGCTTTTCGCTCGGTGCCGTCGCCATGAAGGCCGGCGCTGGCCCGCCGCAGGTCATTGCCTATGTGGTGGCGTGGGCGCTGTTCGCCTTCCAGCGGCTGATTCTCTGGGAAATTCCGTTCATGCCGGCACGATTCGTCTGGTTCCGCGCCGCGGTGTCGCTGCCGTTCCCGTTCGTGGCGGCGGCGATCGCGATGGTAATCGGGAAGCCGTGAGGCCGAAACGCCTCCATGGACACTCGATATGTTATATTATAACGTTTTCCTATGGTTCCCACGCACACCCACAGCCATGACCATGGCCACCATCACACCCATAGCCATGGGCCGTCCTCGCCGCATCCGGCGCAGGCGGCACCCTGGTCGATCCTGCGCATGACGGTTTTCGCCCGGTTTGGGGCGGCGCTCGCGGTCAGCGCCGGCCTGTGGGCCGTGGTGTGGCTGGCAATGAGGTGAGCATGGCCGCGCAATTGCAATTCCGCGATGTCACGCTGGGCTATGACCGGCATCCGGCGGTGCACCACCTCGACGGCGAGGTCGCCACCGGCGCGCTGCTGGCGGTGGTCGGCCCCAACGGCGCCGGCAAGTCGACGCTGTTTCGCGGGCTGGTCGGCATCCTGAAGCCGCTGGCGGGCTCGATCGGACTTGGCGATCTCAAGGTCCGCGACATCGCCTATCTGCCGCAGACCGCGGATATCGACCGAACCTTTCCAATCTCGGTATACGATTTCGTCGGCACCGGGCTGTGGCGCTCGGTCGGATTTTTCGGCGGCATGGGCAGGTCCGCGCGGGACAAGATCGCCGGGGCGCTCGCTGCCGTCGGCCTGAACGGTTTTGAGAACCGCCCGATCGGCACGCTGTCGGGTGGCCAGATGCAGCGCTTGCTGTTCGCGCGGGTGCTGCTGCAGGACGCCCGCCTGATCGTGCTGGACGAGCCCTTCAACGCCATCGACGCCAAGACCTCGGCCGACCTGCTGGCACTGGTGCGCCATTGGCACGCCGAAAAGCGCACGGTGCTGGCGGCGCTGCACGACATGGATCTGGTGCGCGCCCATTTTCCGGAAACCCTGCTGCTGGCGCGCGGACCGGTGGCATGGGGGCCGACCGCCGAGATCCTGACACCGGAGAACCTCGCGCAAGCGCGCCGGATGTGCGAGGCCTTCGACGACAGCGCGCCGGCCTGCGCGGTCGATGACCTGCCGTCGCGAGCGGCGTGACCGATGATGTATGACGCGCTGATCGCGCCCTTCATCGAATTCGAGTTCATGCGCCGGGCGCTCGCCGCCGTGATCGCGCTGTCGCTGGGCGGTGCGCCGATCGGCGTGTTCCTGATGCTGCGGCGCATGAGCCTGGTCGGCGACGCCATGGCGCACGCCATCCTGCCGGGCGCCGCGATCGGCTTTTTGCTGTCCGGCCTCAGCCTGTTCGCGATGACCGCGGGCGGATTGATCGCGGGTTTCACCGTCGCGATCCTCGCAGGGTTGGTCGCGCGCAATACCGAGCTGAAGGAAGACGCCTCGCTGGCGACGTTCTATCTGGTGTCGCTGGCGCTCGGCGTCACCATCATCTCGATCAAGGGCACCAATATCGACCTGCTGCACGTGCTGTTCGGCAATATCCTCGCCATGGACGACCAGACCCTGCTGGTGATCGCCTTCAACGCCACCATCACGCTGCTGGTGCTGGCGGTGATCTTTCGTCCGCTGGTGATCGAATGCGTCGATCCGGTGTTCCTGCGCACTGTCAGCCGCGCCGGCGCGCCGGCGCATCTGGCGTTTCTGGCGCTCGTGGTCATCAACCTCGTCAACGGCTTTCACGCGCTCGGCACCTTGCTGGCGGTCGGGCTGATGATCCTGCCCGCCGGCATCGCCCGATTCTGGTCGCGCGACATCACCGGCATGATCTGCATCGCGGTCGCAAGCGCGATCGTGTCGGGCTATGCGGGGCTGGTGCTGTCGTTTCAAACAAAAATCCCGTCGGGTCCGGCCATCATCCTGGTGGCGGCTGTGCTGTATGTCGGATCGGTGCTGTTCGGCAGCGTCAGCGGGCTGGTCCGGCAGTTGTTTCCCCGCCGGCATCTGGAGGCGTAGCGATGCTCATCGAGTTGGAATCTTTGGCCATGCGCGCGGTGCCACCTCTCCCCTTGTGGGAGAGGTCGGATCGCATCGGAGATGCGATCCGGGTGAGGGGTCGTGCTCCGTCGACAGACCTGAACCCCTCACCCCAACCCTCTCCCAC
>JBDRNF010000264.1:0-19491 GCA_043811435.1 Pseudomonadota bacterium
CGGCTTTGGCCACGGCCGGCTCCGGCGCGTGCGGCGTTTCGGCCGGGCCATCGCCACCGATGCGGCGCTTGCCTCGCTTCTCGACCACGACCTGCTTGGTCCGGCCGTGGCTGAAGCTCTGGCGCACGGTGCCCGTCTCGACGCGCGGCTTCAGCGTCAAGGTCTTGGTCGGAACACTCAGTGTCTTGTCGCCAGGCGTTTTCGTATCAACCATTCAGCAGTCCTAATCTTGTTCTGTTGTGCGTGTCCGCACAGTCTGTTCAGGCAAGTTCTTGTTCGACAAATTCTTGTTAGGCGAACTCTCGGCGCCGGCCGTCTTGTCGTCATCCGCCATCCGGTATCGGACCAGGAGCTGGCTGCGCGACAGGAACGTCTTGCTCGCCGGGCCCGCGAGCACGGCAGCATGTATCACATTTGACCGCCCCAGTGCCAAATCCAATTGTTCGGACGTCAGCGCCGTGACAATGGGGAATTCGGGCGATTCGTCGCCGATTCCGGCGTTTTGCCTGACGATGGCGTCCAATTTGCGGATTCCGTCCGCGGCGCCGTCCGAGGCATGGATCAGGGCCTCCACCTGTCCTGCCTTGAGGGCGCCCTCGACCTTGCTGAAACCGGATACCACCTGGCCGGCCTTGGCGGCCATGGCCAGCGCCTCGCTGACGCTGCGCACCAGCAGGGCTTCGGTATCCGCCGCCAGCGTGGCGGCGGCGCGGACCTCGCGCTTGAAGCCTTTGCTGAATTGGTTACGCCGGACCGCTTCCGCAACCGTCTGTCGCGAGGCCGAAACCCACAGGCCGCGGCCGGGAAGCTTGCGCTTCAGGTCCGGGATCACCTCGCCCTGGGGCGCTACGACAAACCGGATCAGTTCGTCGATCGGCCGCACCGCTCGCGTGACCGCGCACATCCGCATCGTCGCGGACCTGTTGGTCCGCGGTCCGGTGTCGAGATCGGGGTCGGCGAGTGCAAGCATGCGTGCGACATCTCTCCTGTCATCTGCGCGTTACGGTCGCGCGGAACCGGCAGCCAATTTCGAAGAACCGGCGCATCAGACCGGCTGGTCTTCGCTGGCCTCGGCCTCGTCGGTCTTCTTGACGAGGTCGGCCTCGGTGATCCAGCCGGCGATGACGCGCGCCTGCATGATCATGTTCTCGGCATCGTCGCGCGAGATTTCGTTGGCGTCGAGAATGCCGGGATGCTTGGTCGGCTCGGCGCCTTCCTTGCGCTCGGTCCAGCCCACCAGATCGTCGGTGGCGCAACCGGCCAGGTCCTCGACCGTCTTGATCTCGTTTTCGCCGAACTTGACCAGCATCTTCGAGGTCACGCCGGGCACCGTCTTCAGAGCGTCATCCACACCGAGTTCCTTACGTTTGTTTTCGAGCTCGCTCTCGAGCGTTTCCAGATATTCGCGGGCCCGGCTCTGCAGCTCGTTGGCGGTTTCGTCGTCGAAGCCTTCGATGCCGGCCAGTTCCTTGACGTCGACCAGCGCCAGTTCCTCCACCGAGGTGAAGCCTTCGGACGCCAGCAATTGGCCGACCACTTCGTCGACATTGAGCGCTTCCATGAACACCCGCGTGGAGTTCTCGAAATCGGCCTGGCGGCGCTCGGATTCTTCCTGTTCGGTCAGGATGTCGATGTCCCAGCCGGTCAGCTGCGAGGCGAGACGAACGTTCTGACCGCGCCGGCCGATCGCCAGCGACAGCTGGTTGTTGGTGTCGGGAACCACGACTTCGATACGCTCGCGGTCCTCGTCGATCACGACCTTGGCGACTTCGGCGGGCGCCAGCGCGTTGACGACGAAGGTCGCGATGTCGGGCGACCACGGGATGATGTCGATCTTCTCGCCCTGCAATTCATTGACCACCGCCTGCACCCGCGAGCCGCGCATGCCGACGCAGGCGCCGACCGGATCGACCGAGGAATCCCTTGAAATCACGCCGATTTTCGCGCGCGAGCCGGGATCGCGGGCCACCGCCTTGATCTCGACGATGCCGTCATAGATTTCGGGGACTTCCTGCGCGAACAGCTTCGCCATGAACTGCGGATGGGTGCGGGAGAGGAAGATCTGCGGTCCGCGGGTTTCACGGCGCACGTCGAAAATGTAGGCGCGGACGCGGTCGCCGTTGCGGAATACCTCGCGCGGCAGCATTTCGTCGCGGCGGATAATGGCTTCGCCGCGGCCCAGATCGACGATCACGCTGCCATATTCGACGCGCTTGACGATGCCGTTGACGATATCGCCGATGCGGTCCTTGAATTCCTGGTATTGCCGGTCGCGCTCGGCCTCGCGCACCTTCTGCACGATCACCTGCTTGGCGGATTGCGCGGCGATGCGGCCATATTCCAGCGGCGGCAGGGTGTCGGCGATGGTGTCGCCGACCATCGCGCCGGGATTGGCGCGCTGCGCGTCGACCAGCGAAATCTGGTTCGACGAATTCTCGACCTGGTCGACCACCAGCATGTGGCGCGACAGCCGCAATTCGCCCTTCTTGGCGTCGATCTCGGCGTGGACGTCGGTCTCGCTGCCGTAGCGGGCCCGCGCCGCCTTGGCGATGGCGTCTTCCATCGCCGCGATCACGATCGAGCGGTCGATCGATTTTTCGCGCGCCACAGCGTCCGCGATCTGCAGCAGTTCAAGTTTATTGGCGCTGACAGCTGCCATGGCTCAGTCTCCTTCGGTGGGATCGATTTCGCCTCTTCGCAGTCGCTCTGCGGCGAGGCGGTGTTCCTTGGTATTTTTCGGGGCGGGCTTCTTTGCCGGCTTCAATTTCGCCTTCGGCGCATTGCTCTTCGTCGGGTCGCTCTTTTTCGCGTGCGGCGGGGGCGGCGGCTTGATTCCGAGATTCTGCTTCAGCTCGCGCTCGGCCAGCTTGCCGCGGCGCATCGACTCCGCGACCAGCTCGTCGGTCAGCACCAGCCGTGCGTCGGCGATGTCCTCCATGACCAGCAAGACTTCGGGATCCTCGTCGCCGCGAACGTCATCGCGGCGCAAATGCACGGCATCGCCCTCGACGCCGCCGAGCGTGCCGCGAAACCGCTTGCGGCCCTGATGCGCAACCGCCATTTCGATCTTCACCAGATGGCCGGCATAGCGTTCGAAATCGGAGCGGCGCACCAGCGGCCGGTCGATCCCAGGCGAGGAAATCTCCAGCCGGTAGGCCTTCTCGATCGGGTCGGCGACATCGAGCACTGGCGACAGCGCCTTGGAGATCGCCTCGCAATCCTCGATCAGCATGGTCCCGTCCGGCCGTTCCGCCATGATCTGGACGGTGCAGCCGAATTCGCCTGAAACCCGGATCCGCACCAGCCGGTAGCCCATGCCCTGCAGCACCGGGCCGGCCACCGCCGATACCCGCGCCGCGACGCCCGGCTCGACCACGAGACGGGGCTCGGCAAGCAGATCGAAGTCCACGGAACCAGCAGTTGGGTCGGTCATATCAAGGGTCAAATTTGGTCTAACTTGCAGTGGGTTAGCCGGGCTTAGGCGCGGTCCGGCAATACTCCCGATGGAACCCAGGCGCCGCGCTCCGCGTCCGGCTCGTTCAGGTAATAAAAAAGAGCGGGTCCCGAGGGGCCCACTCTCAATACGCTATCGCATGAGAACCATAAGTTGCCGCTGATATAGCGGTTTTCCGCTGTGACGGCAAGGCCCGCGAGGCCGCGAGGCCGTGATTTTGCGGCCTTTTCGCACGGTTTCAAACCTAACCCTTCCTTCACGAACCCGACCTAACGTGCCTCAAAATCCGTCAATGCGGCGGGTTTTGAGTGTGTTTTGGATGAGTATCGCCACATCGTTGATCCCAGGGCTCGATGAGATCGTCAGAAATGGCGATCCCGGGCGCCGCGCCGAGGCCGCGCGGCGGATCGCTGAGCTGTACCTGCAGGGCGCGGCGAATTTCCGGGCCGATCATGTCGAGCTGTTCGACGGCATTCTGACCGGTCTCGTTCCGCACGCCGAACCCGCCGCGCGCGCCGATCTGGCCGAACGGCTGTCGATCCTCGCCAACGCACCGCGCGCGCTGGTCGGACAACTCGCGCGCGAAGACGAGATTGCGATCGCAGGTCCGCTGCTGCGCCGATCGTCCGTCATCGACGAGCAGGTGCTGGTCGAGATCGCCCGCAGCAAGGGCCAGGGTCATCTGCTGGCGATGTCGGAGCGGCCGACGCTTTCACCCGATCTCACCGATGTCATGGTCCGCCGCGGCGATCTCGAGGTGGTGCGCCGCGCCGCGGGCAATGCGGGCGCGCTGTTTTCGCATGCCGGATATTCCGGCCTGATCAAGCGCGCCGGCCAGGACGCGGCGCTGACGCTCGCGGTCGGTCAGCGCGCCGATCTCTCGAGCCCCCATCTGAAGGAATTGCTGGCAGGGTCGGTCGAGCCTGTCCGCCGCCGCCTGTTCGAAGTGGTCAGGCCCGAGCGGCAGGCCGACATTCAGGCGGCGATGGGCGAAATCTCCAGCCTGCCGGGGCGCGCCGAGAGCCGCCGCGATTTCGCGCCGGCGCAACGCACCGTGCTGGCGCTGCATGACGCCGGCGAGTTGAACGAAGCCGCCCTGCTCGGCTTTGCCAAGGCTTTCAAATACGAGGAATCGGTCGCGACGCTGTCCGCCATGGCGGCGGTGAAACTCGACACCCTCGACCGTCTGATTGCCGGCGACCGGCACGATCCGATCCTGATCGTCGGCAAGGTGATCGGCCTCGAATGGGCCACCGTGCGCGCGCTGATCCTGCTGCGGCTCGGTCCAAACCGGGTGCCGTCGCCTTCGGATATCGAGAGCGCGCGGGTGAACTTCGCACGCCTGATGCCGTCCACGGCCGAGCGCGTGGTGACATTCTGGCAGGCCCGCCAGGTGGCGTAATCCCGTCATTGCTTCGCTCCGCTCGCAATAACGGAAGACAATCAACCCCCTCCCCATCGGAAAATTGTCACGCTATGCTGCCGCCACAGGCGCGGCACAGCGTCACCGGGGAGAAACAAAAATGCTGACTGAATCCGAGATCCAATCGCATGCCGACAGGATCCGCGACGACGGATACACCGTGATCGAGCGCGCCGCCGGCCCCGATCTGGTGGAGCGGCTGAAGCAGACGCTGGAGCGGATCGAACGGGAGCACCATCTCGGCCCTGCCAGAACTTCGTTCGAAGGCTTCAAGACGGTCCGCATCAACAATCTCCTGACCTATGACGATCTGTTCTGGGAAGTGCCGTTGCACGAGAACGTGCTGCCGGTGGTCGAGCGCGTGCTGGACAAGGAATGCCTGCTGTCGTCGTTCTGTTCGCTGGTGCTCGGCCCCGGCCAGGAGGCGCAGCCGATCCATGAGGACACCCAGCTGATTCCGCTGCCGCGTCCGCACATCCCGATCACGCTCAACGCAATCTGGGCGCTGTCGGATTTTACCGGCGACAACGGCGCCACGCGGATCATCCCGGGCAGCCACAAATATCCGTCCTCGCCGGAATACGGCAAGGACTATGACGCCGTCACCGCGACCATGCCGGCCGGCAGCGTGATGCTGTTCGACAGCGCGCTCTGGCATGGCGGCGGTGCCAATGACAGCGACGCCAGGCGTTTCGCGTTTTCCTGCGCCTATTGCTGGGGCTGGATGCGGCAGCAGGAAAACCTGCAGCTCGGCATTCCCCATGAGACCGCACGGCGTTTTCCGCGCCGCCTGCAGGAGCTGTGCGGCTACAGCGTCTACAAGGGACAGTTCGGGCACATCGACAATCACGACCCGATCGAGTTGCTCGGCCGCGAGCGCGGCAAGCGCATGGTGTGGGAAGCCACCGACATCAGGAAAGCGCGGATGGGCGAGGCGGTGAAGGGGTAGCGACGCGCTCCACCCCCTCATGGTGAGGAGTGCGTCCGGACGGCGCACGTCTCGAACCATCTGGCGCACGGCCTGCTGCCATCCTTCGAGACGCCGCGCGAAGCGCGCGCGGTTCCTCAGGATGAGGTTCTGAGAAACCTCAAATACGCCGCGGCGCGCCCTTCGCGCTCGGCCTTGCGGCCGTAACGCGTCATCGTGTAGCCGGGCCAAGGCAAGCGCCAGTCATCGGCGCGCTCCGCCAGCCAGACGAAGTCGGGCGAGCGCAGCAGATGCGCCAGCGTCCATGCAACATAATCGTCGATGTCGCAGACGAAGCGGAATTCGCCGTCGGGCTCGAGCACGCGCGCCATCGCGGCGACCGTGGCGTCCTGCACGAAGCGACGTTTCCAGTGCCGCCGCTTCGGCCACGGATCGGGATGGATCAGGTCGATTCGCTTAAGCGACCGCGCGGGCGCCCAGGCCACCAGATCGGCGGCATCGCCGGCGAACAGCCTGATGTTGCCGATGCCATGGGCCTCGATCTGCGTCAGGATCTTCGCCATGCCGTTGACGTAGGGCTCGCAGCCGATGAAGCCGGTAGCGGGAAAGGCGAGCGCTTCGGCGATCAGATGCTCGCCGCCGCCGAACCCGATTTCGAGCCGGACGTGGTCGACCGCGGGGTCGAACAGTTCGGTCAGAGCTGGCGGGCTCGGCGCGGCGATGTCGAGTGCGAGGCGCGGCAGCAGCTGCGCGATCAGGTCGGCCTGATGCGAGCGAAGTTTGTGACCCTTGCGCCGTCCGAAGAACGAGCCGTGCCGGTGCGCGGCCAAATCTTCGTTGACCACGTCATCGTCGGGCGAAGGGTCGCGGTCGTCGGGATCGCCGGATGCGATGCTCATCGCAGCGTCTGGTACAGCCGGTACAACAGCCGTGTCCGCGGCTCGATCGACGAAATGTACATCTGCTCGTAATGGGTATGCGCGCCCTGGCCATCGACACCGAGGCCGTCAAGCGTTGCGGTATGCGGCGCGGTGAAATTGCCGTCGGAGCCGCCGCCGGTGAAGGTATCGACCAGATCGAAGCCGATCTCCGCGGCGAGCTCCTTGGCATGTTCGTAAAGCGCAGCACCGGCATTGCCCTTCTCGTAGGGCGGCCGGTTCAATTCGCCCGATACCTTGACGCTGACGCCGTCGGTGCGCGATTTAAGGCTCAGGATTCGGGCGACGAGATCGTCGGCATCCGCTGTCGTCGCCACCCGAAGATCGACTTCGGCATAAGCCTCTTCCGCAATGACATTCGGCCTTGTGCCGCCTTTGACGACGCCGACATTGACGCTGATGCCGCGCTTGAGGTCGTTCATGGCGTCCAGGGTCAGGATGACATTGGCGAGTTCGCGGATCGCGCTGCGGCCGTCTTCGGGTCTGGTGCCGGCATGAGCCGGCACGCCCTTGATGGCGATGTCGAACCGCGCGACGCCCTTGCGCCCGGTGACGATCTTGCCGCCATCGCGGGCAGGCTCGGTCACCAGCACATATTTGGCCTTGCGGCCCTCGGCTTCGATCAGCGCACGCGAGGTCGGGCTGCCGATCTCCTCATCGGAAACGTAAAGCTGGGTCACGCCCAGCGGCGGACGCTCGCCGCCGGCGCAGAGCAGTCTGAACGCGTGATAGGCGAGGTAAGCGCCGCCCTTCATGTCGTAGATGCCGGGACCGAAGGCGACATCGCCCTCGACCTTGAACGGCAGCCGCTCGATGAATCCGATCGGGTGGACCGTGTCGAGATGGCTCAGCACCAGGATTCCCGGTCTGTCCTGGCCCCATGCCGACCGCACCACGAGATGATCGCCGCAGCCGGAATGTCCCGCGACCCGCTCGATCGCAACCGGCAAATCGCGATAGCCGTCCGCGACCACGGTCGCGAGCCTGTTGACCTGCTCGGGAGCTTCGGTCGGCGTCTCGATCTCGACCCAGCGACGGATGCCGTCGAGAATGGCCCTGGAATCGAAAGGATCGGCTGTGGTCGGCATATCGAAATCCATTTTAGAGCGATTCCAGTATCGTCATTCCGGCGCGCGCGCCAGCGCGAACCGCCGATGCGCCACGCGCATGGCGGATACGCGGCGCGCATCGGGCAATGACGGCGTATCTTCAGCGCTTGTCGGGCGCTTCGCGCGTGGCGATCTGCTCGACCAGTTCGACAATGCTGCGCCGAAGCTTGGCATCGGCGATCCGCGTGAAGGCGCGGGTCAACGCCAAACCCTCCGAGGTCGCGAGAAAATCGGACACGTAGGCCGGCGAGGTCCCTTCGCTGAAGACGCCCGTAGCGGCGGTGCCGCTGGGGCCTCCCTCGAACAGGAACGAGACCGGCACCTGAAGGATTTCTGAAATCTGCTGAATGCGGCTTGCCCCGACCCGGTTGGTGCCCTTTTCGTATTTCTGCACCTGCTGGAATGTGAGGCCCAATGCTTCGCCGAGCTTTTCCTGGCTCATGCCAAGCATGATGCGGCGCATGCGCACTCGACTGCCGACATATCTGTCAACAGGGTTGGGCGCTTTAGTCGACATTTCCAACACTCCTTGGGATTCCGCCTGCAGGACGAGGCAGCGAAGCTAGGCCTCAGGCGCCAGTATCGTCAAATCATGCCCGGAAGTTTCGACGCGGATGCAGAAACTTTGAGCAATGAACTGACCAGCTCTCGATGAGCGGGCGCAGAATGCGAATGGCTTAGTCGGTCTGTCAACTGGTGGATTTTTGCCGAACGGTTTTTCTGTCGGTAACCGAAACCAAGGATGAATGCGCGGCGTCTATGCGCGCTTTACGACACGACGACGAAGCACGAAGAGCAAGCCGGCGGCGACCATGATCGTGGCGGGAATATCGCCTACGCGTGTGTAAATCGTCGGCGCGATGGCGGCGGGCAGGCTGGCATCCAATACACCTTCGACGCCGAGACCGAGTCGCGCGATAATCCGTCCCACGGGATCGATGACGGCGGAAATTCCGGTGTTCGCTGCACGAACCATGGGCAGTCCCTGCTCGATCGCGCGAACGCGTGCCTGCTGCAGGTGCTGATAGGGGCCGGTTGAATTTCCGAACCAGCCGTCATTGGTCAGGTTGATCATCCAGCCCGGGCGATCGTCGCGTGACGCAACGTCGCCGGGAAATATCGTTTCATAGCAAATCAGCGGTAGCATGCGCGGCGCGTTCGGCAGATCCATCGGCCGACGCCGCGCGCCCGCAATGAAGCCGCCACGAACCTTGGTGAGCTGCACGAAGCCGAGCTTTTCCATCCAGTCCTGGAACGGCAGATATTCGCCGAACGGCACCAGATGCACCTTGTCGTAGACCGACAGCACGCTGCCGTCATGATCGATGACATAGATCGAATTATAGGCGCGGGTGATTCTGACGCCCGGCGGCACATCGGGTGCCCGCACCGAGCCGGTGATCAGGATGGTGCCCTTGGGCAGCAGCTCGGCGATCTGCGCCATCGCGTCGGCTTCGCGGGTCAGGAAAAATGGAAACGCCGATTCCGGCCAGATCAGGATGCTGGCGTCGCGCACGCCGGTGGATTGCGGCCCGGACGCACGGTCGGAGAGCGTCAAATACTTCTGCATCACCTCCGCCTTGGCCGCGTAGTTGAATTTGACGTCCTGCTGCAGGTTGGGCTGCATGATCCGCAGCTTGACCTTGGCGACGAGCGCGGTCGGCTGTAGCGCCAGACGCGCGCCGCCGAAAATCCCCATCGCGGTCAGCAGCGCCAGCGCCATGACTGGCGCGATCCACGGCCTTCGTCCGCGGGTGCTGCCATCGATCAGGGTGGCGGGGCTGGCGAAGATCGCAACGCTCAAGAACGTCAGGCCCCACAGGCCGATCAGCGACGCCGTTTGCGCCAGCGCCAGCGGCTCGGTCAGCGCATAGCCGAACGCGTTCCAGGGAAAGCCCGAGAGCACCTGACCGCGCAGCCATTCACTTAACGTCAGGCTTGCCGCCAGCGCGATCACCCGTGTGCCATCCCGGGTCCAGATCAGCCGCGCCAGCGCGAAGCCGAGTGCGGTGAACAGCGCGAGATAGGCCGGCAGGCCCAGCACGGCGAATGGCAGCAGCCAGGCGAAGGTGGGGGCATCGACCAGGAACGCGTAGCCGATCCAGTACAGACCCGGCACGAAATAGCCGAGACCGAACCACCAGCCCGTCATCGCGGCCGCCGGCACGCCGCGCCAGCGTCCGGCGCCGGCGCCATCGATCAGCCAGACCATCACCGGAAAGGTCAGAAACAACACCGGCCATGCATTGAACGGCGCCATCGCCAGCGCCGACAGCGCGCCTGCGACCAGCGCAATGGCGGCGCGCTTCCAGCCCCATGCCAGGATGATGCCAAGAACAGCGGCGCGAAGCTTGTCTGTTGCGATCACTGCGACCCGGCTCCATCGTCGGATCGCGGGTTCGCATTGTCGTTGGCCTGCGGCTGAGCCACCTCCGCCGTGGCGTCGCGGCGTCGGCCTTCGCGCGGCGGCCGCGCCACCGGGCGCTCCTTGCGGGGGCCGATGCGCAGCCGCTTGACCCGCCGCGGATCGGCGTCGAGCACTTCGATCTCGAAATTGCCGGGGCCGGAAATGACTTCGCCGCGTACCGGCAGGCGGCCGACATGGGTCACCAGATAGCCGCCGAGCGTTTCGACTTCTTCTCCGGCCTCGCCGGTGACGAACTCCTCGCCGATCATCGTGCGCACGTCGTCGAGGCTGGCACGCGCGTCGGCGATGAAGGAATTGTCCGCCTGCCGCACGATCGCCGGCGGCTCGGTGCTGTCGTGCTCATCGTCGATCTCGCCGACGATCTGCTCGACGATGTCCTCGATCGAAACCAGTCCGTCGGTGCCGCCATATTCGTCTACCACCAGCGCGAGGTGAATGCGCGCGGCCTGCATCTGCGCCAGCAGGTCGATCGCCCGCATTGAGGGCGGCACGAACAGCAGGTTGCGGATGATTTTGGCGTCGGCGAGCGGCATCGCGAGGTTGACAGCGCGCAGATCAAGCCCGGCCGGCAAGGGCTTTTTCCGCTTGGCCTTGCTGGTATCGGGCGCGCGGGCGGTGGCCGTCATGAAGGCCAGGAGGTCGCGGATGTGAACGATGCCTTCGGGGTCGTCGAGGTTGTCGTTGTAAACCACCAGGCGCGAATGTGCGGCACTTTCGAACAGGCTCATCAGTTCGCCGAGCGGAATGTCGCGCTTGACCGCGACGATGTCGGCGCGGTGAATCATCACGTCCGCGATCCGCCGCTCATGCAGGCCGAGGATATTGCGCAGCATGGTGCGCTCGATGGCGGAAAACCCGACTTCGTCGGGGGTAGAGGCGTCGAGCACGACCTGCAGGTCGTCGCGGACCGAGCCCGGCTTCCAGCCGAACAGGGTGCGGATGGCGCGGGTCAGCCAGTTGTCGGCGGCGGGACGCATCACCTCGCCTTGCTGCACCACCGCCGGCAGGTTGCTTGTATTGCGCGGATTGTCGTGGATAGGGTCGGAGTCCGGCATCTCAGTCCATCCGCTCCCGGCCGGCATCGGGATCCCGATCCGCATACGGATCGGGAATGCCGAGTTGTGCCAGGATCTGCCGCTCGAGGGCTTCCATGGCTTCGGCCTCGCCGTCGTTTTCGTGGTCGTAGCCGATCAGGTGCAGGAAGCCATGAATCGCCAGATGGCTGAGATGATGATCGAACGGCTTTTGTTCGTCATCGGCTTCCTTGCGCGTGGTCTGGTAGGCGATGGCGATGTCGCCGAGCATGCGCGGCGCGTCGTCGGGCCCAACAGGGCCGGTCGGCTGCAGTGCCGGAAACGACAGCACATTGGTCGGCTTGTCGATGCCGCGCCAGTTGCCGTTCAGCGCGCGAATGCCGGCATCGTCGGTCAGCATGACCGCGAGTTCGGCGTCGCCTACATCTGCATCGACGCTCTCGGCCGCCGCCGCGATGGCGCGATGCACGACCGCTTCGGCGTCGGGCTCGGCCTGCCAGCAATCGGCGACGACGAGAACCTCGGGGATGGGCAGCGCAAGGGGCGGCATCGGTGCGGAATTTCCGTTGCGGCCGGGGCTCGTCCCCGGCGCGCGCATGGCGTCAGAGTTGGGCATCAGGGCCTGGTGGTTACCGGCTTTTGCGGCAATCCTTCATAGGCGGCGACAATCCGCGCCACCAGTTCATGGCGGATCACGTCTTCGGCGGTGAATTTCACTTGGCTAATGCCTTCGACGCCATCGAGCAACCGTGCGGCTTCCGCAAGTCCAGAAGTCTGGCCGTTCGGCAGATCGACCTGGGAGGGATCGCCGGTGATGATCATGCGGCTGTTCTCGCCGAGCCGCGTCAGGAACATCTTCATCTGCATCGACGTGGTGTTCTGCGCCTCGTCCAGGATGATGACGGCATTGGTCAGGGTGCGGCCGCGCATGAAGGCGAGCGGCGCGATCTCGATTTCGCCGGCCTGCAGCGCGCGCTCGACGATCCGCGAATCCATCAGGTCGTACAAGGCATCATAGATCGGCCTTAAGTAAGGATCGACCTTCTCGCGGAGATCGCCGGGCAGGAAGCCGAGCCGTTCGCCGGCCTCGACTGCGGGGCGTGTCAGGATGATGCGGTCGACTTCCTTGCGCTCGAACAATTGCGCGGCGTGCGCCACCGCGAGCCAGGTCTTGCCGGTGCCCGCCGGGCCGATGCCGAACACCATTTCGTGGCGCTTCAGCGCGCGGATATAGGAGTCCTGGGCGGCGGTGCGCGCCCGCACCGGGCGCTTGCGCAGATTGATGGTCTCGAACGCGGTCTTGGCGGTCTTGGCGTCGAATTCGAACAGCGAACCCTGTGCGATCACGGCGCGAATGGCGCCATCGACGTCGCCCTGCGCCAGATCGTGACCCTGCGTCGCCTGCGCATACAGCGTCTCCAGCACGCGCCGCGCGGCGTCGCAGCCGTCGCGCGAGCCGGCGATGGTGATGTGATTGCCGCGCGAATCGACCACCACGCCGAGCCGGCGCTCGATCAGCGCCAGGTTTTGTCCGTAGGGCCCGACCAGGGCCGACGCCGCGCGATTGTCGTCGAAATCGATGACGACCTGCGTTTCGGGCGGAATTTGCATGTCGCGGTCAAATTTGCGGCTGGGAGCGAGTGCAGGCGAATCCGATGCGCTTTTTGGCAAGGGTTCAGGCTCCCGTTATCGTTTGAGAAGAATTGGTCATGTGAGAGGAAGCGGTCATTCGAGCGGGTGCGGGCTGTGCATGGGCTGTGCCAGCGAGTTCGCCGAGCAGGCTGTAGCGCTCGAGGCTGGCGATGGTCACCGGCAGAATTTGTCCAATGATGTCTGGTGACGCCATCACATGCGCTGGCTGCAAATAGGCGGTGCGGCCGACGATCTGGCCGGGATTGCGGGCGGCGCGTTCGAACAGCACGTCGACGGTGCTGCCAACCGCAGCCAGATTGAAGGCCGCTTGCTGGCCGTCGATCAATTCCTGGAGCCGCACCAATCGCTCGCCCATTTCAGCCGCTGACACCGTCTCCCGCATGTCCGCCGCCGGCGTGCCTGGCCGCGGCGAATACTTGAACGAATAGGCGCCAGCGTATCCGATTTGCCGGACCAGCGCGAGGGTCGCGGCAAAATCTTCCTCGGTCTCGCCGGGGAAGCCCACGATGAAATCCGATGAAAATTCAATATCTTGCCGCACGGCGCGGAACCGGTCGATGACGCGGCGGTAATCGTCGGCGCTGTGCTTGCGGTTCATCGCGGCCAGAATCCGGTCGGAACCCGACTGCACCGGCAGGTGCACGAACGGCATCAGTTCGGGCAAATCGCGGTGCGCCGCGATCAGCGCGTCGTCGACATCGCGGGGATGGCTGGTCGAATAGCGCAGGCGCGCGATGCCGGGGATGTCGGCGAGGCGATGCAGCAATGCGCCGAGCGACCAGGTCCGCCCCCTAGGGCCCTCGCCGTGATAGGCATTGACGTTCTGGCCGATCAGGGTGATTTCGCGCACGCCATTGTCGGCGAGCCTCAGCACGTCGTCGACGATCTTCGCGACCGGACGCGAAACCTCCGCGCCGCGCGTATAAGGCACCACGCAGAACGTGCAAAACTTGTCGCAGCCTTCCTGCACCGTGACGAAGGACGAGACGCCGCGCGCGCGGATCGCATCGGGCTTCGGGGCTGCGAGAAAGCCGAACTTGTCCTCAACCGGAAATTCGGTCTCCACCGCGCGGCCGTGGCTCTTGGCCCGCGCCAGTAGCTGCGGCAGATGATGATAGCTTTGCGGGCCCACCACGACATCGACCGCGGGCGCGCGGCGGATGATCTCGGCGCCCTCCGCCTGCGCGACGCAGCCGGCCACCGCGATGCTCATCTGGCGGCCATTCCGCGCCGCCTCGTCCTTGACGACGCGCAGCCGTCCGAGTTCGGAGTAAACCTTCTCCGACGCCTTCTCGCGGATGTGGCAGGTGTTGAGAATCACGAGGTCCGCGTCATCGACGCTCGATGTCTCGACAAAGCCCTCGGGCGCCAGCGTGTCCACCATGCGTTGTGCATCGTAGACGTTCATCTGACAGCCGTATGACTTGATATGCAGCTTGCGCGGCGGGCCCATGGAACCTGAATGCTGTGCCGAGGTGGCGCCATTGCGGCGCAGGGTTCAGATATAGGCTAGAGCGCTGAAAATCCAGAGTAATAGCCGCTAATTCCGGGACGAAGCGCGGCTTCGAGCCCGGAAACTCCGGGATTCCCGCTGTGCAAGGGCATATCTGAGAGTCTGTGGGTGAATACCGATCTCGTCGTCTGGGGTTGTGAAGCAATGCATCCCGTGTCCCGGACGCGGTGCAGCGCTTCTTCAGCGCTGCTCCGCAGAGCCGGGACCCATGAAATCCTCCGCCCGAGATCCCGCTGCGAACTGCCCCGGAATGATCAATTTGTTTTAAAACGCGCGCGCGATCAGGCTTTGTCGTCGTCCAGCGGGACACAATACAGTTCCAGCCGGTGATCGACCAGCTTGTAGCCGAGCTTGCGGGCGATTTCGGCCTGCAGCTTCTCGATTTCCTCGTTGGTGAATTCGATCACCTTGCCGTCGCGCAGGTTGATCAGATGGTCGTGATGGCTGTCGCGCATCTGCTCGTAGCGGGCGCGGCCCTCGCGGAAATCATGCCGCTCGATGATCCCGGCATCCTCGAACAGTTTTACCGTGCGATACACCGTGGAGATCGAGATCTTGTCGTCAACCGCGACGCAGCGGCGATACAGCTCCTCGACGTCGGGGTGATCCACGGCTTCCGCCAGCACGCGGGCGATGACACGGCGCTGTTCGGTCATGCGCATGCCGGTGGCGGCGCAGCGCGACTCGATATCGGTGGCCTTGGGCACGGGCGTGGATTTCAATGCAGTCATGATTCGTCCGCCTTCGGCAAGCGCATGATCCGCCATAAGCACGCCTTCGGCTCGACACCGAGGTATAGGCGGTTTGGCGATTGGATCATGCGCTCTTATGGATTTGATCCCCTTCTGCCACTCCGGGCGCGTTACGACAAGTCGCGACGCATCAGAAGGGCATTCAATTGTTCCCCATTGGCCTCCCGGTAATACCGTTCGCGGCGTCCCACGACGGCAAATCCGGCCCGTTCGTAGAGCCGCCGCGCCGGCTGGTTATTTTCCTCGACTTCGAGGAATATCGTGCGCACGCCACGGCCCGCCAGATGGCCGAGGTGCGTCAGCAGCAGGTTGTGCGACAGGCCACGGCCGCGCTGATCGGCGGCTACCGCGATCGAGAGGATTTCGGCCTCGTCCGCGGCCATGCGCGACACCGCGAATCCGATGATCTTCCGTCCCTGCCGGAGGCGATGCACCAGCGTGTTGCGCTCGCTCAGCATGGTCTCGAATTCGGCCTCGCCCCAGCCGCGGTGAAACGAAGCGCCGTGCAATTGCGCCAGGCGGGCCGCGTCGCGCAGCGCCGCGGGCTCGACCGTCGCGGTGCCGCCGTGCCACCATTTGGACAACCACGAACGTATCTGACGCATCATGACGCTGGCGGCGGCGCGGATCTCTGCAGCGCGTCCTGTGTAGGCTTGGCGTCGGGCGCGCGCAGGTAATACGGCCGCGCCGGCGCGGTGTCCGGACTGACCGCGGCCCCCAGCCACGCCACCCAGGCGATATCAGGTGCCGGCTGCGAATCGACCTTGAACGGCGGCGGCGCGTCGGCCGGCCAGCGCTGGCTGAGAATCTGGGCGGCGTTGCCCACCAGATGCGGCGCGCCGAATCGGGCGGCTTCCAGCGCCTCCTCGATCGGCGCGACGCGCGGCCGGACCAGCGAACTGCCGTCGCCGCTTACCACCTGGAAATACACATGGTCATGCCGCGCATCGATCGCCGAGATCACCGGCTGCGCGGCGTTCTGGGCGACGATTGGCGCGGCATAGGCCGTCAGCGTGGTCAGCCCGACCACCGGTCTGCCGGCGGCGAGGCCAATGCCGCGCGCCGCCGAAAGGCCGACCCGCAGTCCGGTAAAACTACCGGGTCCGGTGGTCGCCGCGATGCGGTCGAGCGATGTGAAGGCAACGCCGGCCGCCCTCATGACCCGCGCGATCAGCGGCATCAGGGCCTCGGCATGGCCGCGCTTCATCGCCTGCGATTCCTGCGCGATCAGCCTGCCGGCGTCGGTATCCAGCACGCCGGCGGCGCAGGCGTCGAGTGCGGTATCGATGGCGAGGATCAGCATGGTCCAGGTCTTATCACTTTCAACGCATCCGAAGCGCCGGTAATTTTCCTTAACGCCCTTCAAGCAGGGAGGCGAGGTCAAATATCCCTTTGGGTGTCGCTGGATCACCGCGCAACTTCCGGGACACTACGTATTCTACCAGTATGACGAATTAAGAAAGCATTAGCCACAAGCTGACAGCCTGCCGGCAGGTAAGCGAGCCCGTTTCGGGCTCGGACGATGCATGTCGACAGGTCAGCGACGCTCGTTCCCATCACGCAGGGAGGATTTCATCAGATGTCTTTTTGGCAGAACAATTCGACTGCGCGCGACGCACTGGCGCAGGCCGCCGCGATCGACAAGGCGCAGGCGGTGATCGAATTCGCGATGGATGGGACGATCGTCACTGCCAATCAGAATTTTCTCGATGCGCTCGGTTACCGGCTTGAGGAGATAAGGGGCAAGAATCATTCGATGTTCGTCGCTCCGGCAATGCGCGACGCGCCCGAATACCGCGCGTTCTGGGCCGACCTCAACCGCGGACAGCCTCAGGCGGCGCAATACAAGCGCATCGGCAAGGGCGGCCGGGAAGTCTGGATTCAGGCCTCCTACAATCCGATCCCCGACAGCAGCGGCAAACCCTGCAAGGTCATCAAGTTCGCCACCGACATCACGGCGCAAAAACTCCGCGGCATGGAAGATGCAGGCAAGATGGCGGCGATCGCCCGCGCACAGGCGGTGATCGAATTCAATCTCGATGGCACCATTATCACGGCGAACGAAAATTTCCTGAAGGCGTTCGGCTATTCGCTGGCGGAAATCCAGGGCAAGCACCACAGCATGTTCGTTGAGCCGGCCACGCGGGACAGTGCCGCCTATGGCGAATTCTGGTCCAGCCTCCGGCGTGGCCAGAACCAGTCGGCGGAATACAAACGGATCGGCAAGGGCGGCAAGGAAGTCTGGATTCTCGCGAGCTACAATCCGATCCTCGATGAAGACGGCAAGCCCTTCAAGGTGGTTAAACTCGCGACCGATGTCACGGAGCAGAAGCTGCAGACCGCCGACCTCGCGGGACAGATCGCCGCGATCGGAAAATCCCAGGCGGTGATCGAATTCAACATGGACGGCTCGATCCTGACCGCGAACGAAAACTTTCTCCACGCGATGGGATACTCGCTCGGCGAAATCCAGGGCAAGCATCACCGCATCTTCGTCGAGCCCGCCGAACGCGACAGCGCCGAATACCGTGAATTCTGGGCCAATCTCAACCGCGGCGTCTATCAGGCGGCGGAATACAAGCGCATCGGCAAGGGCGGCAAGGAAGTCTGGATCCAGGCCTCCTATAATCCGATCCTCGACCTCAACGGCAAGCCGTTCAAGGTCGTGAAATACGCCACGGACGTCACCGCCCAGGTGATCGCGCGGATGAGGAACGAGCGGGTCTGCACCATGATGGAATCGGTCGCCGCCGGCGCGGAGGAACTCAACGCCTCGGTTCGCGAAATTTCCGCGGCGATGACCAAGTCGAAGCAGACCGCATCCACGGCGGTCGAGCAGGTCGAGAGCGCCGACCAGCAGGCGCAGCGTCTCAGTGCCGCGTCGGAATCGATGAGCAGCATCGTCGGGCTGATCGGCAATATCACGGGGCAGATCAATCTGCTGGCGCTCAATGCCACGATCGAATCGGCGCGGGCCGGCGAAGCCGGCAGGGGATTTGCGGTGGTGGCGTCCGAGGTCAAGAATCTCGCCAATCAGGCCAAGCAGGCCACCGACAAGATCGGCGAGGAAATCGGCAACCTGAACGGCATTTCCGGCGACGTCGTCGCGGCGTTGAACGCGATCAAGAAGGCGATTCAGGACGTCAACGAATACGTGACCTCAACCGCCGCGGCGGTCGAGGAGCAGAGCGCGGTCACCAGCGAGATGTCCACCAGCATGCAGCGCGCCGCGGCCGAAGCCTCGGCGATCGGGCAGGCGGCGTAATCCGGAAGGGAATAGCTGCGTAGGGTGGACAAAGGCGCCACTTCGCGCCGTGCCCACCACCTATCGGTCGTGATCGCAGATGGTGGGCACGACGCGAGAGCGTCTTTGCCCACCCTACGAAGACTCACATCGGCCGGACTTCGACCACGTCGGGCACGAAATGCTTCAGCAGGTTCTGGATGCCGTGCTGCAGCGTCGCGGTGGAGGACGGGCAGCCGGCGCAGGCACCCTTCATGTTGAGATAGACGATGCCATCCTTGAAGCCGCGGAAGGTGATGTCGCCGCCGTCATTGGCGACCGCGGGGCGCACCCTCGTTTCGATCAGGTCCTTGATGGTCGCGACCGTTTCGGCGTCGGCCTCGTTGAAGAACTCGTCTTCCTCGTCGGCGGCTTCGTCGCTGGCGGCAATGCCGTCGGCCAGCAGCGGCGCGCCGGACATATAGTGTTCCATGATGGCGCCGAGGATCGACGGCTTGAGATGCTGCCAGTCGCTTGAGTCCTTGGTCACGGTGACGAAGTCGGAGCCGTAGAACACGCTGGTGACGCCGGGTACGTCGAACAGCCGTGTCGCCAGCGGCGAGCGCGCCGCGGCTTCGCGTGTCGCGAATTCCATGGTGCCGCCGTCGAGCACGGTGCGGCCGGGAATGAACTTCAGGGTGGCGGGATTGGGCGTGGCTTCGGTCTGGATGAACATGGTTTTCTCCTGCGACACCGGTTCAAGGCCGGCGCGTGGCTGACCTCTTAGCAGATGGCGACGGCGGATGCACGATCAAGAGGCGCAGGGCAGTTCCGCAAGGCCTGTGCTTTATTCGGCGCTTGGCGAGGCTCTTCTCCCCTCCTCCCACGCGCCCTTGCGCGTGGTGGGGAGGGGTCGGGGGTGGGGGGTGTGTCAGTAAAATCGCGGCCAGCGGAGTACCCCATAGACCCCCCCCCCCCCACCTCGAGAGCGAGCGTAGCGCCCCACCGGCCCCCCCGCTTCGCGGGGGGCGGGGAG
>JBDRNF010000265.1:0-23382 GCA_043811435.1 Pseudomonadota bacterium
AAACAGCACATGTGCGTCCGCCTTCTCGCGGCACGATCCGCCCGAGGTTTGTCTGTCGTTGTCCCTCAAACGAGAGGGAGCAGGGAATGCCGGATGCGCGCTGCACCCGCGGTCTCGTGTGCAAAGTTGCACGAGTTGAAAAGCGCACACGAGCATACAGGGCAGCGGAGAACATCCGACATTCCCTGCGCAATGGCTTTACGGCTTATCTCGCGCTCACCCCGGAGTATCGGGCTCTTCTCGCCTCCGTCGCCTCGCGGAAACCGGCACTCCGGCCCGGTCGGGCCTTCGCGCCTCCGCAAGACTTGACGCCGACCATTGAGGCGTCAGGTCCACACGATTTTGCCGTACGCTTCGACACCGACCGTCTTGCGCGTATTCGGATCGCTCACGGAGTTTATCCCGCCCTGCAATCCCGTTCCGCGCACGATGCCTTAGCGTCCACCGCAACTCCTGCCCCAACGTTCGGTAACGATGGCCAACGCCCCTTCTCCGGGACAGGATGGCGGGAGTCATAACGGTGATTTGGGTTTCGGGAAAAGCGAAATTTTACCCGACGGGTTGATTTGTCGCATCGCGTCGGGTCCGCAATCACGCACTGCGTGGCGTTAGCCACCCCTGACCCAGAACGATGTCGTTCCAAAAAAAATGTCGGCGGCTTGTAGGACGGACCGGGCGCCAATCGTCTTGAATGAACTGACCCTAAATAACTGCAATCGGAGTCGACAAGCATGGCCAAGAATACGATCTGCCTCTGGTACGACAAGGACGCCGAGGCTGCGGCGCACTTCTACGCCAAAACTTTCCCGGACAGTGCGGTCGCGGCCGTTCATCGCGCGCCCGGCGATTTTCCCGGCGGCAAGCAGGGGGATGTGCTGACGGTGGAATTCACGGTCGCCGGCGTTGACTGCCTCGGCCTCAATGGCGGTCCCACTTTCAAGCACAGTGAAGCGTTCTCCTTTCAGATCGCGACCGACGACCAGGAGGAAACCGACCGCTATTGGAACGCGATCGTCGGCAATGGCGGCCAGGAGAGCGCGTGCGGCTGGTGCAAGGACAGATGGGGCCTGTCCTGGCAGATCACGCCGCGGGTGCTGACCGACGCGCTCGCCGCCGGCGGCGCCGAAGCCAGGCGTGCCTTCGAGGCGATGATGGGAATGAAGAAGATCGATGTCGCCGCCATCGAGGCCGCGCGGCGCGGCTGAGCCTTTGAGGCAGCCCGGTTACGTGCATCCGTCGACAAGCACCAGCTTGCTCGTCGTCGTATCGTGGCGCACCTTGAACAGAACTCGATGGGTTGAGCTCTTCGCGAAACCCATCACCGCTTTGCGAATCATGATGGGTATCGCTTCGCTCCACCCATCCTACGCACTTCTCACCCGATCGGCTTCAACCCCGCTTCGATCTCCGCCCGGCGCGGCTCCAGGAACGGCGGCAGCGCCAGCTTTTCGCCGAGGCTCGCCATCGGCTCATCCGTCGCAAAACCCGGCCCATCGGTGGCGATCTCGAACAGGATGCCGTTGGGCTCGCGGAAATACAGGCTGCGGAAATAGAAGCGGTCGATCTCGCCGGAGTGGGGAATCCGCAGTTCAGACAATCGCTGCGTCCAGGCGTGGTATTGCGTCTCGTCCGGCGTGCGGAATGCGACGTGGTGCACGCCGCCCGCGCCCTGCCGGGCCATCGGCAAATCCTTGTCCTCGATCACGTGCAGCTCGGCGGCCGGGCCGCCCTCGCCCATCGCGAATACATGAATATGCGCACCGTGCGCGGCGTAGTCGCGCACCCGGCGCATGTTCATCGCGCCGACGAGGACCTGCTCGATGGCGGCCAGATCCCGCACCGTGAGCACGATCGGACCGAGGCCGCGAATCTGATGTTCCGCCGGCACCGCGCTGCGCTCCCACGGCGAAGCTGGCTCCACCCCGCCGTCATCGACCAGCACCAGCCGCTGGCCCTCGCCGTCCTCGAACGGCAGCGTCAGCCGGCCATCGACTTCAACGACATCGCCGGTCACGCCGCCGGCCTGCTTCAGGCGATCGCGCCAGTAGCCGAGGCTGTCTTCGCCGGCGACCCGCAATCCGGTGCGGGAAATGCTGTTGGCTCCGCGCCGCTCCGGGGCTGCCGGAAAATCGAAAAAGGTGACGTCGGTGCCGGGATTGGCCTTCCCGTCGGCGTAGAACAGGTGCCAGGCGCTGACGTCGTCCTGGTTGACGGTCTTCTTGACCAGCCGCATGCCGAGCAGGCCGGTATAAAACGCCAGATTCTCGCGCGGTTTGGCTGAAATCGCGGTCAGGTGATGAATCCCGGTCAGTTGCATCGCTTATTCCTCGCGCGTCGTTCCGTCGCCGCCCAAAGCCGGTCGGCCGGTTTGGGACGCTCGTTAACATGATGTAGGGTGCGTCTCCAGACTATCCCGCGCCGCTCGTTCAAGGACCGCACCATGCCCGACCACCTGATCATTTCAGATGAAGATGCCACGCGCGTAATCACGCTGCGGCGGCCGGAAAAGAAGAATGCGATCACGCAGGACATGTATCGCGAGATCAGCGACGCGATCAACAGCGCGCAGACCAACCCCGACATCCGCTGCATCCTCATCACCGGCGGTTCCGGGGTGTTCACCGCCGGCAACGATCTCGAGGATTTTCTGAAAGACGGCACCGCCAGTTCGGATGCGCCCCGCAAGTCCAATGCAATCAAGTTTCTCTATGCGCTGGCGCACAACGCCAAGCCGCTCGTCGCCGCGGTCGACGGCATCGCGATCGGCATCGGCACCACCATGCTGTTCCATTGCGATTACGTGGTCGCCTCCACAGGTGCGACCTTCTCGACGCCCTTCATCCATCTCGGGCTGGTTCCGGAAGGCGCCTCCAGCCTGTTGATGCCGCGCACCATGGGTCACCAGCGCGCCTTCTCCACCCTGGTGATGGGCCGCAAGGTCTCAGCCGAGGATGCGCGGCTTGCCGGCTTCGTCAGCGAAGTGGTGGCGCCGGGCGAGACCGAAGCCGCGGCGCGCAAGGTGGCGCGCGAAATCTGCGCGCTGCCGGCGGAAGCCGTGGCGATCTCGCGCAAGCTGCTGAGGCCGTCGCCGGAAGACCTGACGCGACGGATCGACCAGGAGAGCCATCTGTTCGGCGAGCGCATGCGCTCGGCGGAAGCCGTGGCCGCGTTCCAGGCGTTCTTCGCGCGCAAGAAGGCGTGAGGGCGACGCGTGAGAACAGCATCCTCTCCGTCATGGCCGGGCTTGTCCCGGCCATCCACGTCTTTCTTGCCTTGATGAAAGCAAGACGTGGATGCCCGGGACAAGCCCGGGCATGACGAATTCTACAACCCCTGCCCTGTGGCTGCCTGCGATCGTAAATAATGAGACACTCATTCTCACTTCTTCTTGCGACGCTGATGCTGGCGGCCGTGCCGTCATATTCATCGGCGCAAACCGCGCCGGTCGAATTGCGCATCCTCGCTATCAATGATTTCCACGGCTATTTGCAGCCACCACCCGGCGGAATCCGGATCGCCGATCCCAAGGACAAGACCAAGAAGATCGCGGTGGAGGCCGGCGGCGCCGAGCACATGGCGATCGCGGTCAGGCAACTGCGCGGCGGACACACCAACACGATCTTCGTCGCCGCCGGCGACCTGATCGGCGCCAGCCCGTTCCTGTCGGCGATGTTTCACGACGAGCCCACGATCGAATCACTTGATATGATGGGGCTCGCGGTGGCCGCGGTCGGCAATCACGAATTCGACGAGGGCAAGAACGAGCTGCTGCGGATGCAGAACGGCGGCTGCCATCCGATCGACGGATGCCGGGGACCGCATCCGTTCCTCGGCGCGAAATTCCGCTATCTCGCCGCCAGCACCTTCGAGAAGCGCACCGGAAAGACCGTGCTTCCCGCCTACGCGATCAGGGAGTTCGGCGGCATTCCCGTTGCCTTCATCGGCCTGACCCTGAAAGGCACGCCGAACCTGGTCGCACCGACCGGCGTCGCCGATCTGGAATTCAGGGACGAAGCGGACACCGTGAACGCGCTGGTGCCGGAACTGAAGGCGCGTGGTGTCGAGGCCGTCGTGGTGCTGATCCATGAAGGCGGCTTCCCGACCGGCGATTATAATGAGTGCCCCGGCATCTCCGGACCGATCGTCGACATCGTCAGGAAATTCGATCGCGCGGTCGATGTGGTGGTCAGCGGCCATACCCATCGGCCCTATGTCTGCGACATCGACGGCAGGCTGGTCACGTCGGCCGACAAATACGGCACCATCGTCACCGCGATCGACCTCAAGCTCGATCCCGCCACCCGCGACGTCATCAGCGCCAAGGCCGACAACGTCATCGTCCGCACCGACGCCTTTGCCAAGGACTCGCAGCAGACCGCCCTGCTCGACTCCTATGACCGCCTGGCCGCCCCGATCGCCAGCCGTCCGGCGGGGTCGATCACCGAAACGCTGTCGCGCATGCCCAATGAGGCCGGCGAAAGCGTGCTCGGCGACATCGTCGCCGACGCCCAGCTGGCCGCGACCCGGGCCGAGACCAATGGCGGCGCGGTGATCGCCTTCACCAATCCCGGCGGTGTTCGCAGCGATATCACGCGCAAGGACGACGGTGCCGTAACCTATGGCGACGTGTTCGCCAGCCAGCCGTTCCGCAACCAGCTGGTGACGCTGACGCTGACGGGCATGCAGATCAAGAACATGCTCGAGCAGCAATGGCTCGATCCGAAACGACCGCGGATCCTGCAGGTCTCGGGGGGATTCAGCTACAGCTGGGACGGCGCCAGGCCGGTCGGCGATCGCGTGGTGGCCGACAGCCTTGCGTTGAACGGCGTGCGCATCGATCCCGCGACGGCCTACCGCGTCACGGTGAACAACTTTCTCGCAGTGGGCGGCGACGGATTTACCGTCCTCACCGAAGGCACCGCGCCGCAGGTTGGGGTCTACGACGTCGACGCGCTGTACGCCTATTTCAGGGCCAACAGTCCGATCGCGCCCGCCCCCGGAAATCGCATCCTGCGAATGAACTGAAATGCCGGCGATATCGGCGGTCCCGGCTCTTTCCCAACCGCCGCCGACCACCTAGATTAGCCCTTCCTCATAAAGCGCTTCCCGCGCCAGGGTATTGCATGACCACATTGCTGCTGACGCATCCGGCCTGTCTCGACCATGTCACGCCGCCAGGCCATCCGGAACGCGCCGACCGGTTGCGCGCGGTCGGCGAGGTGCTCGGCGAAGATCGCTTCAACGCCCTGGTGCGCGGCGAAGCGCCGGAGGGCAGTCTGGATTCGGTCATGCTGTGTCATGGCGAGCACTATGTCGGGGAACTCCGCCATGTCGCGCCGTCGAGCGGCCTGATCTATATCGACGGCGATACCTCGATGTCGCCGGGCACCTGGGAAGCGGTGATGCGCGGCGTCGGCGGCGCCGTCACCGCCACCGATGCCGTGATGTCGGGCAGCCATGACAATGCGTTCGTCGCGATCCGCCCTCCGGGCCATCACGCCGAGGCCAACAAGCCGATGGGCTTCTGCTTCTTCGACAACGCCGCGATTGCCGCGCGCCACGCCCAGCGCAAATACGGCATCGCCCGCGCCGCCGTGGTCGATTTCGACGTGCACCACGGCAACGGCACCCAGGATATTTTCTGGTCCGACCCGACCGTGATGTATTGCTCGACGCACCAGATGCCGCTGTTTCCGGGCACCGGCGCCAGCGGCGAGCGCGGCGAGCACGACACCATCGTCAATGCGCCGCTGGCCTCGGAAGACGGCAGCGCCAAATTCCGCGCCGCGTTCGAAAACGTGATCCTGCCGCAGCTGCGCAAGTTCTCGCCCGAGCTGATCATCGTCTCGGCCGGCTTCGACGCGCATTTCCGCGATCCGCTGGCGTCGCTCAACCTGCAGGCGGAGGATTTCGGCTGGGTTACGCGCCAGCTGATGGACGTCGCCTACGCCAGCGCCGGCGGCCGGATCGTCTCGGTGCTCGAGGGCGGCTACGACCTGCAGGGCCTGAAAGAGTCGGTGGCGTCCCACGTCACCGCATTGATGGGCGCGTGAATTCCCGCCACAATACGTCCGCATAGATCCATTCGAGTCTGCGCCTCGCCAAGCGGCACATCCGGGAAAGCAATATGGCCGAAAACACCCAAACGGACGTCAAGAAGCTGAGCTTCGAACGCGCGATCGAGGAACTGGAATCGATCGTCAAGCGGCTCGAGGACGGCAAGGTGCCGCTGGAGGAATCGGTGGCCATCTACGAGCGCGGCGAGGCCCTGAAACGGCGCTGCGAGGAACTGCTGCGGCAGGCCGAGGCGCGGGTCGACAAGATCACCACCGATTCCAGCGGCCAGGTCACCGGTACCGAGCCGCTCGACGTGCAGTGACGGCCAGCTGCCCAGCCAAATTGACGTCGCTCTCGGGCAACAGGTGAGAACAATAGGCGATTTCGCCGGCAGGCGACCCCGGGAGGGGGCTGAATTAGTTCTTGGCGGGTTGAGCGGCCTGATATAGTCCGGCCATCAGTCCGGGGATCATCGTTACGTGCGCGTTCAGCACCGCCATATCATCTATGTGCAGGGATACGATCCGCGCGGGCTGGCGCAGTACTACCGCATGTTCAGGACCGAACTGCGCAAATTCGGCCGGCTGTATCAGCTCAACGCCACCATGAGCCGCCCGCAGACCTCGCCTGACGGCGAAACCGCGTCGTGGTCGATCGAGACCAAGGCCGGCGATTGGCAGACCCGCACGGGTTACGATTTCCTGCGGTTCGAGGACCTGATCCAGCGCGACCTTGCCGCACCGATCTGGAGCACGGTCTTTCACGCCATGTGGATCTACTGGCGGCTGGTCTTCCGCGGCACGATCGCGCGGTTCTGGCGGGCGCATTGGCGGTTCGCGACCTTCATCACCTACCCGCATTTCCTGCTGTTTCTGGAGGCGCTGGGGTCGTTCGGCATCGCCTTCGGCTTCGCGAAGGGCTTGCAAGCCCTCGGCGTTCCCGACCTTTTCGGCATGGCCGCCGCGGCGGTGCTGTTCGTCGCCGTCCTGGGCTCGGTGCTGAAATACACGGAAAACGCCACCTATCTGCTCTATTTGTTGTCCGACACGATCTGGACCTGGGAATTCTCGCACCGCCAGCGGCCGGACTGGGACGCGCGGATCGACCGTTTCGCACAATACCTCGTCAAGACCGCGCGCTGCAGCGACGCCGAGGAAATCGTCGTGGTCGGCCACAGTTCGGGATCGTTTCTGGGGATCGAAATCCTGGCGCGCGCGCTCAGGCTCGACCCTGACCTCGGACGGCACGGCCCGCGCATCGTGCTCTTGACCATCGGCGGCAACTTCCCGATCGTCGGCTTTCATGCCGCGTCGCAGAATTTCCGCGACGATCTTCGCTTGCTGGCGGTGGAGCCTTCGATCGACTGGATCGACTGCCAGTCGCGCAAGGACGTGATGAATTTCTTTCCGTTCGATCCGGTTGCCGGCCACGACATCGACGTCGGAGCGGCCCGGCGCAACCCAACGATCGTACCGGTCCGGTTCCGCGAAATCATCAAGCCGGAGCATTACAACCTGTTCCGCTGGCAGTTCTTTCGAGTCCATTTCCAGTTCGTGATGGCCAATGAGCGGCCGCATGCCTATGACTTTTTCATGATCGTCTGTGGTCCGATCCCGCTAAGCGACCGCATGGCTCGTCCCGAGGATGCGCTGGCGATCGCGACCGGCGATGCCACCGCCCGGGAATGGGGCTGGAAAAGGCTTGAATCCGCCCGTGCCGGCCCGGCGGATGCCGCCGAATTGGGCGAGATGGAACCTTCGGCGCGACGCCGCGGTTGATGAGCCGGTTCCCCCGCCCTTAACCGTGGTGGGTGGCAGCGCCCCGGCGGGTTGGCTTTAATGGCCGCTTTGGTGTAAAGCTTGCAGTTCTATGGGCTATTGAGGGCACCTGCCGCGAATTTCGGCAAGGTTAAGCGCTTCAAATGGCTGACAGAATTTTCTGGGAAGGGCGAAGCCGCCAAAGGTGATGCATATCACATTGACCGATCCGGAACGCGACTAGGCTTTCTCATCAGGCTTCGGCCTGCTCAGGCAGCATCCGGCGCCCGGGTTTTCGCTGCGCCGATGTTGCGCAACCTATCTCACGTCGGGCGGTTCGTCCCGACCTGCAAAATTGGAATATCGCCGTGACCACATTCAGTAAAACGCCGCTTCTCGACACGATCCGCACTCCGGACGACCTTCGTCGGCTCAAGGTGGAGCAGGTGCGGCAGGTGGCCGACGAATTGCGCCAGGAAACCATCGATGCCGTCTCGGTCACCGGCGGGCATTTCGGCGCCGGCCTCGGCGTCGTGGAGCTGACCACGGCGATCCATTATACCTTCGATACCCCGCGCGACCGTCTGATCTGGGACGTCGGCCACCAGGCCTATCCGCACAAGATCCTGACCGGCCGCCGCGACCGCATCCGGACGCTCCGCACCGGCGGCGGATTGAGTGGTTTCACCAAGCGCACCGAAAGCGACTACGACCCGTTCGGCGCCGCCCACTCCTCGACCTCGATTTCGGCGGCGCTCGGCATGGCCGTGGCGCGCGACCTCTCCGGCGGCAAGAACAACGTCATCGCCGTGATCGGCGACGGCGCGATGTCCGCGGGCATGGCCTATGAAGCCATGAACAATGCCGGCGCGATGAATTCCCGGCTGATCGTCATTCTCAACGACAACGACATGTCGATCGCGCCGCCGGTCGGCGCGATGTCGGCCTATCTGTCGCGGCTGTACTCCGGCAAGACCTACCGCACACTGCGCGATGCCGCCAAGCAGCTCGGCACCCATCTGCCGAAGATCATCGCCAATCGCGCCAGTCGCGTCGAGGAATATTCCCGCGGCTTCATGATGGACGGCGGCACGCTGTTCGAGGAGCTCGGCTTCTACTATGTCGGCCCGATCGACGGCCACAATCTCGACCATCTGCTGCCCGTGCTGAAAAACGTCCGCGACATGGAGACCGGCCCGATCCTGGTCCATGTCGTGACCCAGAAAGGCAAGGGCTACGGTCCGGCGGAAGCGGCCGCCGACAAATACCACGCCGTCGTCAAGTTCGACGTCGCCACCGGCGCCCAGTCGAAATCAAAGCCGAATGCGCCCGCCTATCAGAACGTCTTCGGCCAGAGCCTCGTCAAGGAAGCCGAGAAGGACGACAAGATCGTCGGCATTACCGCGGCGATGCCGTCGGGTACCGGCATCGACATCTTCAACAAGGCGTTCCCGGACCGCACGTTCGACGTCGGCATTGCCGAGCAGCATGCCGTGACGTTCGCGGCGGGTCTCGCCACCGAAGGCTACAAGCCGTTCTGCGCGATCTATTCGACCTTCCTGCAGCGCGGCTATGACCAGATCGTCCACGACGTGGCGATCCAGAGCCTGCCGGTCCGCTTCGCGATCGACCGTGCCGGCCTGGTCGGCGCCGACGGCGCCACCCACGCCGGATCGTTCGACAACGCCTATCTCGGCTGCCTGCCCAATTTCGTCATCATGGCCGCCGCCGATGAAGCCGAACTGGTGCACATGGTGGCGACCCAGGTCGCGATCAACGACCGGCCGAGCGCGGTGCGTTATCCGCGCGGCGAAGGCCGCGGCGTCGAAATGCCCGAATTCGGCGTTGCGCTCGAGATCGGCAAGGGCCGCATCATTCGCGAGGGCAGCAAGATCGCGTTGCTGTCGTTCGGCACCCGTCTGGCCGAATGCGAAAAGGCCGCCGACGAACTGGCGGCCCTCGGCCTCTCCACCACGATTGCCGACGCCCGCTTCATGAAACCGCTCGATCTCGACATGATCCTGAAACTGGCGCGCGAGCACGAAGTGCTGCTCACCATCGAGGAAGGCTCGATCGGCGGCTTCGGCTCCCATGTGATGCAGACGCTGGCGGAGCACGGCATGCTCGACGGCGGCCTGCGGATGCGCTCCATGGTGCTGCCCGACGAGTTCATGGACCACGATTCGCCGAACGCGATGTACGCCCGCGCCGGCCTCGACGCCAAGGGTATCGTCGCCAAGGTGTTCGAAGCGCTCGGCAAGGATTTCAAGGCCGAAACGGTCAAGCTGGCCTGAGACTGTCATTCCGGGGCGCGAGTGAACACGAGCGAGCCCGGAATCCATAACCACGATCGTGAGTATGGATTCCGGGCCTGCGCCAAGGGGCGCATCCCGGAATGACAAAAATCTATCTCGCCGGCCCCGATGTGTTCCTGCCAGACGCCGTCGAGATCGGCAGGCGCAAGGCCGAAATTTGCGCGCGGCACGGCCTGATCGGGCTCTATCCGCTGGATAACGCCGTCGATCTGTCGGCCCGCGATGCTTCGCTCAACATTTTCGGGGGCAACAAGGCCATGATGATCGAGGCCAGCGCCATCATCGCCAATCTCACGCCGTTTCGCGGACCGGGCGCCGATGCCGGCACGGTCTACGAACTCGGCTATATGGCGGGACACGGGAAACTCTGCCTCGGTTATTGCAACGATCCGACGCCCTACGCCGACCGCGTGCGCAAATTCACCACAGTAGAACAGCAGGATGGCCGCCTGGTCGATGCTGACGGCCTGACCGTCGAGGATTTCGGATTGAGCGATAATCTGATGATGATTCATGCGCTCGACCTGCACGGCTGCGCGCTGGTGACGCCACGGCAGGCGACCGCGGATCTCTGGTATGACCTGACCGCCTTCGAGACGTGCGTACGCATGGCTGCCGGGCGGCTTGGCGCCGCGCCGGCGCAGGCATCGAGCCGACCTTGACCAGGCGGAGCACGCCCCCTCCCCGCAAGCGCGCGGATATGCTGCTGGTCGAGCGCGGCCTGTTCGAAAGTCGGGCGCGGGCCCAGGCTGCGATCGAAGCCGGCCTCGTCACCGCCGACGACAAGCAGGTGCTGAAAGCATCCGAAGGCATTGCGACCGACGCCGTGATCCAGGCGCAACCCGCCCACCCCTTCGTCTCGCGCGGCGGCGTCAAGCTGGCCGGCGCGCTGGAACTGTATCCCGTTGAGATCGAGGATCACGTCTGCCTCGACGTCGGCGCCTCGACCGGCGGCTTTACCGAAGTGTTGCTGGCGAACGGCGCCAGCCTGGTTTTTGCGATCGACGTCGGCCGCGAGCAATTGCATCCCTCGTTGCGCGGCCACCCCAAAATCGTCTCGATGGAAGAGACCGACATCCGCAGCTTCGAAGGCAAGCGCCTGCCCGCGCGGCCTGACGTCGTGGTGATCGACGTCAGTTTCATCTCGCTGAAATCGGTGCTGCCGGTGGCGCTGTCGCTGGCCGCGGCGCCGATGCATCTCCTGGCACTCATAAAACCGCAATTCGAGGCGCCGCGAAGGCACTCCAAGCGCGGCATCATCCGCAACGCCATGGTGCACCAGGAAGTCTGCGACGACATCACGGCGTTTGCCGCATCGCTCGGCTGCACCGACATCCAGGTGTTTCCCTCGTCGATTGCGGGCGGCGACGGCAACATCGAGTTTTTCCTCGGCGCGCGCCGTGGTTGAACACCTCACCATCGATCACGTCGGCCATCACGGCGACGGCGTCGCCGTTTCAGGCGGAATGGCGGTCTATGTGCCGTATGCGCTGCCAGGCGAGACCATCGAAGTGGCGCCGGTGCCGGGTCACCCCGACCGTCGCCGCCTGCTGCAGGTCGAGGCCGCGAGCCCGCAGCGGATCGCGCCGTTCTGTCCGCATTTCGGCATCTGCGGGGGCTGCGCGATCCAGCATTGGGAAGGCGAACACTACCGCGCCTGGAAACGCGACATCGTGGCCGAGACGCTGGCGCGGTCCGGAATCGATTGCGACGTGGATGCACTGGTCGACGCCCATGGCCTCGGCCGCCGCCGGATCACGCTGCATGCGAGGATGGGCACCCACGAAGTGCTCAAGGTCGGTTTCAGTGCGGCAGGTTTGCACGACATCATTCCGGTCGACCGCTGTCCGATTCTCGATCCCGGCCTGAGCGGCGCGCTCGATGCGGCCTGGGCGCTGGCCGAGCCGTTGACCGTGATCGGAAAACCGCTCGACATCCAGATCACGACCACCGATGTCGGCCTCGACGTCGACGTGCGCGGCTCCGGCCCGCTGCCGTCAGCGCTGATCGCGACGCTGTCGCGCCTTGCCGAGCAACACCGGCTGGCGCGGCTGACGCGGCATGGCGAGCTGGTGCTGATGCGCCTGCCGCCGACCATCATGATGGGCGCCGCCCAGGTGACGTTACCGCCAGGTTCGTTCCTGCAGGCCACGGTCGCCGGCGAGGAAGCCCTGGCGGCGCTGGTGTCGGGACATTGCAGGCGCTCGAAACACATCGCCGACCTGTTCTGCGGCGTCGGACCTTTTGCCCTGAGACTGGCGGCGAAGTCGCGGGTCTCGGCGTTCGACAGCGACGCCGGCGCGGTCACGGCGCTGCAGAAAGCGGCAACCTCGACGTCGGGGCTGAAGCCGGTCAAGGCCGAGGCGCGCGACCTGTTCCGGCGCCCGCTGGTGCCGCAGGAATTGCGCGACTACGACACCGTCGTGTTCGATCCGCCGCGGCAGGGCGCCGAAGCGCAGGCGAAGCAACTCGCAGCCAGCAAGATTCCCGTGGTGGTCGCGGTGTCCTGCAACGTCGCCACCTTCGCGCGCGACGCGAGGATCCTGATCGACGGCGGCTACAAGATCGAAGGCGTGACGCCGGTGGACCAGTTCAGGCATACGCCGCATGTCGAGCTGGTGGCGCGGTTCAGGCGGTAGCGGGCTTCGATCTTCGCTGCGTGCCTTTTGATGCGCGCTCCGCTTACTCTCCCCTGGAGGGGAGTTATATACTTTACAAAAGTGACGTTGGCCCGTAAAATAGGGCCATTGGAGCAACACCATGACCTTACCAGCGTTCCAGGCCCCTGAGTTTCACGATGAGGACAAGGCCCGCGAAGCCCTTGAGGCGCTGCGCTGGCCCGATGGTCCTATCTGCCCTCATTGCGGCAACTCCGATCAGGAGAGGGTCGCAAAGGTCGAGGGAGCGAAGCAGTCCCACCGTCCCGGCCTGTACTACTGCAACGAATGCAAAGGTCAGTTTACCGTGACCGTTGGCACCGTGTTCGAACGGTCGAAGGTGCCCCTAACCAAGTGGTGGATTGCCGCTCACATGCTCAATTCGGGCAAGAAGGGCGTTTCCGCTCACCAAGTCCATCGCACAATTGGCGTTACCTATAAGACAGCATGGTTCATGATGCACCGTTTGCGCGAAGCGATGTCGGACTTGAAGCCCACTGGCCCCATGGGCGGCCCCGGCAAGGTCGTCGAAGCGGACACCACTCACATTGGCGGTAAAGAGAGCAACAAACATCGCAGCAAGCGCAATTCGCGGAACATCGGAGGCAAGGGCAAGCAGATCGTTCACACGCTTGTCGAGCGCGACGGCACCGCTCGCTCGCACCATGTTGCGAGCATTGGCGGCGATGAACTGCGCCCCATCCTCACCGCCAACGTCAGTCGCAAATCTTCTCTGATGACCGATACCGCTGGCGGCTACATGGGCGTTGGCAAAGAGTTCGCGCGGCACGAAATGGTTGACCACGGCATTGGTGAATACGTTCGCGGCGACGCCTATAGCAACACGGTCGAAGGCTATTTTTCAATTCTCAAGCGCGGTACCACGGGCGTTTACCACCACGTCAACGAAGCCCACTTGAAGCGCTATCTAGCGGAGTTTGATTTCCACTACAACAATCGTTCCAGCCTTGGCGTCACGGATGGGGAACGGGCGGCAAATGCTCTCAAGGGTATCGAGGGCAAGCGCCTGACGTATCGGCCGACCAACTAAGGTTGAGAACCGCAAACAGGCGGTGAGGCGGTTCTTGGCTTGGAGGAAGCGAAATGGTTGAACGTGAACTAGGTCCCGACACAAAGATCAAACGGATCGAGAACGGCGGCACAAATTCAGATGGCAGTCTCGGCTCGTTCGAGATTACAACAGAGGATGGAAAGTCGCATCACTTCTGGTGCGCTGCGAACAATCTCCCAGATATGGCGGCAAACCTTCTTACCCTCGCACAATTCATCGCCGAAAAAAGTGGAGGATTGAAAGAAGCTTCTGGCGAAGCCATTGTGAATGCAGGGGCCACAACTGCAATTCAGTTTGGCTTGGCTTCGGGTAGAACTGCGCAGGAAGTGATTCTGGCAGTTCACATCGGTATTTCACGTCCGATTGTATTCTCTGTTTCGCCCAATGTACTTGGGGGGTTACGCAATCTTCTGAACGAAAGACTAGTCGACACTCCGTATCCGGTACGAAGAAATTAGGATTTTGAATTTTTCTGCTTCGTGGTCTTTTTTTTCGGCCGCGCCTTCTTGCCAACTTTCATTTCCTCATGCGGCTTGGGTTTCATGCGCACGAGAGCACCCATCAGACGCTTTGTACCTTCGATAGAGCTCTTAGCCATGATCGACCACTTCGAAAGCGCTAAACGAACCATCGAGCGAGCAAAGCATCACATCGACGATCTGGAAAGACATATCGTCTCCTTCACTGACGATAACACATGGACCTACTTCGTCGAGATGGATACAGATGGATTCCATCAACTGCATAAGATCAGATTCAGCCGGAGCCTCCCAGACAATCTCCCGAGCATTTTGTTTGACGCAGTGAGTAATCTCAGAGCAGTGCTCGATCAATGCGGGTACGCTTGCGCCGTTGCCGCTAAAAGCAAATCCCTCAAGCACATCACCTTTCCCTTCGCGAAAAGCGAGCCGTTTTGGTCCGCGAAGGTGGCCGGATGCTGCAAGGATTTGCCTACGGAAATCATCGCGCTGTTTCGGAGTTGCAACGCTTACAAGGGAGGGAATGACCCCCTCTGGGCATTGAACGAGCTGTGTAATGCCAAGAAGCACTTCGCTTTGGTTCCTATGGCCGCCGGGAGAGCTTTCCTGAGAATCATCCCGACTGCGGATCATCCCTACGCGAGTAAGTTTCGACCCACCCCGGAGCAGCGTGCCAAAGGCGTAAGTCCCGCCGGGTTCTACGCAATCACGAGAGTTAAGATGAGTACCGGCAGCCCCAATTGGAACGCAACGAAAAATGAGCTGCTGTTGCTCAGAACCGACCCCAAGGAACACGTCAACTACGATGCAAACGTCTCCGCGACGGTATTTATCGAGGGCATCGATGTTTTGCGCGGCAAGCCCGCTATTGGGGTTCTCCAGCAAATGCATGACCTCGTCGTCGCAGTAGGAGAGGCCACTGAAAGAAAGTGCAGAAAACTGGGCCTCATTTGAAACGGGCGCGCCATCCCCTCTACCAGGGGCGGTCGCGCTTTTGCCGCCCGGAAGAACTTTTGTCAAGTATATAACTCCCCCCTGGAGGGGGGCGAGACGAGCGAAGCTCGCTCTTGGGTCGACGCGCGTGCAACGCGCGGCGGGGTGGGGTGATCTATCCACGGGTGAGATGCATATGATCTGAACCGCCGAGCAGTTGCTGAATCGCGCCACTGTCGACGACGAGAGACCGTCACCCCACCCCGTTACGCATTTCGCTTCGCGTAATGCGTAACGACCCTCCCCATCCAGGGGAGGGTAAGAGAACTCACCGTCCCCACCTCTCCTGCCAGATCTTCTCGCCGACCATGCAGTTCACCCGCGGTTCCTTTGTCGCTGCCGGGACGACCGGGCGCTCGGGCGTCCGCCCGGCGACCTCCAGGACCAGCTTGGTGCGGATCGCCTCCTTGAACTTGTCGCGGTCCTTGATCGCCACCACGAAGGAGCCCGGCCCGCCGATGACGCAGTCCTCGTAGTAGAAATCGAGGTTGCCGATGTCCATCGTCGAATAGGACAGTTCCTTCACCATGATCGGCAGGCCGTTGATGACAATTCCCTTCTCCACCGCGGCATCGCGCGCGACCGCGACCGGCGAACCGTTGTTGTTGGGGCCGTCGCCGGAAATATCGATCACGCGCCGGATGCCCCGGCGCGGGTTCTCGTCGAACAGCGGCATGGCGAAATTGATCGCCCCCGAGATCGAGGTGCGCGATGCCCGGCGGATCGGCGTTTTCAGAATCTCGGCGGCGACGGCATCGGCGGATTCAGGGCCGTCGATCACCCGCCAGGGCATGATGAGCTTCTGGTCGTTCGATGCCGCCCATTCGAAGTAGGTCACGGAAATCTTGCCGTTCGGTCCGCTCTTCAGCGCCTGCAGGAACTCCTTGGAGATGATGGCCTGCGCGTAGCCTTCGCGCTGAAGTGCAAGCTCGTCCATGTCCATCGAATAGGAAACATCGACCGCGAGCACCAGTTCGACGTCGACGGACGGATCGGGCTCTTTCCCGGCCAGGTGAAGGCCGAACTGGTTGATGGGGTTCGGCGCGGCGATTCCCGCCACGTCACCTCCGGCCATGGCGCCTGCGACAAGCACCGCCGCGATCGAGACACACCAGCGCATCAGCGGCCCTCCCGTCGTCAGCGAAGATGGTGACACGCAAACTGCGGCGCGAAAAGCAGGAACATGGATTGTCCCTACACTTTCAGGTTAGCCGGTCGCGGGTTAGCCGGATGGTTGCCTTATTTCGGGGCTTCCTCAATTTGCACACCGCGCCGCCGCTGCAGCGACCCGAAGCTGTCGCAAATCCCCGGTTCCCGGAGCGGCCGGGAGCCTGTAAACTGATCGAGACGGCCGTCAGTCGCGGCGATCAAACGATGTCCCCGCGCCTTTCGGAGTGCCGCGCCAACGGATCGCGGCGCCGTCGTGAGCGCAGGCCCGAATGATCGATACCGTCGTCAAGCCGAAGACGAAAGTCAAAACCAGGACCGAGCGGCCTCGGCTGCACAAGGTGATCCTGGTCAACGACGATTTTACGCCGCGCGAATTCGTCGTCACGGTGCTGAAGGCCGAATTCCGCATGACCGAGGACCAGGCGCACAAGGTCATGATCACGGCGCACCGGCGCGGCGTCTGCGTGGTTGCCGTCTTCACCAGGGACGTGGCCGAGACCAAGGCGACGCGCGCCACCGACGCCGGCCGCGCCAAGGGCTACCCGCTGCTGTTCACGACGGAGCCTGAGGAATGAAGGGCAATCTCCATGCCCGTAGCCCGGATGGAGCGGAGCATGTCGGCGCGAAGCGCTGACAGGATCCGCGCAATCCGGGGCCACCGCCGGATACGTTCCCGGATTGCGCTCTCGGGCGGCGCTCCGCGCCGACCTTTCGCTGCATCCGGGCTACGAGTCGGCGTGTAGTTGGCTAATTCGGCGCCGTCTCATCCAGCAGGCCGTAGACGCGCTCGGCTTTCGAAAATCCCGCGATCGGAAACTCGCCGAGGTCGTCCCAGCCGCCGGTGCAGATATCGGCGAACCCGGCCGAGGCCACCACGGTGCGGTTGAGCTTGCCCGCGATCTTTTCCAGCCTTGCCGCCAGATTGACGGCGGGACCGATGCAGGTGAAATCGAGCCGGTTGCCGCCGCCGATATTGCCGTACAGGATTCGTCCGACATGCAGCGCCACGCCGAAGCGGAAGCGCTCGACGGTCTCGCCGATCGGATAGTGCATCGCCTCGACGCTGGCGCGGGATTCGCGCGCGGCGTCCAGCACGTGAGCGCACACCTGCCTGACGTCGCCGACATATTCGTCGATCGGAAACACCGCGAGCAGCCCGTCGCCCATGAACTTCAGCACTTCGCCGCCATGGTCCCTGATCGCGGCCACCTGGCAGTCGAAATAGCTGTTGAGGATGTCGACCACGGTCTCGGCCGGCAGCCGGTCCGACAATGCGGTAAAGCCGCGCAGATCCGACAGCCAGATCGCGGCATCCATGGTGTCGGTGTGGCCGCGGCGAATCTGGCCTTTCAGGATCCGCTCGCCGGCGCGGTTGCCGACATAGGTGTCGAGCAGCAGCGATGAAGTGCGGCGCCACTGGATGATCTCGATGACCCGCGCCAGCGCCGGCACCAGCGCGCGCAGCGCGGCCAATTGCTGATCGGTGAAGCCGCCGGGCTGTTTGGTGGTCCAGCTCGACGCGTGACTGAGACCGTCGGTAAAATGCAGCGGCAACGCGATGTAATCGGTGACGCCCTCGGCGCGCAAATCGTCGAAGATCGAAAAGCGCCCGTCCTGCAGGTCCTCCAGCCGGCCGCGAACCTCCTTGCCTTCGGTGAACACGATCATCAGCGGACTGCCGGTGAATGCCGGGTCGCTCAGAATGTTGAAATCCACCGTGCCGGTTTCGACCTCGGCGCCGGGCCGCCAGATGAAATTGCGGCCGTAGATGTCGGGATGCAGCGTGCGGACGAAAACGCCCACCCGCCACAGCGGCAGGCCCGCCGCCACCAGGCGCTCGCAGATTTCCGCCATCATCCGGGTCGGGCTGCCCGCCGAGCGCGCGCCGTCGATCAGCCAGTCGGTAATTCTCTGCAATTCCGGCACGTTCATGATCCCGGCATTTGCGGCGCAAGTTTCCGGGTCGTCAAGACGATACGAGCGCTTGCCGTCATTGCGAGGAGCATTTGCGACGAAGCAATCCATGGCGCGACAAAAAAGGAAAGCTGGATTGCTTCGCGGAGCCTGTCATCGGGCGCGCGTTCGCGCGACCCGTTGGCTCGCAATGACGATCGGAAGGATGGCCCCGGTCTTGCTCATGGAGGGGGGCAAACCATGGGCATATGGAGAGATGTAACATGCTGGGACAGACAGGCCCGATTTCCGGTCGATTCGAGGCCCTGGACGCGCTGCGCGGCGTCTGTGCCCTGCTTGTGGTCCTGTTCCATATCCCGATTTACCATGCGCTCAAGGATGTCGGCGCGTTCGCCAACCTGCAATTCTGCGTCGACATGTTCTTCGCGCTATCCGGATTCGTGCTTTGTCACGCCTATGGCCAGCGTCTTAACCATGGCGCAGAGGGCCTCCGTTTCGCCGTCACGCGGCTTGCCCGGCTCTGGCCGCTGCATGTCACTGTTCTGGTGCTGTTCGTTGGCTTCGAACTGGCCAAGCTGATCTTCAGCCGTGCCGATACCTCTTTCGAGCTGCATGCGCAGGCCTTCGCCCAGGGACATTCGCTCTGGGAACTCGCCACCAACTTTCTGTTTCTGCAGTCGTTCGGTTTGCATTGGGGCCTGAGCTGGAACGGGCCAGCCTGGAGTGCGGCGCTCGAATTCTACGTCTCGATCCTGTTCGCGGTCGTGGTACTGCTGTTCCCGCGCCGGAAATACGACGTCTTTCTCGGCCTCTGCGTGGCGGCCGGACTGCTGCTGTACGCGGTCTCGCCGGACACGCTGTTCGTCTCGCACGATTGGGGCATGCTGCGGGCCTGCTTCAGCTTCTTCGCGGGCTGCCTGGTATATGATTTGCGCCAGCGTTCCAGCCGACGGCTGCTGGCGCCGAGCCTTCTGGAAGCCGGCTGTCTGGCCCTGGTCATCGCCTTCGCGGTGACGACACCATCGGGCGGATGGCAGTTTGCGTTTCCGCTGGCGGCCATGATTGTGATCTACGTATTTTCGTTCGACCAGGGCGCCATCTCGAACCTGCTGAAGAGTTCGGCGCTGCAGAAGCTCGGCCTGTGGTCGTACTCGATCTACATGATCCACACCTTCATCTTCCACGTGATGAAGATGGGCGCCTCCTTCATCGCCCAGAAGGCCAGGCTCGATCTGGTGACCTGGCACAATGACGAGAAGCTGATGCTGCTGGGCACGCCGGAGCAGGCGCTGCTGCCGGCGCTCATCCTTTCCGTCGTCCTCGTCGTGCCCGTCGCCGCCCTGACCTATCGCTGGATCGAAAAACCCGCGATGGACGCCGCCCGGCGCAGCGTTTCGGCGACAACCCGGCCGGTTCTGCGTTGGCGTCCAGGACCGCTGCTCCGGCGTGGGTTGGCGCTTGGGCATTTCTCAGAACGCGCGAAGATGGAATAGTGCCGGGTGACGGCCGCAGGGTACCAAACGCAATGACGCTCCCTCAATCATGCACGTACGACAACCGACATGTCGCCGGCTTTGCGCCGCCCCGCGGGCTTCACAGTCACTTCGATGTCCTGACCCAGCACGTTCAGAAACTCCATCAACCGGCCGACCGATACCGACACCGGCCGGCAACGCATCAGCGCGGAGACTTGCGCCTGAGTGGTGCCGAGCAACTTCGCCGCTTCACTTTGCGTGATCCCACGTTTCGTGAGCAGTTTGTAAATCTCCACGGTGAGCCTGGCCTTCAGCATTTCCTGCTTGGAATTCCGAAAGCCAAGGTCGGCAAAGACATTGCCGCTGCTCTCTTCAAAATCAGGTTTGCGTTTCATGGCTTGTTCTCCGTCATCTTCAACTTATGTATTTCGCCGGCGCGTTTCAGCCGCTCCCTGATCAGATCGATATCGCGCTGCGACGTCTCCTTGCCTCGCTTCGATTTTTTCTGAAAGACGTGCAGCACATAAACCGCACTCGAATAGCTTACGGTGTAGACCGCCCGGTACGTTCCGCCTGCGTCATCCTCGATCAACTCGAGCACGCCCGCCCCGCCAAACCCCTTGAGCACCTTTGCGATCGGCGGCGTCACGCCGATCTGGACGGCATAGAGGGCCACACCAAAGCTGCGCCGGACATCCCGGGGCATCGCCTGCATGTCGCGGCGGCAGGAACCGATCCAAACCACCAACCGGGGCTTCGTTTCAGTCATATCTAATTATATGAATTAATGTATGGGAATGCAAGGACCGATTGGATAGGCCATCAAGCGAAAAGCCAAGTGCACTGTCACCGCAATGTCCAGACCTTGACGGGCGCACGCGATCGAAATCACAATCGATCGGGCACGGAACGGATTCCTACGAGATGAAACGACTAATGCGAATATCCTCGTGGGCGGTCAGATCGCTATTTGCCATAATCGCCGCCTTAACTTTGTATGAGATTATCGTTTTCTCCCTGAGAAACGAAGCTAGTGCACAGGATATGGCAAAGGTCGAATTCGTGAACGAATGCGTTAGGCACGGACTAGATCCAACAAAGTTTACTGGCCCGCAGCGAATTGAGCGCCATGATCGAGCCTACGAGTTTGTTTGGAAGAATCCAAAGAATGGAGATGAAATAGGCGCGCTGGTCGCTTATCTTCCAGTGCGCGCTGATGCTTGGCTGCTGACTGGTGAGGAAATGCGTGCCATCAAGGAGAGGTTTAAATTGAAATGAAGGCACGCGAAAATTCATGACGCAGTGCGATTTCAATAATTTGGAGCTTTCAGCTATTCGCCTGGTTGAGAACGGCAGGTATGCGGATGCGCTCAGGATTTACTATTTTATGAGCGACGGGGATACATCACTGGATGGTGGCCACCTCGGAAAACGAATCGCGCAATGTTACGAAGCTCTTGGCGAACTGGATGCGGCCAAATATTGGTATGGCAGGGCCATTGAAGAAAATCCTGTTGTAAATTCGGATTGCGCCGATGCTCGCAGCAAACTTGGAGAACTTTCGATCAGGGATTTGTTGCTGACCGATCCCAAATCTTCTCCAGGAGATAGATAAAGCCCGTCTACACTTGTTCCGTCAGCATTTGCGCCACGATCGGCTGCAATCTGGGCAGGTGGACCATCGCGATTTCCGCGGGCTAGTCAGGTCAGGGTGCTGGTGAACGATGAAGACAATGATTACCATCCTCGGATTCGCTCTTACGGTTGCTATCTTTGCGGTCTGTTTTGTCGCCGCATATCAGCAGCAGAAGTTCGGTGAAGAATGGACCGAAGATCATGCGAACGACGTGGGCTTCACACGTTGGATGCGACTGTCAACGACCGCACTTTTCTCAAAGTCTCTTTCCGAGCGATGTTATCGCCGCCGCCGTCAAGTAGCGTTGTGGTGGGCTGCTTTCTTCGTGTTGATTGGAATGCAACTGCTCACCATATACATTCTACGGTCACTGTAACCGGGCGGTGGATTAGCCGGAGCGTAATCCGCCCTACCCGCCCACCTGCCCGCGGTGCCGCAGAAAATGATCCGCCAGCACGCAGGCCATCATGGCTTCGCCGACCGGGACCGCGCGGATGCCGACGCAGGGGTCGTGGCGGCCTTTGGTCATGATGTCGGTGTCGTGGCCGCTGCGGTCGACGGTCTGGCGCGGCGACAGGATCGACGAGGTCGGCTTGACGGCGAAGCGCGCCACCACCGGCTGGCCGGTGGAGATGCCGCCGAGCACGCCGCCGGCGTTGTTGGAGAGAAAGCGGGTGCCGTTGTTGCCGGTGCGCATCTCGTCGGCGTTCTCCTCGCCGGATAGTTCGGCGGCGCCGAAACCGGCGCCGATCTCGACGCCCTTGACGGCGTTGATGCTCATCAGCGCGGCCGCGAGTTCAGCGTCGAGCTTGGCGTAGATCGGCGCGCCGAGGCCCGCCGGCACGCCTTCGGCGACGATCTCGATCACGGCGCCGATCGACGAGCCGCTCTTGCGGATGCCGTCGAGATAGTCCTCGAAGAATGCGGCCTTGTCCTTGTCGGGGCAGTTGAACGGGTTGCGCGCGATCTCGGCCCAGTCCCATTTGGCGCGGTCGATCTTGTGCGGGCCCATCTGCACCAGCGCGCCGCGCACGGTGACGCCGGGCAAAATCTTGCGCGCGATGGCGCCGGCGGCGACGCGGGTGGCAGTTTCGCGCGCCGAGGAGCGCCCGCCGCCGCGGTAATCGCGCAGGCCGTATTTCGCCTCATAGGTGAAGTCGGCATGGCCGGGGCGAAACTTGTCCTTGATCTCGGAATAATCCTTGGAGCGCTGGTCGGTGTTCTCGATCAACAGCGCGATCGGGGTGCCGGTCGTCACCTGCACGCCGGTCTCCGGATGCGCCATCACGCCGGACAGAATCTTGACGGTGTCGGGCTCCTGGCGCTGGGTGGTGAAGCGCGATTGTCCCGGACGGCGGCGATCGAGATCGAGCTGGATGTCCTCGTTGGTCAGCGGCAGCAGCGGCGGACAGCCGTCGACCACGCAGCCGATCGCGATCCCGTGGCTTTCGCCGAAGGTCGTGACCCGGAACATGTGGCCGAAGGTGTTGAAGGACATGAGGGGCGCCCGATCTACCGGCGTTGACAGTCCGCGCTAGTGCGAGCTGTCAACATAACGGTGTGTCGTAACGCGCACGGTTCGATGGTGTCAAATGACGGGAATTAACCACGCCGGTGCGGCACGCGCGGTGCGCCCCCTCTCCCGCACTTGCGGGGGAGGGCTGGGGTGGGGGACCGGCTGGCGCCGGAGGTCTGCGGCGGGGCCCGCCCCCGCCCCCCCCCCCCCCCCGGGGGGGGGGGCGGGCGGGGGGGGGGGCCGCCGCAGACCGCCGGCGCCAGCCGTTCCCCCACCCCAGCCCGCCCCCGCAAGTGCGGGAGAGGGGGCGCACCGCGCGTGCCGCACCGGCGTGGTTAATT
>JBDRNF010000266.1:0-4467 GCA_043811435.1 Pseudomonadota bacterium
GGAAAGCAATCCCGCCCGGTCCGCCAGCCGGAACAGCTCGGCGAGATGCAGCGTCGAGCGCGTGCTCTCCTGCCCGCCCACCATCGTAAAGTGGTCCTGATGGCCGTTGAGATAGGCCATGAACACGATGCCGGTCTTGTAGAAACGGGTCGGCGCCTTGAAGATGTGGCGCGACAGCGGCACGGTGGGCCCCAGCACGTCGTGAAAACCGGCCTCGTTACCGGCCGCGAGACGCGACAGCGCGTAGGACGCCGCCGGGGCGATGGCGTCGAAGATGCCGAGCAGCGCGTGGGAAAAACCCTTGTCGTCGCCGGCGATCAGTTCGGCGTAATTGAAATCGTCGCCGGTATACATCTTCACGGACTTGTCGAGCCGGCGGCGCATGTCGATTTCGCGCTGCTTGTCGAGCAGCGAGACCTTGACGCCGTCGACCTTGGCGGCGTTGGCGTTGATGATGCCGACCGCGATATCCATCGCGGTGTCGAGGCTGTTGGTGCCCCAGTAATTCGCCAGTGCCGGATCGAACATGTCGCCGAGCCAGTGGATGATGACGGGCTCGCGGACCTGCGACAGCACGCGATTGTAGACCCTGGCATAGTCGTCGGCGCTGCGGCCGAGCTTTGCCAGTGCGCGCGAGGCCATCAGGATGATGCGTCCGCCGGCTTTTTCGATCGCCGCGATCTGCTCCTCATAGGCGCGGATGACGTCGTCGATCGACTTGGCATCCTCCACCGCGAGGTGATCGGTGCCGGCGCCGGAAAACACCAGCGCACCGCCCCTCGCCTTCGCCGCGCGCACCGAGCGCTGGATCAACTCCAGCGAGGTCGGCCAGTCCAGCCCCATGCCACGCTGCGCTGTGTCCATGGCTTCGGCAACGCCGAGGCCGAGGTCCCAGATATGCTCGCGGAACGCAATGGTGCGGTCCCAGTCGACCGCTGAATTGAGCCACGGATCGACGTCGGCGAGCGGATCGGCCACCACATGCGCCGCGGAGAATGCCACGCGGTTCAGCGTGCCCTCCAGTTTGGCGGGAAAGGTTCGCGAGGCCGCGAGGCGATAGTTCTCGATCAGGCCGCCGACGGCAGGCAGTTTCAGCTGATATGACGAAACGGGCATAACCGGTCTGTTCATGATCCCTCCTCACACCCCAATCGGCGCGACGTCGACCCAGCGCCGCTCGCGCCAGCTCTGCAGCGCGCATTCGGCGAGCTGCACGCCCTTGGCGCCCTCCAGCAGCGTATACTTGTACGGCGCATCCTCGCAGACATGGCGGATGAACATCTCCCACTGCTCCTTGAAACCGTTGTCGTAGGTGGTGTTCTCCGGCAGCTTCTGCCAATCGCCATAAAAGTCGTGGGTGCGCTTCTCATCCGGATTCCACAGCGGCCGCGGCGTCGCCTGGCGAGCCTGGATCACGCAATCCGAAAGCCCCGCCACCGCCGAACCGTTGACGCCGTCGACCTGGAAGGTGACGAGGTCGTCGCGGTAGACCCGCGTCACCCAGGACATGTTGATATGCGCGATGACGCCGCCCCTGAGCTTGAAGGTGGCGTAGGCGGAATCATCCGCCGTCGCCTTGTACTTCTGGCCCTTCTCGTCCCAGCGGTCGGGAATATCGGTGGTGCCGAGGCAGCTGACGCTTTCGACCTCGCCGAACAGATTGTCGAGCACGTAGCGCCAGTGGCAAACCATGTCCAGGATGATGCCGCCGCCGTCCTCGCTGCGATAATTCCACGACGGCCGTTGCGCCTCCTGCCAGTCGCCTTCGAACACCCAGTAGCCGAATTCGCCGCGCACCGCGGTGATGCGGCCGAAGAAGCCGGAATCGCGCAGGAAGGCGAGTTTCTTCAGGCCCGGCAGGAACAGCTTGTCCTGCACGGTGCCGTGCTTGACGCCCCTGGCGGCGGCGAGCTTCAGCACCTCCACGGCCTCGTCGAGGTTGGTCGCGATCGGCTTCTCGCAATAGACGTGCTTGCCGGCGTTGATCGCCCTGGTCAGCAGCGACGGCCGCGCCTGGGTGGTTGCGGCGTCGAAGAAGATGGTGTCGCTCTCGTCCCGCAGCGCGGCGTCGAGGTCGGTGGTCCAGCGCGTCACATTGAAGCGCTTCGCCAGCCCTTCGATTTTCTCCGCGTCACGGCCCACCAGAATCGGATCCGGCATCATGCGGTCGCCATTGCTCAAGCGCACGCCGCCGGCATCGCGGATCGCGACGATCGAGCGGATCAGATGCTGGTTGAGCCCCATGCGGCCGGTGACACCGTTCATGATCACGCCGAGGCGGTGCGTCGTCATATCGATTGCTCCTGCAGGGTTCTTGCTTTTGATTGTTGAAGCGGCGACAGCGCCGTCCACTCCGGATGAACTTTCGAGGCAAAGCCCGGCGCCGTCAGCGACCCCGTCAGGAGATCGCCGTCATGGATCGACAGCCGGATCGTTTCGCCGGCGCGCCTGTAGAGATCGGGATGCGCCGACAGGAACCGTTCCGCCTCGGCCGCAGGGGTATCGGCAAAACCGTCGACATAATGATGGCCGTTGCGCTCGGCATGGGTGACGCCGATCAGCGCGCCAAGCGCCAGATCCTGCTGCACGCCGAGGCCGGCCTGGCAGGTCAGGTCCTCGCCCGAGATGAAGAACCGCTCGCCCCCTGCGCTCCATTTGGCGGCGCGGGTGGCGTTGACGATCGACTTGTAGATTCCCTTGCAGGATTTCGAGGAGATGCCGCGATAGCCGAGCGCACGGGCGGCCGGGAAGGCGCCATAGGAATCGTCGGCCTCGTCGATGATGATGTCGCGCCGCGAGAGCGCCCCGAGCGGCGACTGCCGGAAACTGTCGCGCGGCATCGGCTGCTCGATATAGAGCAACTTTGTCGCGATCGGCTGTAGCGCCGCGTCGCGGTCGAGACGCTCGACCAGCGCGCCGAGTGCAACGAGATCGGCATACTGCTCGTTGGCATCGAGCGTGACGCTGTAATCATGCGGCAGCGTGGCCAGTTCATTTCCGATCCGGATCAGCCGCGCCGCGTCGGCGTCGGGATCGCCGTTGAGCTTGAGCTTGAAATAGCGGGCGCCGGCATTTTCGTTGATATCGGCGACGCCGCCCTCGCCTTCGATCTGGTCGTCCATACCCACGGTATGCCTCACCGCGACGCGCTCCAGCCGCTGGCGCCCGCCGAGAAATTGCGCGATGTCGGTATCGCCGAGATCAGGCGACAGCCGTGCATCGATCCCGGCGATATTTTGCGCCATGCCGTCGAAGAAATTCATTGCCTTTCCGCGCAGCAGCGCATCCAGGATAGCCTTGTCGATTTCCGCCGGCCCGAAACCGGCGGCGAGCGGCGGGATATCCTCTCGCGCGCAGGCCTCGACCTGCGCCGCAATGACGGCGGCGTGGTGCCCGAACGCGGTGTCGAAGCCGGATCGCGCCAGATAAAGCGCGCGCGCGATCGCCAGCGACCGACGCAAGCCCTCGATGGTTTGTTGCGGCGAAAGATGCGCGCGCTTGTCGAACCATTTCGCAGCCATCATTTCGGCCCCGGCGCCGATTGCGATACCCTTGCCTTCGATCTCGATTTCGGCGCGCACGAAGACCTGCACGGACGAGGTGATGACCACGCTGCCGAACCGGAACGGCTTTACGAACGGGATCGGCCGTTCAAAGAATGAAATATCCCGCACGGCGATACGTGGCGGCATGGCGTTTCCTTTTAGTCCAGCGTGCTCTGGGTGAAGAAATGCTTGCGGATGCGCTGCACCAGTTCGGTGAACACAGGATCGGCCATGGCGTCGAGCGAGCGCGGCCGCGGCAGCGGCACGTCATAGATCGCCGCGATCGAGCCCGGCCGTTCGGTCATGACCAGCACGCGGTCGGCGAGGAACACGGCTTCCGGTATCGAATGCGTGATCAGGAGCACGGTCTTGCCGGTCTCGCGCTGGATCCGCATCAACTCGACATTCATTCGCTCGCGCGTCATGGCGTCGAGCGCGCCGAACGGCTCGTCCATCAGCATGATCTTGGGGTCATGCACCAGCGCCCGGCAGATCGACGCCCGCTGCTGCATGCCGCCGGACAATTGCCACGGCAACTTCTTCTCGAAGCCTTCGAGGCCGACCATCCTCAGCAGGTCCCTGGCCCGCGGCAGATATTTGTCGCGTGGCAGGCCCTTCATGTCGATCGGCAGCATGACGTTGGCCAGGATGTTGCGCCATGGCAGCAGCAGCGAATTCTGGAACACGATGCCGACATTGCCATGCGGCTTCGTCACCGCCTCGCCCTCGACGAACACCTCGCCGGTCGAGGGCGCCAGCAGGCCGGAGATCATTTTCAGCAGCGTGGACTTGCCGCAGCCGGATGGACCGACCACGACAAAGAACTCGCCGGCATTGATATGGAAATCCAGCGGCCGCAGCGACACCACGTCGCCATCGCGCGACCGGTAGGTCTTCGACACGCCCGACAGCGTGATGCCGG
>JBDRNF010000267.1:0-2747 GCA_043811435.1 Pseudomonadota bacterium
TTCCGTTCTTCAAGACCGGCAAGGAAATGCGCGAACGGCTGAACCGCGAGGGCGCAACTTCCGAGGCCGGCGCGTAAGCGTCGCACGCGCATCGGCGCTCGGTCCGCCGATTGTGGCGGGAGACACAGACCAGCTTCCGTCAAGCGAGAGATGACCATGAGAAAATTCTTCTCCGCTCTGCTGCTGATTCCGCTGGGCCTGTTCTTCGTGATCTTTGCGGTCGCCAACCGTCATCTGGTGACGGTGTCGTTCGATCCGTTCAATTCCGCCTTTCCGACGGTCGGGGTGACGCTGCCGTTGTTCGTGGTCATCATCGTGGTGGCGATCCTCGGCGTGGTGGCGGGCGGCACGGCGACCTGGTTCCGGCAGCGCCATTGGCGGCGCGCTGCGCGCCGTCACGAGGCCGACGCCCGGGCGGCGCGGGCCCAACTGGCCGATTGGCGCGCGGGTGCCGCGGCTGCGCGCGACGACGTGCCGCGCCTGTCCGCACTGACGCAGGGCGGCCACTTCGGGTCCGGCGAGCGAGACAAGCAGGGCGCGACGTTGTAGAACCCGCCCCGTCCGCTTCCCTGGCCAAGCCTGTCGTTGCGGCCCGTATCCGTGCCTTGAAACCAATTTGCTTTGAAACCATGTCCCTGACCGTCAAAATCTGCGGCCTGTCCACGCGCGAGACGCTCGACGTCGCGCTGCAGGCCGGCGCGGATATGGTCGGGTTCGTGTTCTTTCCGCCCTCGCCCCGGCACATCAGCCTCGAGACCGCGCGCGACCTCGGCCAACAGGCCAGGGGGCGCGCTGTCAAGGTGGCGCTCACGGTCGATGCCGACGACGCCACGCTCGCCAATATCGTCGAGGCGCTGCGGCCGGATATTTTGCAGGTGCACGGCCAGGAAACCGTGGCGCGGCTGCGCGACATCAAGCGAGCCCTGGGTTTGCCGGTCATGAAGGCGATCGCGGTTGCGACTGTGGCCGATCTGGCCCCGCTGCCGGGCTATGCCGCGGTCGCCGATCGCATCCTGTTCGATGCCCGCGCCCCCAAAGACGCCACGCGTCCGGGCGGCCTGGGCGCGGTGTTCGACTGGCATGTGCTGGAAAATCTCGATCTCAAACTGCCGTTCATGGTCTCGGGCGGCCTGCATGCCGGCAATGTCGCGGAAGCCGTGCGCGTCACCCGCGCCGGCGGCGTCGATGTTTCCTCCGGCGTCGAGCGCACGCCCGGCCTCAAGGATCCCGAGATGATCCGCCATTTCATTCGCGCCGCGCGCGCGATTGAAAATAATTCGACCCTCGCGGCTGCAGCGGGCAGATGATGATCGCTATAGCAACAGCAGCGTCATGCCCGGGCTTGTCCCGGGCATCCACGTCTGCTGAAACTCGAAGCAAGTAAGGCGTGGATGGCCGGGTCAAGCCCGGCCATGACGAAGGGCAAAAATGAATCCCAATCTTCCCAATTCCTTCCGCAGCGGCCCCGACGACACCGGGCATTTCGGCAAGTTCGGCGGCCGCTTCGTCGCGGAAACGCTGATGCCGCTGATCCTCGAACTGGAAAAGGCCTACGCCGCCGCCAAGGCCGATCCGGCGTTCCACGCCGAAATGGACGGCTATCTCAAGCATTATGTCGGCCGGCCGTCGCCGCTGTATTTTGCCGAACGGCTGACGGAGCATCTCGGCGGCGCCAGGATCTACTTCAAGCGCGAGGAGCTCAACCATACCGGCTCGCACAAGGTCAACAATGTGCTCGGCCAGATCATGGTGGCGCGCCGGATGGGCAAGAAGCGCATCATCGCCGAGACCGGCGCCGGCCAGCACGGTGTTGCCACCGCCACTTTGTGCGCGCGGTTCGGCCTCGAATGCATCGTCTATATGGGCGCGGTCGACGTCGCGCGTCAGGCGCCCAATGTGTTCCGGATGGAAATGCTGGGCGCCAAGGTCGTCCCGGTGCAGTCCGGCACGCGCACCCTGAAGGATGCGATGAACGAGGCGCTGCGCGACTGGGTCACCAACGTGCACGATACGTTTTACTGCATCGGCACCGTCGCCGGCCCGCATCCCTATCCGATGATGGTGCGCGACTTCCAGTCGATCATCGGCATCGAGACCCGCGCTCAGATGCAGGAGGCCGAAGGCCGGCTGCCGGATTCGCTGGTCGCCTGCATCGGCGGCGGCTCCAACGCCATCGGGCTGTTTCATCCGTTTCTCGACGACCCCAGCGTGGAGATCTTCGGCGTCGAGGCGGCGGGTCATGGCCTGACGCAACTGCACGCAGCCTCGATCGCGGGCGGCAGGGCCGGCGTGCTTCACGGCAACCGCACCTATCTCCTGATGGACGATGACGGCCAGATCCAGGACGCGCATTCGATTTCAGCGGGACTGGATTATCCGGGGATCGGCCCGGAGCATTCCTGGCTCTACGAGACCGGGCGCGTCACCTATCTCAGCGCCACCGATGACGAGGCGCTGGCCGCGTTCCGGCTGCTGTCGCGCCAGGAAGGCATCATCCCCGCACTGGAATCGGCGCACGCCATCGCCAAGGTCCTGGAGCTGGCGCCGGCGCGGCCGAAAGATCATTTGATGGTGGTCAACCTCTCCGGCCGCGGCGACAAGGACATCCCGCAAGTGGCGGAAATTCTGGCGGGGAAGAAGGTATGAGCGAGCGCCGCCGCTTCCTGCACCTCTCCCCGTCGGGGAGAGGCATAGCACAGCGAACGCCGCAACATGACCACCCGCATCGACGCCCGCTTCGCCGAACT
>JBDRNF010000268.1:0-2086 GCA_043811435.1 Pseudomonadota bacterium
AGAGGTCCGTCTTTGTTGCAAAGGGTTATTCACGAATTTCATACACCCCTGGTGAAGAAAAAAACTCTATAGCCTCATGACAACAGTGAAAGAACAGAAATGTTGCCGCAAGCCGTGGGGTATGATAAGGGTAAGTTCACGAAAATTCATGCAGATCCCGCGGGATATCTTCGCGGGCAAAATGGACGACCGGCGCGTGGCCGAAAAACTCTCCACCTACAACTAAACAGAATCAAAGCGCGAAAAGTTTATCGATTACCAGTCGAAAGCAGCGATACATGCAGGAGAATGCAAGGAGGTATTCGTGGCCGCAGTCTTTACATTTCACGCGGGCAAAGCCGGTGTGCAGATTACCGCAATCGAGATAGCGATAGATCACTTGCTCGACATAGGGCCGCCAGAATCCGTATTGCCGGGAGAAATGCTCGTCATAGATTTGGACAAAGGTCTCAAAATTGTCCTCGACGCAACGGTAGTAACCGGTTCATCTGCACCGGGAGACCGGATTCGGCTGCCGCGTGAACGGCCAGCGTCGCTTCCAGCGTGCGCAGTCCATCGATCGCAACGCAAACTGGCGGCTCCTTGCCTTCGATCACGGCTCTGAAGTGGCGCCACTGCTCCACATAGGGGCATCCCAAGTGGAGCGCGGTGCGCTCCATAGTAAGTGGGTCATGCCATCCTCGCCCATGGCGGTATTCCCAGATCTCGAGGCGCGGCAGCGTAAGCGATGCATCAGTGCCGGAAAGATAATAGGAATTCACGTCCTGCCGCGGGAAGCGCTCTGCCTCACCGGCCGCGAGGTCCCAGTTCCACGGCGCTGCAGCCGTGTCCGAGACACTCAGAGTACCGACCGCCCCGTTGCGAAACTTGCATAGCACGGCGCTCGTATCCTCCACTGCGAAGCCGCGCCGCGCATTGGAAATCACCGCCTGCACGCTCTCGATTTCGCCAAAGAGAAAACGAAGCAGATCGATGTCGTGAATGAGATTGATGAGCACTGGGCCGCCGCCGGGCTCGCGGCGCCAGGTCATGTCGAAATAGTCGTCCGGTTTCAGCCATGTGGAGAGAACGGTTGCAGAAACGGGCTTGCCGAGCCTGCCCGACAAGATGATCTCCTTTTTGCACGGCGAACGATCGGGTTATAGCGGCGGTGATGGCCGACCAAGGCGGGCAGATTGCTGCTCCTGGACGCATCGCAGATCCGTTGGCCACCATCAAGTGTGTCTGCGATCGGCTTTTCGACGATAACGGCAGCACCCCGCTCCATGCAATCGACGGCGATCCGCACATGCGTGACATTCGGTGTTGCCACGACGACGACGCGTGGTTGCGCCACCTCAATCATCTGGCCGTAGTCGGCGAACCATGGGACGCCGACGCTTCTTGCGAGTTGCTCGGCTTCCGGCGTCGGGTCGGCGATGGCGACCAAGGCGACGTCGGCGTGTTTGAGCGCGCGATCGATGTGCATCTTGCCGATCAGCCCTGCTCCAATGACCGCAACAGGCATCCTTTTCATGAAATCTCCCTCCTGGGATTGCGACGTTCACAATCGATTCGGTGCGCGACCGTGGTGCGCCTCAATGCTGCATAAGTGACCACCACTGCGAAATGCGCTCCCGGGCACACCAGCCGTCGGCGGCGTAATCATGCGGCTCCTTTCGAGCAGATGGAAATCGATAATCCGCTTGGCTCCACCTGTCCCTGCTCAGAAAGATGGCCTGGCAATACACGCCGCACGCGTTGCAGGTGAGTCTCCTGGCTAGGGTTGGTAGTCTTTGACATCCACATCTTTAAACTGAGCGATAGTCGTTGAGAAAGAAGACTGGGCTTGATCTTGCAAGCTACGCTTACGATGGTCTTCTGAGATAATTTCAACGCTGTACGGCCCGCGATAACCGATGGCCTGTATTTGCCTGATAAATCCTTGTATGTCGAAGTCCCCCTCACCACATAGCCGGCGACGATCGACCGTGTCTTCCCACAAGGTGCCGACCAGCTGCGCGGTGGCATCGCTTAGCTCCACCGCGGTGATCTGATCTTTATTGAACTTCGCGAGCTCGGTAAACGGGATGTTTTCGCGGACGAT
>JBDRNF010000269.1:0-22295 GCA_043811435.1 Pseudomonadota bacterium
GCCGGGGTTTCTGCTTCCCTCCCCCCCGGGGGTCGTGGGCGTTTGGCGCCCAAACTGGGGTGGGGGGGGCGGGCCCAACGAGAAAGTCCGTAACCCCTCACCCGGCGCGACGCGCCGACCTCTCCCGAAGGGAGAGGTGAATTCCGGTGCGGTTCCAGCAACCTGATCTCATCGCGCTCCAGGGGCGGATGGTCTTGTCCCTTGAACAAGTCGTTCGATGCATCCCTGCAACGAGTGCGGCCAGGGGGGCAACCGAACCCCGTGGCTACGGGCCAGCCGGCGGTTGTCCAGCCGGGAATTAGCCGGCCGCCGCGCGGCGGTCGGGTTGTCCGATGTCGCAATCGGCTCGACGCGCGCGGACGGGCCACCTGCGGCCGCGGAGGCCGCGAGGATCGCTGCGGCAAATTCCGCCCAATTGGTCTCGCCGCCGCCGGTGATATGAAAGACACCCCGCAGTTCGGCCGCCGCGGGCCGATCGAGCAGGTTCTGCGCGACGGCGATGATCCCGTCGGCGAGATCGAGCGCATTGGTCGGCGCGCCCGATTGGTCGCTGACCACGGAAATGGTCGTGCGCTGGCCGGCCAGCGCCAGCATCGAGCGGGCAAAATTCCTTCCGAACGGACTATAGACCCAAGCGGTGCGCAGAATGACGTGGTTGCCGGTGGCGGCGGCAACGGCGTGTTCGCCCCTGAGCTTGCTGTCGCCATAGACGCCAAGCGGGCCGGTCGGATCGTCCTCGCGATAGGCGCGGTTGAGCCTACCGTCGAACACATAGTCGGTCGAAAGCTGAATGACGGGAATTCCGAGCCTTTTGGCCGCGCGCGCGGTGGCTTCCACCCCAAGGGCATTGATCCGATAGACGAGATCCGGTTCGCTTTCGGCGCGATCGACCGCCGTGTAGGCGGCGGCGTTGACGATGACGTCGGGCTGAAGATCGATCAGGGCCCGTTCGACATCGTCCGGGCGCGCGAGATCGATGTCCGGGCGGCCTGCGGCGTGAATGTCGACGTTCGAGGCCGCCGCCCGTTCAAGCAGCGCTTGCGCAACCTGGCCGTGGCGGCCCGTTACAACGATACGCATGATCTACTCGAAATAGGCCGGGAGCGAATTGAACGCTGGAAGCCGGGCGTCCCGGTCCGACAGGATGGCCTTTTCCGGCGCCACTGGCCAGTCGATTGCGAGATCCGGGTCGTTCCAGGCGACGCCCAGATCGTGTGCCGGGGAATAGCCGGCGGTCACCTTGTAGAACACATGCGTATCCGGCTCGATCGTGCAGAATCCATGCGCAAATCCGACCGGCACCAGCATCTGCCTGCCATCCGTTGCCGACAACTTCTCCGCCGTCCATTTCCCATACGTCGGCGATGACCGCCGCAGATCGACAGCGACACCGAAAATGCTGCCGCGCAGGACGCGGACCAGTTTGCTTTGCGCCGCGGGACTGCGTTGGAAATGCAGGCCGCGAATGGTTCCGGCCCTGACCGACAGCGATTGGTTGTCCTGGACAAATTCCAGCGCAACGCCGTGTTCGGCAAACCGGTCGCGATTGTAGGTCTCGCAGAGTGCGCCGCGCGAATCAAAAAAGGATCTTGGGGTGATGATCTTGACTGCCTCGATGGCCGTTGAGGTAACAACTAACAAGGGAAATCCTTTTGTAAGTCGATTGCCGCTTCGTCCTGCCGTCATGTCATTGATAGTGACGAAGCATCGTCCTGAATTCGTTCGCGATGTGATTCGCTGAAGACTTGTCCCTGACCTCGCGCATGACATCGACGGCATAGCGCCAGGACTTGCCGCCGAATTCGCCGCCAATCCGCATCATGGCATCATTGACTTCATTCCAGGTGCCGGCGGGTACGAAGAAGGGATAGTCCTCCGGCAGATAGAATTGCGCGTCGCTTTCACCACGCTCGGTCAGAATTGGGCTCAGGCAATGCGCGGCCGTAAAACCCTTGGTGAAGGGCTTAAACACCACGAAGTCATGCGGGCGGCCGAACAGGCCCTTGGCGGAAGGCCTGAACACGACGGCGTCGTGCGGGCGGCCGAACAAGCCCACGATGAAGGACTTGAAGCCGAAGGAATCGTCTGGGCGCCTCAGGCAATAGTGGCAGTTGAATTCAGGCAGACGTGCCATCCAGGAATCGGCCGGCCCACCCGACGGCGTTTCGAGAATCTCGGCCAGTTGGCTCAGCTCGCTCGGGTACCTGCAATTCCGCGACAACCCCACATAAGCAACCCGCAGTCTGTCGCTCGGGGGTTCAAAGACCGGCAGGCGCTGGTCGACATTGTGCGTCACCAGATGACAGGGCTTGTCGGGGAATTGCCTTTGAAGCGCGGCCATCTGCAGCTTCGATGAAGCAACGAACCCGTCGACCATCGCCGCCAGCGCAATCAGGTCGGCGACCGGCATCCCGAGATCCACCGGATCGGCAAGCAATACGTTGCGGCCCGCCCTGAGATCGGCGAGCGACTGCGGCGACGCCGCGGCCAGAAACCCCTTGGTCAGGACGATAACGGAATCGGCCTGTTGGCAGTCCGTCGTGAACGTGAAGGAATAGCGGTCGGATAATCTCGCGGCGAGCAGCTCGGTCAGCTGCTTCCCGCGCAGGAAAGTCGATCCATAATACAAATGAATTGCGTCGGGAGCGCTCAAAAGGACGACGTTGGTACGCATAACGTCCAAATCACTCAGGCCGGCCACTATCTGATTGATCTATATCCTATTCGAGCCGCGGCTCCAAACCGTGCACTATTTGAGAACACGGCGGCACCCGGGTGGTCCGCGCACCGTCGCCGCCACTCACCCCATCTACGGGAGAGACCACCATGCCGGGCATGGTTTTCCGACTTCAGGCGTTGAGCTGTTGCTCCAGATCGTGCAGCACCCGATAGCAGGGCAGCACCCCTGCCACGCTCGCGTTCGGCTCGCGGCCCTCGCGGATGGCGGCGAAGAATTCGCGGTCCTGCAGCTCGATGCCGTTCATGGAGACGTCGACCTTCGACACGTCGATCTTCTCCTCCTTGCCGTTGAAGAGATCGTCGTAGCGCGCAATGTAGGTGCCGGTGTCGCCGATGTAGCGGAAGAAGGTGCCGAGCGGGCCGTCATTGTTGAAGGACAGGCTGAGCGTGCAGATCGCGCCATTGGCGGCCTTGAGCTGGATCGACATGTCCATCGCGATGCCGAGGTCGGGGTGGATCGGCCCCTGTACCGCATTGGCCTTCACGATCGGCGAGCCCGCCTGGTAGGCGAACAGGTCCACCGTGTGCGCGGCGTGGTGCCACAGCAAATGATCGGTCCAGCTGCGCGGCTGGCCCAGCGCGTTCATGTTGGAGCGGCGGAAGAAGAAGGTCTGCACATCCATCTGCTGGATATTGAACTCCCTGGCGACGATCTTCTTGTGCACCCATTGATGGCTGGGATTGAAGCGGCGGGTGTGGCCGCACATCGCGACCAGCCCGGTCTGCTTCTGCAGATCGACCACGGCCTGCGCATCTGCAAGGGAATCCGCGAGCGGGATCTCGACCTGGACATGCTTGCCGGCCTTCAGACACGCGACCGATTGCGCCGCATGCATCTGGGTCGGCGTGCACAGGATCACCGCGTCGACTTCGCCAAGCGCCAGGCTGTCGGCGAGATCGGTCGCAACATGCGCAATGCCGTATTTGGCGGCGACTTCCTTGGTCGGCTCCAGCCTGCGGCCGACCAGCGACACCACCTCGACGCCGTCGATGTTCCTGATGCCGTCGAGATGCTTGATGCCGAATGCGCCGGCGCCGGCCAGCGCTACCTTGATCGTCTTGTTAGTCGTCTTGGCCACGTCAGTTGTTCTCCAGGATCAGATGGCCTACCGCGGTGTTGCTGGCGGGCACATGGTAGAAGCGATGCCGCACGTTGGGCTTGTTGCTGCCGCCATTGACGTCGTCCATGGCGCCGCGCGCGATCAGCCACATCACGAGTTCGATGCCCTCGCTGCCGGCCTCGCGGACGTAGTCGATATGCGGCATTTTCGAAAGCCCTTCGGGATCGGCGATCAGGCGGTCGAGGAAATTGTTGTCGAACTCCTTGTTGATCAGCCCGGCGCGCGGTCCCTGCAGCTGGTGGCTCATGCCGCCGGTACCCCAGATCTGGACGTTGAGCGGCTCGTCGTAGGACAGGATCGCCTTGCGGATCGCCTTGCCGAGCATGTAGCAGCGCCGACCCGAGGGCGCCGGGTACTGCACGACATTGACGGCGAACGGGATCACCGGGCAGGGCCACGCCTGCGGCTGGCCGCACATCAGGCTGAGCGGCACCGTGAGGCCGTGGTCGATGTCCATCTTGTTGACGATGGTCAGGTCGAAATCGTCCTGGATCACCGACTGCGCGATGTGTCCGGCGAGTTTCGGATGGCCGATTACCTTTGGCACCGGGCGCGGCCCCCAACCCTCGTCGGCCACCGCGAACTCGGCCGCGGTGCCGATCGCGAAGGTCGGGATCAGATCGAGGCTGAACGCATTGGCGTGATCGTTGTAGACCAGGAAGATCACGTCCGGCTTCTGCTCCTTCAGCCACTGCTTGGAGAAATCATAGCCCTGGAACACCGGCTGCCAATACGGTTCCGCGGTCTTGCCGAGGTCGATCGCAGCGCCGACCGCCGGCACGTGCGATGTGTAGACGCTGGCTGAGATACGGGCCATTTACTTCTTCTCCCCGGTGTAGCGGTTGCCTTCAATGGCGCGGCCGCCGCTGACCATCATGTTGCGGTATTCGTCCTCGCTCATGCCGGTCATGCTGCCGGCCATCTGCTGAAAGCTCTTGCCGTCGGTGGCGCCGATCTTGGCGAGAAAGTAGATGTTGCCGCCGAGCGCGATGCAGCGGTTGAGGTCGCGCGCCATCACCGCCAACTTCTGGTCCTCGGTCATCGGCCACTCGTCGAGATAGGCGCGCTCGTCGGCCTTGAAGCGGGCGCGGTTCTCCGCCTTCATCAAGGACATGCAGAACTGGTTCAGGTGATAGCCCTGGCGCGACATCTCGGCGTCGAAGATCGTGGTGCCGGGAACGTCCGTATATGGTTTGTCGAGTGACATGGATTGGTCTCCTTCAGGAGTGGTCCGGCCAGTACAGCCGCATCGGGTTGTCGACCAGAAGCTTGCGTTGCAATTCGGGCGTGGTGGCAACGTGCGGGATGAAATCGACCAGCAGCCCGTCGTCGGGCATATGGTCTTTCAAGTTCGGGTGCGGCCAGTCGGTTCCCCACAGCACGCGATCGGGGAAGGTTTCGACGATGCGCCGCGCGAACGGGATCACGTCGCGGTAGGCATTCTGCTCGCCGTTCAGCGCCGGCGGCCCCGCGACCGACAACCGCTCCGGGCAGCTGACCTTGGACCAGACGTTCGGGTGTTCCGCCATGAATTTCACGAACAATTCGAATTCGGGGCCATCGACCGGTTTGGTGACGTCGGGCCGGCCCATATGATCGACCACCACCGTGGTCGGCAGCGACGTGAAGAAATCCCACAATTCGGGCAGGTCCACCGCCTCGAAATAGATCACGACGTGCCAGCCCAGCGTGCCGATGCGGTCGGCGATCTCGATCAACTCTTCCTTCGGCGTGAAGTCGACCAGGCGTTTGACGAAATTGAAACGCACGCCGCGCACGCCGGCGTCGTGCATGGCGCGCAGCTCCTCGTTGCTGACGCTGCGCTTGACGGTGGCGACGCCGCGCGCCTTGCCACCGGAATGAACCAATGCATCGACCATGGCGCTGTTATCGGCGCCGTGGCAGGTGGCCTGCACCACCACGTTGCGGGAAAAGCCGAGATGATCGCGCAAGGCATAGAGCTGCTGCTTCGACGCATCGCAGGGGGTGTATTTGCGCTCCGGCGCGAACGGAAATTCCGCGCCCGGGCCGAACACATGGCAATGCGCGTCCACCGCGCCTGCCGGCACCTTGAAGCGAGGTTTTGAGGGACCGGCGTACCAGTCGAGCCAACCGGGTGTCTTCTGAAATTCCATCGTCGTCCGACTCATTCTTTTGCGGGCTTCACCTTGCCGAGAATCCGATCCGCCTCGGTGCGCCAGTCGGCGCTGCGGGCAAATTCTTTCGTTCCCTTCGCGCCGAACAGGCCTTCGTCGGCGAGGTCGGCAACCCAGGCCTGGCGTTCGGCGGTACCCTGCGCCGACCATGGCGTGAGCCCGATCTCGCGCACGGTCTCCGCGACCTCGCGGACCTCTTCGCTGCGGCGGCGGCCGTGCTCGATCACGCGCTGGAAGAAATAGGCGCCCTGCTTCTCCCAGTCGATGCCGGGAAAGGTCTCCTTGAGCGACGCCAGCACCGCATCCTCGACGCCATAGGCCCGCGCCGTGGTGAAACTCTCGATCACCATGGCTTCCATGCCCTTGATCATGATGCTGCGGCACATCTTGACCGCCGAGGCGACGCCGAGTTCGTCGCTGGCGACCTTGGCGTTGAAGCCGAGCTCGATCAGCAGCGGCGCCAGCTCGCGCGCGCCTGAGCCACCCAGCAGCAGCGGCACCTTGATCCGATAGGGCGGCAGCGAGGTCATGACAGCGCCCTCGACATAGCGTCCGCCGGCGCCGTCGATCAGGGCAGCGGCGCGTCGCTTCGCACCCGGCGAGGCCGAATTGAAATCGAGGAACCAGGCGCCCTGCTTCAGTCCGGGCACGCAGGCCTGCGCCACCGGCACCGCCTGGCTCGCGGTCACCGCCGACACGATCAGATCGGCCTGCGCGGCGAGATCGGCATGCGACGACGCCAGCGCGACGCCGATACCTGCGGCGTGATCGCGCAACGGCTGCGCCCGGTCATCGCCGAGCTTGACGTCATAGGTGCTGACCCGGACGCCGTCCTTGCGCAAATCCTCGGCCAGAATCCGGCCGACCTCGCCATAGCCGACCAGGCCGACGTGCCACTGGTTGGAAGCAACCGACATCGTTATCAATCTATGTATCTGAGCCCGGCTTTCGCCAGCGGCTCACGCATATTGTACATGTCGAGGCCGAGCACGCCGGACGCCAGCTTGGCGCGCTTGTCGCCTTCATTGGCCTCGCGCGCTTCCGCCGCGTCCGCCGCCTGCTGGGCGATGGCGGCGGGAACCACGACCACGCCGTCGGGATCGGCCACGATCACGTCGCCGGGATTGACCAGCGCGCCGGCGCAGACCACGGGGATATTCACCGAACCCAATGTCGCCTTCACCGTGCCCTTGGCGCTGATCGCCCTTGAAAATACCGGGAACTGCATTTCGGTGAGATCCTTCACGTCGCGCACGCCGCCGTCGATGATCAGGCCCTTGGCGCCCCGGCCGCGAAAGCTGGTCGCCAGCAGGTCGCCGAAGAAGCCGTCGGTGTTTTCCGCAGTGCAGGCGGCCACCACCACGTCGCCGGGCTGAATCTGCTCGGCCACCACATGCATCATCCAGTTGTCGCCGGGCTGCAGCAGCACCGTGACCGCCGTGCCGCAGGTGTGGGCATCCGCATAGACCGGACGCATATAGGGCAGCATCAGGCCGACGCGGCCCATCGCCTCGTGGATGGTGGCGACGCCGAACCGCGACAGCTTCTCGACCGCCGCTCTGTCGGCGCGGACGATGTTGCGCTTGACCACACCGAGATTGTTCATCGCGCCACTCATGTTACTGGCCTTTCGCCTTCAGCGCCGCATCGAGCCTGGGGAATACGCGCCGCGCGTTGCCCTCGTAGACCTTGTGCTTGTCCTCTGCGCTCAGGATGCTCGAGGCCTCGATGTAGCGCTTGGTATCGTCGTAGTAGAAGCCGGTTTCGGGATCGATGCCCTTCACCGCGCCGATCATCTCGCTGGCGAACAGAATGTTGTCGACCGGGATCACCTTGGTCAGGAGATCGATGCCGGGCTGGTGATAGACGCAGGTGTCGAAGAAGATGTTCTTCAGCAGATGGTCTTTCAGCAGCGGCTTCTTCAGCTCCTGCGCCAGCCCCCGGAAGCGGCCCCAGTGGTACGGCACCGCGCCGCCGCCATGCGGGATCAGGAATTTCAGGGTCGGAAAATCCTTGAACAGATCCGAGGTCAGGCACTGCATGAAGGCCGTGGTATCGGCGTTGAGGTAATGCGCGCCTGTGGTGTGGAAGCAGGCATTGCAGCTGGTGGAGACGTGGATCATCGCGGGGATGTCGAGTTCCACCATCTTCTCGTAGATCGGATACCATTGCCTGTCCGACAGCGGCGGCGAGGTCCAGTGCCCGCCGGACGGATCGGGATTGAGATTGATGCCGACGAAGCCGTATTCCCTGACGCATTTCTCCATCTCGGGGATGCAGGTTTTGGGATCGACGCCCGGCGACTGCGGCAGCATCGCAGCACCGATAAAGCTGTCCGGGAAAAGCCCGGCGATGCGCGCGCACAATTCGTTGCAGATCGCGGCCCATGTCGACGACACCTGGAAGTCGCCGATGTGGTGCGCCATGAAGCTGGCGCGCGGGCTGAAGATGGTGAGATCGCTGCCGCGCTCCTGCATCTTCTTGAGCTGATTGTTGATGATGGATTCGCGCAGCTCGTCGTCGCTGATCTTCAGTTCGCTGGCCTTCGGCATGGCCGAGGGATCCTTGATCCCCGCGATCTGCCGGTTACGCCAGTCCTCGAGCGCCTTCGGCGCGGTGGTGTAGTGGCCGTGGACGTCGATGATCATCATTCTATCCTTGCCGGGCGCGACGGGGTTCAGAGCCTGCGTCGAAACCTGCGGCCTGGTGTCCGGCCCAGACCGACGCCGGCACCATGGCCTCGCCGCGCATCAACAGCCGCGCGGTGCGCAGCAGGGCAGCGCTGGTGACGCTTTGCCGATCGGCCGGATCGACCTCGATCTCGACGCTGAATTCGCCGGTGGGATGCTCGACCGAAATGGTCTTGGCATTCGCACCGGGAACCACGGCGATGCCCTGCGTGGTGGCACCATCGAGCACGCAGGCGGTGGCGACGGTCACCGCCGCGAGCACGCCGATGGCATCGTGACAGACATGCGGGATGAAGCTGCGCGTCGAGATGGCGCCGCCGGCGCGCGGCGCCGAGATCAGCGTCATCTTGGGGTAATTCTTGCTCGTCACGTCGCCGAGTTGCATGGCGTGCCCGCAGGCGATGCGCAGCCGCTCGATCCGCGCCTTCAGCTCGGTATCGGCATTGAGCTGGTCGACGCTCTCATAGCCGGTGCGGCCGACGTCGGCGGCCCTGAAGATTACCAGCGGCATGCCGTTGTCGATGCAGGTCACGGCGATGCCGTCGATCACATCGCGGACGTTGCCGGTCGGCAGCAATCCCGGCGCGACCGAGCCCGCAGTATCGAGAAAATTGATCTTGATCGGCGCCGAGGTGCCCGGCGCGCCGTCGATCCGGGCGTTGCCCTCATATTCGACATGGCCATCAGGGGTCTGCACGGTGATGTCGCATTGCATGTCTGTGTTGAGCGTCAGCACGCGCAGCGTGGTGGTGGCGCCCTGGGGCTTGACCAGGCCGGTCTCGAGCGCGAACGGCACCACCGCGGCGAGCATGTTGCCGCAGTTGGGCGTGGTGTCGACGGTGTCCTTGTCCGGCTGCAGCTGCGCGAACAGGAAATCCAGATCGACGCCGGGGCGGGAGCCTTTCGAGACGATGCCGACCTTGCTGGTGAGCGGATGCGCGCCGCCGAGACCGTCGATCTGGCGCTTGTCGGGCGAGCCCATCACCGCGAGCAGCACCCTGTCGCGGGTCGGAATATCGGCGGGCAGGTCGGCGGCGTTGAAGAACGGGCCGCGAGAGGTGCCGCCGCGCATGAACAGGCAGGGACTGGCGGTTTGCATGGCGTTCCCGGTGATTGAATTTTTTGCATTCTGGCGGTTCGGGTTCGGCTTCGCCACCATCCGCCATTTCTAACAGCTATCACGTTCCGGCATGGGTGAAAGCCCCGAGCCATGCTGGAAATGCTTTAAGCCGGCAACCCCCGCACCAGTTCGGTCAAAAGCCGCATCGCGTGCAGCGCCAGCGGCGTCGGGCGCTTATGCGCGGAAACGGCGAGGCAGAGCACGCTGACCGGCGCCGGATCGGTCAGCCGCCGCACCACCAGTTCGCCTGATCGAGCCGATGCCGCCACGCCGCTGGCAGTGAGCACCGCGTGGCCATACCCGGCGCAGACCAAATCGATGATCGAGGGGACGCTGGAAACCTCCCAGGCAATGTCGAGCTTGATGCCGGCCAGCGCCGCCTGGGTCTCCAGCAGCCGGCGCATCGCATGGACCCGCTCCGGCACGATCAGCGGGTAGCGCGACAGTTCCTTCATCGGCAGCGGCGGCGCGGCCGGCTTGCGCTTGCCTCTGGCCGCACGGCTCACCAGGCCGAGCGCCTCCTGCAGCAGGGGCGTGATCTCCAGCCCGGCCTGCGCCTCGGGATTGTAGACGAGACCGATGTCGATGCGGCCGGTGGTGACCCATTCGACGATGTGGGTCGACAGCCCCTCGACGATCGCCAGCCGGGCGGCGGGCAGCTGCTTCTTGAAACGGTCGATCAAGGGCAGCGTGAGTTGCCGGCCGATGCTCGGCGGCAGCCCGATGGTGACCCGGCCGACCGGCTCGTCACGGCTGGCGCCGAGATCCTCGCGCGCATGCGCCATCAGCTGCAGCACCGCCACGCTGTGGTCGAACAGCCGCTTGCCGGCGTCGGTCAGCGCCACGCCGCGACCGTTGCGCAGGAACAATTGCTGGCGCAGCTCGGTCTCGAGGCTGCGCACCTGGCGGCTGAGCGCGGGCTGCGCGATGTCGAGTACCACGGCAGCCTTGCTGAAGCTGCCGAGTTCGGCGACGTGGACGAAATATTCAAGCTGCTTGAGGTTCATGGCCCTGCGACTGTACACCCGCCCCCGCGAGGGCCATGCATGCTAAATCCGGGGGGCTATTGCTTCTGGATCCCCGCCTTCTCGATCACGTTTTTCCACTTGTCGATATCGGACTTCAGCCGGGCCGATATTTCCTCAGGCGTGCTCGCTTTGGCCTCGATGCCGAGTTCGAGCAGCCGCTTTTTCACGTCGGGTTCGGCGAGGATGTCCCGCAGCGCCTGATTGAGCGTCTTGACGATTTCCGGCGGCGTCCCCGATGGCGCGAACAGCGCGTTCCAGGAGACAACGTCGTAACCGGCGACGCCCGATTCCTGCACGGTCGGGATATCCGGCGCGCTGGCCGAGCGGGCCGGGCCGGTCGCCGCCAGCGCCCGGATTTTCCCGTCGGCGAGGTTGCCCTTCATCGCCGAGTAGCTGTCGATCATGAGGCCGAGATTGCCCTGCATGGTCGATATCAGAACCTCGGGCGTGCCCCGGTGGGGAATGATCACGAAATCGAGGCCGGCCGCGGTCTTGAACAGCTCGGCCGACAAATTCTGGGTGCTGCCGACATTGATGGTGCCGACATTGAGCGAACCCGGCTTTGCCCTGGCGGCCGCAATGAAGTCCGCCAGCGTCTTGAACGGCGAATCGCCGCCGGTGGCGAAGATGAAATCGAAATAGCCGAGACTCGAAATCGGCACGAAATCCTTCAGCGGATCGTACGGCAATTTGTTGAACAGGGAGACGCTGATCGCGGTTCCGTTCGACAGCAAGGCCAGCGTGTGTCCGTCCGCCGGCGATGAGATCACCGTCCGGGCCGCGGCAATGCCGCCCGCGCCGGGCTGGTTTTCGACGTAGAAGCGCCCGTTCAGCCTGGCGCCGAGCCGTTCCGCGATCACCCGCGCGGTGATATCGGCAACGCCGCCGGCGGCAAAGGGCAACACGATGCGCACCGGCTTGCCCGGGTATTGGGTCTGGGCCGAGGCCTGACGCTGGGGAGCGACCAGCGTCAGCAGCACCAGCACAGCCAGGGAGGTCCGGACCAGGATCCGGGAGACGGCGGCTTTGGCAAATGTCATCGGGATAGCCCTGATTTCATGGATCAATTCGCCACTCCGTCACTTGATGGGCGGGCGCGGGAGCACGGCGTCACCTACCTCCATCCGGTAGTCATAGTCGAGTGAAAACCAGGGCGCGCCGACATCGCTCGCGCTCGGGTGCGGTTCGTCATGGCGCACGAAATCGCCGATCAGCGCTTGCGTCACGCCAAACTGCACGTCGCTGTCGATGTGGGGATCGGCGGGATCGTAGACCTGCGAAATCAGCACCTTGAATCCCGGCTTGAAGATCAGCGCGTGGAGATGCGCCGGCCGATACGGATGCCTGCTTTGCTGCTTCAACAGGCGGCCGACCACGCCATTGGTCGGAATCGGATAACCCACCATCATGACAGAGCGAAACCAGAAGCGGCCATCGGCATCGCTGGTGAATTTGCCGCGCAGGTTCATCTCGGCCTGCTCGGGATCCTGGTTCTCGTAAAGCCCGACCGGCGAGGCATGCCAGATATCGACTTCCGCACCCGCGATCGGCCGGCCGGAAGGGTCGACCACGCGTGCGGTGACGAACAGCGGCGCGCCCGGCGTATCGGACCGGACGATGCAGCCGCCGTTCTCGACCCGTGGCGAGTTCAGCCGCCAGAACGGACCGAGCAGCGATTGCGCGGTTTCGGTGTTGCCCTGATCGCCATTGTTCAAGAGACATACCAGCGAGGAGACGCCGAGCGAGCCGGCCATCAGGATGATTTCGTTGTGGCTGTCGGTGGTGAGCTTGCCGAGTTCACCGATAACAGCGGCGGCCTCGCGGAACTCGGCCTCGGTCAGGCGCACGTCGCGGACAAAGCCATGCAGATGTTTGACCAGCGATACCATGATTTCCCGCAGCCGCGGATCGGACGTCTGTTGCATCACAGCTGTCGCGGCAACCGTGACATCCTGCTGACGTCCAATGATCATGGCGCACTCCCTCGACCGCAGTATCTTCTCCCCTCCTCCCGCGAAGCGGTGGCGAAAGGACGGAACTATTCGACCTCGGCGATGCGCTTATCCAGCGCGAAGATGCCCTGATAGATCTCGGGATCGTCGACATCGCCGAGCACGTCCGGCGCCATTTCAGCGGCCTTGCGCACCGCGCTGCGAAGCGATGGCTGGTCGAGCGCCTCGATCAGCAGCAGCCCGGCGAACACGCCTTCGTCCTTCCGCATTCCTTTTTCGACCGTCGGCACCGAGGTCCTGGCGATGTCTGTGGCGCCGATCTGCACCGCGGCGATGCCATCGAGTGCTGCAATATCATCGGCAAGACGTTGAGGGCTTTCCGGCAGACGTTCTAGTCGCAGCGCGACGATGGTGGAACCCTCGCCCCGCCCGGCCCGGGCGGCCACCGCGCCGCCGCCGCGCATGAAGTTGCCGAGTTGCGGCATGATGCGCTGCGACCACGGTGTCGGCGCGTTGAGGCGTGCGAGATAGGCCGGCCCGTCGAGAACCTCGGGCGTCTGCAGTTCGTAGAGAATGAAGAAGCGCTCGATGTCGGCCCTGATAGCGCGGAACACGCGATTGGCGAGGAACCCCTCGGTAGTCACCCGCTCCGTGGTGTGCTCACGCGTCAGCCAGTGACGATAGTCGGTCAGATTGGACCGCTCGACATCGCTCCAGATCGCCAGGAAACCTGCTCCGCGCATCGTCATTCCTCCCAAGCCATTCATCCCAGTTCCTGGAATCACAAATCGGTATTACTGCCCATCCTTCGAGACGCCGCGCGAAAGCGCGCGCGGCTCCTCAGGATGAGGTTTAACTTGCTGAAACACAACAACCTCATGCTGAGGAGCATCGCGAAGCGATGCGTCTCGAAGCATGGGCAGCAAGCGACTCCTGACTCGAATAGTTGTCTAGGCTTTCGCCCGTAGGCCGTGCAGCGACGCCGGAATTTTGTCCGGCAGTTGTCCGAGCTTCTGCACCACGGCTAGGATCGCGGCGATGTAGCCGTAGGGGCCGAGGCCGCAGATCACCGCGGTGGAAGCGCTCGAGGTGATGGAATGCCGGTGCAGTTCATCCCGTGCGTGAATGTTGGAGATATGAACCTCGATCTTCGGCCCTTCGAATATTTTCAGCGCATCGATCAGCGCGATCGACGTGAACGAGTAGGCAGCGGGGTTCATGATGAGGGCGTCGAAGTTGCCGTGCGCCGACTGGATCAGATTGACGAGTTCACCTTCGAGGTTGGACTGGTGAAAAGAAATCGTGATGCCGAGATAGCCGGCCAGTTCCTGGCAGCTCGCCTCGATCTCCTTGAGCGTCGTCGAGCCATAGATATGGGGTTCCCGGATGCCGAGGAAATTCAAGTTCGGTCCGTTCAGGATCATGATTTTCGCGGCCATTGTCGTCCCCTCCGCTGTATGAATTCGTTTCGGTCCCGCCGAACCCGTTTCTGGCGCCGAACAGAACCACGAGTTGCCCGATCATGAAAGGCCGGACACCTCTGCGGCAAGCATCCCGGTGGCGTCCGAGGCCGCGAGGTAGGCGAAGGCGAGCGCCGGCCCGAGCGTGATCCCGGGACCGGGATAGGTGCCGCCCATGATCGACTGCATGTCATTGCCGCAGGCGTAGAGCCCCGATATCGGCCGGCGGCTTGAATCCAGCACCCGCGCCGTTTCATCCGTGACCAGCCCCGCCGACGTGCCGATGTCGGAGGGATAGAGCCGAACCGCATAGAATGGCGCGGTCGCGATCGGGCCGAGATTGGGATTCGGTCCGCCGGCGGACGCATCGCCATTGTGGTTCTGGTAGACCGTGCTGCCGCGGCCGAATTCGGGATCGTGACCGGTTCGCGCGTAATCATTCATCTTGTCGACCGTCTCGCGCAGACCGCCGGGGTCGATCTTCAATCCCTGCGCCAGTTGCTCGATGGTGTCGGCGGCGATCAGGTATCCATCCGCCAGGGCAGCGCGCATCCCCCAGCCGCCGGGGCGCACCATGCCGAGACCGTATTTCCGCAGCGTCACCGCGTCGGCGATGAGAAATGCGGGGGTCGCCGACTTGCCGTTCGCCAGCATCTCCAGCGCAAACTGATGGTAGGAGATCGCCTCGTTGACGAAGCGGCGGCCGTTGCTGTCGACGACCAGCGTTCCCGGCTTGCCGCGGTCGAGCACGAAGTGCGGAAACACCGCTTGCGAGCCGTCGCGCCGGCGCCGGATCGACGCCGGAGCCCAGAAGGCGGCGCTGAGATCCCTGTCGCTGATGCAGGCGCCGACCTCGATCGCCTTGTCCTGCGCGTCACCGCTCGCGCCCGGCGCGACGCAGGACCACTCCGCATCGGTGCCCAGCGCAGCAAGACGCCGCCCGGGGTGGCGGTTGAATCCGCCGCCCGCCAGAATCAGCCCGTCTCGGATGCCGATGTCGCGCGAGACACCCCCGGAAATCAGAACCGCTGAAGTCACGCGGCCGCTTCCATCCCGGACGATTTTCCCGAGCGACGTGTCCGTCAGAATGTCCACGTCGCGGCGGAGCAATGAATACAAGAGACGGCCGACCAGCGCGTTGCCCATCACCAGCCGGGTTCCCCTCGGATGGCGCAGCCGGTCACGCCCATACCGCGCCAGCAGTCTCGCGGCATGCAGCAGCGATTTCACCGACGTCGTGGCGGACAGCAAATGACCGATGTCGGTGCGATCGACCATCATGCCGCCGAGCAGCGTGAACTCCGGGATCGGCGGTCGAACCAGACGGAGCGCATCGCCCAGCAACCGCCCGTCGAACGGCAGCGGTTCCAGTGCACGCCCGGCCACGACAGCGCCTTCCAATTCCGAGCGATAGTCGGGATGCCGCGGATAGGCGCGCAGCTTTACCTCGGAATGGTTTTCCAGCACGTCGACGGCTGCGGGGCCGGCCTGCAGGAACGCTGCGCGCAAATTGGCGTCCGCCCGGTTGCCGATGATCTGCTGCAGATATCGCTCGGCATCATCGACGCTGTCGGCCGCCGCGACTTCAGATGCATGCCGCGTATTCGGGATCCAGATCGAACCCGCCGACAGCGCCGAGGTGCCGCCGACAAATTTCGTCTTCTCCACCAGCAATGTCCGGGCGCCGCGGATGGCGGCAAACAGCGCGGCGGACAGGCCGGCGGCTCCGGCGCCGATCACGACGACGTCGTAATGGGAGGGAACGCCGCGCAAGTCAGGATGATGCACGGACGTTCCTCCTCCCGTCATTCCGGGGCGATGCGAAGCATCGAACCCGGAATCTCGAGATTCCGGGTTCATCGCTGCGCGATGCCCCGGACTGACATTTGTCAGTTCAGCTTCTCGATCGCCATCGCGACGCCCTGGCCGACGCCGACGCACATTGTCGCCAGCGCGCGCTTGCCGCCGCGCTTCTCCATGCCGTGCACCGCCGTCATGGCCAGCCGCGCGCCGCTCATGCCGAGGGGGTGGCCGAGCGCGATGGCGCCGCCATGCGGGTTGACGAAGTCGGAATCGTCGGCCACGCCGAGCTGGCGCAGGCAAGCGATGCCCTGGCTGGCAAAGGCTTCGTTGAGCTCGATCAGATCGAAATCGCTGATCTTCAGGCCCAGCCGCTCCATCAGCTTGCGGGTCGCCGGCACCGGGCCGATCCCCATGATACGCGGCGGCACCGCGGCCGAGGCGAGGCCCAATATCCGCGCGCGCGGCGTCAGGCCGTGCTTCTTCACCGCGGCTTCGGACGCCAGGATCATCGCGGCGGCGCCGTCATTGACGCCGGAGGCATTGCCCGCCGTCACTGTGCCGGGATTGCGCACGATCGGCTTCAGTTTTGTCAGGCCTTCGAGCGTGGTTTCCGGACGCGGGTGCTCATCCTTGTCCACCGAGATGGGGCCGGCCTTGCCGCCGGGCACCGATACCGGCGTAATCTCTTCGGCGAAATAGCCCGATGCGATCGCCACGCCGGCACGCTGCTGCGAGCGGATCGCGAACGCATCCTGATCGGCGCGCGACACCTGGAATTCCTCGGCGACGTTCTCGCCGGTCTCCGGCATGGCATCGACGCCGTATTGCGCCTTCATCAGGGGGTTGATGAAGCGCCAGCCGATGGTGGTGTCGAAAATATCGGCCGAGCGCGAAAACGCTTCCGCCGCCTTGCCCATCACGAACGGCGCCCGCGTCATCGATTCGACGCCGCCGGCAATGGCAAAGTCGATCTCGCCGGCGCGGATCGCGCGGCCGGCCGCGCCGACGGCATCGAGACCCGAGGCGCAGAGGCGATTGAGCGTGAGGCCGGGAACCGATTCCGGCAGGCCGGCCAGCAACAGCGCCATCCGCGCCACGTTGCGGTTGTCCTCGCCGGCCTGGTTGGCGCAACCGAAAAAGACTTCGTCGACCGCAGCCCAGTCGAGCCTGGGATGCCGCGCCATCAGCGCCTTGATCGGCACCGCCGCCAGATCGTCGGCGCGCACCTTGGCGAGCGAACCGCCGAAGCGGCCGATCGGGGTTCTCACGGCATCGCAAACAAACACATCGCGCATTGAATCTCTCCCTGAATGCCGCGTTTTCGGCTGGCCGGCACGAATTGATGGCAAGTTTTAGGAGCGGGCGCACGGCAGGTCAATTGAGGGCACCGCTGCGGTTCCCTCCCCGCAAGCGGGAGAAGGAGAAGAGGCCGCACCGCAGAGGTGGAAAACGCGTATTGGATCGGTCCAACCGATAGGATCAGCCGGCAAAATTTTGTAGGTTGCGGCGCAATGACGATCCAGCAATCCATCCCCGTTCCGGCCGAACCCGCACCGTCAGCGGAGGACACCGCGCGCGTGTCGCCGATGATGGAACAGTTCCTCGAGATCAAGGCCGCCCATCCCGGGCTGCTGCTGTTCTACCGGATGGGCGATTTCTACGAATTGTTCTTCGAAGATGCCGAGATCGCCTCCCGCGCGCTCGGTATCGTGCTGACCAAGCGCGGCAGGCACCAGGGCGCTGACATCGCGATGTGCGGCGTGCCGGTGGAACGTTCCGAGGACTATCTGCACCGCCTGATCGCGCTCGGCCATCGCGTCGCGGTCTGCGAGCAACTGGAGAACCCGGCCGAGGCGCGCAAACGCGGTAACAAGAGCGTGGTCCGCCGCGGCGTGGTGCGGCTGGTGACGCCGGGCACGCTGACCGAAGACACGCTGCTGGACGCCAGAGCCAACAACTATCTGCTGGCGATCGCACGATCGCGCGGATCGGCCGGGACCGACCGCATCGGCCTCGCATGGATCGACATTTCCACCGCCGAATTCAGCGTTACGGAATGCACGGCCGGCGAACTCGCGGCGACGCTGGCGCGGATCAACCCCAACGAGGTCATCGTCACCGACGCGCTCTATGGCGATCCTGAACTCGGACCGGCCTTGCGCGAATTGCCGGCGGTGACGCCGCTGACCCGCGACGTCTTCGACAGCGCCACCGCGGAACGGCGGCTGTGCGATTATTTTGCCGTCGCCACCATGGACGGGCTCAGCGCGATGTCGCGGCTGGAGGCCACGGCTGCTGCCGCCGCCGTCACCTATATCGACCGCACCCAGGTCGGAAAGCGCCCGCCGCTGTCGCCGCCGTCGCGCGAGGCCACCGGCACCACCATGGCGATCGACCCCGCCACACGCGCCAATCTCGAGCTGACGCGGACACTGGCGGGCGAGCGGCGCGGCTCGCTGCTCGACGCCATCGACTGCACCGTGACCCCGGCCGGGTCGCGGTTATTGGCGCAGCGGCTGGCGGCCCCCCTCACCGACAGCGCCGCGATCGCGCGGCGGCTCGATGCCATCGCCGTCTTCGTCGCCGACAGTGCCGCGCGCGACGACCTCAGGACCACGCTGCGATCGGCGCCAGACATGTCGCGCGCGCTGGCGCGGTTGTCGGTTGGACGCGGCGGCCCGCGCGATCTCGCTGCCCTGCGCGACGGCATCCTGGCCGCCGATGCGGCGCTGGCGCGGTTGGAGCAACTCGAAGCACCGCCGCCGGAGATCGCCGCCATCATGGCGGCGCTGCGCCGTCCGTCGCGCGAGCTGGCGCGCGAATTCGAGCGCGCGCTGGCGGAGCAACTGCCGCTGATCAAGCGCGACGGCGGTTTCGTGCGCGAAGGCTATGAGACGGCCCTCGACGAGACCCGCAATCTGCGGGACGCCTCGCGGCTGGTCGTCGCCGCGATGCAGGCGCGCTACGCGGATGATACCGGCGTCAAGGGCCTGAAGATCCGGCACAACAATGTGCTCGGCTATTTCGTCGAGGTCACGGCACAGCACGGCGACAAGCTGATGTCGCCGCCGCTCAATGCGACCTTCATCCATCGCCAGACGCTGGCCGGCCAGACGCGCTTCACCACGTCGGAACTCGGCGAGATCGAAGCCAAGATCGCCAATGCCGGCGAGCGCGCGCTCGGGCTGGAGCTCGAGATTTTCGAGCGGCTGTCCGCCATCGTGATGGAAGCCAGCGACGATCTGCGCGCCGCCGCGCATGCCTTTGCGCTGCTCGATGTCGCAACCGCATTGGCAAAACTCGCCGTCGATGACAATTACGTGCGCCCAGAGGTCGATGGTTCGCTCGGCTTTGCGATCGAGGGCGGCCGGCATCCGGTGGTCGAGCAGGCGCTGAAGCGCGACGGCCAGCCTTTCATCGCCAATGCCTGCGATCTGTCCCCCGGACCGGCCCAAAAGTCCGGCCAGATCTGGCTGATCACCGGCCCCAACATGGCGGGCAAATCGACCTTCCTGCGCCAGAACGCGTTGATCGCGCTCTTGGCGCAGACCGGCAGTTTCGTCCCCGCGACGCGGGCGCGGATCGGCATCGTCGACCGGCTGTTTTCGCGTGTCGGCGCCGCCGACGATCTGGCGCGTGGCCGCTCCACCTTCATGGTGGAGATGGTGGAGACCGCCGTCATTCTCAATCAGGCCAGCGAGCGCTCGCTGGTGATCCTGGACGAGATCGGCAGAGGCACCGCGACCTTCGACGGCCTGTCGATCGCCTGGGCGGCGATCGAGCATCTGCACGAGGCCAACCGCTGCCGCGCGCTGTTCGCCACGCATTATCATGAGCTGACCGCGCTCTCCGCCAAACTGCCGCGGCTGTTCAACGCCACCGTGCGGGTCAAGGAATGGCAGGGCGACGTCGTGTTCCTGCACGAGGTGTTGCCCGGCTCCGCCGACCGCTCCTACGGCATCCAGGTAGCAAAACTCGCAGGCCTTCCCGCGCCTGTCATCGCGCGCGCCAAATCGGTGCTGGCAAAACTCGAGGCGCAGGACCGCGGCCAGGCCGCGCGGGTGCTGGTCGACGACCTGCCGCTGTTCGCAGTCCCCTCGCGCGCCGCCGCCGAGCCGGCGCCGCCAAGCGAGGCGGAGCAATTGATCGAAGCCCTGAAGGCACTGCATCCCGACGAAATGTCGCCGCGCGACGCGCTGGAGGCGCTCTATGCGCTGAAAGCGAAACTGCCGAAGCAGTAACCGCCCCTCATCCTGAGGAGCCGCGCTCTTCAGCGCGGCGTCTCGAAGGATGGCGACAGGCGATGTGCCCGATGGTTCGAGACGCACGCCGGCAGCGCAAGGACGCTGCCAACGTGCTCCTCACCTTGAGGGAGGCGAGCGGGCCGCCGCAACATGGACCGTCAGCGACCGGCGAACGGCTGGATCAGCTTCAGCGTGGCTGCCAGGCGGATGCTGCGCTTGCCGGCCAGCGCGATCGCCTCCATATCAGCGCCGCTGGCGTCGCAGCGGCCGGAGAACCCGATGCCCACCTCGTAACCGCCGAACAGCGGATGTTCGCTCTTGGCCGGGGTGTGTTCCTGATTGACGAACTCGCCCTTCCAGCGGCCATTCGCCGAGGAGTAGGCGCCGAGATAATAGAAGAAGGCGTCGCCGCCGAGAATGCGGCCGTCGTGCAGCAGCATCACTCCGGTATGACCGCCGGCAATGCCGTCCAGCATCCTTATGTCGATCGAGTAAAGTCCGCTGACGATGCCGCCGTCGCCGACCACCCCGGGGGGCGGAACGTCATCATTGCCTAGCGGCGTCATGAGCGCGCGAAATACCGAGCCGACGTCCTCAACCACCTCACCCGCGAAGCGATAGCGCTGACCCTCCGCCTTGCCGCGCATGCGGATGGTGACATGGTCGGAACTGACCAGCGACCTGTGGTGCGGCGACACGCTGTGGCGCCGGGTCCTGAGCCTGGCAATGATTTCGCCGCCCACATCCTGGTAGCTTCCGAAATGGGCGAATGCGGTATTGCCGCCGAGCATCTCGCCGGCATGGGCGTACAGCACGCTACGGCCGGAGCCGCTGTTGATGTCGTATTCGACCTTGTACAACCCCTCCACAGCGCGCCCCGGTTTGTCCCGCCGTCAATCTAGCGGGTCTCCCGGCAATGGTAACCATCTATCTTGTCCGTATGGTGGGCAAAGCCGACGGGTCGCGCAAAGCGTGCACCCGATGGCATGCCCACCATTGATAAATGAGGACCGCGATAGACGGTGGGCACGGCGCGAAAGCGCGCCTTTGCCCACCCTACAGTTCTACGTGCGCCAGCTTCCGACGGCTCCACCACCACAGGCCGAGATTCCAGCTGACACAGATCGCCAGCGCGATGCCGAGGCCGATCGCCGAGCCGAACCGTGGAGCGACGACGTTAATCATCGCAATCGCGATGCCCAGCCCCATCAATCCGCCAGCGCTGTTGGCGATCACAGCCGCGGTCGGCGGGCCGCCGATGCGCGGATGCAGGATCAGCATCATGCTGGTGAACACGATCGGGAACAGCGCGATGATGCCGCTGACCTTGGGACCGACCCAGCCCGACGCCGTGACAACCGTCGCCACCAGGGTTGCGACCAGCGCGGCGCGCAGCGGAATGTCGTACCAGCGGCGCGTGATCAGCGGCATCCTGACATGGCGGAAGCGCCGCAGCAGCGGCACGCAGATCGCAAAGGCAACGGCATTGGCAATCAGGCCGCCGGCCAGCGTCCAGTGCACCGCGCGGATGACCGAGGCCAGCGCGATCCACACCGCGACCGCACCGAGGCAGCTGACCACCGCGTTCTGGCGCTGCGCCAGCACCACATAGGTCAGCCCCAGGAAAATCGTCGCGGCGTTGATCGGCAGGCTCGCCAGCGCGCCCTCGGCGATGAATGCCGCATCATGATCGAGCGCGAGAAACACGTAGGACGGCCCCGCCGAAATCGGCAGCGTCGCGACCAGCGCGCCGATCACCGGACCGGATCGCTCGGTGATCACGGACGCCGTGACCACGAACGCGGCGGTGATCGCCATGCGCAGCAGGAGCATCAGGAGGAAGGTGAGTTCGGGGGACATTTCCTGTCGTCCCTGCGAACGCAGGGACCCATAACCACAGCTGTTCGTGTGGTGCGAAAATCGTCGAACGGCGGCTCTTGAAGCGAGAGGACACGGCGTATGGGTCCCTGCGTTCGCAGGGA
>JBDRNF010000270.1:0-67211 GCA_043811435.1 Pseudomonadota bacterium
AAAGCCTTTCCGAACTCACCAGGCTGTTGTTCGCCGAGCCGAGCCCGGCGCCGGCGAAGTACTGGCTGGCGCGGACGGGGCTGATCGCGCGCGCCGACGTCCGCCTGCCGATGGTGGAAGTGAGCGCGGAGCTGGCGGCGCGGCTGGATGCGGAGATGGCGACAAGGATGGCGTCAACCGATGCGGCATAGAACTGTGCCCTTCCCGATCCCTCCGCCTGGTTAACGCGCGGTGAAAGCAGCCGTTCAAATCCCGGGGATCGCGAGGCGCCGTTTTTAGAGTTTGAGGCGTAGTTCAATCCCCATAACAAAAACGGGGGACGCCGATGACTACTCAATCCATCACCAATGCCAGATATCCGGCTAGCGCGCGGGCCCGGCGAATGCAGGACGTCTGGCTGGTGTCGTCATTCGGCCTGTGGGCCACCATTCTCGGCCTGTCGCCGGTGCTGGCGTTCCACCTGCTGATGGGCTGATGCGGGCTGACCTGCTCATCGTCGTTAATCGACGGTAGCACCTGTGGTCAAATGCGAGCGAAATCGCGGCCGGCTTTTTAAAGGCCGGCCTGTATCAATATCCCCCACAAGACAAAAAACGCGGGGGCGTCGTGAGCATCGAGAACAATACCTTCCCTGAACCTCAGGGCTTCACCACCGAGGACATCCTCTGGGCGGTCGGCGTCTGGTCGGTGATCCTGTGCCTGTCGCCGGTGATCATTTTCTACATGCTGATGGTGGCGTGAGAATCTTCACCCTCCCCTGGAGGGGGAGGGTCGGCTCGTATTGAGCGCAGCGAAATCCGAGACGGGGTGGGGTGACGGTCTCTCAACTCGCGCATTGTACGAGGCGAGAGACCGTCACCCCACCCCGCCGCTCATTTCATTCGCGTCGACCCTCCCCCTCCAGGGGAGGGTAAGTGCCAAAAGAAAAACGCGCGGAAACCGCGCGTTCTTTGTCGGACTTGCAGTGCGGTAGAACTCAGTGCGGCAGAACTATGCCGCCTGCTGCTTGTGCATCGCGCCGGTCGCGGATCCATTGCCGCGAATGGCCTTCACCGAACGTTCGATCGCAGCCCATAGCCGGCTGATTTCCGCCGCCGCGCGGCCCTCGGCATCGTATTCGCGCGCGCCTTCGCCATGGCTGAGCGCCATCAGCAGGTCGGCACGGTTGGTGATCTGCCCGCCCCACACCGGCGCGCGGAATTTGGCCAGCGCTTCCCGCGCGATGGTGACGATCGGGCTCTCCGACTCGTCGCGGCGCGCCGGCGCGCCATTGATCACGACCGCATAGGGCTTGCGCGCGGCGCGGCAGGTCTGAATGGTTTCCTGCACGGCGTTGACGTCGAACACGCCCGGCCGCGCCGGAATGATCACCATGGTGGCGTTCTTGATGGCATCGTCGACCACGGCCGACAAATTCGGCGGCGTATCGATGAATACCCATTCGAAGCCGTCGCGCTTGGCGGCGGCCACGATTCCGCTGACGGAATTGACGGCGGTCTTGATCGTGGGTTCGTTGGTGCCGCGCAGCTTGTGCCAGAGTGTCAACGACCCCTGCGGATCGGCATCGACAAGCAGACAGGGCTTCGTAGCCTTATGGACATGCGCAGCGAGATGGGCGGCGAGGGTACTTTTTCCCGAGCCCCCTTTACGCGATGCGAAAACAATAACGTTCATACCTTCGCCTCCAGATTGACCCCAGATGACGAAAATGAATCAGCGCGCTGATTCGTGAAAGAAAAATTTACCGGCAAAGCGGACGAAGCCCCGGATTAATCGGCAGAGTGGGCTTTTGAGTCACACCGTGCGCTGCAGCAGGGCGAAAAATTGAATCACTGCGCGTTTTTTGCGCGCGCGCGCTTGGCTTTTGCGCGTTGACGCGCTTCCCACTTGCGTTCGATCCATCCAAGCGACTGCGCCATCGGTTTTTGCAGGAACGGCACGTCCTGCGCGAACAAAACGAGTCCGAGCGGCAGCATCCAGAGTCCGAGCACCGGCAGGAAGCTGAAAATGCCGCCGGCAATCAGCAGAACGGCAACGGGAATCCGCACCAGTATCGACGACGGCTTGCGCAGCCAGCCGATGAATCTCGCCGGTCCCGGCGGAAGTTTGTCCTGAAACCAGGCAAAATGCCGATCGAGCTCCCTCTTGGAATGTTCACTCAATGAAATCTCTCCTTGCCCTCAGATGGGTATCGGCGGCAGGGGCGCAAGGCGTCATGCCATGGAGCCAGGCAGGGCTTGGAGCCAGGCAAGGCTTGGAGCCAGGCCGGGCTTGAAGCCGCGGGCGGCGCCAGGTCGCGCGATCACATCAGGCAAATCCGGTCGCATCTCCGCGCACGCCGCTGCTCTTTCGCGCTCAGGTTGCTTTCGGCTTCTTGAGTTTGGTGGTGGGTCTTTTCGGCTTGGTGCTGACCGGCTTTCGCGCCTTCGCCGGCGTGATGCCGAGAGGTCTTCCCGCAGCGGCCGGGGCAGCTCGGGACGGCTCGGGCCGGAAATGCGCCCGGCAGGCCGGGCTGAGCCGGGATTTTTGCTGGATCATGCAGACCGTGATGCGGTCGACGTCGGGAATGTAGGCGCTGCACAGGCGCATCGCATCGGGGGTACAGGCCTGCTCCTGCTCCTGGGAATAGGCATGGGCCACGGCGGGCAACGCCAAAACCGCAAGCGCGGTCGCTATCATCAAACCAAGCTGAAACGTGCCGGACCGGAGCGCAGACATGAATCCTCCCACGAATCTCCCCCAAACCTTGATTGAGAGAATTGTGGGTGAACCGCGGGGCATTGGCAAGCAAGGGCCGGGCGCTGGGTCTGCGGTCGCCGTGGACGGCGCCGCCTCGCAGCCTCGCACCGGATAGCGTCTGGTACAGTTGGGTGGGCTCGAACCACCGACCTCCTGTTCCACAGACAGGCGCTCTAACCAACTGAGCTACAACTGCATCCTTGGGCGCATCCCTCGAAATGGGGTCGCCGAACGGGGCGGAAACTAGGTGCAACGCCGGCCTTTGGCAAGGCCGGTGGATGCCCTGTAATGGTCGATTCCGAAGCGGTAAAAGTTCACGCTTTGCAGGCCTTGCCGGGCAAAAAACCGTTTGCCCTGCCCTTTTCACGGCACACAACAAAAAGCCCGGGCTGGCCGCCCGGGCTTTTTTTTTTGGAATGCGAAACGGACCCGTCAGGCGGCCGGCTTGAACAGCTTTGACGCGCTGGTCTTGATCGGCTCGGCGGTTTCCGCCGCAACCTTCTGGCTCAGTTCGGCGAGCTGCTTGCTCTGGGCGGTGAAGGTTTCGAACTGCTTCTTGGCGTGCGAGGCCCAGAGCTCCATCGCCTCGGTGGGCGATTTCACGCTGAGCAGCTCCTGGGCGAAGTCCAGGGACGCCGTGGTATTGGCCTTCATGATTTCCATCAGCTTGGCGGAATATTCGCTGGCGCCCTTGCTGGCGGTCGTGAACACCGCCTCGATGGTGCCGTTGTGAGTCTCGGCGGCATCCTTGAACTTGGCGTAGCTGTCGCGGGCCTGAGAGACGCCCTTTTCGGCGAACGCACGCATCTGCTCGGGGACTTCGAACGGGATCACGGAAGCAGAGAAAGGATCGGAATTAGCCATGGCTTGCATCCTTCGCTTTGAGTGAAAAAATGTGACCCCTCGCACGCCCCCCGGCGCCCACCGGAGAAACGTCGAACTGATCACGCAGAACGGGAATGCCCATTGTCGGGCAACCAACAGATAACACCCTTAACATGTCATTTTTGTGCATTGCAACGCGATTTTCACTGCAATGCCGCATGGCAGGACCTAGCCGAACGCACGTTCCGGCTGCGGAACCTGCCAAAACTCAACCGAGGGGGCGGTTTTTCACCCTCCCCTGAAGGGGGAGGGTCGACGCGACTGAAAGGAGCGGCGGGGTGGGGTGACAGTCTCTCGCCTTGGACGGCGCCCGAGGTGAGAGACTGTCACCCCACCCCGTCTCGCATTCCGCTGCGCTCAATGCGAGCCGACCCTCCCCCTCCAGGGGAGGGTAAGGAGCATCGCGACTCGCTTTCCTACTCGATGACGATGCGCGGCGCCGGCCGCCCCGCCGCGCCCGTGCTAATGGCCGACCAAATCTCGCGGGCGATCCCGACATAGTGTTTGGCGTGAACACCGTCCGGTTCGGTCGCGACAACAGGGCGGCCGTCGTCCGAAGTCTGGCGGATCTGCATGTCGAGCGGGATTTCGCCGAGAAACGGAATGCCGCGCCGCTCCGCTTCCTGACGCGCGCCGCCATGGCCGAAGATCGGGGTGACGTGGTTGCAGGTCGGGCAACAGAAGCTCGACATGTTCTCGATCAGTCCCAGAATCGGAATGTTCACCTTCTCGAACATCGCGATGCCGCGCCGCGCATCGATCAGCGCGATGTCCTGCGGCGTCGAGACGATCACCGCGCCGGCCAGCGGGGTCTGCTGCGCCATGGTGAGCTGCGCATCGCCGGTGCCGGGCGGCAGATCCACCACCAGGATATCGAGATCGCCCCACGCCACCTCGCGCAGCATCTGGGTGATCGCCGAGATCACCATCGCCCCGCGCCAGATCATGGCGAGGTCTTCCTCGACCAGGAAGCCGATCGACATCACCTTGACGCCGAAACGCTCCATCGGCTCCAGCATGCGCGGGCCGACCTGCCGGGGCTTGCCGCGCAGGCCGAACAGCTTTGGCTGCGACGGCCCGTAGATGTCGGCATCGAGAATGCCGGCCTTCAGGCCGAGCGCGGCGAAACCGAGCGCGAGGTTGCAGGAGGTGGTGGACTTGCCGACGCCGCCCTTGCCGGAGGCCACCGCGATGACGTGCCTGACGCCGGGGATGCCCGACGCTTTCGAGGTGGCGCGGGCCTGCATGGTGGGCTGAACGGACAAGTCTCTTCCTTACGCTTCATTTTCTCGTCATGGCCGGGCTTTTACGAATCGAGCGGATCGCTCTTGCTGGCGTCGCGCGCGCGCAGATAATCCTCCGTCGTCATGACGGGCGGGCGTGGCTGCGGCGCCGCATGCGGGTCAAAGCTTTCGTTGACCACGGCTTCGACCCGGCAGTCGGCGCACATTCTGATGACGTCGAGACGCCGGGCGTTAGCGCCCTGGAACATCCAGTGCTTCTCGCCGAGTTTGGCCAGCACCTTGTCGATCGAGCTTTTGGTGCCGAACGGCTTGTCGCAGGCGATGCAATGGAACGGCTCTTCTTCCTTCAGCACGGTGAGCGGCGCGTTCCACGCCCCGAAATCGAGTCGCGGCTCCAGCGTGATGACGTGTTCCGGACAGGTCGACTGGCACAGCCCGCATTGCACGCAGAGGCTTTCGGTGAAGCGCAGCATGGCGCGGTCGGGATTGTCCGACAGCGCATGGGTCGGGCAGGCGGTGACGCAGGCATGGCACAGCGTGCAGCCCTCGACACTCAGATTCACGCCGCCGAACGGCGCGCCCGGTTGCAGCGGCACGATATCGACCGGCACGGGTGCCGCGAGATGCAATTCGCGAAAGGTGGTTTCGAGCACGCCGCGTTTGGCGCCGCGCGGCACGAAGCTCGCCGGCCTCGGCGTGGCGGTTCCAGCCGGCTGCGCATCCAGCATGATCCGCAACTGGTCGGGATCGTCGGTCTCGAGGATCCGCACCAGGCCTGTGCCGAAACCGAGCGCCGAGACGATGGTGTCGGACATCTCGACCGCGCGCCGGAGTCCTGAAATATCGTGCTTCGGTCTGGCACGTGTCAGCATGGCGACGCCGCTGCCGCCATAGGCAAACACCGCGGCGATGTTTTCCGGCCCGAGCTGGGTCACTTCGTTGACGCGGACCGGGAGCACATTCGCCGGCAGCCCTGCGCCGAACCGCGCCAGCGCGTCGATGATATCTTCGCCATGCTCGCCGTCGTGGAACAGCACGATGGCGTTGCTGCCGCCGGCCTTGCGATAGCCCTGCAGCAAGGCGCGCAACCGCCGCATCAGCGCATCCGCGCCGGGCAGCGCATACGAGGCGGCGCCGGTCGGGCATACCGAGGCGCAGGCGCCGCAGCCGGCGCAGACATTGGCATCGATCGCGACCGCATTGCCGTCGGGCGCGATCGCGCCGGTCGGACATAGGTCGAGACAGCGGGTGCAACCGGTGATACCGGAGCGCGAATGGGCGCAGAGCGCGGCTTCGAACGCAATGAAGCGCGGCTTGTCGAAGGTGCCGACCATGCCGCCGGCTTCGGCGATGGCGCGTTCGACCGCGGCGCGGTCGCCCGGATCGGCGCGCAGATAGCCCGGTCGCAATTCATGCGCGGGAAACAATGGCGTGCCGCCGGAGAGATCGAGGATCAGGTCGCAGGTCGAGGTGGCGCCATCGCGCGAAGACCCGAATACCAGTTTGGCGCGCGACGACGGCGCCGGCAGCGCATAATCGTCGATGGCGAGTTCAAAGGCGCCGAGATGGCCTTTGGCGTTGCGGATGGTGCCCTTCAGCACCGGAAACTCGTTGCTGCGGCGCGGGATCACGTCGCCGGGCTTGCTCAGGAGCACGGTGATATCGAGGCGATCGGCGAGACGCTGCGCGGCCTCGATCGCGACCTCGTCGCGGCCATAGACCAGCGCGACGCCGGTGCTCTCCAGCGTCACCAGCGAAATCGGCGGCATGTCTTCCTGCGCCGCCGCGATCAGCGCCGCGGCCTTTGGGCCGGCGGCGGCCGCGTCGTTCGACCAGCCGCCGGTTTCGCGGATGTTGACGAAGGTGAGTTCGGCCTGCGGCGAATTCTCCGCGACTTCGCGAAACAGCGGGGCTTCCTGGGTGCAGGCGACGGTAATCGGCGCACCGTCGGCGAGCGCCGCCTTGAAGCGATCGAGCTCGAGGCCACAGAGCTGGTTCGCCTGCGTGATGGCGCCGGCGCAGCCGCGGCCGATCGCCGCCGCGTCGAGCGGCATGGTCTTCTCGCAACTGCAGATCAGGAGATGAGACGGCACCGCACTCATATTTAATGTCCTGAACCGGCGCGCCGGGCGCGCGGTTGCTTCGTTCTCCGGTTCCGCGGTACCTGCTTGATCGCCGGACTGCAAGACCCGACACGCTCGCGTTACGAGCCTGAGGGGGATAGCATACACCGGCGGATTGCAAAGCAATAAGGAATGAGCCTTTCGATGGCGTCGCGCCTCGCGGACGTGGAACAGACACTCGATCTGCCTCCCGGCTACAGTCTGGTCGCATTGCGCGAGCTTGGCGACGCGTTCGCCCATGGCTGCGAGATCGCGGCTGAAGCAGGCGCGGGAACACTGGTCTGGGTGCGGCGCTACGACCTGGTCGAATTCGCCGTGGTGCTCGAGCCCGACGAACCCCTGCTATCCGCGCGCCGGGCATTCTTTGCCGGCATGAATGCGCTGGGCGACGCGATATCGTCGCATTGTCCGCCCGAACGGGAGGTCGGTTTCGACTGGCCCGACGCCGTCAGGTTCGATGCCGGACTGTTGGGCGGCGCCCGGCTCGGCTGGCCGGATGACTGCGCGGAGGACGAAGTTCCGGCGTGGCTGGTGTTCGGCGTCATCCTGCGCGCCGCCGACATGGCCCATATCGAGGAGGTGCAGGCCGCGTCCAGCGTTGCGCTGCTGAGCGAGGGTTTCGAGATGATCGACACCAACGCGATCATCGAAAGTTTCGCGCGCCATCTGATGACGGGCTTCGACCAATGGAAAGAACGCGGATTCGAACCGGTCGCGCGGAATTATCTGGCGCGGCTTGCGCTGGCCAAGGCCGGCGATATCAGGGGCATCGACATCAATGGCGATCTCCTGGTGCGCGGCGCCGCCTGCAAGGGGCCTCCGGAACGGAGCAGCCTCGTGGCGGCGCTGGCGCGGGCGGACTGGTATGACCGCCAGGCGCGCGGTCCAAAGCCCGGATGAGGCGGAGATGCTGAAATTGCCGCGAACCATCCGGCTCGATCCGTCCGACACCTTCGTATTCGCCAGGGCGGCGGAACCTGGCGAATGGGCGGTCTCCGGCGCGTTCGTGTTCTGGAACCAGGACCCCGCCGCGCTCGGCCCCAAGCAACGCGTGGCGCTGCGTTCGGGCTTTCTCGGCGTCGACAGCCTTGGCTGGTCGACGCTCGCCATCGTGACCGAAGCGAGCGAAGCGGAACGCCAGACGATGGTCGAGCGCCTCTCACGCCATTTATTGGAAAAATTCGGCGCGCCGGATCTGGCTGCGGCGGGGCTCGCCGCCGAGGAGGAGGTCGCGTTCGCGGCCTCGCTGTGCGACCACGCGCCGCAAACCCTGCTCGCGGTGCAGCGCAGCGTCGAGGACGGCGAGATCCGCGAGCGCTTTCGCACGCTGCGGCCGCGCGCGAGCGCCGCCAGCGCCGATTCCTTGCACGCGCATGCGAGCGCCTTTACCTTTCACGAGGTCGAAGGCGAGGATGAGCCGGTCGAACAGGTCGATCTCATGGGATTGATCAGGACCGACCGCATGACCAGGGATCGCACATGAGAGAGTTCTGGGTTGCCTCGGGCCATCACCTGACGCGCCGTGGCGATCACGGCGGGTTGATCGCGACGCCCGAATTGATCATGGCCTATCTGGCGCGGCCCGAACTGATGCCGCCGGCCGACGCCTGCAACGCCGAGCTGCGGCTGCATGCGAACCTGCTGGCCGATCCGCTGCGCCCGGTGGCGGCGTCCGATATCGCGGTGCTTGCGGATGCCGACGCGCGCGAAAACTGGACCTTCATGGTGAATTTCCGCGACCGGCTGGTGGCGGCGCCCTCGCTGGAGGCCGTGTATCTCTCGCTGGCCCGCAAGGGCGCCGGCGACCTGCCGCCGATCTTTCTGTCGCAGCTCTGCCACCTGATCCTGCGCAACGCGCTGGAGGGTTGCGACGATCCCTACATGCTGCGCGCGGCCGAACTGTTCTACCGCAGCCAGCTCGCCACCGTGCACGACGGCACGCTGCTGTTGGCCGACGCGGAAGTGATCGAGGCGCAGCAGCACGCGCAAGCCGACATCCATTCGTCGCCGCTGACCGCGATGCTGGCGCCACCAAAGGCGTTCGGCGAGATGGACGTAATGGACGACGACAATGCCTGGACCTACTGGTCGCGTTCGGATGCACACGCGATGGCGATGAACATCGGCGGCAATCCGAAAGCCCGCGCCGGGCTCACAAGGGTGATCGAACGCTGGATCGCCCATCTGCTCGGCGTGGCGGTCAGGGTCGAGACGGTGGCCTCGATCGAGGACCGCGACTGGCGCTGGTTCATCGGCCTCGACAGCGAGGGCACGCGGATCGGTAACGCCTTGTGGAACGGCGCGGTGCTCGAAGCTGACGCCGCCGGGCGCATCGTCGCCCTGATGCACCTGACCATCGAGGATACAAGGCTGATCGACGAGCGCGTCGGCACCAGGCCGGTGTATCTCATTCTGGCCAGCGGCGCCGACAGGGTGGTGCGGCTGAAGCCGCAGAATCTGATTGCGGGATTGCCGCTCGCGGCCACCGCTGACGTCGCATGATCGACCGGGCAAGGGAGGATCTGGCATGGCGATGACCGAGGCGACCCGCCAGGTCGGCGTGGTGCTGCGCCGCCGCGCCATCGATAATCCCTGGATCGACCATATGTGGTCGCCGGCGATGATCCTCGACGAGGTGCCGGACACGGCGCCGTGGACCGTGCTGTCCAGCGACGCCGATGCGACGATCTATTATGCCGGTGCGGCCAGCATCGATCTGTTCAGTTCGGATACCGCCAATTACCGCGACAACCTCGCCGACGGCGAGCCGCGGGTCTGGATTGCGCTGCGGCGCCAGGATGGCGGGCCGGAACTCGAGCTAACCAAGGTCACCGCCGACCCGACCGAGGGCGAAGCGATCTTCGAGAGCGGCTGCGACGTGATCGGTACCGTGCCGATGCCGCCGGAGATCGCGGCATGGATCGCGGCCTTCGTCGACCGGTTCCATGTCGAGCGTGTGTTCCACAAGCGCAAGCGGGATCGCAAGAGCCGCGAGCGCGGGGACATGCCGGATGATTCTTCGGATCAGGGAACAGAACGCTCATGAGCGGTCCGGACCAGGGCGACGAGGACAAGGGCTTTCTGGCGCGGTGGTCGCAGCGCAAGCAGGAAGCGAAGCAGCCGGAACCCGAACGGGATGAGCCGGCGGCTGCGGCTGAAATCCCGCCCGCGCCGGTAGCCAAAACCGAGGCCGCGCCGGAGTTTGATCTGTCCAGCCTGCCCGACCCGGAGGAGATGACGTCGACGACCGACCTCACCGGGTTTCTTCGCAAGGGCGTCCCCGAACATCTGCGCAATGCGGCGCTGCGAAAATCCTGGGCGCTGGATCCCGCCATCCTCAGCTACGTCGATCCTGCGCTCGAATACGCTTATGATTGGAACATGCCGGGCGGCGTGCCGGGCTCCGGCGAGATCGGCGCCGGCATGGATGTCGCCCGGATGGTGCTGCAGGTCATGGGCGACGGTGCGCCGGCGGAATCTCCGGAAGCGGCCGCAGATTCGGCAAAGCTGCCTTCGGACGATCCCCCACTGCCAGCCGAAGATCGCCCCGCGATAGAAGCCGAGCCGGCGCAGCCGCTGCCTGCCACAGCGCTGCGATTGGGCGGCGAAGGTGCTTCGCCAGCCCAACAGACAGGCACCGAAACGCGTCCGCCGGAAGACTCTTCTGCTGCACCGCAACCTGCGGTGCGACGCCATGGCTCGGCAAAACCGATTGTTTAGACAAAAGTTTTTGCAGACATAGCCTCTGCCTATGTTACAAATTTCACACTGGAATAATTCCAGTTCTAAATTGTATGCCCGATCAAGAGGCACACAGGGGATAGGGGCGGTCGTCATGCGCGACGCCGGACTGGAACAGGCAATCAAGGCAGCAGGTGGCGTCGCATCGCTGGCGCGCGGGATTGGCATTGCCCAGCCCTCGGTGTCCGCATGGTCGCGGATTCCGGCCGAACGAGTGCTTGCGGTCGAAACGCTGACACGGGTGCAACGCTCCATTCTTCGCCCCGATCTCTACGGACCATCCGAGGATCAGGTGACATCGAAATCTCCAGCAAAATCCGAAATCGACGAGATCGATCAGCTGCGCGCCGCGGAATACGGCCTGTTGTCGCTGCTGCTCGGCAGGGCGCCCGATGCGGAGACGCTCAAGCGCGTCGCTACGCTAAAGGGCGACGCATCCGATCTCGGTATCGCGCATATCGAACTCTCGGTGGCCGCGGCGGCGTTGGATGATGCCGCCGTCAGCAAGGAATTCTTCGATCTGTTCGTCGGGCTCGGCCGCGGCGAGTTGCTGCCCTATGCCTCCTACTACCTGACCGGATTTCTGCACGAGCGCCCGCTGGCGCGGGTGCGCGAGGATTTCGATCGGCTCGGGATCGAGCGCGCCGGCCCGTCGCGGGAGCCGGAAGATCACATTGCAATCCTGCTCGAGGTGATGTCCGGGCTCGCGCGCGGCGAGTTCGAGGCCGACTTCAGCGAACAGCAGCGATTCTTCGAGCGCCATCTCAAGCCGTGGGCGGCGCGGATGTTCGCCGATCTCGAAATGTCGCAGTCCGCCAAATTCTACCGGGCCGTCGGCCGGGTCGGCCGCATCTTCATGGAACTGGAATCCGAGGCCTTCACGCTGTCCTGACAGCGGAAGGCGAGCGAAAGGGGAGATTGCAATGCGCAAGCCATCCGACAGCAAGGCGTCATCAGGCGAAGGCGGCTCGAAGACGACTGATGGCGTCGATCGTCGCCGCTTCTTCATGATGGGCGGATCGGCGGTCGCGGCCGCAGCGGTGGTGCCGCTGGCGGGCAGCGAGGCCATCGCCGACGAGTCGCAGTCCGATCGGGTCAAGGCCCGCTACAAGGAAACCGACCACGTCAAGAATTTCTATCGCGTCAACCGCTACTGATGGGATCACGCACATGTTGATGAAGCGAAGAGATGGATCCGCGGGCAAAGCGCGTTTGCAGGGTATCGCCGCCGGCCTCGCCTCCGGCGTTCTCGACCGCCGCACGTTCCTGCGCCGGTCGGGCCTCGCCGCGGGGGCAGGTGCCGCCCTTGGCCTGATGCCGCTCGGTTCGGTGCGCAAGGCGCAGGCCGGCCCGCAGATGATCGGCGCGCCGACAGAGCTCAAGAAGAACATCTGCACGCATTGCTCGGTCGGCTGCACCGTGATCGCCGAAGTGCAGAACGGCGTCTGGGTCGGCCAGGAGCCGGCCTGGGACTCGCCGCTCAATCGCGGCTCGCATTGCGCCAAGGGTGCGGCGGTGCGCGAACTCGTGCACGGCGACCGCCGCCTGAAGTATCCGATGAAGCTGGTCAACGGCGAGTGGCAGAAGATCTCGTGGGACGTCGCCATCAACGAAATCGGCGACAAGATGATGGATATCCGCGGCAAGTCGGGCGCCGACTCGGTCTACCTGCTCGGCTCCGCGAAATTCTCCAATGAGGGCTCGTACCTGTTCCGCAAGTTCGCGGCGTTCTGGGGCACCAACTCGATCGATCACCAGGCCCGCATCTGCCATTCGACTACCGTCGCCGGCGTCGCCAATACCTGGGGCTACGGCGCGATGACCAATTCCTACAACGACATCAGGAACTCGAAGACCATCGTCTTCATGGGGTCGAATGCCGCCGAAGCGCATCCGGTGTCGCTGCAGCACATCCTCACCGGCAAGGAGATCAACCGCGCCAACGTGTTCGTGCTCGACCCGCGCTTCACCCGCACCGCCGCCCACGCCACCGAATATGTCCGATTCCGCGGCGGCACCGACATCGCGGTGATCTGGGGCATGCTGCATCACATCTTCAACAATGGCTGGGAAGACAAGGAATACATCGCCCAGCGCGTCTACGGCATGGACCAGATCCGCGCCGAAGTCGCCAAATGGACGCCGGAAGAAGTCGAGAAGGTAACCGGGATTCCCGGCGAGCAGCTGAAGAAGGTCGCCGAGACCTTCGCCAAGCAGCGGCCTTCGACCTTCGTCTGGTACATGGGCGGCACCCAGCACACCGTCGGCACCGCCAACGTCCGCGCCTATTGCAATCTGCTGCTGGCCACCGGCAATGTCGGCACCTTCGGCGGCGGCGCCAACATCTTCCGCGGCCACTGCAACGTCCAGGGCGCCACCGATCTCGGCCTCGATATCGTGACGCTGCCGCTCTATTACGGCCTGGTCGAAGGCGCCTGGAAGCACTGGGCGCGCGTCTGGGAAGTCGAATACGACTATCTGCAGTCGCGCTTCGACGAAGTGCCGGCCAAGTCGGGCCGTCCCGCGCGCAACCGCAAGCAGAACATGGAAATGCCGGGCATCCCGTGGACCCGCTGGTTCGACGCGACGCTCGCCAATCCCGACGACGTCGATCAGCGCGACAGCATCAAGGGCGTCTTCGTCATGGGGCACGGCGGCAATACCGTGCCGCGCATGACCGAAATGGTGAAGGGCATCGAGAAGCTCGAATTGCTGGTCGTCGTCGATCCGCATCCGACCACCTTCGCGGCGATCTCGAACCGCAAGAACGGCACCTATCTGCTGCCGGCCTGCACGCAGTTCGAGACTTCGGGCTCGCGCACGGCGTCCAACCGGTCGCTGCAGTGGGGCGAACAGATCGTCAAGCCGATCTTCGAGTCGAAGGACGATTACGAAATCATCTACCGGTTTTCCGAAAAGCTCGGTTTCGCCGACAGGATGTTCAAGAACATCAAGGTGGAGAACAAGCGCCCGGTGCCCGAGGATATCCTGCGCGAAATCAACCGCGGTGGATTCTCGACCGGCTATTCCGGCCAGTCGCCGGAGCGGCTGAAGGCGCACATGAAGAACCAGGGCAAGTTCGACCTGGTGACCCTGCGCGCCAAGGCCGACGAGCCTGAAGTCGGCGGCGACTATTACGGGCTGCCGTGGCCGTGCTGGGGCACGCCTGCAATCAAGCATCCGGGAACGCACACACTCTACAACACCCACCTTCATGTGAAGGATGGCGGCGGTACGTTCCGTGCGCGGTTCGGCGTGGTGCGTGAAGAGAAGCAGCCGGACGGTTCGGTGAAGAATGTCAATCTGCTGGCCGAAGGCTCCTACAGCAAAGGCTCGGAAATCACCGACGGCTATCCGCAGTTCACCTATGGCGTTCTGAAGAAACTCGGATGGGATAAGGACCTCACGGAAGCTGAACTCGCGACGATCAACAAGATCGGGGGCAATAATCCCGACAACGTCAGCTGGTCGATCGATCTGTCTGGCGGTGTCATCCGGGTCGCGCTGGAACATGGATGCATCCCGTTCGGAAACGGCAAGGCCCGCGCGGTGGCGTGGAACCTGCCCGATCCGGTGCCGGTGCATCGCGAGCCGATCTACACCGCGCGCCCCGAACTGGTCGCCAAATATCCGACCCGGCCCGACGGCCGCCAGTTCCGCATGCCCAATCTCGGTTTCTCGATCCAGAAGGCCGCGGTCGACAAGGGACTCGCAAAACAATTCCCGATCATCCTGACCTCGGGACGCCTCGTGGAATACGAAGGCGGCGGCGAGGAAACCCGGTCGAACAAATGGCTGGCCGAATTGCAGCAGGACATGTTCGTCGAGGTCAACACGGCGGACGCCGCGGCGCGCGGCATCAAGGACGGCGGCTGGGTCTGGGTGTATGGCCCGGAAAACGGCTCCAAGGCCCGCGTCAAGGCGCTGGTCACCGACCGGGTCGGCAAGGGCGTGGCGTTCATGCCGTTCCACTTCTCCGGCTGGTTCCAGGGCGTCGATCAGCGCGGCAATTATCCGAAGGGCGCGGATCCGATCGTGCTTGGCGAAAGCGTCAATACGATCACGAGCTACGGTTACGATCCGGTCACCGGCATGCACGAGGGCAAGGTGACCCTGTGCCAGATTCAATCGGCGTGAGGGGAGAATAGATCATGGCTCGCGTCAAATTCCTGTGTGATGCCGACCGTTGCATCGAGTGCAACGCCTGCGTGACCGCCTGCAAGAACGAACATGAAGTGCCGTGGGGCATCAATCGCCGCCGCGTCGTCACCATCAATGACGGCAAGCCCGGCGAACGCTCGGTGTCGATGGCCTGCATGCATTGCACCGACGCGCCCTGCGCCGCGGTCTGTCCGGTGTCGTGCTTCTACACCACCGCTGACGGCGTGGTGCTGCACTCCAAGGACCTGTGCATCGGCTGCGGCTACTGCTTCTACGCCTGCCCGTTCGGCGCACCGCAATATCCGAAGGTCGGAAACTTCGGCTCGCGCGGCAAGATGGACAAGTGCACCTATTGCGCCGGCGGCCCGGAGGCGGATTCCTCGCCGGCCGAATACGCCAAATACGGCCAGAACCGCCTGGCCGAGGGCAAGCTGCCGATTTGCGCCGAGATGTGCTCGACCAAGTCGCTGCTCGCCGGCGACGGCGCCATCATTGCCGAAATCTACAAGGAGCGCGTGACGAAGCGCGGTTACGGCTCGGGCATGTGGGGCTGGAAGACCGCCTACAGCGATTCACCGACCGGCTGAGGCAATTCGGGCGCCGCCCCGGTTCGGCAGCGCTCGCATAACCCGACGGAATGAATTCAAGACACCGATCTCAAGACATCGAAAGGGCGTTGTGCAAATGCCAGGCTCACTTTCAACTCTCAAGGTCCTGTGCGCCGCGTTGGCGCTGCTGTTCGTCGTCGCCCACCCGGCCGCGGCGCAGCTTTCCTTCAACCCCACCGCGCAGGCCGTGCAGGAGGACAAGCTCCTGAACGCGCTGAAGGAGGGCGACAAGATCAGCGGCCGTGTCAGCATTCCGGACGCGATGTCGGCCAGCCTGATCCAGCCCGCCGGGCGCGACTGGCGCAATTTCCAGCGCAGCACGCTGCCGATCATCGGCGGCGTCGCCATCATCGGGATGCTGGCGGCGCTTCTGATCTTCCTGATGGTGCGCGGCAAGATCCGCATCCATCGCGGTTTTTCGGGAACCACGATCCTGCGGTTTGCCGCTTTCGAACGCTTCATCCACTGGCTGACGGCAAGCTGCTTCATCATTCTGGCGCTGTCGGGCCTCAACATCTCTTTCGGCCGCGTCCTCATCATGCCGCTGTTCGGCGCGGAGGCTTTCGCGGCGATGTCGGGCTACGCCAAGATCGCCCACGACTATCTGGCGTTCCCGTTCATGCTCGGCCTCATCATCATGTTCCTGATCTGGGTCAAGGATAACATTCCAGGCAAGCTCGACCTGGAATGGTTCAAGCAGGGCGGCGGCATCCTGTCCGAGGGCAAGCATCCGCCGGCAAAACGCTTCAACGCCGGGCAGAAGGGTATCTTCTGGATCGTGATCATCGGCGGCGCGCTGATGTCGGTGTCCGGCTGGTTCCTGCTGTTCCCCTACCTTCCGGCCGACGTGACGACGCTGCAGTTCTGGACCGTGATCCATGCCGTGATCGCCATGCTCTTCATCGCCGCCATGATGGCTCACATCTATATCGGCTCGATCGGGATGGAGGGCGCGTTCGATGCGATGGGAACCGGCGAGGTCGATCTCAACTGGGCCAAGGAGCATCACTCGCTCTGGGTCGAGGAAACGCAGGCCAAGGGACAGGCATCGTCGGGAGACGCCCCGCGCGCCGTCCCGGCCGAATAATTCGGCCGGTCCAATTCAGATCTTTTGGGGTAGTGTCATGAAAGTCTTTCTTGCGGCCCTGGTGTTCGCGGCAATCGCCGCCGTCGGGGTGTCGATCGTCCTCAACACCGTCCAGCGGTCGAGTTCCGTCGCCTTCACGACCGGCGGCGCCAGGGTCGGCGATCCCGGCCACAATCTGGTCGGGCCGGGCTGATTCCGTCCGTTGAGTTCGCCAAACGCTCCCCCGGCGTGGCCGGTCGAAATCCGCCTCGCCAGGGACCGCCGAACGCTGCATGTCGCCTTTGACGACGGCCAGGCGTTCGACCTCCCCGCCGAATTGCTCCGCGTCACCAGCCCCTCGGCCGAAGTGCAGGGCCATTCCGAAGCGGAGCGCAAAACCGTTGGCGGCAAGCGCAACGTGACCATCCTGTCGGTCGATCCCGTCGGCAATTATGCGGTCCGGCTCGGCTTCGACGACATGCACGCCACCGGCATCTACTCCTGGGCGTTTCTGCGCGATCTCGGCCTCAACGCCGAACGCCGGTTCCAGGACTATCTCGACGATCTCGGCGTCAAGGGCCTTGATCGCGACAAGCCGGGCGTGCGCTGAGGGAACCTGCGGCCGGCCCTTGACGACGGCGCGAAGCGACGAAACGATCGCTGCCGATGCCAAATGCCGTTCCAACAATACGCTTCGCATTTCTGGCCTGCGTCACCCTGCTGGTGATTCTGCCCCTGACGGTGACCCCCGCCCCGGCGCAGTTGCGCGGCCATGGCGGGCCGGTGCGGGCGCTGGCGATTTCGCCGGACGGACAGACCGCGCTGACCGGCAGTTTCGATTCGACCGCGATCCGCTGGTCGCTGGCACGCAATGCCGCCGAACAGGTGCTGCGTTTCCATGCCGATGCCGTCAACGCGGTGGTGCTGCTCAAGGACAGACGCGCGGCGACCGCAGGCGCCGACGGGCGCATCGCGATCTGGACGGCCGGCAAGACCGAACCCGACACGGTTCTGGAAGGCCATGAGGCACCGATCGCCGCACTCGCCGTCTCGCCTGACGGCACAACGCTGGCGTCGGCGTCATGGGACCATACCGTGCGGCTGTGGCCGCTGGCGGGCGGTGCGGCGCGCGTTATCGAGGGGCATACCCAGAACGTCAACGGCGTGGCGTTCTCGCCCGACGGCCGCACGCTGGTCAGCGTCAGCTACGATCTGAGTTTGCGGATCTGGCCGCTGTCGGGCCCGTCGGCCGCGACCGTGGTGACGATCCCGAGCCCGCTCAACGCGGTTGCGATCGGCGGCGACGGCGAGATCGCGGCCGGCGGCGCCGACGGCCGGGTTTATTTGCTCACCGGCAACGGCGCGCGCTCCGGCGAGGTGACCGCCGGAACGCGGCCGGTGATCTCGCTGGCGATCTCGCCGGACGGTGCATGGTTGGCCGCCGCCGGTATCGGCGGCTCGGTGGCGGTCATCGATCGCAAGGCACGCATCCCGTCGCGCACGCTGGTCGGCCCGGGGCTGCCGGTGTGGTCGGTGGCGTTCATGCCGGACAGCCGCACGCTGCTGACCGGCGGCGCCGACAACATCATCCGCCGCTGGAACGCGGTGACCGGAGAGCCCGTCGATTCCCTATTGGTGGAAGCGGCGGCGGATCCGCTGGCCGCCTATGCCGGCGACCGCGGCGCGGAGATCTATCGCGCCTGCATTGCCTGCCATACCCTCAGCCCCGATCAGGCCAACCGCGCCGGCCCGACACTGGCAGGCATTTTCGGCCGCCGCATCGCCACCGCGCCGGGCTATCATTTCTCCGAAGCGCTGAAGCGCCTCGACATCGTCTGGACGCCGGAGACGGTTTCCAGATTGTTCGAAATCGGTCCCGCGGCCTACACGCCCGGCACCAAGATGCCGGAGCAGCGCATCGGCTCGGAAGCCGACCGCGCCGCGCTGGTGAAATTCCTGGAGCGCGCAACGAAGGAGCGGTGACGGAAGCATCGCGAGATGTCGCCTTCTCTTACCCTCCCCTGGAGGGGGAGGGTCGGCGCGACTGAAAGGAGCGGCGGGGTGGGGTGGCGGTCTATCGTTTTCGAACAGGTGCGCGAGCTGAGAGATCACCCCACCCCGTCTCGCATTCGCTACGCTCATGCGAGCCGACCCTCCCCCTCCAGGGGAGGGTAAGCGCGAGCGCGACCTACGTCCCCGTCTCGAACGAACAGTGCGCACCGGCGCCGGCCTTCCGGCGGATTTCCTTCGCATCGATGGTGCAGTTGAGCTTCGAGAAGCTTGCGATATTCGATCCGGCCGCCCCTTCGGCGACGACGCCGGCGGTCACTGATGTCGCATAAAGTTCGTTGGCCTCGCGTCCCCGAATCGTCTTTTTTCTGACCTTGAAGGCCAATTCGCAGGAGCGCGCCGCGATATCGACATTGCTGGTCCGGCACACGACGGTGTCGGCGGTGACGGAAAATCTGGCCTTGGTGGCAATCAGGAAAACGCTGGTGCCGCCGAACAGCCGCGCCATGATCCGCTTGTCATAGGCCGGCAGCGACGAGTGCGGCGCCACCACCGCGGCCAGCGCCAGCGCCGTGGGGCCGCTGATGGTGACGGGAGCCGCCGATGCGTTCGACGCCACGGCGCAGAACAGGAGAAATGCGGGCGCTGCCAGCTGCCGCGTCGGTGAATATTTCATGTTTGCCTTCTCGATGCCACGAACCCTGCGCAATGCCGCGCCGATCCGGGCACTATACGCCGCGATCCGGCCGAACGACAGGATGCCCGCGTAACGCTTTGGAGAACGCCGCCAACCGCGCACCTTTTCCGCCGGTTTGACTGCGACGCTCAGGCCCCCGCCGCCCCGACCATCACATCGATCGCGCCCTTCACGATCGCCTCCAGCTGCTTGCGCGGCGTCCGCGCCCGGGCGCGGATCGCGATGGTGTGGATGGTGGCGGAGGCGATCTGCGCGAGGATTTGTGGATCCGCCGTTGGCGGCAGCTCGCCCTTCTCCCTGGCGCGCGAGAAGCAGGCCGCGAACGACTTGTCGAGTTCGGAAAACCCTTCCAGCACCATGCCGCGGATCTCGGGATCGGCCACCGCTTCCGACGCCGCCGTCATCACCGTGAAGCAGCCGCGCGGCCCGGCATCGCCGGAAAGATAGATGTCGAGCGCCACCGCGAAGATCCGCTCCAGCCGTTTGCGGATCGGCAACTCGTCCCTGAAAATGTCGATCATCGCGGCGCGAGCATCGGCGCGGTAACGCTGGTAGCTCTTGATATAAAGCTCGCGCTTGTCGCCGAACGCGCCATAGAGGCTCGGCCGGTTCATGCCGGTGGCGGCGCTGAGATCGTCGAGCGAGGTGGCGGCGAAACCGTCCTTGCGGAACAGATCGAGCGCCTTGCCGAGCGCGATTTCGGGCTGGTAGGCGCGCGGCCGGCCGCGGCGCTTCGGAGCGGCCGCCTCCGGCGTGGCGGAAGCGGATTTGGCCGAAGCCGCCGGCTTCACAGTTTTTTGTACCATCTCGCAAATAATTCCTTGACCCGATTTATATTATGCGGAACAGTATGAAAATCAACCGCGGTTCGGGAAGCCGAACCGAAAACCCGGGAGGTATCCATGGACCTGTATTTCTCGCCGCTCGCCTGCTCGCTGGCAACCCGCATCGCGCTGTATGAAGCCGGCGCCGAGGCCAACTATCTCGAGGTCGATCCGAAGACCAAGGTGATCCAGAACGACGGTTCCGATTTCAGGGCGGTCAACCCGCTCGGGCTGGTGCCGACGCTGCGCACCGACGACGGGCAGATCCTCACCGAGAACGCGGCGATCCTGCAATATGTCGCCGATCGGTTTCCGCAGGCCGGCATTGCCGCAGGCCCCGGCATGGACCGCAGCCTGCTGCATCAATGGCTCTGCTTCATCGGCACCGAACTGCACAAGGGATTGTTCGCGCCGGTGCTCGACAACAAGGCGCCGCCGGAAGTGAAGGCCTACATCGTCGGCAAGGGGCTGTCGCGGCTCGACCATCTCGATGGCTATCTTGCGGGCCGCGAGTTCCTGCTCGATCATTTCAGCGTCGCCGACGCCTACCTCGTCACCGTCATCAACTGGACCAGGGCGACGCCGCCGATCGAGCTGGCGAAATGGCCCAACGTGAAAGCTTACCACGAAAGGCTGCGCGCCCGTCCGAGCATCGCCAGAGCCATCGCCGAGGAGGCCAGACTCTACCAGGCCGAACTCGCCCGGCACAAGGCGGCGGCGTAAGGCCGAGAAAGTCCCGACAGGCCACGCCCCTCACCCGCCGCGGCTCGGTCTTTCCGGCCGCGGCGGGTGACCTTTGGCGGTGGGAACGATGACGGTGAACCCGAGTTGGCGGCAACGTCCGTTCAATCCCCTTTTTCAGGGAACTCCCAGCCGATGTCGTTACGGGCATCGGTGCCCGTGGCAATCATGGCCTTGCATTGGACGCGCGGTTTTGCATTGATTGGCAAAAATGCCGCCGCACGACCTCTCGGGGCACCGTCGGCCAATGATCACATCGGAGGAGGACGCCCATGCCGCTCGCGAAAATGCTGCTTGCTGTTGCTTTCGCCACCGCGCTTTCGCTTGGAAGCGCCGCTGCGCAGACCGAGATCAAGCTGGGCCACGTCGGTGAGCCCGGCTCGCTGCTCGAAATGACTTCGCAAGAGTTCGCAAAGCGCGCCAACGCCAAGCTCGGCAGCGAGGCCAAGGTCAGTGTCTACGGGTCGAGTCAGCTCGGCGGCGATTCCGAGCTGATGAAGAAGCTCAAGCTCGGAACGGTCGATCTGGCCCAGCCCTCGACGGTGCTGTCCTCCTATGTGGCGGGCTTCGGGGTGTTCGAAATGCCGTATCTGGTCAAGGACCGCGACCACATGGCGCGCATCCGCGATCAGATCGTCTTCCCGAAATTGATCCCCGAGGCGGAAAAAGTCGGCTATCGCATTCTCGGCGTCTGGGAGAACGGCTTTCGCCAGATCACCAATAACAAGCATCCGATCGTCAAGCCGGCGGACCTCCAGGGCATCAAGCTGCGCGTGCCCAAGGGAGAGTGGCGCGTGAAGATGTTCAAGGCCTACGGCGCCAATCCGACGCCGCTCGGCTTCTCGGAAGTCTTCGTCGCACTGCAAACCGGCGCCATGGACGGCCAGGAGAACCCGCTGGCGCAGATCTCTTCCGGTCGCTTCCAGGAAGTGCAGAAATACCTGTCCATGACCGGCCACGTCTACACGCCCTCCTATCTTGTCGCCGGCGCGAGCTTCAAGCGCTTGTCGGCAAACGTGCAGAAGATCCTGTCCGACACGGCCATCGAGATGCAGCCGGTCGCGCTGAAGATAGCGGCCGATCTCGATAAGACGCTGCTGGAGAAGATCGCGGCAACAAAAGGCATCAGCATCAACGAGGCCGACAAGGACGCCTTCATCAAAGCCAGCAAGCCGATCTATGAGGAGTTCGGCAAGAACGTGTCGAGCGGCCAGGAGTTGATCGACAAGGCGCTCGCCCTCGGCCAGAAGGGCGCGTCGCCGTCGGCGCGGGGGGCGGGCCGGCCGGCCTTTGTCAATCCGGGGGGATTTTTCGTTGAGTTTGCGAGTCATTCGCGTCGGCTTCGAGCGCATGCTCGAGTTTATCGTCTTGATCTTGATGTTGTCGCTGACGGCGCTGGTGATTGCCGGCGCCGTGTTCCGCTACATCGGCGACGCGCTGTCCTGGTATGACGAGACGGCCTCGATCGGCCTGGTGTGGCTGACCTATTACGGGGCAGCCCTGGCGGCGCTGCGCGGCGCACACATCGGTGTGCCGGGCCTGGTCAACGCCATGCCAGCGCAAATGCGGGTGATCGTGACGCTGTTCTCCGAGGCGGTGGTCATCTCGTTCTTCGGCCTGCTCGCGTTCTACGGCGTCCAGGTGCTGCTGATCCTGCAAGGCGAGCACATGGTCAGCGCGCCCTGGGTGCCGACGCAGCTCACGCAATCGGCCCTCCCGATAGGCGCGGTGCTGTTCATGATCGCCGAGCTGCTGCGGTTTCCGGAGACGCTGCGTAGCGCCCGCACCACCGGTTTCGTCGACCTGGAAGTCAAGGAGGCGCTCGAACAGGTCGAGGACGAGGGCCATGGCAGGCCGGCCGGAGGCCTGCGATGACCATCGCCGCAATGCTCGCCGGCATGGTCGCGCTTGCGCTGCTCAACGTGCCGATCGCCGTCGCGCTCGCCGTCGTCGCCACCGCCGCCATCTTCGTGATCCAGGGGCCGGACAGCATGCCGAACCTGGCGCTCGTCATGTTCGACGGCGCATCCAGCTTTCCGCTGCTGGCGATTCCGTTATTCATTCTGGCGGGCGCGATCATGAACGCGTCGAGCATTTCGCTCCGGCTGATCGCCTTCACCTCCGCCTGCCTCGGCTTCGTGCGCGGTGGGCTGTCGATGGTGACGATCGGCGCCTCGATGTTCTTTGCGGAGATTTCCGGCTCGGCCGTGGCGGGCGTCGCGGCACTGGGAACCATTCTCATTCCGGCCATGCGGAAGCGCGGCTATTCGAAGGAATTCGCTGCCGCGATTTGCTCGTCCTCGGCCAGCCTTGCCATCATCATCCCGCCCTCGATCCCGATGATCCTCTACGCGGTGATGGCGCAGATCTCGGTGGTGAAGATGTTCGTCGCCGGGATCCTGCCCGGCATTCTCGGCGCCATCGGGCTTGCCGTCGCGGCCTATATCCAGGCCGTGCGCTACAATTTTCCCGTCGAGGAGAGATTTCAGCTCGCCCGGGTCTGGCACACGCTGAAGGAGGCATCCTGGGCCTTTCTGCTGCCGGTCATCATTCTGGGGGGAATTTTTGGCGGATTCGTCACCGCCACCGAAGGCGCGGGCCTCGCGGTCGCGGCAGCGCTGTTCATCAGCATCGTGATCTACCGCGAACTCGACCTGCGCGCGCTACGCAAAGCCTGCATCGATGGCGCCGTGCAGACCGCCGTGGTCATGCTGCTGGTTGCGAGCTCCGCGCTGATCGGGACCTTCCTCACCGAGGCGCAACTGCCGCAAGCGCTGGCGCGCAACATCACCGGCCTCACCTCCAACCCCTACGTCGTGCTGCTGCTGCTCAACATCTTCTTCCTGATCCTCGGCATGTTCCTGCACTCGGCGGCGGCCATCATCCTCACCGTTCCGATCGTGATGCCGATCATCACGTCAGTGGGCATCGATCCGATTCATTTCGGGTTGGTGCTAACGCTCAACCTCGCCCTCGGCCAGCAGACGCCGCCGGTGGCCAGCGTGCTGATCGCATCCTGCGCCATCGCCAGGTCCGGCATCTGGCAAACCAGCAAGGTCAACCTGCCCTTTATAGCCGCACTGCTGGTGGTGCTGCTGCTGTGCACCTACGTGCCCTGGATTTCGCTTGCGCTGGTCAATTTGTTCTATGGGTAACGCGGACGTCAGCCCGGCCTTGCCGCCAGCCGCGCCGTCATTTCCGCCATCGCCTGACCGAACACCCTGGAATCATCCGAGGCCCGCGCCAGCACCAGCGCGCCCTGGATGGTGATCAGCGCATCCGTCGATCGCCGCCGCGCCGCGCTTGCGCTGAGGCCGGAACGCCGGAGCGCCAGCGCCAACGCATCGTTCCAGCGCTTGAAATAGTCCTGCACCTGCGCCGCAAACGTGTCCCGCGACGCCCCGAGCGCGATGACGCCGACCAGGCACATGCGATGACCGGAGCGGAAATAGCTGTCGACCGCCCCGACCATGGCGGCCACGGCGCGGGCGGAATCGTCGGACTCGCGCAGCGGCGCGAAGATGTTGACCTCGAACCAGCCGTCGATCTCCGCCAGCACCTCGGCCGCCATCTGGGCTTTGCCGCCCGGAAAGAAATGATAGAGGCTGCCCTTGCCGAGCCCGGTGGCCTGGCTGATCAGCGCCAGCGTGGCGCCTTCATAGCCGTGCGAACGAAACACCTCCGCCAGCAGCGGCAACAGATCGGCGCGGTCGACAACGGGCTTTGCCACCGGCCGCGTCAGAACGGATTCTCGCTCAATCCCGCGACGTCGGCCGGGCGCGGTCCTGGGGCGGCCCAGTGAAAGCGCCGGTCTTTTTCCGCGATCGGATGGTCGTTGATGCTGGCCTCGCGCCGTCGCATCAGGCCATGCTCGTCGAACTCCCATTGCTCGTTGCCGTAGGAACGGTGCCATTGCCCGGCAGCATCATGCCATTCGTATTGAAAGCGCACCGCGATGCGGTTTTGGTCGAAGGCCCAGAGATCCTTGATCAGGCGATATTCCTGTTCTCCAGCCCATTTGCGCGTGAGAAACGCGACGATCGCCGCGCGCCCCTGAAAGAACTCGGCGCGATTGCGCCACACGCTGTCCTCGGTATAGGCCAGCGCCACGCGCTCGGGGTCGCGCGAATTCCAGGCATCCTCGGCCATGCGGGCCTTCTGGGCGGCGGTCTCCCGCGTGAACGGCGGCAATGGCGGGCGTGACATCGGGACATCTCCGGTTTTTGAACGCCGCCCGAGATTGTACCGATCGGTACAACAAGTCAAGCCATGATGAATTTCAACCCTCGATCAGGTCGGCCTTCATCAGGATGCGCAGCGATTTCGGGATCGGCCGCGCCCGCCCCTCGCTGATGAAGGCGACGCGCACCTCGGCCTTGACCAGCACGTCACAGCCGCACCGCACCTCCTGCGCCAGCGTGATCGAGGCGCCCTTCACCTGGACCGGCCAGGTCACGATGTCGAGCACGTCGTCCATCCGCGCGGGTTTGAGATAATCGATCTTCATCGAGCGCACCACGAAGGCAAAGCCCGGCGTTTCCGCCTGCGCCTCAGCAAACAGCGCGTGCTGTTCGGCGCCCATCAGCCGCAGATGATTGGTCCGGCCGCGCTCCATGAAGCGCAAATAACTGGCGTGATAGACGATGCCGGAAAACCCTTGCTTTGCTTTGTAGCAACATGGAATTCCGCAGGAAACGCTTCCGTTGCCGCGATTTTCATGCTCGAAGTCATGGCTTTGTATTCCCGCTTGGTCTGTGAATAGCGGGTGTGTCTCAGTTTGAAATTCTAGGCGAATATCTTGAAAATGAATGGGAAGATGTCGAACCCAAACGCGAACGAAAGTCCTATTACGGATAAGGCCAGCGCAATTACACCCCAAGAGAAGGCACCAAACCGAGACGATGCCGATTCAGGGTCGGGAACTGGGGCGGACCCGTCGGTATTGATGCCCAGAAATGCAGACCGAAGCGCTTGGTAGGCTTGGTAGAGGAACGCGCACGAAATTAGCAGCCCAAGTATTCTGACTGCCACGCGAACGAGCCCTTTCGAGGCCTCCGGTTCCCAGATTTCAAGGAAGATCGCAAAGACAATCGCGAGACCGATCAGGGCGTGTTTTGGCTGCATCAAGCCCTCCCTTGCGAAGCTTGCCGCTAAAGCATTAGCATGGCTGTTTGTTAGGCGGAACGGGAGACATTCTTTGCCGCTCACAACCGTACAACCTGACGCCACTATTTTAGACGTGATGGACACCCTAAAGGAATGGGGAAAATTACGTTCGCTGCGTCTTGGGCAACATGGCTGCGTGCCGGAAGGACCATGGCAGCGCTTTTGTGAGAATAGGAACGACGGGGGGAGGTATTGCACCTCACTACCGCGTCGAACCTGAGCCTGCCCACGAATTCGAAGAGATGGTCAAGAGTGCTTATTGGACTGCATATCATGGTCGCAATCATAAGAAGTTCGAGAATTTGGGTTTGTTAGAGTTGCGGGGCGATCATTGGAGTAGCAAGCGCTTGAGTTTTGACGAGGTCCAGACGCTTCTAGGAAAGCTTCGCGGATTCAAAGGGAAATCTTGATGTCCAGAGGCGCCAAAGGCGAGAAGCGCCCAGCCGACGCCATCGGCAACGCCATCATGATCTGCAGGATTGCCACGGGCGAGATTAGGATAAATGCCCCATAGAACCCACAGAAAAATCACTGATGAAGAAGTCTGATGTCGCGTGGTTGCGGATCGCCCATGTTCAGTAATGTGCCAAAGCATCTCACAGACTATTTGCGAGACGCGGCCGCCGATTTTGACCGCGAGAGCTTTTACTATTTCGCCGCTGCGTACTTGTCGCTTTATTATCTGAAGAAGAATTTCACCGACGAGAAGACAAGCGATTTTCTCAACATCCGGACTACTGTTAGAGGTGGCATTTGGTGGGGGCATTCGGGCCGGGTAATAATCATCGGCGAAACTCTTTTCTTGATGCGATCAGCGCCGGGCTTTGACGAATTCTGTCGCCGGTTGTGCGGCCGAGACCTTCGATCGACGTACTTCGAAGTTTATGCCGCGCGAATGTTTTTTGAAGGCGGCTATGAAGTGGGGGCGCGCCCAGAGGCCGGCGTTCGAGGGGAAGACTTTGATTTTTATGCGACGCGGAACGGCGAGACCGTTAACGTAGAAGTTACGGCGCTGACGCCGGAAACGTTTTCTATCCAGACCGTTGAAAATGCGCTGCAGCACAAACGTAAGCAGTTGCCGGATACAGACCCCGCCGTTATTTTCTGCATCTTACCGGAGAGTTGGTCAGAAACCCCGATGGGAGTCGCTCTCGGAAATCTTACCAAAAAGTTTTTTGTGAAGACGCGACGGATATCTGCCGTCGTCTACGTAATCGAGAAGCATGTGGAGTGGGAAAAAGACGGAAAAGTTGGACACCTTTCCATGCAGCATATTTGCTTAGTAAATCCGAATCCACGCAGGCCAATTGGCTCCCTGTCTTTTTTCAACTTCGATGCTTGGAACGTGGCTCCAACAGCCCCACCAACCCAGCGTCGGGACAACGAATTCTTTCAATGGGCAGACAGCCTCTTTATGACTAAGAACGATACAAAATGACAATACGAAGCACGACACGGCACAACGAAAAACGAAGGAAGCCCTGCAGTCATCTAAAAAGGGATGACCACCACCTATTCCGGGTTGCTGTTTCGCTTCGCGCTAGTGAGGTTAAAAGTGGACGATATTTTCTTATGGCTGCGGAAAATATATCATGATCGTCGGGTGGGTTGTTGTTAGGATCGCCCGTCATTTCCTTTATCAGTTCCTCGTATAGCGTAACGAACCCATCCGAAAGAATAAGATAGTCATCAGCAAATCGCTTCCTGATTGAACTCATATGATCATGAATTTGAGCAAGGTGCTTTCGGTCGGGCCCATCGAAATAATGCATAGCGCCAACCTCTGAAATATACTCATCGACGACATCGCATATCTGTTCGACCGCCCTCAATTCAGAGATTATCAAACCATAAGCCTGTCGACGTAAGTCCCAAACCTTCTCCTTGTTGGTTCTGCCGTAGCTTAACCAATTCGCGATCACGACCGCCACGACTGTAACGATCCCGGTTATTATGTTTCCGTATGGAATTTCTGCAGTTGTCATTTCGAGGCCGTTTGGAGCACTGCTTCTTACACCGCGCAGAACTCTACGCGCTGGAAAATGGAATGACTTTGAGACTAGGTTGACGATATTAGGGGCGCTTCAGCGCGGTCGACTAATTAGCGGTGGCGCGCAAACCAACTGAAATCCGGGTTGCATTTATCGGAGTATAGAATCATTCCGGCTGTGGGGGAAGTAAAACAAAACAACTTTGGACCAGAGTGACCGATTACTACTCTTCAATTGCTTTGATCACGTAATGGCGCGAGGTACTCGACCGCTTTCCATAGCTGATCGGAGAGGCTTCGGGATGCGCTGTGCCTTCCCGCCGGAAACAAACGCCACACGCACGCGGGCTTCAACAATAAGGTCGTCGCCGCGACGGCATTGCTGCAACAGCGTGATTGACGCGCCTCTAACCTCTATCGGCGTGGTGATGATTTCCAGCACATCGTCCATAAACGCTGGTTTCATATAGTCGATTGTCATTGAGCGTACTACGAATGCAAAACCGGGTGCTTCGGACTGTGTTTCTTCAAACAGGGCGCGGTGATCGGCTCCAAGCAAACGCAAGTAGTTCGTTCTGCCACGCTCCATGAAGCGCAAATAATTGGCGTGATATACCACTGTGCTGAAATCCGTATCTTCGTAGTAGACACGGACCTGCATGTGGTGGCCGCCGTCGCGGATTTCGCCGTCGAGATGTTGTGTCGTCATGTGGGGTACATTTTCAACTGAGGCACCGGTTGCTCCGCCCATCCCATTGTCCACCGCCCCAAAGAAACAACGTGTTCCGGGCTATGCCGGGTCATCGTATTATAAAGTTCCGAAGAAATCGGTGTCCTCGTAATAGACCCGGATCTGCATGTGATGGCGGCCGTCGCGGATCGCGCCGTCGAGGGCTGAGGTCATCGAAATATCTTTCATGTCAATCGATTGGTCGCAGCATTATCGTGGACGGCTCCGACGTCGCGGAGGAGCCTTTGCTTGGGGTTCGGTCCCGCCCAACAGGGCCAACCTTCGCCCAGCTTCTCGAGCGATCAGCTGCTTGAGCGCCTCCTCAACCAGCGCAGATGTGGACTGCAAACCCGAAAAAGATTTTGCTTTTTCGATCAATTCGTCATCCAGGGTGAGCGTGACGCGCACAGAGAGCTCCTGAAATGGATCTGCGCGAATTGCTTAGAATGATGGAAACTAGCAATCCCAGCGCGTTTCGGCAAACTATGAAACGGCCGCCCCCGCCCCGCCCAGCGTCACCAGCACGATTTCCGGCGGGACGCCGACGCGGAACGGCATGATGCTGCAGCCGAGGCCACCGGAGACGACGACGTCGCAGTTCGCGCGGATGTGACCATAGGCCAGCTTCCTTCCGGATGGCGCCACCGGCGACCAGCCGAAAAGCCGCACCTGGCCGCCATGGGTATGACCGGAGAGCTGCAGCGCGACCCGCGCCGGCACCCGCGCCGCGACGTCGGGCTCGTGCGCCAGCAGAATGACGGGCGCGTCGTCGGTGACCTTCCGGAGTGTGGCTGAGAGGTCATCGACGCCGATACGGCGAACCCGACGAAAGCGCCGCGCCGGCAGCCATGCCAGCTGATCGCCGAGCCCGGCCAGCCAGAATGGCCGGCCGGCCTTGGTCAATCGCACCACATCATTTTCGTAGACCGGAATGCCGGATGCTTCGAGCGCGCGACGCGCGATCGTCGTTCCCCGCCCCTCGCGCTGCACCGTCTTGTCTTCCCAGTAATCATGGTTGCCGAGTACGGCGTGCACGCCGAGCGGGGCGCGCAACCCGCCAAGCACCGGCGCCCATTCGCTGCAGGGAATGAAGCGCGTCACCTTGCGATGCCCGGCGACGTAGTCGCCGAGCAGCACCGTGATATCGGGATTGAGCGCATTGGTACGCTCGACGATCGATCCGATGCGATCGAGCGACATCCAGGGGTCGCAGGCGTGCAGGTCGGCGATGACGGCGATCCTGAGCTTGAAGCCGGCCGGCCATCGCGGCGGCCGGATGTCGTAGCGCGTGACGCCAAGCCGTAGCGCCGGCTCGCCGAAGCCGTAAGCCACCGTGGAGATGCCGGTGGCGCCGAGGCCGCCGGCCAGACGAAGAAAATGACGACGTGAAATCATGAAAGCTCACCGTGATGCAGCCGCATGCTAGCCGCACATTGCAGCCGAATTCGGGAGGGCTTGTGCAGATTGTCAGCAGGACAGCGTCGATTGCCCATGGCCTGCATGCACAACCCAAGGTATTCTTGCATTCGCGCAACCTACTTCGAAGGAATTATCCGATGCCGATCGATTTCGCGGTTTCCAAATGTACGTTGCCGATGGCGGGCGATGTCTGTTTCAAACTAACCGGCTTGAAGACTTTTTACGTCACGTCGCAGCCGGTCTATATCTGGCCGGGCGCGAACCCCTACCAGGCCATCGCACAAGCCGGCATCGGCTCGGTCCTGTCGGTGCGCGATCCCGCCGAATATATCCTGCCGCTGACCCCGTTCGATCTGACCGAAACCGATCAACTCATTCTCAACGGCGTTGCCTGCAGCAACATTCCGCTGCCGCACATTCCCATGTCTCAGGCGCAGTTCGACCGGCAGGGGACCGATATCGCAAGGGCGCTGAATGAATGGAAGCAGCCGGGCCTGATCCACTGTTCCTCGGGCGATCGGGCTTCGGCCGCTTTCGCCTGCTATCTGATCAGCTTCTGCGGTTTTACGCACAAGCAGGCGATTCAATTCGCCGAGGGGCTCGCTTTGAAGAATGCGCAATTCATCCAGTACCTGGAAAAATATCCCCCGCCGAATTGAGACGCCGCCTCAGTCATCGCTCTCGCCGCTGCTGAACAACCCGAACTGCGCCGGATCCCGCGCCGGCTCGGCGAGGCCGAGATGCTTGAACGCGTGCGAGGTCAATAGCCGCCCGCGCGGGGTGCGCTGCAGATAGCCGCACTGGATCAGGAACGGCTCGATGATGTCCTCGATCGCATCGCGCGGTTCCGACAGCGCCGCCGCCATGGTTTCGACGCCGACCGGGCCGCCGCCGTAGTTCATCGCGATGGTGGTGAGATAGCGCCGGTCCATGGCGTCGAGGCCGGCGGCGTCGACCTCCAGCGCGCTCAGCGCGTGATCGGCGATCTTGCGGTCGATCGAGGAGGCGTCGGCGGCGGAAGCGAAATCGCGCACCCGGCGCAGCAGCCGTCCGGCGATGCGCGGCGTGCCGCGGGCGCGGCGCGCGATCTCGTTGGAACCGTCTGGCGTCATGCCGATGTTGAGCACACGGGCGCCGCGGGTGACGATCTTTTCAAGTTCTTCCACGGTGTAGAAATTCAGCCGCACCGGAATGCCGAAACGGTCGCGCAGCGGATTGGTCAGCAGGCCCGCGCGCGTGGTGGCGCCGACCAGGGTAAATTTCGCCAGTTCGATCTTGACCGAGCGCGCCGCCGGTCCCTCGCCGATGATGAGGTCGAGCTGGAAATCCTCCATCGCCGGATACAAAACTTCCTCGACCGCGGGGCTGAGGCGGTGGATTTCGTCGATGAACAGCACGTCGCGCTCTTCGAGATTGGTCAGGAGTGCCGCGAGATCGCCGGCCTTGGCGATGACAGGCCCTGATGTCGCGCGAAAACCGACGCCGAGCTCGCGCGCCACGATCTGCGCCAGCGTGGTCTTGCCGAGGCCGGGGGGGCCGACGAACAGCACATGGTCCAGCGCCTCGCCGCGCTTGCGCGCCGCCTCGATGAAGATCGACAGGTTGGCGCGCGCCTGGGCCTGGCCGACGAACTCGCTCAACAGCTGCGGGCGCAGCGCGGTATCACCGACATCGTCGCTGCGGCGCTCGGGGGTCACGATGCGGGAGGGCGTGGTCACCTCGCCGGCTCCTTTTCGATCGTAGGGTGGGCAAAGGCGCGCTTGGCGCCGTGCCCACCGCGTCTGCGATCGCTGCGCTGGATGGTGGGCACGCTTCGCTTTGCCCACCCTACGATCTGAGCGCTCACTTCGCCAGTTCCTTCAGCCCGAGCTTGATCAGCTGCGCGGTCTCCGCCGCCTCGCCGGCGCTGCGCGACGCCGCGGCAATGGCGGCCGCAGCCTGCGGCTGGCCGTAGCCGAGATTGACCAGCGCGGAGATCGCGTCGGTGACCGGGCGCGGCGCGCGGTCGTTGTCGATGGCGCCGGACAGATGCACCAGCGCCGGATCGACATTGGCGAAGGCCGGCGCCTTGTCCTTCAATTCGCTGACGATACGCTCGGCGACTTTGGGGCCGACGCCCGGCGTGCGCGCCACCGCCGCCTTGTCGCGCAGCGCGATGGCATTGGCGAGGTCGGACGGCGGCAGGGTCGAGAGCACCGCCAGCGCCACCTTGGCGCCGACGCCCTGCACGGTCTGCAGCAGCCGGAACCATTCGCGCTCGCTGTCGCTGCGAAAGCCGAACAGTTTGATCTGGTCCTCGCGCACGTAAGTCTCGATCGACAGCACGGCAGCCTCACCGGGCGCCGGCAGCGCCTGCAACGTCCGCGAGGCGCAATGCACCTGGTAGCCGACGCCGCCGACGTCGAGGATGACGTAATCCTCGCCGTAGGAGTCGATCAGGCCTTTCAGTTTACCGATCATGCGCCGACCACCTTGAGCCGCAGCGCGGCGGAGCCACGATGATGGGCATGGGTGATGGCGATCGCCAGCGCGTCGGCGGCGTCGGCCGATTTCGGCTCGGCCTTGGGCAAAAGAATCTTCAGCATCATCAGGATCTGGTTCTTGTCGGCATGGCCGGCGCCGACCACGGTCTTCTTCACCTGGTTGGGGGCGTATTCCGCCACCGAAATCCCGAACATTGCCGGCGCCAGCATCGCCACACCGCGCGCCTGCCCGAGCTTCAGGGTGGCGACGCCGTCCTTGTTGACGAAGGTCTGCTCGACCGCGGCTTCCGCCGGCTGAAAGTCCCCGAGTACGGCGGCCAGCCCCTCATGGATCGCCAGGAGCCGGCTCGCCAGCGGCAGGCTGTCCGGCGGCTCCACCGAGCCGCAACTGACAAAAGTCAGCCGGTTGCCCTCGATCTCGATCACGCCCCAGCCGGTGCGGCGCAGGCCGGGATCGATGCCAAGAATACGGACGGGATGGCGAATCGGGGGTGATGTCATGGCGTAGTGATACCGCCGGAGCGAGGGCGGCGAAACAGAAAGAGAACGTCATCCCCGCGAAAGCGGATGGTACGCGCCCCGGACGCTGCGCAGCACGAAGTGATGCGCTGCAGAGCCGGGGCCCATGCAGCGGCAATCGAGTTCTGTGGGTCCCGGCTCTGCGGCGCACCGCCGAAGAGGCGCTGCACCGCGTCCGGGACACGACGTCACCCGCCCATCTTCGCGACCAGCGCGTCCGAGACCTCGAAATTGGCGTAGACGTTCTGCACGTCGTCATGCTCGTTGAGCAGGTCGATCAGCTTCAACAGCTTCTCGCCGGTTTCGTCGTCGACCGGTACGGTGTTCTGCGGCTTCCAAGTCAGCGCCGCCTTGCGCGCCTCGCCGAATTTGGCTTCCAGCGCTTTTGCCACTTCGCGAAAGGTTTCCTTGGAGGCGTAGATTTCGTGGCCGTTCTCGCTGGAGACGACGTCGTCGGCGCCGGCCTCGATCGCGGCTTCCAGCATGGCGTCGTCGGAGCCGACCTTGGCGTCGTATTCGATGATGCCGGTGTGGTCGAACATGAAGGCGACCGAGCCGGTTTCGCCGAGATTGCCGCCCGATTTGGTGAAGAAGGAACGGATGTCGGAGGCGGCGCGGTTGCGGTTGTCGGTCAGCGCCTCGACGATCACGGCGACGCCGCCGGGACCGTACCCCTCGTAGCGGATCTCGTCGTAATTCTCGCCCTCGGTGCCGGTCGCCTTCTTCACCGCGCGCTCGATCGAGTCCTTCGACATGTTCTCCTGGCGGGCGGAAATGATCGCGGCGCGCAGCCGGGCGTTCATGCCGGGATCGGGCGCGCCCATCTTGGCGGCGACGGTGATTTCCCGCGCCAGCTTGGAGAACAGCTTGGATTTCTGGGCGTCCTGCCGGCCCTTGCGGTGCATAATGTTCTTGAATTGGGAATGTCCGGCCATGCGGTCTCTTTTCGGATTCGTCCGGGAGGAAATTGGAGGAAGGCGCGGCGTTATAGGCCGGAATCTGCCAAAATCAAAGAATTGCCGGCGTTTTCGGTATACCAGTAGTGGTTGTTGCCTGCGGAACAGGCAATCGTTAACCATGACTTCACGCCCGAATGCGAGGATGCCGATCATCATTTCGTCATCCCAGTCATTTTCTCCGAGAGACGCCCATGGCATTCGGTTTGTTTCGAAAGCGGCTGGCGGAACCGGCTGCGGCTGCCGTCGCGGCAGCATCTCCCGCCCCTCAAATCGCAACCGATGATCTCCAGGTTCCGGAGAGCGATTCGGCAAGGGAAATCCTCGAACTGCTCGAACTCGAACTGGGCGCCATGATCCGCCAGCTCGAGCGCGCGGCCAATTCGGTCGCCGGCGGCGCCGAGGCCACCGCCGCGACGCTTTCCACCATCCGCCAGCGCACCGATGCCCTGACCGGGCGTACCAGCGCCGCGCAGTCCACCGCGAGCACCTTCTCGCTGGCCGCGGACAAGTTCACCCATTCGGCGCAAGGCATCGGTTCGCAGGTGCGCGATGCCAGCAAGCTCGCCGACGAGGCCAGCGCCGCCGCCCAGGAAGCCAGCCTCAATGTCGACCGGCTCAGGGAGTCCTCGGCCGCGATCGGCAATGTCGTCAACCTGATCGCGCAGATCGCGAGGCAAACCACGCTGCTGGCGCTCAACTCCACCATCGAGGCGGCGCGGGCCGGTTCCGCCGGACGCGGCTTCGCGGTCGTCGCCACCGAGGTCAAGGCGCTGGCGGTGCAGACCCAGAACGCCACAGAGGAAATTTCGAAAAAGATCGACGCGCTGCAGAAGGATGCCGCGGGCTCGGTCGACGCCGTGCACCGGATCTCGCAGGCGATCGAAGCGATCCGCCCGGTCTTCGAGATCGTCAATGGTGCGGTGGCGGAGCAGACCGAAACCACCGGCGAGATATCCGACAACGCCGCCACCGCCTCGAACTTCATCGTCGCGGTCGGCGAGAGCGCCGCCGAAATCGATCATGTGACCAAAGAGGCCGAGGTCCATGGCGAAAGCGTCGCCAGCGCCGGCAAGGCCGTCACCCTGTTCGCGCAGAAGCTGAAGTCGCGTTGCGCCGTGTTGCTGCGCCAGGACGAACGCAAGGACCGACCGAGGGACCGGGCGCTGCCCTGCAACCTGGCCATGGAAATCCAGACGGCGCGCGGCCAGGTCGCGGCCGCAGCCTACGAGATCTCGATCGAAGGCATCCTGATCGGCGGACCGGACGCGGAAAGGCTGCCGCTCAATCAGACTCTCGATGCCACGCTGCAGGATATCGGCGCGTGCAGGATCCGGGTCGGGGAATATTCCAAGGCCGGCGCCCGGGCAGGGTTCGAGGCGCCGGACGCCGCGCTGAAGGATAAGATCGAAGACAAGCTGTGGTCGATCCAGGACGAAAACACCGAATCCGTGACCCGCGCCATGGAAGCCGGCCGCGCGCTGACCCGGATTTTCGAGGACGGCATCAGGAACCGCGCCATCTCCATGGACGACATGTTCGACGAGAACTACGTCGAAATCCCCGGCACCAATCCGGTGCAATACCGCACAAGGGTGCTGGACTGGGCCGATCGCGCGCTGCCGCCGTTCCAGGAGGCCTTCCTGACCAAGGACCCGCGCATGGCGTTCGCCGCGATGATCGACCGTAACGGCTATTTGCCGGTGCACAACAAGATCTACTCGCATCCGCAGCGCCCCGGCGACGTCGCCTGGAACACCGCCAACAGCCGCAACCGCCGCATCTTCAACGATCCCGCGGGCCTCGCCGCCGGCCGCAACCAGCGCGCCTATCTGATCCAGAGCTACGCCCGCGACATGGGCAACGGCCAGACCATCATGATGCGCGAGATCGACGTGCCGATCCGCGTCAACGGCCGGCACTGGGGCGGATTCAGGACGGCATACAAGCTTTAGTTCACATACTCAGCGCAGGCTCTCCGGCAATTCGAAACCCTTGTATTCCCGCTGCAGCATCGCCTTCAGCGCCGGCGTTTCCGGCCTGGCATCCTTTGCCGGCATCGGATCGCTATCGGCCTTGATGAAATCCGGCGGCGTGCCCGGCAGCCTGTAGAGGTTGAAGCCGATCCGGCGCACCGCGAAGTCGGCCTGCAGATGGCCATCCGCCATCATCACACCGGCCGGCGCGAGGTAAAATCCGTCCTCGCGATAAGGTCCGAGAACTGAGAAGGTTTTCGTATCCTTGGCCACGCCGCTGCGCTGGCTGGAAAGTCGTGTCAGCTGAGTTTGTTTGCCGTTGGAATCGACATAGACCCGGCGCAGCGGCAGTTCGGCGGCGTCCTGCGTCACCACGCTGACCAGCACCAGCACGTGCTTGGCGAGTTTGCGATATTCCTCGGCGTCGGCCGGCCAGCTGAAATCGACCGACGCCCCCCTCGCCGCGCCGTTCGGCGCGGACTTCGCCGTTCGAACCGCGGATTTCTCCAGCCGCCCGGTCATCTCGGCCGGCGTCACCGGGTTCTGCGCGACCGGCCGCTGGGTCAGCGTCTGCCCATGCGCAACCGTGGCAAGAAATGCCGTCAGGATCCAGATCAGGGCACTCCGCAAGCCGTCCTCCTTGCCGCGAGATCGCGAACACGGGCCTTTCGTGCGTTCAGGCCGCCGTCCAGAACCCCGGCAGCGCCGGCTCCAGCCGGCCGCCGATCCGCACAGGCGCGACCTTGAGCGCGAGGCCCGTCGCATCGTCGGTTTCCACCGCGACGCCGCTCAGTGTGGCGACGCCGAGCGCCGGTTCGAACCGGCCGGAGGGAATGCCGGTCGTGAAGCGGCGCAGCGGTTCCTCCTTCTGCATGCCGATGATCGAATCGTAGTCGCCGGTCATGCCGGCATCGGTCATGTAGGCGGTGCCGCCGGCGAGAATCTGATGGTCCGATGTCGGCACATGGGTGTGGGTGCCGACCACGAGGCTGGCGCGGCCGTCGCAGAAGAATCCGACGCCCTGCTTTTCACTCGACGCCTCGCAGTGGAAATCGACCACGATGGCATCGGCGGCCTCGCGCAGCGGACAGGCTTCGAGTTCGCGATTGAGCACGGCGAACGGGTCGTCGAACGGCGTCATGAAGACGCGGCCCATCGCGTTGATGACCAGCGCGCGCCTGCCGTTCTTGGTGTCGACCAGAGCGGCGCCGCGGCCCGGCGTGCCCTTCGGAAAATTCGCCGGGCGAACAAGCCGCGGCGCGCGCTCGATGAACACCAGCGCCTCGCGCTGGTCCCAGGCGTGGTTGCCGAGCGTGACCGCGTCGGCGCCGGCGTCGATGAACTCCTGGTAGATCGCCTCGGTGATCCCGAAGCCGCCGGCGGAATTCTCGCCATTGACCACGACCAGATCGAGCGACCAGTCGCGGACCATGCCCGGCAGGTGTTCTGCGATAGCGGTACGGCCGGCCCGGCCGACCACGTCCCCGACGAAAAGAATGCGCAAAGTCATGAACTCCGGAAATCGAATACTTCGGTTTCCGTTAGCACATAATCCAGCGGTACGTCGTGCGACAACGCGGGTACCGCCTCGATTTCCTGCGCGGCGAAGGCAAGCCCGATGGCCGTGATGGCTTTCACCTTGCGCAAATGCGCCAGCGTGTAGTCGTAATATCCACCGCCATAGCCGATGCGATGCCCGAGCCGGTCGAATGCCGCCAGCGGCACCAGCATGACGTCGGGAACGAGTTCGGCGGCGGCCGGCGACGGCTCGAGGATGCCGAGCGGCCCGAGCATCAGCCTGTCGTCGGGCGACCAGGCGCGAAAGGCCAGCGACTTGCCGCGCGCCATCACCGCCGGCAGCGCCAGCCGCGCGCCTTGCGCCGCCAACATCCGCATCAGGGGAGCGGGATCGATCTCGCCGCGGATCGGCGAGTAACCCGAGACCACCATGCCTGGCGCGATCTCGATCGGCAGGCCGCGTTTGGCGACGGCCTTCGCCGCGGCGGCGCGCTTCCTGTCGCTCAATGCGTCGCGCTTCGCGAGAGCCGCGGTGCGCAGATCAGCCTTCGATCGCTCGTTCGGCAAAGCTGACATCCGGCGTTATGGGCGCATCTGACGGAAATAACGCGGCGGCAAAAAACAAGAAAAGTGCGAAGCCGTAATGGCCGTTGAAGCACTCGATCCCGGAGTTCCCTACGAAAGTAGGTGGGCACCATATGACCGGATCCACGGACCCGGCCAGGGACAGTTCCCGGAAGGATCGATAAGGCCCCGGGGATATATGGCTTCTGACGCGCGACACAGCTTCGCCCTGCCAATGTAGCTACGATGCGGGCATTCCGCCAGCGTTAACGGTCCGATCCGAAGCGATGCCTTTCTTACCCGCCCCTGGAGGGGGAGGGTCGACGCGACTGAAAGGAGCGGCGGGGTGGGGTGACGGTCTATCGTCTCGAACCGTGCGCGAGTTGATAGACCGTCACCCCACCCCGTCTCGCATTTCGCTACGCTCATGCGAGCCGACCCTCCCCCGCCAGGGGAGGGTAAGTGCGGTCACCCGATCAACACCCCGCCGCCGATGGTGCGGTTCAGCACATGGGTGGTCTTTTCGATCCGGTCGGCGGCGGAGTTCAGCGCGTTGACCACCGCGATCTGCGTCGCCTTTGCGCGATCGGTGGCCGCCACGCGGACGTCGCGCAGGGCTTCGAGTTCCTCTTCGAGTTTGCGGATGCGCTGGCCGGCGTCGAGCAGTTCGTCGCACACCGTCAGCGCCGCCATCACGGTCAGGCGCGCGTCGCCGATCTCGCCGAACTTGCCGCGCAGGCTCTGGATCCGCGATTCCAGGCTCTCGGCAAGCTTCAACAGCCGCGCTTCCTGGCCTTCCTCGCAGGCCATCCGGACCTGCCGGCCGTTGATGGTGACGTTGACATGGCTCATTCGCTGTCTCCGGGATCGAGTACGGAGCGGATGGTGCCGATCGCGGCGTCCAGCCGTTCGGCAATCTCGCGATTGGCGCGCTCCAGCCGGCGCGACTTCACCAGCGATCCGTCGAGTTCGTCGGCGAGCCGCGACCGGTCGGCGCCGAGCGCCTGAATCCGGGCCGCCAACTCGTTCTCGTCGCGGTCGGCCTCGCGCCGGCGCTCCACCGCGCTTTCCAGTGAATCAAGCGCCGACATCAGCCGCCGCGTCGCGGCTTCGATATCGGCGAAAACCGGCTCGGCATTGCCGGGCACGTTGGCGGGACGATCGCTCATGAGTGACGGTGCGGACCTTCCATGGGCCATGCCGGAGCGCAAAATCCGCGTTCCGGCAAGCGTTTAGGCGGCGAAATTTACGTGGCAAGCGAGCCCAGCGCAACGCCGCTTAGAAGCTATGCACCGCTAACCGGCCTTTCGCACCGCAAGCGCGTTTCCTTGCCTTGGACTCGGGGAAACGAGATGCTATCCAGCCCTAGAACTCCCGTGCCTTCCGGCCAGTAACCGCGGCATCCGCATGTGCTGCGGATCGCCACCAAACATCTCATTTCAGGCGGATTTTCATCATGACGCAGGTCGATCATTCCCGTATGGCCAATGCGATTCGTGGCCTTGCCATGGATGCCGTCGAGAAGGCCAAATCCGGCCATCCCGGCCTGCCGATGGGCGCCGCCGACGTCGCCACCGTGCTGTTCACCCAATTCCTGAAATTCGACGCCGCCGATCCAAAATGGCCGGACCGCGACCGGTTCGTGCTGTCGGCCGGGCACGGCTCGATGCTGCTGTATGCGCTGCTGTACCTGACCGGCAACAAGGACATGACGCTCGACCAGGTCAAGAACTTCCGGCAGCTCGGTTCCAAGACGCCGGGACATCCGGAAAACTTCGAGACCAGCGGCGTCGAAACCACGACGGGGCCACTCGGCCAGGGCATCGCCACGTCGGTCGGCATGGCGCTGGCCGAGAAGATGCTCGCCGCCGAATTCGGCAAGAAGATCGTCAGCCACCACACCTATGTGCTGGCTTCCGACGGCGATTTGATGGAGGGCGTCTCGCAGGAAGCGATCGCCATGGCCGGGCACTGGAAGCTCAACAGGCTGATCGTGCTGTACGACGATAACGGCATTTCGATCGACGGTCCGACCTCGATCGCCGACTCTGTCGACCAGGTCAAACGCTTCAAGTCCGCCGGCTGGGCCGCCGAGTTGATCGACGGCCACGATCCCAAGGCCATTGCGGCCGCCATCGCCCGCGCCCAGAAATCCAGCAAGCCGTCGTTGATCGCCTGCAAGACCACGATCGGCTTCGGCGCGCCGACCAGGGCCGGCACGGCCAAGGCCCATGGCGAAGCGCTCGGCGCCGAAGAGCTGAAGGGCGCCAAGCAGAAACTCGGCATTGCGCTGGAACCGTTTTCGGTGCCGGACGATGTGTTGAAAGCCTGGCGCGAGGCCGGCAGCCGCGGCGTGGCGGCGCGCAAGGAATGGGAGACGCAATTCGCCGGGCTCGGCAACCGCAAGCGCGCCGAATTCGAACGCCGCATGCGGCATGAACGGCCGGCGGCGCTGGCGAAGGCGTTGAAGGCGCACAAGAAGGGGCTGCTCGAAACCCCGCAGAACATCGCCACGCGCAAATCGTCCGAGCTGGCGATCGAGGCGATCGCGGCGGCGATGCCGATGGAGTTTCTCGCGGGCTCGGCCGATCTCACCGGCTCCAACAACAACAAAGCCAAATCGGCGACCGCGTTCTCGGCCAAGACGGCGAAAGGCCGCTTCATCCATTACGGCATCCGCGAGCACGGCATGGCTGCTGCCATGAACGGCATCTTCCTGCATGGCGGCTTCGCGCCGAACGGCGCCACGTTCCTGGTGTTCACCGACTACGCCCGCCCCGCGATGCGGCTGGCGGCGCTGATGGGCGCCGGCGTGGTCTATGTGATGACCCATGATTCGATCGGCCTCGGCGAAGACGGCCCGACCCACCAGCCGGTCGAACATCTCGCCGCCTTGCGCGCGATTCCCAACATGCGCGTGTTCCGTCCCTGCGACGCCGTCGAGGTGGCGGAGTGCTGGGAACTGGCGCTGAACCGGACCGACGGCCCCACGGTATTGGCGCTGACCCGCCAGAACCTGCCGCAATTGCGCAGCTCGGCGCCGCCGGAAAATCCCTGCGGCTTCGGTGCCTACGAACTGGTCGCAGCCCAGGGCGACGCCAGGGTGTCGCTGTTCGCCTCCGGCTCCGAGGTCGAGATCGCGGTGGCCGCGCAGAAGCAGCTGGCCGAGCGCGGCATCGCGTCGCGGGTGGTCTCGGTGCCCTCGCTCGAACTGCTGCTGGCGCAACCGGCGGATCGCCAAAAGGCCGTCATCGGCAATGCGCCGGTCAAGATCGCGATCGAGGCCGCGGTGCGGTGGGGCTGGGATGCCGTGATCGGTTCGGATGGCGTGTTTGTCGGCATGCACGGATTCGGCGCCAGCGCCCCCGCCAAGGAACTCTACAAACACTTCGGCATCACCGCCGAGGCTGCGGTTGACGCGGCCCTGAAGCGCCTGGGCTGACGGTTGAGATTGGCCCCAAAAGGGTCTACCTAACAGTCATCTAATCCGCTCCCGCCCGGCCGAACCGGGCGTCCGCCGTAAAACCCTCGTGGATGGCTCGACGCCCTCCGCGGGGCTGACAGAGGTCATTGAAGGAGAGACAGCACATGGCAATCCGGGTCGCGATCAACGGGTTTGGCCGCATCGGCCGCAACGTCCTGCGCGCCATCGCCGAATCCGGCCGCAAGGATATCGAGGTGGTCGGCATCAACGATCTCGGCCCGGTCGAGACCAACGCCCATTTGCTGCGCTTCGACTCGGTCCATGGCCGCTTCCCCGGCACCGTCACCGTCGACGGCGACACCATCAGCGTCGGCAACGGCAAGATCAGGGTTTCCGCCGAGCGCGATCCGTCGAAACTGCCCTGGAAGGAACTCGGCGTCGACATCGCGCTGGAATGCACCGGCATCTTCAGCGCCAAGGCCAAGGCCTCCGCGCATCTGACCGCGGGCGCGAAGCGCGTGCTGGTTTCGGCGCCGTCGGACGGCGCAGACGCCACCATCGTATTCGGCGTCAACCACGACAAGCTGAGCAAAGATCATCTGGTGGTCTCCAACGGTTCGTGCACCACCAACTGCCTCGCGCCGGTCGCGAAAGTGCTGAACGACACCGTCGGCATCGAAACCGGCTTCATGACCACGATCCACGCCTATACCGGCGACCAGCCGACGCTCGACACCCTGCACAGCGACCTCTATCGCGGCCGCGCCGCGGCGATGTCGATGATCCCGACCTCCACGGGTGCAGCCAAGGCGATCGGCCTGGTGCTGCCGGAACTGGTGGGCAAGCTCGACGGCGTCGCGATCCGCGTGCCCACCCCGAATGTTTCCGTCATCGATCTCAAGATCGTGGCGTCGCGCAAGACCGACGTGAAGGAAATCAACGAGGCGATGAAGCGCGCCAGCGAGCAGGAGATGAAGGGCATCCTCGGCTACACCACCGCGCCGAACGTCTCGATCGACTTCAACCACGACCCGCATTCGTCCACCTTCCACATGGACCAGACCAAGGTGCAGAACGGCACGCTGGTGCGGGTGATGTCGTGGTACGACAACGAGTGGGGATTTTCCAATCGCATGGCGGACACCGCCGTGGCGATGGGGAAGCTGCTGTAAGTCGCCTATCGTGTCCCGGACGCGGTGCAGCGTGTCTTCACGCTGCTCCGCAGAGCCGGGACCCATACACGCCGGGACCGATGCCGCCATGATGGTATGGATGGGTCCCGGTTCTGCAGCGCACCGCTTCGCGCTGCACAGCGCCCGGGACAAGAGTCCGACATGACAAAATCATTCCGCACCCTCGATGACGTCGACGTGAAGGGCAAGCGCGTGCTGCTGCGCGTCGACCTCAACGTTCCCATGGAAGATGGCCGCGTCACCGACGCCACCCGGCTGGAGCGCATCGCGCCCACCATCGGCGAAATCTCCGGCAAGGGCGGCAAGGTCATCCTGCTCGCGCATTTCGGCCGTCCCAAGGGACGCGATGCCAAGCAATCGCTGAAGCCGGTCGCAGCAGCGCTGGCGCTGGTGATCAAGAAGCCGGTGGCCTTCGCGGACGACTGCGTCGGCGAGACCGCCGCCAAAGCCGTCGGCGCGATGCAGGACGGCGACATCCTGTGCCTGGAAAACACCCGCTTCCACAAGGAAGAGGAAAAGAACGACCCGGCCTTCGTCGCGGAGTTGGCCAAGCTTGGCGACATCTGGGTCAACGATGCCTTCTCGGCGGCGCACCGCGCCCATGCCTCCACCGAAGGCCTCGGCCACAAGCTGCCGGCCTATGCCGGGCGCACCATGCAGGCCGAGCTCGATGCGCTGGGCAAGGCGCTGGATGCGCCGACCCATCCGGTCATTGCGATCGTCGGCGGCGCCAAGGTTTCCTCCAAGATCGACCTGCTGGAAAACCTGGTGACAAAGGTCGACGCGCTGGTGATCGGCGGCGGCATGGCCAATACCTTCCTGCATGCGCAGGGCGTCGGCGTCGGCAAGTCGCTGGCGGAGAAAGACCTCGCGGCGACCGCGCTGCGGATCATCGCCAAGGCGGAAGCCGCCAATTGCGCCATTATCCTGCCGGTCGACGCCATCGTCGCCTATCACTTCGCGGCCAATGCGCCGGCGCAGGCCTACGGCCTCGATGCGATTCCGGCCGACGGCATGATCCTCGATGTCGGCCCGCAATCGATCGCGCGGATTCATGCCGCGATCGATGATGCCGCGACGCTGGTCTGGAACGGCCCGCTCGGCGCCTTCGAGATGACGCCGTTCGACCGCGGTACCATGGTGGCGGCGAAGCACGCGGCGGAGCGGACCAAGGCGAAGAAGCTGATCTCGGTCGCCGGCGGCGGCGACACCGTGGCGGCGCTGAACCAGGCCGGAGTCTCCGGCGATTTCACCTATGTTTCGACAGCCGGCGGCGCGTTTCTTGAATGGATGGAAGGCAAACCATTGCCCGGGGTCGAGGTTTTGAAGATACGTTAGTCTGAGGCGGGCCTTAGGGCCCCAACGCGGAGACTGGAACACATGGCACGCATCACGTTGCGTCAATTGCTCGACCACGCGGCGGAACACGACTACGGCGTGCCGGCGTTCAACATCAACAATATGGAGCAGGCGCTCGCCATCATGGAGGCCGCCTCCAGCCTCGATGCGCCCGTGATCATCCAGGCCTCGCGCGGCGCGCGGTCCTACGCCAACGACATCATGCTCAAGCACATGATGGATGCGGTGACGGAAATCTATCCGCAGATCCCGGTCTGCGTGCATCTCGACCACGGCAACGGCCCCGACACCTGCATGACCGCGATCCAGGCCGGCTTCACCTCGGTCATGATGGACGGTTCGCTGAAGGCCGACGGCAAGACGCCCGCCGACTGGGACTACAATGTCGGCGTCACCAAAACCGTCACCGACATGGCGCATCTCGGCGGCATCTCGGTGGAAGGCGAACTCGGCGTGCTCGGTTCGCTGGAGACCGGGATGGGCGACAAGGAGGACGGCCACGGCGCCGAAGGCAAGCTCTCGCACGACCAGCTGCTGACCAATCCCGATGAAGCCGTCAAGTTCGTGCAGGAGACCAAGGTCGACGCACTGGCGATCGCGATGGGCACCTCGCACGGCGCCTACAAGTTCACCCGCAAGCCGGACGGCGATATCCTCGCCATGAAGGTGATCGAGGAAATCCACCGTAAGCTTCCCAACATGCATCTGGTGATGCACGGTTCGTCCTCGGTGCCGCAAGACCTGCAGGACATCATCAACGCCAATGGCGGCAAGATGAAGCCGACCTGGGGCGTGCCGGTCGCCGAGATCCAGCGCGGCATCAAGAACGGCGTCCGCAAGATCAACATCGACACCGACAATCGGATGGCGATGACCGGACAGATCCGCAAGGTCCTGAAGGACAATCCGGAAGAATTCGATCCGCGCAAATATCTCAAGCCGGCGATGGAAGCGATGGCGAAGCTCTGCAAGCAGCGCCTGCAGGAATTCAATACCGCCGGTCAGGCCGGCAAGATCAAGAGGGTGCTGACGACAGCCGAAATGGCGAAGCGCTACATCAAGGGCGAACTCGACCCGAAAGTCGCGTGACCGGTTGCCGCCAGGCCCCCCGCGCCGCGGTCTGGTTCCTCGGCTGTTTTCTTTCGCGCTCCTGGACGCTTTCTTGCCGTTTTCTTGGGTTTTGCCCGAGAACCGGCTATTTTTACTCGCAACACATAGTGCTCGGGAGGACGCATCGATGAATCTCGCCGATCTCAACAAGGTTGCCCTGGCCATGGTGGCGCCGGGCAAGGGAATCCTCGCCGCCGACGAATCGTCCGGCACCATCAAGAAGCGCTTCGACGCCATCAAGGTCGAGTCGACCGAGCAGTCGCGCCGCGACTATCGCGAAATGCTGTTCCGTTCCTCGGAGGCGATGCGCCAGTACATCTCCGGCGTCATCCTCTACGACGAGACGATCTGGCAGGATGCCGCGGACGGCACGCCGCTGGTCAGGCTGATCGAACAATCCGGTGCGATTCCCGGCATCAAGGTCGACGAAGGCACCCAGGCCCTGCCGGGCTGCCCCGGTGAACTGGTCACGTCAGGGCTGGACAAGCTCGCCGAGCGGCTGAAGAAATATTACGAGCGCGGCGCCCGCTTTGCCAAATGGCGCGCGGTGATCGATATCGGCGAGGGCACTGGCGGCCCGGGCATCCCCTCCATGACCGCGATCCATGTCAACGCCCATGCGCTGGCGCGCTATGCAGCACTTTGCCAGGCCGCGCAGATCGTGCCGATCGTCGAGCCGGAAGTGCTGATGGACGGCGGCCACGATATCGACCGCTGCTATGACGTGACGCAGCGCGTCCTCAACAAGACCTTCCAGGAATTGCGGGTCCAGCGCGTCGCGCTGGAAGGCATGGTCCTGAAGCCCAACATGGTCGTTTCAGGCAAGAAGAGTGCGAAGCAGGCCTCGGTCGAGGAGGTCGCGGAAAAGACCATCCGGCTCTTGAAGGCGTGCGTACCGGCCGCGGTGCCCGGCATCGCCTTCCTGTCCGGCGGGCAATCCGACGAGGACGCCACCGCGCATCTGAGCGCGATGAACCGGATCGGCGCCCTTCCCTGGCAGCTTACCTTCTCCTACGGCCGGGCGCTGCAGGCGGCGCCGCAAAAGGCGTGGTCGGGCAAGGCGGAGAACGTCGCCGCGGGCCAGCGCGCCTTTACCCATCGCGCGCGGATGAATTCGCTCGCCAGCAAGGGCGAATGGCAGGCCGATCTCGAAAAGAAGGCGGCATAGATTTGGCCACCAAACCCGTTCCGCCGCGCCCCGTGCCGCGTCTCTATCTCGCGACGCCGGAGGTGGACGATCCCACAGCGCTGGTGGCCAGCCTTCCCGGCCTGCTGGCGGCTGCCGACGTCGCCGCGGTGCTGCTGCGCCTGAAACCGACCGACCAGCGCACCATGATCGCGCGGATCAAGGCGCTGGCCCCGGTGATCCAGGGCGGCGGAGCGGCGCTGCTGCTCGACGGCCATGTCGAGATGGTCGCCCGCGCCGGCGCCGATGGCGCGCATCTGACCGGCATCGAGGCCTTGCAGGAGGCGCTGCCGTCGCTGAAACCCGACCGTATCGCCGGCGTCGGCGGCCTGACGACGCGGCACGATTCGATGGCCGCGGGCGAAGCCGGCGCGGATTACGTGCTGTTCGGCGAACCCGATGCGCAGGGACTTCGGCCCGCGGTCGAGGCGATCGCCGAGCGCCTCGACTGGTGGGCCGAGCTGTTCGAGCCGCCCTGTATCGGCTATGCGGCGTCGCTGGAAGAAGCCGGCGAATTCGCCGCGGCCGGCGCGGATTTCGTCCTGGTCGGCGATTTCATCTGGGCCGATCCGCGCGGTGCTGCGGCCGCCCTCGCAGACGCCGAGCAGACCATCAGGCAGGCGCACGCCGCCACGTCCGGAAAAGTCAAAGCCGAACAGGGATAACGCCGGAAATGAAGATCCTGCGCGCCCTATCGATGGTGACGATTTTCCTGGCGGGTTTGCTGATGCTCCCGGCGGCCGGCCTGGCGCAGATTCAGCTGCTGCCGCCTCCCGGGGCGCCAAAGCCCTTGCTGCCGCCGCCCGGGATGCCGACGCCGGTCGCACCCGCGAAAAAGGAAAAGCCGAAACCGAAGCTGCCGGTGGCCGCCAAAAAGCCCACGCCGGCCGCGACGCCGAAACCGGAGGCAACGCCGGCGCCGGCGGCGACCGTGACGCCTGCTCCCGTGTTCGAAGATCCCAATGTCGACCTGGTCTACGGCGCCTACCAGCGCGGCCAATACAAGACCGCCTTTGACCTCGCGACCAACCGCGCGCAATTCAACGGCGATCCCAAGGCGATGACCATGCTCGGCGAGCTCTACGCCAACGGGCTGGGCGTCAAGCGCAATTTCGCCAAGGCCGCCGAGTGGTACAAGCGCGCCGCCGACGGCGGCGACCGCGAGGGCATGTTCGCGCTGGCGATGTTGCGGCTGGCCGGACGCGGCGGCCCGGTCAACCGCGAGGAGGCGGTGAAGCTGCTGGCGTCGGCGGCCAAGCTCGGCAATCCCAAGGCGGCGTATAATCTGGCGCTGCTCTATCTCGACGGGCAGACGCTGCCGCAGGACGTCAAACGCTCGGCGGAGCTGCTTCGCGTCGCCGCCGACGCCGGCAATCCGGAAGCGCAATACGCGCTCGCCACCTTCTACAAGGAGGGAACCGGCGTGCCGAAGGACATCGAAAAGGCGGTGCGGCTGCTGCAGGCGGCTTCCCTGGCCGGCAATGTCGACGCCGAGGTCGAATATGCCATCGCGCTGTTCAACGGCACCGGGACCCCCAAAAATCAGGCCGCCGCGGTGGAGCTTCTGCGCAAGGCTGCCCGGCAGAACAGTCCGATCGCCCAAAACCGCCTCGCCCGCGTGCTGGTGAACGGCGAAGGCGCACCAATGGACAAGATCGAGGGCATGAAATGGCACATTGTTGCGAAAACCGCCGGCAAGGGCGACCCGATGCTCGATGAGGCGATGGCCAAGCTCAGCCCCGAAGACCGCAGCAAGGCCGAGGATGCCGCCCGCAAATGGGTCGGCACCAAATGATCCGCCTTGACGCCACCACACCGGCAGGGCACCCACTGGGGCCAATCCCGCCATCCCTGTCCTGACCTGACGCTCAGGTCGTCATGAGCCGAGATCATGCTGCAATCAGCCCTAATGAACGTCATGGTCAAGGCGGCGCGCCGCGCCGGCCGCAGCCTCAAACGCGACCTCGGCGAGATCGAGAACCTGCAGGTATCGCTGAAGGGACCGGCCAATTTCGTCTCGCTGGCCGACAAGCGCGCCGAGGAAATGCTGCTGACCGACCTGACCAAGGCGCGGCCGGGTTACGGCTTCATCGGCGAGGAAGGCGGCGTGCGGATCGGCGACGACAAGACCCATACCTGGATCGTCGACCCGCTCGACGGCACCACCAATTTCCTGCACGGCATCCCGCAATTCGCGATCTCGATCGGCCTGCAGCGCGAGGGCGTCATGATCGCCGGCGTGATCTACAATCCCGCCAATGACGAGCTCTACACCGCCGAGCGCGGCAAGGGCGCCTTCCTCAACGACCAGCGGCTGCGCGTCGCCGGCCGCCGCCAGCTTGGCGAATGCGTGGTCGCCTGCGGCCTGCCGCATATCGGCCGCGGCGACCACAATCTGTCGCGGCTGGAAATGACCGCGATCCAGAACAGGGTGGCGGGCCTGCGCCGTTTCGGCGCCGCCTCCCTCGACATGGCCTTCGTCGCCGCCGGCCGCCTCGACGGCTACTGGGAACGCAATCTGCAGCCCTGGGACATGGCCGCCGGCCAGATCCTCATCCGCGAAGCCGGAGGGACGGTGAGCGGGATCGAGGGGAATGACGATCCGCTGAAGACGGGCGACCTGATCTGCGGGAATGAATTCGTGCATGCGGAGCTGGTGAAGATATTGAAGCCGCTGGGGAAGTAGGGGGGCGACACCAGGCGCGGACGAACCCGATCCCAGATTCGCAAGATTGACGGATTATTTTCCTACACCAAATGCCGCCATCCGCGCGACCGCCAGGATTCGACGGGATCCTCGTGCCTCCCATCTCGCGCTCAAACCAACCAATTTCCGTTCGCAGGCTCGCTTGACCGCTAGGCAAGCTCCGAATTTTAGATACAATCAAATAAAATATTACTTCATACGCTCTACTTTTGCGAGCAGACTTCACATAACTACGGATTATCGATGGCTGTTATCCGCCAGCGTCCTGCCATCCTCCAAGGAGAACCCATTAGACGGCGCGAATGGCCGAAATGGCCTCGCGCTGACGCTGACACCCAACGTCACGTGCTTGACGTGCTGCACTCCAGTAAATGGACCTTGACCGGTAGATCTCAGCGCTCTTGGTCTTATGAAGAAAGGTTTGCGGGTGCCTTCGCCAGTTATATTGGAAGAAAATATTGCGTACCCTGCGCTAATGGCTCTGCTGGGCTAACTCTTGCGCTTCTCGCTATGGGAATCGGGTTCGGCGATGAAGTGATTGTCGCAGGGTTGACGTGGGTCGCATGCGCATCCTCAGTTTGTTACGTCAACGCTATTCCGAAGATCGTCGATGTCGATGCCCGGTCGCTATGCATCGATGTGGCCACTATTGACGCAGCCATTACTCCCCGAACGCGCGCTGTAATCGCGCCGCATATGTACGCGGGACGCGTCAACGCGCGCGCAATCGAGGCTCTCTGTCGCCAGCGCAACATTGTGCTGATCGAGGATGCTTCTCAAGCACACGGCGCGACCGTCCACGGTCAACGCGCGGGCACGTACGGAGATGTCTCAATCTTCAGCATGCAGCAGACCAAGCTCCTCAGCTCGGGCGAAGGAGGAGCTTGTCTAACCGATGACGGGAACGTTGCGGCAAAACTGGAGCAACTGCGAGCCGACGGAAGGCGACGGGCACTTTGTTCGGACGCTGGCGAGCGTTTTCCGAAGATGGTCGAAGCCGGTGAGGTCATGGGTAGAAACTACTGCTTGTCGGAGTTCCATGCAGCCATACTGGTCGCTCGCTTGCCTCGACTAGACGAAGAGAATGCTTATCGCCGAAAGAATGCGCAGCGTCTCGCTGCCCTGATTAGCCAGATTGATGGAGTAACGATGGGGCAGGACGACGGGCTGGAGGCCGATGGCGCGGTGTTTTACAAGCTGCCATTGCAACTGAGTCTTGACGGAAAGCCGACGCTTGATCCGCTGATCGCGGCGCGGGCCCTCACAGCAGAACTCAACCTCCCGGTCGGTACGCTCGATCGTCCCCTGGACGACAATCCACTCTATCGACCCCACACAGCGTCTCAGGTGGCCGCACTGCCTATCGCGTCGCGACTTCTCGATCCGAAGCAATTCCATCTGCCAAACGCGTGGCTTGCCTGGAGCGATCGGGTGGCGCTCCCGCACTCCGCTCTGCTTGGCGACGAAACGGACCTGCACGACATTGTGGAGGCTATCGATAAGATCATCGCTTGGAGGACGGAGCTCGCCGAAATCGGGAGCGAGTCCCGAAGATGAGTCATCGCGGGCACGAATGGTTCGATGTCGCAGAGGTAGAGGTGAATAGCCGGTGTAACCGGACCTGTGCTTATTGCCCGAACGCGACCGAGGGCTTCGCCGGCCGTGAAACGCGCATGTCGGATGCCTTATTCAAAAGAATAATTGGCATGCTCGGCGAAATCGACTTCAGCGGCCGCCTCTCATTTCATCGCTTCAATGAGCCCTTACTGCGCAAGGACCTCGCCGCTCTCGTTGCTGCTGCTCGAAGAAAAATTCCGTCGGCATTCATTGTTATCTATACAAACGGTGACCTGCTCAGCGGCGAGCGCTATCAAGAACTCATCGAGGCAGGGGTCGATAACTTCCTGGTAACGAGACACGATTCTGACGAGTTTCCGGAGAGACCCTTTCAGTTCGTGCAGCATCCGTCCAACTTCGCGCTATCGGGTCGAGGAGGAATTGTATCGAGTTCTGCCGAGCCGCTCGTCTTGCCGTGTTATGCGCCATCGGAAATGATGATCGTTCGCACGAATGGCGACGTCGTGTTGTGTCATGAGGACGCTCGCGCCGACACAGTACTGGGGAGCCTCGCTCACGAGGGCCTTGCACAGGTTTGGTTTTCAGAACGCGCGCTGAAATTGCGCAAACTATTGAGGCAAGGCGATCGTTTCGCTGCTGGAGGACCTTGCACACTTTGCGACTGTCGGCTCCACCCCTTACCCGGGGGAGCGATTTAGGTATGGTCTCGGGCCCTCCTGATGCTCAAACAGTCGTGGATCGCATCTGGACAGTGAAGCCAGAGCTGGCACCAGCCAACATTATCGATGCTTGGCGCCGCATACATGAACAATACAGCGTATTTGCCAGCCCGTTTCTTGGACCAGAATACGCGCGGCTGGTTGCGCGCTGTCGCGCGGATACCGAGCTCGCAGTTCTGGAATCCAAAGGCAATGCAATCGGCTTCTTTGCCTATGAACGTTGTGGGCCAAAGGCCGGGAGGCCTATCGGCTCAATATTTTGCGATTACCAAGCGGTGGTGGCTCCTCCGCTGGCCTATTGGTCAACCAACGAACTACTTCAAGCTTGTGATCTTGATGAACTAAGCTTCGACCATTGGCTGGGCGTGCAACCGCAGATGCTACCGTTCACGCGCTTGATGGATGTGTCGTGGGCAATCGATCTGACTGAGGGATTTTCCAAATACGATCATAGAATGTCGGCGGCCGGACGCGGACAACTTATGGAGGCGCGCAGGAAAGAACGAAAGCTGCAGGACGCCGTCGGCCTCGTTCGCTTCGAAGCTGATCTTCCTGATCGGGACCTCCTCGATCTCCTGCTAAAGTGGAAGGGCCGTCAGTGGGCGCTTAGTGGTTGGAGCGGTCGATTCGAACAGGAGTGGGAACGTCGGCTGATGCGCGAATTGTTGCTGTCGCGCGGAGAAGGCTTCGGCGGACTATTAAGCGTACTGTTCGCGGGCGATGTGCCCGTCGCGCTTCATCTCGGGCTACGCTCCCGCACGGTTTGGCATTACTGGACTACGGCGTACGATCCCGATTACCGGCGGTACTCTCCAGGCATCATTATGCTCGTACACATGGCACAAGCGGCGGAACGTCTTGGCCTGCAACAGATCGATATGGGAAAAGAAGCATTTGAATACAAGATGAGGTTTGCCACCCACCACGTCCCGGTTATCGAAGGTCGGGCCACGCGGTGTCGAGCTGAAGGCCTTTAACCTATGAGCGTCGAACCGCTTCGTATTGCCCTCGTCGGTGTTGGAAACTGCGCTGCGGCGTTCTTGGCGGGCCTTGAGAGATATCGCGAATCTCCCGAGTCCGATGAAGGCCTCATGCACCGGGAGATCGGTGGCTGGCGGTGTGGCGATCTCCGTATCGTTGCCGCTTTTGACGTCGACCACCGCAAGGTTGGACAGAAGCTCGGCACTGCCGCGGTCGCTGAGCCTAACTGCGTGGCTCTCCCGCCAACCCCCGGTGCGTGGCATGACGTAACCGTTGATATGGGTCCGATTTTGGACGGGGTGGGCGCACACATGTCTGAGCATTTCGAACAGAAAGCCTTCCAGATCGCAACGGACTGCAAGGCGGCCGATGTCGCTCAGACGATTCTGGCAACGAAGGCCGACGTCCTGATTAACTATCTGCCCGTCGGTGCGGACAAGGCGGCAGCGCACTACGCCGAAGCGTGCATCGCTACCAAATGTGCTTTTGTAAACTGCACGCCGACCTTTATCGCTTCGGATCGGACGTTTGCCTCAAGGTTCGAGCAAGCACACGTTCCCATCGTGGGAGATGACATCAAGAGCCAGGTGGGTGCAACTATCCTGCACCGCACGCTGGCCAGACTCATGGAAGACAGGGGAGCAATTCTTGAACGATCTTACCAGCTCAACGTCGGGGGAAACGCAGATTTCCTCAACATGCTCGACCGCACCCGCCTGAAGTCCAAAAAGATATCGAAAACCAATTCCGTTCAATCCGTGTTGCGTAAGCCTCTTGCTGGCGACCAGTTACACGTGGGTCCGAGCGACTTTGTCCCCTGGCTTGGGGACACCAAAATTGCCTTTATTCGTCTTGAGGGGCGCGGCTTTGCAGGTGCACCGATCGCGATCGACGTCAGGTTGGAGGTCGAGGACTCACCAAACAGTGCAGGGGTCGTTGTCGATGCCGTACGCTGTGCAGGCCTTGCCCGATCTCGCGGGCTCGGCGGACCGATCAACGCCGCTTGCGCGTTCCTGATGAAGTCGCCTCCCGGCCAAATGGCTGACGATGATGCGCGCCGGCTGCTTGACGCTTTCATCCGCAGCGTTGGGTGAGCTCAAAACCAAACGGTTATTGCCAAATTTGTCTGGGTATCCAGGAGCAATGAGAAAGGTGGTTCGTCCAGATCCTCGCCCAAGATGGTGGCTGTTCGCTGTGCCTTTTCTTCACATCTTAGTCTGGCCTGTCGGCCCGACAGATCATATCTCGCAAAGCCGCGAATCTGCGACAGCATTCCCGTGATTTCCCGATCGGTGCTCACCTTCTTGATGATCTTGATAAAGTTCGCGAGCACGATGGGAACAGCCGATACCAATCGCCCATCGCCTAGGAAGCTCAGCCCTTCCTTGTGGATCATCGCTGCCGCCGTTCTTATCGCTCGTGCCGCCAATCGCCATTCGCCGTTCCGTGCTGCACGAACCGCTCTCAAGTTGAGCAATTGCCAGGACACGTACCCGATCGAGAACCGCTCGCAAGAATCCAGGCCCAGATCGATAATCGCGTCTGCATTCGCCCAGTTGCGATCATGAGGCAGAATTTGCTGCAGCAGATGGGATATGGCTGCCTGTAACAGATAGATCCGTGGCAGTACGGGGTGGTATCGGTTGTATCGACAGTCCGCGATGATGCCTTGGACAACGTCTGCACTTTCCGCAAGCCACTCGAGATCCAGCTGACGAGCTGAGAGATCGATTGCCATGGTGCTTACCAACGAATGCCATTCGCCGCGCCGTGCAGGCAGTGCCCGCCGAGCTTCCAGGGACTCTCTATTGAGCTCCCGACAGATTTCCCCGTCGTTATAGAAGTACAATAGAGCTCGATCGCCGAGATCCATCGCCCCGAGCTCTGGATCATGTGATCGGCGCGCAGCTTCGGCGGCTCGTCTTCCGTGCGCTTCGGCCAATGTGTAAAAATTGCTGTAAGTGTAGATCAACCGAAGCGTATTATGAACGTCGAAGACGAATGGCATATCGTCCTTTAGTTCTGAGACGAATGGAAGCTGAGCCTCCAGTTCGAGAGCGCTACGGAGTGCGATTCCCGGAAAACCGCTGTCCATTAGACTATGCGTCAGAATCAGCTCAAGCTTCTGTTGTGTGTGCGCTTTGGCAGATTCAGAGATTGGAATACGTCGTAACCACTCGCGCCCGGTGCGATAGGCATTCTCGCAGAATACCAGCGATCGGAACGCGCCTCCTACATAGGCCTTCATCAGGATCAGCGCGACGAGCAATTTCTCGTCAAGTTGATCGCGGCCAGCGAGAAGGGCGATCGCCGCGTCCGCCTGATCATAGTAATTCGCCTGCACGCTGGCAGACGCGAAAGAACTGGTATCGCGCAACGCCGCGAACATGGGGGCCCAGCATTTGACAGCGATTTCGGCTCGACCTGCCAGCGCAGCGGCTCGACCTTGTTCGAGGGCCGACAGGGCTTGAAAGACCATCCTGGTCGCCACAACGGAAGAGGCCGCCGGCCTGACAAATTCGGCGATCGAATCATTCGGTTCAAAGTGCAGGGCTCGAACAGCCGCATCAAAATAGAGCAGGAGGCTCTCATGGCTCCATTCAAAGGAATCGCCGTGCGAACGATGTATGAATCGTCGGTTGACGAGAAGTGTGACCACGTTCTCTGTATCAGCCCCGCTACAGTCGAAATCTAGTTCTAGGGCCGCTTTAGGAATATAAGTTCCAAACAATGTCGCGGCAACGATTGCATGCTTGGCCCGCGTTCCGATCGGATCGTCGCCCAAGAGTTCGAAACGTGCCGCAAACAACTCTGACATTGATGATGGCAACGTTTGCGACCGGCGTTCGAATGTGAGCTGATCGACGATGGAGAGCATCGCGTTCGCGGCCACTTCGATCAGGCTTTGATCGAGCAAGAATTCGATGCACTGCACGATATTGTTGGGGATAGGGCCGCTCAAGCGCAGGATACGGTCGATTGCGCCTTCTTGTATTTCATCCACGATCGCTCCGATCAGCGCCCGTGCAGTCCGGGACGTGAAGGGATCTACGCTCACCACGCTCGGTCCGCCCGGACTTTTGCTCCTCAGTTTCAAGTCGGAGTATAGTGACCAGCAGTACCGGTTATCGAAGGTATTGTCGTCGCGTCCGGTGATTATCACTATGCAAGGTGGCTCTTCACATCGGTCTTCGCCCGCGAGCGTTGCCAGGCCCCGGGCAATTTCTGTTCCGACGTGATGGACATCTTCAATAATGAAGACGGGTACCTTGAGATTTTCTGCTTGCCTGCTCCGACGAAAAATTCTGACTCGTGCGATGACATCGACGATATCGGTACATCTGGTGAGAGGATTGTCGCCTGCCTCCTGGCCAAAAGCCGATTGAGTTACTGTTTTGACGAAATCTTGGAAGGCTTTCTGATTTGAGCTGCGTCTCCCTTTTTGGCGGCTGCTCGCCAGCCCTTCTAACGTGAACGAGAAGATATCAAGCTCCGTATCGCCGACTAGGTTGAGTGCCTCATCGACCGTTCGACTCTTGCCCACACCGGCCTCGCCGGTGACGAGGATGATTTGCACCCCCGTGTGATTGTCAACGATGGAGGCGGCGATCGAGGCTGCCGCTTTCTTGTGTCCGGTTCCCATGAACTGCGGAAGGTAAATGGGTTCGAACACCGCGCTCTGGCGGGCAAGCTCCGTTACGGCGTCCTCGCAACGAGCAATTATTCGAATATCAGCCTGCCTACCTGTGCCGGTTGCTGAGAGCAAGCTTCGTTTCATTCGACCGGCAAGGCCGATACTGACTACGCGTCCAGGGTCAATCGTCTCGGTTCGCTCGTAGATCGATTTGGCGCTCCCGAACGCAGCGATATTCAGATCAGGCTGGCCGCCCGCCAAGCTTGCCTCTATGAAAGTCCAATCGTCTGCCGACTGGCTTACGACATCCACCGATTTGGGGGTGTCGCTGTCGTTATACAGTGCAATATAGTAATATTTTAACTCGCCAGCGGCAGCGCGTCGGGTCGCGTGTCGAATGTCTGCAATGATGCCGTTTCCGACCTTAATGCCGCTTATTGGGGCGACATCAATATCTGAACGACGCGGCACTCCAAGTGTTTGCGCGAGACGATCCACCCAGTGGCCGGGAACGGGGACGAGGAAATCCCGGACACCAGCGACGGCAGAGGCCGTATACAACGCCTGCGGATTAACCTGTGTGGACGTGACAAGAAAGACGCCAGCTGTCTTCTCCAGCTTCGCCTGAGAAAGATTGGAAACAAATCGGTTGAATCCAAGTTTTTGCGGTGCGCCGTCCTTAGGCTCCACATATTTCGCCTCAACGAGGTACCGCACACCAGCCTGAAGGCGCAGGCCAAACAAACGAGGAGCGCCCTTGAGTTGCGCGGGCGTCGTAATAGCGAAGTCTTTACCCCCGTCGGGCTGGAAGGCCGAACCGAAACGATCAAATCGGAAACCGTTTCGTCGCGAGAAGGCCTGAAGGACTTCACCGACGAAGTTCTCAAAGACCTGCCCTCTCTCTTGGGCAACAGTAACCACCACAAAAGCTCTCTACTGCAATTTTTATGTGCAGATAATCCGTAGTTATGTGAACTTGGATCATTTTTCCTTTCATCGAGCGATCCGCTGCTTAGATATGAAAATTCCTACGCCGCAAACCCGCTGATAATATTCGCCCGCTCCAGCGTTGTGCGAAGCGCCTGATCGGAGACATGCGTATAGATCTCCGTCGTCGCGATGCTTGAATGGCCGAGCAGGCGCTGGACGATCCGGATATCGACTCCGCTTTCGATCAGCAGGGTCGCCGCCGTGTGCCGCAGCATGTGCGGGGTGACGCGCCGCTGGATGCCGACCTGACCTGCGAAGCTGCGCAGCTTCGAGCGAAACGAATGCGGTCGCAGTTTTTCGCCATTGCGATTGATGAACAGCGGCCCCAGGGTTCCGGCCAGACGCCGGCGCAGGGACACGAGTTTCTGCAGGTCGGCCTGAAGCTCCGAATTCACCACGTAGACGATGCGGTCCCGCGAGCCCTTGCCATGGATGCGCAGCGTGGATCCGTCGATCGAGACGTCTCCGATCTGAATCCTGCAGAGTTCGCCGACCCGAATGCCGGTGGAAATCATCAGCCGAATCTCCGTGCCCAGAATGTGCGACAGGCTCGGCGCCTTGCTCGCGCGACGCGGACGGCGAGCCGACGCCAGCAAGGCTGACGTTTCCTCGCGTGACAACGCCCTCGGTAGTCGTTTTCGCCGCGGCAGCTTCAATCGCCAGCCCACGAACGGATCGGCATGGTGTCCTTCATCATCCAGGTAGCGGAAGAACGAGCGGAGACACGCGAGACGCCGGCGAATGGTGCCGGGGGAAAGCCCACGCGCTCCCATCATGTCCTCGAGATAGTCCCGCAGCGTTTCGGTCTTGATGGCAACGAGAGAGCACCGCGCCGGCAGCCATTTGCGAAAATCCGCCAGATCGTAGCCGTAGGCCTGCAGCGTGTTTTCGGATAGTTGCCGCTCGACTACGCAATAATTCAAGAAACGGGCGACATGCTTTCCAATACTCATTTCACTCTCCGAGATCGCTATCCGGAGATGTGCCGCAGATCATCAATACGAGCTACGGCCCTGGATGCCGATTTATAAACAGGGTTATTGATTGCAGGACTGCGGGATTCCAACTTTGCCGCGCGGATGCCGGCACGCTGCGCACCTTCTGCCCGGCAATAACGGGCCTACGGCACGGGCCGCACCGGATGCCCCTCCGGCTCCGCCGCCGCCTGCTCCACCACCACCTCCCGGTCCCCCGCCAGCACCCGCTGCACCACCACGAAGAACACCGGCACCATCAAGAGCGCCAGGATCACCACGGCGATCATGCCGCCCATCACGCTGGTGCCGAGGGCCTGCTGGCTGGCTGACCCGGCGCCGGAGGCGACCGCCATCGGCAGCACGCCGCAGACGAAGGCGAGGCCGGTCATCAGGATCGGGCGGAAGCGCAGGGTGCAGGCCTCCACCGTGGCCTCGATCAGCGGCTTGCCCTGGGCGCGCAGGTCCTTGGCGAACTCGATGATCAGGATCGCGTCCTTGGCGGCCAGCCCGATGATGGTGATCAGGCCTACCGTAAAATAGACGTCGTTGGGCAGGCCGCGCCAGGTCGCCGCCAGCACCGCGCCGCAGATGCCGAGCGGCACCGTCAGCAGCACCGCCAGCGGAATGGTCCAGCTTTCATAGAGTGCGGCGAGACAAAGGAACACCACCAGCAGCGACAGGCCGAGCAGGATCGGCGCCTGCGAGCCCGACAGTTTTTCCTGCAGGCTCTGCCCGGTCCACTCATAGCCGAAGCCGCGCGGCAGCCGGCCCGCCAGGCGCTCCATCTCGGCGATGGCGTCGCCCGAGGTGAAGCCGGGCCTGGCTTCGCCGCTGATGCGCACCGCGGGATAGTAGTTGAAGCCGGCGATCTGGGTCGGGCCTTTCGACCACTCCACCGTGGTGAAGGCGGACAACGGCACCAGCTGGCCGCGGCTGTTCCTGACGTTGTAATTGAGGATGTCGTCGGCGTTCATGCGGCTGGTGTCGGCGGCCTGCACGATCACCCGCTGCATCCGGCCGCGGTTCGGAAAGTCGTTGATGTAGTTCGATCCGAGGTTGGTCGAGATCGTGTTGTTGATGTCCTCGAAGGTGACGCCGAACGCGCCGGCCTTCTCGCGGTCGATCGACAGGTTGACCTGCGGTCCCGCCGGCAGGCCTTCGACGAACACCTTCTGCAGCACCCGGCTCGCATTGGCTTCCGATATCAGGCGGTCGGCGGCGGCGACCAGCGCCGGATAACCCTTCTGGCCGCGGTCCTGCAGGCGGAAGGAGAAGCCGGAGGAATTGCCGAGGTTGTCGATCGGCGGCGGTTGCAGCGCGGAAATTTTGGCGTCGCGAATCGACGAAAGGTCGCGGTTGATGTCGGCGACGATGGCGGCCGCGGAATCCTCCGCCGGGCGCTCCGACCAGTCCTTCAGCGTGATGAAGGCCTGCGCGGTGTTGATGCCCTGGCCGAGAAAGCTGAAGCCGGTGAGGAAGGTGACGGTGTCGACGCCGGCGCGTTGCGCCAGGTATTTTTCCACCTTTTCGACCGCGGCCTGGGTGCGGGCATAGGAAGAGTCGGCCGGCGTCTGCACGTCGGTGGTGATGAAGCCCTGATCGTCGACGGGGAGGAAACCGCCGGGCAGGCGCATAAAGCCCCAGCCCAGTCCGATCAGCAACGCCGCGTAGACCAGCATCAGCCGCCCGGTGCGCTTGAGCGACCAGCCCACGGTGCCGGCATAGCGCAGCTTGACGCTTTCGAGCACGCGATTGATCCAGCCGAACACGCCCTTGCGCGCGTGGGTATGGCCTGCCGTGACCGGCTTCAGCAGCGTCGCGCACAGCGCCGGCGTCAGCGACATCGCCAGCAGCGCGGAAAAGCTGATGGCGGCGACCATGGTGACGGAGAATTGCCGGTAGATGATGCCGACCGACCCCGGGAAGAACGCCATCGGCAGGAACACGGCGATCAGCACCAGCGTAATGCCGATGATGGCGCTCGAGATCTGCGACATCGCCTTGCGGGTCGCCTCCTTCGGAGACAGCCCCTCCTCCGACATGATGCGCTCGACATTCTCGACCACCACGATGGCATCGTCGACGAGAATGCCGACCGCCAGCACCATGCTGAACATGGTCAGCATGTTGATCGAATAGCCCACCGCCAGCAGGATCGCGCAGGTGCCGAGCAGCGCCACCGGCACCACGATGGTGGGAATGATGGTGTAGCGGATGTTCTGCAGGAACAGGAACATCACGATGAACACCAGCACCACCGCCTCGGCCAACGTCATCAGCACCTTCTGGATCGAGGCCTCCACCACCGGCGTGATGTTGTAGGGAATCTGGTAGGCGATGTTGGCGGGGAAGAACTTCGACAGTTCCTCCATCTTGGCTTCGACCGCGCTGGCGGTGGCGAGCGCGTTGCCGCTCGGCGACAGCAGCACCGAGAGACCGGCGGTCGGCTGGCCGTTGAGCCTGGTGTTGAATTGATAGCTCAATCCGCCGATCTCGAGCCGGGCGACGTCGCGCAGGCGCACCGTCGAACCATCCGCATTGGCGCGCAGGATGATGGCGCCGAATTCGTCCGGCGAGGAGAGCTGGCCCTTGACCAGCACCAGCGCCGAAATCTTCTGGTCCGCCGTGCTCGGCTCGGCGCCGATGCTGCCCGATGCCACCTGGGCATTCTGCGCCGTGATGGCCTTGTTGACGTCGTCCACCGTGAGGCCGTAGCCGACCAGCTTGGCGGGATCGATCCAGATCCGCAAAGACCGTTCGGTGGAATACAGCGTGGCGCGCCCGACGCCGGGAATGCGCCTGATCTCGCCGAGCACGCTGCGGATCATGAAATCGCCGAGCCCGACTTCATCGAGGCTGCCGTCGGTCGAACGCAGCGTGATGATCTGCAGCACCGCGCTGGAGGCTTCCTCGATCAGGATGCCCTGCTGGATCACCGCGCGCGGAAGCCGCGCCTCGACGCGCTTGATGCGGTTCTGCACCTCGACCGACGCCGTACCGGTGTCGGTTCCCGGCACGAAATTGGCGATGATCTCGACCTGCCCGAGCGAATCGCTGGTGGATTCGAAGTTGAGGATGCCGTTGGCGCCGTTGAGCTCTTCCTCGATCAGCCGCGTCACGCTGTTGTAGAGGTTTTCCGGCGAGGCGCCGGGATAGCTGGTCGAGATCGAGATCGAGGGCGGCGCGATGATCGGATATTGCGCCACCGCGAGCAGCGGTATCGAGATGGCGCCGATCAGACAGATGAAAAGCGCGACGACCCAGGCGAAGATCGGCCTGTCGATAAAGAAGCTGGGCATCAGCTTACCGAAGTACTTGCCTGGTCTGCCTCGCCACCTCGGTGTCGGCCGAGGCGTCTCCTTCGGTAAATAATTGCGGCCTGACCTTGTCGCCGGCGGCGAACTTCTGGAAGCCCTCGACCACGACCCTGTCGCCGGCCTTCAGCCCTTCGGTCACGAACCACTGGCCGTCCTGCATCGATCCGGTGCGTACGGGCTGCACCGCGACGCGGTTGTCGTCCTTGACCACGAACACTTCGCTGCCGCCGCCGCCGTTGCGCTGGATCGCCTGTTGCGGCAGCGCGATGGCATCGGTGTCGATGCCCTGCTCGATCAGCACGCGGACATACATGCCCGGCAACAGCTCGCGCTTCGGATTGGGAAATTCGCCGCGCAACGTCACCTGCCCGGTATGGGCATCCACCCTGGCGTCCGAGAACAGCAGCTTGCCGGGCGTCGCGTAGACCGTGCCGTCATCCAGCACCAGGCGAACCCTGGCCGCGTCGGGCGCGATGCGATCGAGTTCGCCACTCTCGAGCGAGCGCCGAAGCTGATTCATTTCGGTGACCGATTGGGTGAAGTCGGCATAGATCGGATCCAGCTGCTGAATGGTCGCAAGATTGGTCTCGTTCTGCACCACGAGCGCACCTTCGCTGACCAGCGCCGCGCCGACGACACCGTGGATCGGGGCGCGGATGGTGGCGTAGCCGAGATTGAGTTTGGCGCGCGCGACTTCGGCCTTGCGTCCGTTGACCTCGGCCTCGGCCTGCCGCATGGCGCCGATGGCTCTTTCATTTTCGGCCTCGGAGGTGGCTTTCTGGCTCGTCAGGGTCGCGATTCGCTGCGCCTGCCGGGAAACCTGCTCGAACGCCGCAACGGCCTTGGCGAGCGCCGCCTCACTGGACTGCACCTCGACCTCGAACGGCCGCGGATCGATCCGGTAGAGCGGATCGCCGGCCTTGACCTCGCTGCCCTGATTGAACAGGCGTTCGATGACGATGCCGGAGACGCGCGGACGCACGTCGGAAACCCGGGTCGGCGCGACGCGCCCCGGCAATTCGCGCACCAGCGCCCGTGACTGCGGTCTGATGGAGACGATGCTGACATCGGGATCGGACGGATGGGCTGCCGCGATTGCTGAAGTGGGTTCGTTGCATCCGGCGAGAAGCGGCGCCAGCGCAGCCAACAGCACGGCGATACCCGCCGATTGCGCGCGAAATCCAGTCATGAAAGGGTCGCCCCAAGTTTGAGTTCGGCGCGGATTGAGTTTCCGCGCTGGCGCCGCGTCGCAACGACGCGGCATTTCTTGAAACGAAGTTAGATCAGTTTTGCTGCAACGCAATACGCTTCGCGGCGGCTCAATGTCACACGCGGCTACTGCATTGAATAAACGATATTTTCCGCTCCTCACTCGATCGTGAATCAATTCCGATTTCCGCTTCGAGACTGGGCTCGCGCTTTGGTGACTACGAAGACGTCATCTGGTTGCTTAGCGAGGCAGCAATCGCAAATTTGTCGGGCGATGGCGACGAATCGGCCCAACCATCAGCCGGCAGCCTTCATCCGATAATGGCTGACGCCCCATTCGCTGCCCTCGGCGTAACCGAACAACCCCGATGTGGCGAGGAAGAACCGGCGCCAGCGCCGCATCCACAACGGCGTGGCGTTGCCGTACACGCCGCGCAGGATGCCCTCGATCTCGTCATGGCGGGCATCGAAATTGGCCAGCCAGTCGAGCGCGGTGCGCTGATAATGCGTGCCGCTCCAGCGCCATTCCTTCTCGACCTCGAACAGGTCGGCATATTGCCGGATCAAATGATGGCTCGGCATCACGCGGCCGGAGAAGAAATGCTGCGCGACCCAGTCTTCGCCGTCGGCGCGATCGAACAAATAGGCGCCCGAGCGATGGGTGAAGATGTGCATGAAGAAGCGCCCGCCCGGCTTCAGCCATGAGCGCACCTCAATCATCGATTCGCGCCAGTTCATCATGCGCTCGAACATTTCAACCGACACGACGCGATCGAATTGCCGGCCCGGGTCGAACGCATTCATGTCGGCGGTGACCACGCGAATATTCGTCAATCCGCGTGACGCCGCCGCGCGCTCGATATATCGGTGCTGCGCCGGCGAATTCGACACCGCGGTGATGTCGGCGTTGGGGAACCGGCGCGCCATCGACAGCGCCAGCGAACCCCAGCCGCAGCCGAATTCGAGGATCGCCTGCCCGTCGGCGAGATCGGCATGCTCGATGGTCTGGCGCAGCGCTTCTTCCTCGGCCTCCTGCAGGGTGGATTCCGGCTCCTTGTAGAAGCATGACGAGAATTTGAGGTTCGGGCCGAGTACCTGCGCGAAGAATGTTTCCGGCACTTCATGGTGGCGGCCATCGGCGTCGCCGGCGTGCCCCGAGCTGGCGCGTGCCGCCATCTCGCGGGCGAACGTCGCGTCGCTCTCCGCGCTGCCGCTGGCGAGCCGGGTCGCGGTGCGCGAGCATAGCCGCTGGATCGCGGCGCGAATGATGACGTCAGGCAACGGCACCCGTTCAGCGCTGCCGATCATTCTGGAGACGAAGCTCATACGGCCACTCCCTTTCGTCGTGGCTGACACGTCCGTCGTGGCGGGCACGGCGAAGGGAGTCGGCGATTGCCGCCGTTCGCACTGCAACATAAGCACCCGGGCGCGGCGATCCGGGCGCGGCTCATCCCGGCGCCTGCCGCGGGCGACAGCGCGATGACGACCGGGTCTCCGAGATAACAAACTGTCATGCGAAATCCCCGATATCCGCGCTAGACACCGCACATTCATGAACTACGCTCCTAACCAAGCCCCGGTTTCCCCCCGGGTTCCACCGTCCACCCCGAATCTGGCCGTATCTGAGCTTTTCTCCCGGTCCCGCTGTGCCATATTCGGGCTCGAAACCGGTTCCTCGCAACGGATGACACCGAAAAATGCCTCCAGGCCCCTCTTCCCGCTCCGCGATGGAGACCGAACTCAACAAACTGTCCTCGCCCCGGATCTTCCTGGTGCGCATGCTGGTGTTCCTGGTGCTGTGCACCCTGCTGATGGTGGTGCTCTACAAGCAAATCATGGCGGCGTTTTTCGCCAATCCGGGTCTCAACGCGCTGATCGGCGCGGTGCTGCTGATCGGCATCATCCTGTCGTTCCGCCAGGTGATCCGGCTCTATCCGGAGGTCGCCTGGGTCAATAATTTCCGCATCTCCGATCCCGGCCTCGCGCTCGAGCGGCACCCCACGCTGCTGGCCCCGATGGCGGCGATCCTCGGCGGCGAGCGCACCGGGCGGATGACGATCTCGCAGCAGACCATGCGGCATCTGCTGGATTCGATCGCGACCCGGCTCGACGAGGCCCGCGACATTTCCCGCTACATGACCGGCCTCTTGGTCTTCCTCGGGCTGCTCGGCACCTTCTGGGGCCTGATCGAGACCGTCGGCTCGGTCGGCAAGGTGATCGACGGCCTGAAGGTCGGCGGCGACGCCGGCTCGCTGTTCGACACCCTCAAGGAGGGCCTGGCCGCGCCGCTCGGCGGCATGGGCATTTCGTTTTCGTCGTCGCTGTTCGGCCTTGCCGGTTCGCTGATCCTGGGCTTCCTCGACCTGCAGTCGAGCCAGGCCCAGAATCGCTTCTATACCGACCTTGAGGACTGGCTGGCCTCCACGGTGCGCGAATATACCCGCGAAGGCACAGGCGGCCCGGGCGGCGAGCTTCAGGCCGCGGTCGAACGGTTGCGGCTGACCCTCGAAGAGGGCGGCGCCAGCCGCGGCACCACGGCGGCGATGGCCAACCTCGCCGAAGCCATTCAGGGCCTGGTCACGCATATGCGGACCGAGCAGCAGATGATTCGCGAATGGGCCGACGGCCAGGGCGAGCAGAACCGCGAGATCAAGAAACTGCTCGAACGGATCGCGCGCCAGCCCGAGAAGAGCTAGGGGAAAGCACGTGCCCCGGGCGCAACGCAGCATGCAATGATGCGCTGCAGAACCGGGGCCCACGCTTCCCGTGCTGCTATATGGATCCCGGCTCTGCGGAGCAGCGTGAAGCACGCTGCGCCGCGTCCGGGACACGAGAAGAGTGGAGAATAACTGAATGGCCCTCGCCCGTGCCCGCCGCAACGAATCCGGTTTCAACTACTGGCCGGGCTTCGTCGACGCGCTGTCGACGCTGGTGCTCTCGATCGTGTTCCTGCTGTCGGTGTTCCTGGTGGTGCAGTTCTTCCTGTCGCAGGAGGTGACCGGCAAGGACAAGGCGCTGGAAGAACTCAATGCCAAGCTGGCGCAGCTCAACGACCTGCTGTCGCTGGAAAAACTCGGCAAGCTCAATCTCGACGACCAGCTGTCGCAGCTGCGCGCGGGACTGGCGTCGGCCGAAGCCGAACGCGACCGCGTCAAGGGCCTCTATGAAGGCCTGGCCGGCGCCGGCAGCGACGCCGCCGGCCGCGCCGGCGAACTCAACAAGGCGCTGGATTCCGAAAAACAGGTATCGTCGCGGGCGCTGGCGCAGATCGAGGTGCTGAACCAACAGATCAGCGCGCTGCGCCGCCAGTTGGCCGCGCTGGAGGAAGCGCTCGAGGCCTCGGAAAAGCGCGACAAGGAATCGCAGGGGCGGATCGCCGATCTCGGGCAGCGGCTGAACGTGGCGCTGGCGCAGCGGGTGCAGGAACTGTCGCGCTACCGCTCGGAATTCTTCGGCCGCCTGCGCGCCATTCTCGGCAACCGGCCGGACGTCCGCATCGTCGGCGACCGCTTCGTCTTTCAGTCGGAAGTGTTTTTCGACACCGGCCAGGCGCTGCTGCTGCCGGAGGGCCGCGCCGAGCTCGACAAGGTGGCGACCGCGCTGACCGAACTGGACAAGCAGATTCCCCCCGAGATCGGCTGGGTGCTGCGGGTCGACGGCCACACCGACGTGCGGCCGATCCTGAACAGCCCGGTATTCAAGTCGAACTGGGAACTGTCGTCGGCGCGCGCGATCTCGGTGGTGCAGCATCTGATCTCGCTCGGCGTGCCGGCGCAGCGGCTGGTCGCGGCCGGCTTCGCGGAATTCCAGCCGCTCGACGCCGCCACGACCGAAGAAGCCTACAAGCGCAACCGCCGCATCGAGCTGAAGCTGACGGAACGGTAGTGATGTCGTTGCGCAAAGCGCCCCGTCGTCATGGCCGGGCTTGTCCCGGCCACCCACGTCCTTGTCGCGATCGAAGCAAGACGTGGATGCCCGGGACACGCCCGGGCATGACGATCCTTTTCTGATGACAACTCCCTTCCACCTTCGCCCCTATCGCGCCGAGGACGAGGACGCCGCGATCGCGCTGTGGCTCGAGACCTGGAAGCTCGCTTATCCCTCGATTGATTTCGACGCCCGCGTGGCGTGGTGGCGCGAGCGCTGGCGCGGCGAGCTGGTGCCGAACGCGGCGATCATCGTCGCCGAACAGGCTGGCGCATTGGTCGGCTTCGTCACCATCGACGGATCAGGCTATCTCGATCAACTGGTGGTCGCGCCCGATCACTGGGGGTCGAAGCTTGCCACCGAGCTCGTCGATGAAGCGAAGCGACGATCACCCGGTGGCGTCACGCTGAAGGTCAATGCCGACAACGCCCGCGCGATCCGCTTCTATGAGCGCAGCGGATTTGTGCATGCGGGAGAGGATGTGAATCCGGCGTCGAAGCGGCTGGTGCTGAAGATGACGTGGAAGGGGTAGCGGTTTTCTTCCCTTCTCCCCCTGTGGGAGAAGGTGGCGCTGACGAAGTCAGCGCCGGATGAGGGGTCTCTATCCGCGGAGACAGACCCCTCACCCGTCGCCTCACTTCGTGAGGCGCCACCCTCTCCCACAAGGGGAGAGGGAAGAAAGCGACCCTCACACCCCCTCGAACTGCAGCCGCGCCAATCTCGCATAGAGTCCGCCCGCG
>JBDRNF010000271.1:0-3572 GCA_043811435.1 Pseudomonadota bacterium
CGTCAATCGGATATTAGCTCCACGCTGAACCTGGTCTCCGAGCTTAAGCTCCTGCATGATTGATAGGACGAGGGCACTCGTATGCCAGTTGAAAAAAGGAGGAATGAAAGATGCCGACGGGGGCATTTTTAAATTACTGATTTTTCAAGATAGCTCAACCAGTAGAATCGCTGTCTTCAACTGCTCAGCCGTAGTGATTCATTAAAACTGAGAATTACGGACCGAAACAAAGGTAACGGTGCTGCGGCTGAGCGGCGGGCCGACAAAAATCTATTTTCGGAGGTTCGACCGCCGCAGGCGGCGACACGCGGCGCATACGCACCCGTCCACTTCGTCCGCTTTCGGCCAGAAACGGACATTAACGAGTCTGTTCATCCCCAAAGCTTTGTTGCTCGGAAGTTCACAATGGCCTCACAGCGATCAGCCGAGATAAAGCACGCCGATGATGGCGCGTGCGTTTGTCACGCTCCGGAATTCCTTATGCAGCTTGCCAACGGAAAGAATTTGCGAGGAACCGAGACCGCCGATGCTTTCGAACTGGAGCAAGTGCGCAAGCTCGCCGGGAAGTGCTGCACCCACACGTTTGAAAATGCTTGATCCATCATCAAGAGCCAATGCGACGAGTGCATCTTTGTGCCGTCCTAGCTCACTGAGCTCGATGCGGCCGCCGCCGAGCACAACTTGCTTTTCAAGTGCGAGGGGAACCGCGCTGTCGTCAACCACGCGGAAAGCAATCTCAATGCGCTTTAACACGTCACCTGCGTCAATGAGCACCGCTTCATCCTGTCCGGTCGCAACCGTCAACCTGTGATCGAAAATGATTCCAACGACTTGATGGATGGCGACCTTGGTCTCGGGGAGGAAGAGCGTCTTAGGGGTTCGTGTTCGGGGATCGAGGACCTCTGCCGTGAGGCCTATGACTTCCGCGTTTACGCCCCGCACGACACGGCGTGCGTATATGGCACTTCCATGCCGGGCGATGACGAGATGTCGATCCGTTGCGGGTCCAGGCACGGCTTCGACGATGGCAAGCGAACCGACCGACGCGGCAAATCCAAAATTTGGTCTGCGAAGATAGTAGGCGACGGTGTTGTCGAGAAGGTGAGGATCGAGGCGTTCCAGAGGTTCCTGCGATTCACCCGAAGGCGCGTGTTGAGTGAACGCGGCAAGGTCTGGACAGATCACAACGTTTAGCTCGGGATGGGGCATAGGTGCGAGCGTAGGTGGTTCTTCAGTCGCGGACTGATCCTTGGGCGCGTCCCTGCGCCGCCAGCGGTAGCACTCCTCGTACATCTGCTCGACGAGTTCGAGAAGTTCGCTCAAATCATCTGCGCACTGAGCCACGTCAGCAGCCCTGATCTCCTGGCGCCGGCTATGATGGGCCTTGTTCATGAGGCTGAGCACGGGCGAGCCGTCAGACAGCGCCGGATGATCGACGAAGCGGCGGAAGACACGCGCGCTGAACATTCCATGGGGGCCTGATTTCACCAGCGGGCGCAGGCGCTGGATGAACGTTGCAAGCGTCGGATCGGGATTGGCTTTGACCCACGCCGCATGCGCCGGATCGTCAAACATGTCGCCGAGCTTGGCTTCGAAGAAGACGCGACAGCCATCCGCAAAATCGCGCGCAGGCTCCTTCGCGTTTTGGTCGGCTTCAAACCGGGCCTTCCGTTGCTCGATGACCGGGAGTGGCGGTGTGGTTCGTACCAAGGGCTGCTGGCGCGTTGCCGGATGCACTTCGAGATGTTCGATGCCACCGGGTATCGGAAGGCGGGAAACACGCGCGCAGAATCGCGGATCATTGGAGGTCACGATTAACTGCGCGCTGGCGTCCACGAGCGGGGCAAGCGCCTCCGCGAGGCGTTCCCGGTTTTCGTCGTCGAGCAGTTCTTGCGGATCGTCGAGGAGCAAGGTCATCAACCCGCCGCGCTCTTTCATTACGTACTCCCAGAAGGCAAGAAAGAATGCGACCAGGCAGGCGCGCAGCGCCGAAGCGTTGGTCACGTGCTGCGCGGGCGCCGAGACGCCGCACGTCTGCACGACAAGGTCCAGCTCACCCTTACGGCCCATCCCGGTGTCGATCAACTCATGGGCGGTGTCAGGAAACGCGCCGAGATAAATCCTGGAACGCCATTCAGCGGCGTCCTTGCGTAGGGTCTTGCGAAGCTGGTCGACTTGTTCGTCAGCCAGTTGTCCCAAACCGGCGAGGTTAGCGAGGGCCACGCTCGCGGTGGTGTATTGACCAAGGCGCGATTCGGCGGCTCGGCGGCTTTTGAGATGCAGCTTAAGTCGGTCGCACTGAATGAGCGCGTCCGAGACGGGCTGCGCGGCCTTCACCATTGCTTCAAGGTCGAGCAGCTTTCCGGTGAGCGTAACTTTTTCGCTCGGTTCACCATCCTTCGGCGTGCTCCCAAGCACGCGCGCTAAGATGTCACGTGCGAGCGTCTCATTGGCCTGCCGCCATCGTGCAAACCGGATCGCGCAGTCAAGGCGCTTCAGGGTCTCGCCAAGCACTTCGCACCCCTTTGGGAGCGCGATTTCTATTGGCTCGGCAAGCGCCGCGCGCTCCTTGACAACATCATCAAAGGCAGACGCGGTTTGCGTCTTCAGATCGCCCAACACTCCGCGAAACGGATCGAAGGCGAAGAGATCATCAACGATCGCCGCACGAAGCAGGTCACACGGATGGGTCGGCAGGTCGGTGGCCGTTTCCGCGCTAAGCGCCTTCGGTAGACTTCGCATGAGGTCGCCCTGCGCATTCTCGGCCCATTGGCTAAGCGTTTGCGACAGCAGCGCCGCGTTCGAAGCCGCCTCGTGCATGTGCGCTTTCACCGGTCTGCCGGTCACGGGATCGATCGCATGGTCGAGACTGCCGCCGCAGACGAGGCATTCGTCCTCCTTGCGATGCGGATCGGGATGATCCGCGATCCAGGTAGCGACACGCGCATAGAGACGGGTCCTTGCTGCCGTCGAAGGGTCCTTCGCCAAGGCATCGAGGACTTTCGCTTCTGCGAGAATATCCTGAATCTTGGCTTCTGCCGCATCGAGTTCCTCCTGCTTGAGCTTGCGCAGATCACCAATTCGGGCGGCTGAAGTGAGGTCTTGCGGTCGGCTTACACGTTCAAGTGCTCGGTTGATGTTCTTCTCAAGATCAGACAGAAGCGCGGGATCGGCGGGATTGAATCGCTCACCCAGAATATCGCGCGCGGATTCGAATGCCGCGGTTTTCGCGCTTTCGAAATGTTTGGTGATCTCGTCGAGGTTCTGTTCGATCCCCTTGTCATCGGACGGCTGGGGTATGGCCCTCGCCGGTTTCAGGCTCGGATGCGCAAGAAATATCTTTTCGAGGTCACCCTTCGCGATGCCATAGTCGCGGTCCGCCCGGTTGCACGCCTCTGTCTTGGCCCTTACGAACTCCTTGTCGATCTTGGACTTCGCCCTTCGCACATGGTCGGCAAGATCGACGAGGGCGGAAAGGCCCGTGAGCTGCGCAACAGCACGACCCAACTCGGATTCCGATCCAACTTTGATCAGCGGAAGAAGCCCCGGCATAATGGTTCCGATGCGCATTG
>JBDRNF010000272.1:0-15546 GCA_043811435.1 Pseudomonadota bacterium
TCGGCGCTCGCTACGCTCGCTGGTCCGGGACGACGAGTGGTAGTTACGTCGGCTCACCCCAGCACCGGCAGCACCGTCACGTCATACGCATGACGGATGCTGCGCTTCAGCACGGGGTCTTCGAATTCGTATTCGAAGCGATCGGCCGGGCGGATGCCGCCCTTGGCGGCGAAGGTGCCGCCGAACATGGCGCAGCCGTCCGGCAATCCCTTGTCGCCAAAACCGCGCTGGATCAATTCCTGGACCGGGAGCATGTGATCCAGCGTGCCCTCCTGGTACAATACGCGCTCGCCCGATATCCACGCCCAGGCGCGCAAGGTCATCTGGTCCCAGTGGCCGATGACATCTTCCAGCTCCCACAATTCAGGCGCCATCACCTTGTCGCACATCTGCTTCGACACGGTGACGCTGTAGGTCTCCACCTTGCGGTCGGTGTGGTCGGAGCCGAGGCCGACGAAGATGCGGCCCTGCCAGCCGATCAGCACGAACTCGACTTCGCCGCTGGAATCGGGTCCACAGACTTCGATGCTGTCCGTGGTGGTTATTCTTCGCGCCGAGACCCGGTAATAGATCGGCGTCGAGGCAGGTCGCGCGATGCCGATCGCTTCCAGCTCGGCGATGTGCTTGTCGCGCGCCACCGGATCGCGTCCGGTCCAGCCGGCGATGACGGCCTGGTCGATCGGCAGCGTCAGGGGCGTGCCCGCGCCCTGATCCTGAACGGTAAAGGTGAGATCAAACACGAATGGCGTCCTCCATGCCGGCGGCCAGTTCAAAGATGCGGCGATCCGACCCGCCCGGTGCCGCCAGCATCAATCCGACCGGCACCTCGCCCTCGCGATGGCAGGGCAGCGAAATCGCGCAGCCGTCGATCATGTTGATCAGCGTGCAGTTGCGCAGCGACAGCAGGTTCGCCCTCGTAAAGGCCTTGTCGTCGGCGAGATCGGCGATACGGGGCGGCGTGTTGGCGGTAGTCGGCATGATCAGCGCATCATAGGGCGCGAGGCGGACCGTGGCGCGCTCGATCATCGACTTTCGCGTCAGGTGCAAATCGATGTAGTCGGCGGCGCTGATGCTTTCGCCCCGCATGATGCGCAGGGAGACGCGGGGGTCATAGACGTCGCCCTTGCTGGCGACCAGATAACGATGCCAGGCAAAGCTTTCCGCCGCGGCGAAACCGCCCTTGGTGTTCATCACCCCGACGTCGAGGAATTCCGGCACCTCGATCCGCTCGATCAGCGCACCCTGGCGCGACAGCGTCTCCAGCGCGCGCTCGAATGTCTTCGCCACCGCGTCGTCAAGTTCGTCGAGCGCCACCGTGGTCGGCACCGCCAGCCGCATCCCCTTGATCGGGCGCGGTCGCAGCGGCAGATAAGTCTCATCGGCAAGGACGGCGTCGAGCGCCGCACAGCAGGCCACCGTGCGCGCCAGCGGGCCGATGCTATCGAGCGTGGACGACAGCGGCACCGCGCCTTCCAGCGGCACCCGGCGCTGGGTCGGCTTGAAGCCGACGATGCCGTTATAGGCCGCCGGAATCCGGCAGGAGCCGCCGGTGTCGGTGCCGAGCGCGCCATGCGCCATGCCGTCGACGACCGACACCGCCGCGCCCGACGACGATCCGCCGGGCACATGGCCGACGCTGCGCTGCCAGGCGCCTTTCGGCGTTCCGTAATGCGGATTGATGCCGATGCCGGAATAGGCGAATTCGGTCATGTTGGTGCGGCCGATCACCACGAAACCAGCCCGGCGCAACCGCGCCACCGCGGGCGCGTCAACCTCCGCCGGCGGCGAGTCATCGAGCGCGCGGGAGCCAGCGCGGGTCACCTGCCCCCTGATGTCGAACAGGTCCTTGATCGAGATCGGAATGCCGGCGAACCGCGACGGCGCCGCCTTGATCTCGCGCAGCCGGTCCATCGCTTCCGCGGCCTCGATCGTGGCTTCGGCATCAACACGAATGAAAGCCCGCGCCCCCTCGCCCGAGCTGTCGGCGATGTTGGCGAGACAGCCATCGACCAGCTTGCGGGCGCTGGTGCGGCCGCTGGCGAGATCGTCGGCCAGGGCGGCCAAGGTGGGGGCGTTCGGCATGGCGCGTGCTCGCTTCATCGAGGGTTGCGGTATTGTTATGGAGCACGGCGCGCGGCCGATCAATCCTCGAGACCGGTGCGCCCTGGCCGTGGCATGCAAGCTCTCCAGGAAACCGGATAATGCGCGTGCCGGAATAGGGCCATGCAACGTTGTGGCTGGACCGTTGACGCCAGATGGTCAATGTCGCATCAAGATCGCAACATGCGGGCCTCGCGGCCCGATCCCCAACGGAGGAAATGACCGATATGGCAGAGCCAGCGCGCGCGCGACCGAAACCGACGCCGGAAACCCAGCATTTCTGGGATGGCACGCAGGCCGGCGAGCTGCGCCTGCAGCGCTGCGACGCCTGCGCCAATGTCTATTTTCCGCCGCGCCCGTTCTGCCCGTCCTGCGCCTCGCGCAAGGTCAGCATCTTCAAGGCCAGCGGCAAGGGCACGCTGTACAGCTACGTCATCAACCACCGCCCCGCCGCACCGGGTTTCACCCCGCCTTACGCCATTGCCGTGGTGGAGCTGGAGGAAGGCCCGCGGATGATGAGCAACATCGTCGACTGCCCGCAGACGCCGGAGGCGCTGGAGCTCGACATGAAGCTGGAAGTCGCGTTCGAGAAGCTCGACGACAGGATCACCCTTCCCTTGTTCCGTCCGGCGAAGGGTTAAGCACCATGCGCAGAAACGCAGTCGCCGTCGTCGGCGCCGCCGAGACCACCGAGCTCGGCGTCATCCCCAACATGTCGCAGATCCAGTTGCACGCCGATGCGGCGCTCAACGCCATTGCCGATGCCGGGCTGAAACTCTCCGACATCGACGGCATCGCCACCGCGGTGGAAACGCCGCAGCAGATCGCCCATTACCTCGGCATCAAGCCGACCTGGGTCGACGGCACCTCGGTCGGCGGCTGCTCGTTCATGCTGCATGTCCGCCACGCCGCGGCGGCGATCGAGGCCGGGCTGTGCAAGACCGTGCTGATTACCCATGCCGAGAGCGGCAAGTCGATGATCGGCAAGCTGCCGCGCTCGACGCCGCCGGATAGCCTGAACGGCCAGTTCGAAGCGCCGTTCGGCGTCTACGGGCCGCCGAGCATGTTTCCGATTCCAGTCCTGCGCTACATGAAAACCCACGGCATCACCCATGAGCAGATCGCCATGGTCGCGGTGGTGCAGCGCGAATGGGCCGCGAAGAATCCGCGCGCCACCATGAAGGCGCCGATCACGGTCGAGGACGTGCTGAACTCGAAGATGATCGCCTATCCGTTCCGCATCCTGCAGTGCTGCCTGGTCACCGACGGCGGCGGCGCGCTGATCCTGACCTCGGCCGACCGGGCAAAGGACTTTCCGAACAAGCCGGTCTACATCCTCGGCACCGGCGAGAGCGTGGAAACGCCGATGGTCAGCCAGATGGAGACTTTTGATAGTTCGCGGGCCTTCCGGACCGCGGGCCCTCTCGCCTTCAAGGAGGCCGGCATCGCGCACAAGGACGTCGACCACCTCATGATCTACGATGCGTTTGCGCATCTGCCGTTGTATGGCCTCGGCGATCTCGGTTTCATGCCGCACGAGGAGACCGGCAAGTTCATCGCCGACGGCAACACCCGTCCCGGCGGCAAGCTGCCGCTCAATACCAATGGCGGCGGCCTGAGTTACATGCATTCGGGCATGTACGGCATGTACGCGCTGCAGGAGAGCGTGCGGCAGATGCGTGGCATCGCGCCGGCGCAAGTGCCGGGTGCGAAAATCTCGGTCTGCCACGGCGTCGGCGGCATGTTCGCAGCGTCAGGCACCATCATCTTTACGAACGAGAAGTAGCGAAAGAGGCACCGCTGTCCCTTCCCCCTCTCCCCGTTCTTACGGGGAGAGGGTCGGGGTGAGGGGCTCTCTCAACGGACACCAGACTCGCGGATAACCCCCTCACCCGGCGTTTCGCGCCGACCTCTCCCCGCAAGCGGGGCGAGGTGCAAACAACACCTCAATCGGGAGAACCCCATGACAAAATCGCTGCAGGATAAAGTCGTCATCGTTACCGGCGCGGGCCGCGGCATCGGCCGCGAGATCGCGCTGCTGTGCGCCGCCGAGGGCGCCAAGGTCGTGGTCAACGATCCCGGCGTTGCCGCCGACGGCGCCGGCACCAGCGCCGCACCCGCCGAGGAAGTGGTGGAAGAAATCAAGAAGCGCGGCGGCACCGCGGTCGCCAATTTCGAGTCGGTGGCGGAAGCGATCCCCGCGAGCAAGATCGTGAAGACGGCGACCGATCATTTCGGCCGGCTTGACGGCGTCGTCAACAATGCCGGCATCCTGCGCGACATGATCTTCCACAAGATGAGCGTGGAGGCTTTCGAAGCCGTCATCAAGGTGCACCTGATGGGCTCGTTCTACGTCAGCCACGCCGCGGCGCGGATTTTCCGCGAACAGGAGAGCGGCTCGTTCGTCCACTTCACCTCGACCTCGGGCCTGATCGGCAATTTCGGCCAGGCCAATTACGCCGCCGCCAAGCTCGGCATCGTCGGCCTGTCGAAGTCGATCGCGCTCGACATGGGGCGCTTCAACGTGCGCTCGAACTGCGTCTCGCCCTTCGCCTGGACCCGCATGATCGGCACCATCCCGACCGAGACCGAAGCCGAGAAGGCGCGGGTCGAGAAGATCAAGCAGATGGGCCCGGAAAAGATCGCACCGGTCTGCGCCTATCTGCTCAGCGACGCCGCCAAGGACGTGTCGGGGCAGATCTTCGGCGCGCGCATGAACGAGCTTTTCCTGTTCAGCCAGAACCGGCCGATCCGTTCGGTGCATCGCGGCGAAGGCTGGACGCCGCAGACCATTGCCGAGCATGGCATGCCGGCACTCAAGGGCTCGTTCTACAAGCTGGACCGCTCCGCGGATATTTTCCCCTGGGATCCGGTCTAGCAGTCGCTTCGTAGGGTGGGCAAAGGCGCGCCCTTCGCGCGCCGTGCCCACCACTTTTCCACGATCGTCATTCTGAATGGTGGGCACGGCCAAGAGGCCTTTGCCCACCCTACGAATGCCACCCACCTCCGCCACCTCCGGTTGCTCAAGCAAACTTCGCCCGCTTTCCGCCGGATTGCGGGCTCAGACTCTCCTCCCCAATGACAAAAAAACCATGGGAGGAAATCATGACAAATCCGACTTATCTGCCCGACCACCACGCCGATGCGGGATCGCGCGGGCTCGATCGCCGCACGCTGTTCAAGGGCGCGGCGGCGCTGGCCACAACGGCCTTGACTGCGAAAGCCGCCACTGCGGCAACGGTCACACCGTTCGGCCAAACCGGCGTTCCAACCACGGCAATCCCGCCGCTGCCGCTGGGGCCGCTGGCCGGGGCGCGCTATCCGGACGCCCGCCTGGAGTCGATGAAGAAGAAGGGCGTCTCGTTCGGACCGACCGGCTTCCCGGCCTTCGCCGGCACCATGGCGGTCGAGCGCGTCGCCACCGGTTTTCGCTGGGCCGAGGGGCCGGTTTACTTTCCGGCCGGCCGCTACGTGCTGTTCAGCGACATTCCCAACAACCGCATCATGCGCTTTTCGGAGGATGACGGTCACGTCAGCGTCTTCCGCCATCCGTCGATGAACTCGAACGGCAACACCATCGATCGGGAGGGACGCCTGATCACCTGCGAGCACAGCGGCCGGCGGGTCACCCGGACCGAGCTAGACGGCTCGATCACCATCATCGCCGACAAGTTCAACGGCAAGAAGCTGAACGCACCGAACGACGCGGTGGTCGCCGCCGACGGCGCGATCTGGTTCTGCGACCCGATCTACGGCATCGGCGGCTTTTACGAGGGCATCAAGGCTGCGCCAGAGCAGGAAAAGCACAACGTCTACCGGGTGGATCCGAAATCCGGCGACATCAAGATGGTGGTCGACGATTTCGTCGAGCCCAACGGCCTTTGCTTCTCGCCCGACGAAAAGAAGCTCTATATCTGCGACACCGGTTTTACGGACGGGCCGGACAACCCGTCGCATATCCGCGTGTTCGACGTCGATCACGCGGCCGGCAAATTGTCCAACAGCAAGGTCTTTGCGGACATTCCAAAACCCAGCATCACCGACGGGCTGCGCTGCGATCGCGACGGTCGTGTCTGGTGCTCGGTGGGCTGGGGCGATCCGAACGAGGACGGCGTGCGCTGCTACACGCCGGACGGCGATCTGCTCGGCAAGATCCACATCCCGGAAACGGTCGCGAATCTGTGCTTCGGCGGCATGCAGCGCAACCGGCTCTACATCTGCGGCTCGTCATCGCTTTATGCGGTGTACACCAGTGTGCAGGGCGCGATGAAGCCGTGATGTGCTGAGAACAATACCCAATAGTGCGTCGTCCCGGCGAACGCCGGGACCCATACTCCGCGGCGGTCGTTGAGAGAGAAGGTCTCTGACTTCAGCGCTTAATCGCGACGGCACGGCGTATGGGTCCCCGCGTTCGCGGGGACGACGAGGTCTACCCGCTGTTCCTCAGTCCCGCCGAAATTCCGTTGATGGTGAGCTGGATGCCGCGCAGCACCTGCTCGTCGGGGTTTTGCGCGCGGTGCTCCTTCAGCAATTCGACCTGCACGTGGTTGAGCGGATCAAGGTACGGGAAACGATTGCGGATCGAGCGCTCCAGCAGCGGATTGCCCTGCAGCAGGCGTTCCTGTCCCATGATATCCAGCAGCGTCTCGATCGAGAGGTGCCATTCGCGCCGGATGCGGCCGAAGATCTTTTCGCGCAACTCGGTGTCCGGCACCAGCTCGGCGTAGCGCGAGGCGATCGCGATCGAGCTTTTCGCCAGCACCATGTCCATGTTCGACAACAGCGTGCGGAAGAACGGCCATTCGCGATAGAGTTCCTTCAGGAACGGCATGCCCTTGTCGGGATGCTCGGCGATCCAGGCTTCCACCGCGCTGCCAAAGCCGTACCAGCCCGGCAGCATCAACCGGCACTGCGCCCAGCTGAACACCCAGGGAATGGCGCGGAGATCCTCGATGGCGCGGGTTTTCTTGCGCGACGCCGGCCGGCTGCCGATGTTCAGCGTCGAGATTTCGGTGATGACGGTGGACGCCCAGAAATATTCGACGAACCCGTCGGTCTCGTAGACCAGCCCGCGATAGGCCCTAAAAGCAAGCTGCGACAATTGCTCCATCGCCTCGAGATATTCGCGCTGCGGCGCGCTGTGCTTGGGCTGCAGCAGGCTCGCTTCCAGCGTGGCGGCGGCGAGGATTTCCAGATTGCTGCGGCCGACCTCGGCGTTGGAATACTTGCTGGAGATGATTTCGCCCTGCTCGGTGATGCGGATCTGGCCGTTCACCGCGCCGCCGGGCTGCGCGATGATGGCGTCGTAGCTCGGCCCGCCGCCGCGGCCGACCGAGCCGCCGCGGCCGTGAAACAGCCGCAGGCGCACATGATGGCGCTCGAACACCTCGATCAGGCCGATCTCGGCCTTGTAGAGCTCCCAGCCCGAGGTGACGAAACCGCCGTCCTTGTTGCTGTCGGAATAGCCCAGCATCACTTCCTGCACCGCGCCGCGGCTGTCCACCAGCTTGCGGTAGTCGTGCAGCGCCAGCATGCGATCCATGATGCCGCTCGATGCCTGCAAATCCTCGATGGTCTCGAACAGCGGCACGATGTTGATCGAACTGCGGCCGGAGGGATGGACCAGGCCGGCCTCCTTCAGCAGCACCGCGACCTCGAGCATGTCGGACATGCCCTTGCACATCGAGATGATGCATTGGGGAATCACGGAGCTGCCGAATTTGGCGTGAGCCTCGGCGGCGGCGTGGAACAGCGCGAGTTCGCCCGCGGTCTCCTCGCTGTATTTGACGAAGGCGGAGGTCAGCGGACGCGCATTGCGCAGTTCGCCCGCCAGCAGCGCGACCCGCGCCTCCTCGTTCAGGTCAAGATAGGACATGCCCGGCATCGCCGCGTCGATCAGTTCGGCGACGGTGCGCTCATGCACGGCCGAATTCTGCCTGATGTCGAGGCTGGCGAGATGGAAGCCGAAGCAATCCACGGCGCGACGCAGCAGCCGCAGCCGCCCGCGCGCGATCACGCCCGAATTGTTCGAGATCAGCGAGCGATAGAGAATATCGAGATCGGTCTTGAACTCGCCGACATCGGCATAGGCCGCGGCTTCGCCGACCGGCCGCCTTGTAATGCCGACATCCAGCTTCAGGGCGGTTGCGGTGAGGCGCGCGTAAATGCCTGATACGGCGAGGCGGTAAGGTTCGCCGCTGCGATGCGGCGACTTGTCGGGCGAGCGTTCGGCGAGATTGCGCAGGTCCTTGGAGACGTCGGCCAGATGCGCCGCCATCGACAGCTCGGAGCCGAGCACGTGCAGTTCCTCGAGATAGAAGCGCAGCACCCGGCTCGACTGCAGCCCCAGCGTTCCGCGCATCACCTCGGCGGTCACGAACGGGTTGCCGTCGCGGTCGCCGCCGATCCAGCTTCCCATTCTCAGGAAAGACGCCAGTTCGCCCCGCGCGGCGTCGCCCTCGTTGAGCCGGTCCTCCAGCGCGCAGTGCAGCCTCGGCACCTCGTGCAGGAAGGTGTAGTCATAGAACGACAGGCCGTTGGCGACCTCGTCGAGCACGGTGAGCTTGGTCCGGCGCAACAGATTGGTCTGCCACAGCGTCAGCACCTCGCGGCGCAGCAGCTCGTCGCTGGCTTCGATCTCCTCCGGCGTCAATTGCACCCGTTCGCGGCGGTCCAGCAGGGCTGCGATCTCCATTTCGCGGTCGATCGTGCTCTTGCGGCGGACCTCGGTGGGGTGCGCGGTCAGCACCGGGCTGATCAGGGCTTGCGAGAAGAACTTGCGCAGGTCGGCGGCGGTAAAACCGGCCGCGCGGGCATGGGCCAGGGTCAGCGGCAGCGTTCCCGGGCGCGGCGTGCCGCCGGCGGTGGAGCGCACCCGCATCTGGCGAATGTTGTTCTGGTCTTCGGCGATGTTGGCGAGGTGCGAAAAATAGCTGAAGGCGCGCACGATGCGCACGGTCTGGCTGGTCGACATGCTGTCGAGGATCAGTTCGAGCTCGCGCCGCGCCGTCTTGTCCTCGTCGCGGTGGAACCGGATCGAGGTCTGCCGGATGCGCTCGACCAGGTCGAACACATCGGCGCCTTCCTGGTCCCGCACGGTATCGCCGAGGATGCGACCCAGCAGCCGGATATCCTCGCGGAGCAGCGCGTCGGCCTCGATGTCCTCGCCGCGGTTGGGACGCATGTCCGGGTCGGAAGGCATGATCTGGGGTGACATGGTCGGCTACTCCAGAAATTGCCCGGCAGTTCTGGAGTGTGCAAGTTTTTTGCCGCAGTGCAAGATAAAGATGGCGGCGGAAAAGGCCTGAACAACGCACATCGTGTCCCGGACGCGGTGCAGCGCCGTTTGCGCGGCTCCGCAGAGCCGGGACCCATAGCGGTGCCAAAGGAAGCATGGGCCCCGGCTCAGCGTCGCAGCGTTGCACGCTGCGCCGCGTCCGGGGCACGTAACCGGGACCTAAATCTTCCTCCCCGCCCGCTCCCAATAGGGATCGCGCAGGCGGCGCTTGAAGATCTTGCCGGAATCCTCGCGCGGCAGGGCTTGCTGGATTTCGACGTGCTTCGGCACCTTGTAATCGGCGAGCGAGGCCTTGAGCTGCGCGCGGATGTCAGCGACATCCAGCGTGGCGCCCGGCTGCGGTTCCACCACCGCCATCAGCGCCTCGCCGAATTCGGCGTCGGGAATGCCGAACACCGCGCAGTCGTGCACCCCCGGCAGCGCATGCAGCGCGGCTTCGATCTCCGCAGGATAGATGTTGACGCCGCCCGAGATCACCATGTCGCGCTTGCGGTCGCAGATGAAGACGTAGCCGTCCTGGTTGATGTAGCCGACATCGCCTGACGTAATAAAACCGTCGAGATCGATCTCGGCGCGCTTTTCCGGCTTGTTGTGATAGGTGAAATCCGGATTGCCCGCGATCCGCGAATAGATTTCGCCGATCTCGCCCTGCGGCAACGGCTTGCCGTCGTCGCCGACAAAGCGCAGCTCCGCGCCCGGCGCGATCTTCCCGACCGTGCCGGGCTTCTTCAGCGCATCCTCGGAGTTGGCAAAAGTGACGGCGCCTGATTCGGTGGAGCCGTAGAATTCATAGATCACCGGCCCCCACCATTCGATCATCGCACGCTTGACGTCGGCCGGACAGGGCGCGGCGGCGTGGATGATGTGCCGCAGCGAGGACATGTCATACTTGTTGCGCACCGCTTCCGGCAGCTTCATCAGCCGGATGAACATGGTCGGCACCATGAAGATGGTGTCGATCTTCTCGTCCTGCACCAGCCGAAGAAACTCCTCGGGATCGAAGCGCGGCATCAGCACCAGCGCGCCGCCGAGACGGCCGGCGCGCAGCCCGAACGAGTTCGGCGCGGAATGGTACAGCGGGCCCGGCAATAGCGCCCGCGCACCGGGCTTCAGGCCGTAGATCAACGCCCGCATGGCTTCCGCATTGGCGCTCTGCGCCGGCGTCGGGGCGTTGCGCTTGACGCCCTTGGGGTGTCCCGTCGTGCCCGAGGTGTAGATCATGTTCTGCGGCTGCGGCATTGCCGGGCCGTCATAGGGCACCTGCGCCTGCAGCCAGGTTTCGAAATCGACGGCAAAATCGGGCGTGGCGAGATGCGCCGGATCGATCTTGTAGTTGTTCAGAATTTCCGGCGGCGTCGGCACGCTGAGCACGGTGACGCCGCCCGGGATCGCATCGCGCAGCTGATGCAGCATGTCGGCATGGCCGATCAAAACGGGCGTTCCGGAATCTTTCAGGATGTAATTGATTTCCTCCGGCTTGAAATGCCAGTTGACCGGCACGGCATAGGCTCCAAGCCGCATCGCGGCATAGGCCGCCTCGATGAACGCGATGTCGTTGCGCATCAGGATGCAGACGCTGTCGCCCTGCCCGACGCCGAGCTTGCGCAACCCGCCGGCGATTCGGTCGGCGCGATCGGCGACGTCGGCATGGCTGCGGCGCCGGTCGCCGCTGATGATGCCGAGGAAGGGTGGGGATGCTTCGGTCATTTTCTTTTTCTTTGTTGGAAAACATTATGACTGATCGTCATCACCGGGCCTGTCCCGGTGATCCACGTCTTATTTTCGTCGCCGCCAAATGAAGACGTGGATGGCCGGGACAAGCCCGGCCATGACGGAATGTGACGTCACACATCCGCAAATCTTGGCGCGCGCTTGTCGATGTTGGCGCGGACCGCTTCGAGCTGGTTGGGGCTGCCCATCAGCTTCATCTGCTCGACGGATTCGGCGAGCAATGCCGGACCGGGATCGACCGTGAGGTCGTTGAGCATGCGCTTGCAGGCGCGGATGGCGTCGGGGCTCTTGCCGGCGATCTCGCGCGCCAGCTCGAAGGCGCTCGCGCGCGGGTCGTCGCAGATGCGCGTCGCAAGGCCGTAGCTCAGCGCCTCCTGCGCCGAGAAAATCCGTCCCGTAAAAGTCAGTTCGCGCAGGATATCGTCACGCACCAGGCTGGCCAGGATCGGCGTTCCCGCCATGTCGGGCACCAGCCCCCATTTGATCTCCATGATCGACATCCGGGCATCGGGGCTGAGGAATCGCATATCGGCGCCGAGCGCGAGCTGAAAGCCGCCGCCGAATGCCACGCCCTGGATCGCGGCAATGACCGGAACCGGCAGCTGCCGCCAGCCCCATACCGCCTGCTGAGGAAAATTGGCGAGGCCATGGGTGCGCACGGATAAGTCGCGCTTTTCGCCGCCCGCAACCCCGTTGCCGCCCTTTTCCTTCATGGCGGCAAATCGTCCCATATCGAGACCGGCGCAAAACGCCCGCCCCTCCCCTGACAATACGACCGCACGCAGGCCCTTTTCCTGGGCGAGCCGGGCGGAAGTCGCGACCAGCGCCTCGAACATCGCGGCATCGAGCGCGTTCATCTTGTCCGCCCGGACCAGGCGGACGTCGGCGACGCCCTCCGAAATCGTGACCTCGACGCGCTTCTCCATCGCATTGCTCCCTTGCACTTGTTCTAGATTGTTGCCGCTTTACAGAAAGGCGTTGTGCAGATTTAGTCAATCAACCAATTAACAGGCAATCCCTTTAGGTGGAAACCAGCCATGTTCACTGAAAAACTCCTTACCGGACGAAACATCCTTGTCACCGGCGGCGGAAGCGGGCTCGGCAAAGCCATGGCTGCGCGATTCCTCGAACTCGGCGCCGAGATTCATATCTGCGGCCGCCGCAAGGGCGTCTGCGACGAAACCGCGACCGAGCTGATGGACCTCTATGGCGGCCGGGTGACAACCCACGGTGTCGATATCCGCAACCCGCTCGCGGTCGACGAGATGATCGAGACCATCTTCACGCAGGGTCCGCTCACCGACCTCATCAACAACGCCGCCGGCAACTTCGTTTCGCGCACCCAGGACCTGACGCCGCGCGGTTTCGACGCGATCGCCAACATCGTCATGCACGGCACCTTCTATGTCACCCACGCGGTGGGCCGGCGCTGGATCGCCACCAAACAGCCCGGCAACGTGGTGTCGATCACCGTGACCTGGGTTCGCAACGGCAGCCCCTATGTGGTGCCGTCGGCGATGAGCAAGTCCGCGATCCACGCCATGACCATGTCGCTGGCGATGGAATGGGGCCGCTACGGCATCCGGCTCAATACCATCGCGCCCGGCGAAATCCCCACCGAAGGCATGAGCAAGCGCCTCAACCCCGGCGACGAACCGGGCGCGCGCACCATCGCCAGGAATCCGATGGGCCGCGTCGGCAAGATGGAAGAGCTGCAGAACCTCGCGGTATTCCTGATTTCCGGCGGCTGCGACTGGATCAACGGCGAGACCATCGCCATGGACGGCGCCCAGGCGCTGGCCACCGGCGGCAACTTCTACGAGATGCGTAGCTGGACCGACGAGGACTGGACCCGAGCCCGCGATTCGATCAAGGCGCAGAACGAAAAGGACCGCGCCCAGAGAGTATGATGCTCGCGCAAAGCGGCTTCATTCATCCGATCGAATCTGCATTTCGACCAGAGCCATGGTCTGCAATGTCCGGGGGTCGCGTTCGCCGTCCTTGGCGCTGCGCAGGATGTTTTCGGCGATGGCCTGAACGCGCGTTGAACTCACGGGCTCCGGCAGCGTCGCTACCGCGCCCTCCAGCGCCTGATCCATCGCCTCGATCAGAGCGGGCGAAAACGAGGCATTCGAAAAGTCTTTCACCGCTGTTTCCTTTCCTGGGTTGGGAAACTGCTGTTTGTTAATGGTCTCGACCGCCGCAAGTTCCCCGGATTGATCGAACGCGGAACCGGGTACCGGCCGTATTGTCTTTGGCGCGCAACGACGCCACTATTGCGGCAATAACAACGATAAAACCCGCGGGAGAAACATGTCCGTCTCAGAGGAACCGGCCAATCTGGCCGATATGGTGCGCGCACGCGCAAAGGCCCGCGGCGACGCCATTGCCTATGAGTTCGAGGGACGCCTGACCTCGTTCGCCGAATTCGACATCAAGACCAATCGCGTCGCCAACGCTCTGATCGCGCTCGGCGTCAAACCGGGCGAGCGGATCGCCTATCTCGGCAAGAACAGCGACATCTATTTCGAACTGCTGATGGGTGCGATGAAGGCCAATGTGGTGATGGCGCCGGTCAACTGGCGGCTGGCCGGACCGGAAGTGGCCTTCATCGTCGACGACTGCAAGGCGCCGGTGCTGTTCGTCGGGCCCGAATTCATCGCCCAGGCGCGCAACATCCTGCCGCAGCTGCCTGATGTGCGCCACGTCATCACGACCGAGGGCGGCGCGCCGGAATGGCCGGATTATATCGCCTGGCGCGACGCCCAAAGCGGTGATGACCCCATGGTCGCGATCGACCGGCGCGACATCGCGATCCAGCTCTACACGTCGGGCACCACGGGCAAACCAAAAGGCGCGATGCTGTCGCATGCCAATTTTCTCAATCTGGTGGAGACCGGCCGCGACCAGAAGCCCGACTGGAACAAATGGTCGACGGACGACGTCTCGCTGGTGGCGATGCCGATCTTCCATATCGGCGGTTCCGGCTGGGGGGTGATGGGCCTCTATCACGGCGCCAGGGGCGTGATCGCGCGCGAATTCGATCCGACAAAGGTGCTGGATTTCTTCGAGCAGTCCGGCATCACAAAGCTGTTCATGGTGCCGGCGGCGATGCAGTTCGTGGTGCGGCAGCCGCGCGCGCGGCAGGTGGATTTTTCCAGGCTGAAATACATGCTCTATGGCGCCTCGCCGATTCCGGCGGCGCTGCTGAAGGAATGCATCGAGGTGTTCGGCTGCGGCTTCGTGCAGATGTACGGCATGACCGAGACCACCGGCACCATCGTGGCGCTGCCGCCGGAAGACCATGTCGAGGGCCTCGATCGCATGCGCTCGGCCGGCAAGGCCCTGCCCGGCATTGAGCTTGCGATCCTCGACGCCGACGGCAAGCGATTGCCGCCGGGCGAGGTCGGCGAGATCGCCACGCGCTCCGGCTCCAACATGGTCGGCTACTGGAACCTGCCGGAAGCCACCGCCAAAACGCTCGATCGCGACGGCTGGCTGCGCACCGGCGACGCCGGCTACATGGACAGTGACGGCTATCTCTACATCCACGACCGCATCAAGGACATGATCATCTCCGGCGGCGAGAACATCTACCCCGCCGAAGTCGAAAGCGCGATCTGCGACCATCCCGACGTCGCCGAAGTCGCCGTGGTCGGCGTCCCCGACGACAAATGGGGCGAGGCCGTCAAGGCGATCGTGGTGATGAAGCCCGGCAGGAAGGCGACCTCATCCGACATCATCAACTTCACCCGCGAACGCATCGCCGGCTTCAAGACCCCGAAGACAATCGATTTCATCGAAGCCCTGCCGCGCAATGCATCGGGCAAGATCCTGCGCCGGCATCTGCGCGATCCCTATTGGGCGGGCAAGGACCGGCAGGTGAATTGATATTCCGCTGTCGTCACCCGCGCAGGCGGGTGACCCAGTATTCCAGAGCAGCCAGCGATTGGATCGAGAAGCCGCAGCGTACTGGATACCCCGCCTTCGCGGGGTACGACGGTGGAATGCGTAGCGGCGACTGTGCGTCGGCCCCCTTGGCCGCCAACCCGACGGGATGCGACAAATCAACCCGTCGGGTAAAATTTCGCTTTTCCCGAAACCCAAATCACCGTTATGACTCCCGCCATCCCGTCTCCTTGGGAAGGGGCGTTGGCCATCGTCACCGAACGTTGGGATGGGATGCGGTGGACGCTAAGGCATCGTGCGCGGAACGGGATTGCAGGGCGGGTAAACTCCGTGAGCGGTCTTCAGGACGTGTTGACGAGCGGTGCCGAAGCGTACGGCAAAAGCGTGTGGACCCGATGCCTGAAACTGGTAGGCATCAAGTCTTGCGGAGGTGCTGCAGGCCCGACCGGGCTGACGTGCCGGTTTCCGCGGGGCGACGGAGGCGACAAAGGCCATGAATTCTCCGGGGT
>JBDRNF010000273.1:0-100506 GCA_043811435.1 Pseudomonadota bacterium
AGGGTAAGGATCAAAACGCCCCGGCCAGTTCCCTGGCGCCCGCCAGTTTGCTGTTGGCGTCCATCCGGTCGTCGGTGATCGCCAGCAGCTTCGCCACCGTGTTGTGGCGGATCGCCACCGGGTTGCGCTCGTAGCCGCCGCGCTGGAAGAAATTCGCAGTCGGCACCCGTTCGCGCATCGCCTGCGGCATCGTCACCATGTCGAGCCCGGTGGAGTCGCCGGTCAGGTTCATCATCTCGAGTTCGGCGGCGCTGAGCGGCCGGGTATAGCCCTTGGCGCGCGCGAAATGCACCGAGGTCAGCAGCTTGCGGGTCTGCAGCAGCGGACCGACGTCGATGTCCAGCACCATGGCGTGGACCCCCCAGCCCTGCGGCGTCCTGGCGAGTTTCTCATGCTCCGACCATCGCACCGGCACCGAACGCGTGAACGCCACCATCCGCTTCAATACCGCCAGCTTGTGATCCATCGCCTTGCGCGCCGGCCCCGACAGCCCGGCGGCCTTTTCGGCCAACGCCTTGACGATGTCATGCCCTTTCTCGGCGAGCAGCGAGACGGTGTTGGTGGTGAGCAACTGGTTGTAACCGATCGCCGTCGAGATCGCGCGCGAGCCGGGGCGAGAGGGGTTCAATCCGGATTGCATGTCGTGACTGCCGTTGCCGCCGGTCTCGAACGAATAGACCCGCACGATCTGCTCGCGCGTCAGCCCGGAAGCCAATGCGACGCGGCCATAGGCGCGCTTGAATTCGACCTCGCTGGCGGGCCGTTGCGGCCGGAACTGGAAATGCGCGGCGGCGGCTTTCAGGAAGTCGGCGACGACAGGAAGCGGCTTGCGCTCGCGCGGCTTGTCATCGGGCTCCGGGTCCACCGGCCGCTTCGGCCCGGTGTAGAGCGGCGGCTGCGTCAGCACATAATCATCCAGCGTGATGGCCTGGCGCTCGCGCCGCTTGGCGTTGCGGCCGCGCCGTTTTTCGGCAATCGCGTCCCAATAGGGTTCGGCTTGCTGTTCGAACGCGGCGCGCGCGGCTTCATATTCCCGGAGCTTGCGGCGATACTCCGCGATCGCCTGCGGGGAAGCCGCCTGCGCCATCGCCTCAGTGGCGGCCGGCGGCAGCACGGCAGCGTCCATTGCCCCCGCTTGCGGCGCCATCAGCAGCAGCGCGAGCGCGGGGAACCCAAGCCAGGAACGAAGACCGGAACGAAGGCCAAAACGAATCGCTGAGGTGCGCATCCGACCTGTTTAGCAAGAAGGCCGTCGAAGTCAGCCCCGAAACGGCGCGGCCGCTTGCCTCACTCTTGCCCGGCGCCGCCGGCCGTCACTTCCAGGCGAATACCGGCTGTTCCAGCTCGGCGACGCGGGTGTCGCGGCCGGCGAGCACTTCGCGGAACTGGTAGATCAGCGCCGCGGTCGGCGCATGGATGAACTGCCCGGCATGACGGAAGCGGATCACGTGCCTGGTGCTCTCGGGAATCGTGGTGAAGGAGAAGGCGTCGGCATCCTCGATGGTGTCGAGCCCGATGCGATGCACCGAGGCGACCTCGTCGGGATTGGGTAACAGCGCGGCGCCGGTGCCCGCCCACAGCACGACAGGCGTGATCAGGTAGCCGGAGCGGGTGGGATAATCGTCGAGCAGGCCCAGCACGTCGCCCGCGCCGAGTTCGAGGCCCAGTTCCTCGTGCAGCTCGCGCAGCGCAGCCTGCGCCGGCGTCTCGCCCTCGTCGCAGCGTCCGCCCGGCAGCGCCCATTGGTTGCTGTGGGCGCGCAGGCCCGAGGCGCGCAGGGTCAACAGCAGCGCGGTGCCGCCGGCCGCTTCGGCCTCCGTGAGCGCGACGGCGACGGCGGCCCGCTTCAGCGCGGGCACCGGTTCGCTCAACGGCAGCCGCGAAAACGCCGCGCAGCGCGCCGCGATATTCCGCCGTGTGGCATGGTCGAATGGCCTAGTCATCCCGCTTGACTACAACACGTCCGCGTTTGATGAAATGCCCTCAAAACATCGATGCCCCGCAGGGACCGGACAGGACGACATGACGGACAAGGCAGCCGCAAAGCTCAAATCGGACGGCTGGACCGTTGTCGAGACCTCCGGCTTTCTGCATTTGATCGGGCCGCTGTGGCAGCGCCTGGCCGATGGCGAGCACGAATACGCGCTGGTCGCGCAGGACAAGCACCACAACCGCCGCGGCCTGGTGCAGGGCGGGGTGCTGATGACCTTCGCGGACCGCACCTGCGGCATGACCGCCCGCTACGTCTCGGGCAAGCCGACGCTGGCGACGGTGCAGTTCGACACCCATTTCGTCGAGGCCGGCAAGATCGGCGAGACCCTGGTCTCGAAGCCGCACGTGGTGCGCACCACCCGCAGCCTGATCTTCATCACGACCGAGGTGACCGTCGACAAACGCTGTATCGCCATGGCCAGCGGCGTGTTCAAGATATTGAAGAACGAGACGTAGAAGGCTTTCCGTCATTGCGAGCGCAGCGAAGCAATCCATCTTTCTTTTTTGCTGAGGCATGGATTGCTTCGCTGCGCTCGCAATGACGTTGCAACAGCGAGGACTGATCTCCCATGCAATACCGTCCCCTCGGCCGCAGCGGCCTGAAGATTTCGCCGATCTGCCTGGGCACCATGATGTTCGGCGGCCCGACCGACGAAGCCACGTCGGGCCGGATCGTTGCCAAGGCGCGCGAGGCCGGGATCAATTTCATCGACACCGCCGACGCCTATTCGAAGGGCGGCTCCGAGCAGGTGGTCGGACGCGCCATTTCCAACAGCCGGCACGACTGGGTGCTGGCGACAAAGCTCGCCAATTCCATGGGCGACGATCCCAATCGCGGCGGGCTGTCGCGGCGCTGGGTGCTGCAGGCGGCGGAAGAAAGCCTGAAGCGGCTCGGCACCGACTACATCGACATCTATTACCTGCACAAGGAAGACCATTCGACGCCGCTGCAAGAGACCGTGCGGGCGATGGGCGAACTGATCCGACAGGGCAAGGTGCGCTATTTCGGCGTCTCGAACTACCGGGCCTGGCGGGTCGCCGAAATCTGCAACATCTGCGACGACCTCGGCATCGCCCGGCCGGTGGCGAGCCAGCCCTATTACAACGCCATGAACCGGATGCCCGAGGTCGAGCATTTCCCGGCCTGCCATTATTACGGCCTCGGGATCGTGCCCTACAGCCCGCTGGCGCGCGGCGTGCTGACCGGCAAATACGCCCCCGACGCCGCGCCCGACAAGGACAGCCGCGCCGGGCGCAACGACACGCGCATGATGCAGACCGAATGGCGGCCGGAATCGTTGAAACTGGCGCAACAGATCAAGGAACATGCCGAGGCCCGCGGCATCACCGCCGGGCAGTTCGCGGTGTCCTGGGTGCTGAACTCCTCCTTCGTGTCCGGCGTGATCGCCGGCCCCCGCACCGAGGCGCAGTGGGACGATTATCTGCGCGCGCTGGACTATCGCTTCACCGCCGAGGACGAAGCGCTGATCGACCGGCTGGTGGCGAGCGGTCACCCCTCGACGCCGGGGTTCAACGACCCGGCGTATCCGATCGAGGGACGGCGGGCACGGACGGCGGGGTAAGGCAACGCTGCGGGCGAACTGCACCAAGAATCCTAACAATTGCCCCTTGCCTACCCGCGAAGGTTGCGGAATCAATAGCCGCCTTAACGCAGGAGCGAACTCATGTATCTCAGGGCAATCTGCGCCATTGCGCTGCTGATACTGTCGGCAACATCGGTCACGGCGCGTGGGCCCTATGGCTCCGTCAAGATCGGCGGCTGGAGCGGCGGTGCGTTCACCAACGACCGGACCGGCGCGTTCACCGGATGCATCGCATCGGCGCCCTACAAGAGCGGCATCACCGTCTTCGTGATGGTGAGCGCCAACGTCACCTGGAATCTCGGTTTTTTGCACAACGGCTGGTCACTCAAGCCGGGCAGCACATTTCCCATCGTTCTCACCTTCGATGGCCGCCCGCCGTTCAACGTCGACGGCAGGGTCATCTCCGCCCATTCGGTCAGCGTCGACATGCCCGATACGTCCGATCTGATCAGGCAATTCAGGGCGTCGAAGACAATGAGCGCCTTCGCCCAGGGCAACCTGTTCCAGTTCAATCTCGACAAGACCGGCATCTTGCTGCCGGCGCTGGTCAACTGCGTGGTGACCGTGAACCGCGACGGCATTGCCGGTGCCAGGAACTTCATCCTGCCGCAGCGGGCGCCGGCCGTGGCCGCGCGCGGCGGGGCCCCGCCGCAAACCGGTAGCAGCCTGACGCCCGGCTCGGGACCGTCCACGCCCGAGCTTCAGCTCGAGGCCATGGAGTTTGCGTACAACTTCATCCTGAAAGCCTCGCTCAATAACCCGCGCGTGCTCAGCCGGGCGGAAACGCCACCCACGCTGGTCAACAATGGCGCAGCCTGGCGATCGGACGATGCGATCGGCTTTGTCAGAATCATTCCGGCGCAGGGCGGCCTGAAGGGACTGGACGTGGCGTCTGCGATCGTCAGCAACGATGCCAAGGACTGCAAAGGCAAGTTCGCCTCGGCCCGCAACAGCGAACTGGTCGACAGCGAGGTCGTGTTCAGGGGCATGTCCTCGTGCGAAGATTCCGAGCGTGCCAGCATTTCGCAGTATTTCATCCTGCCCCGAAAGAAGGGCGGCTTTGTCCTGTTCTCGGTGGTTTCGAATTTGCGGGCGGAAGAAGCCAGAAACCCGCTGCGGGAAGAAAAGAACAAGGATTTCAGGAAGGCTGCGCTGGTCGCGGTCGGTCCGTAACAGCAGGGCCGCCTCGCTCGAGCGCGCAAGGTCGCCCCCGGCCCCGGGGCGCGCGGCAGACGCGCGACCGGGATCGACGGGCGCGCCGCCGGCTGAGAAGATAACCATGGCTATTCGCCCCTAATAGGCGCACGGTCATTCCGGTTCGCCTGACCGGATGCAGGGCTGTGTTCCGAGGCTGCGAACCGACGATTTGCAACAGAACCGGCGAAAACGCGCGAAAGCGAACCAATTGACGTTGGGTCGCGCGAGCCGCGCGCCTGCCGGCAAGAAACCCACTCCCGCGCCCGGCGATCGTGCCGACCGCTCACGCAAGGAAGCCACATGCAGATTCTTTCCGCACGTCACGTCAAACCCGAAGAGTCGGCGCGTCTCGGCGTGGTGTCGGGCTGGTACTCGACCAAGGTGAGCGGGACCTTCGTCACCGGCCCCCACACCACCCAGGAGGATTGCCTTTCGAAAATCCTCGAACTCAACCCGCCGCCGGCCAAGAAGAAGTTCCCGATCCCCGGCTGACGAAACGTCACTTCAGGAGTTTTTGCCAGGAGCTTTCGATATGCTGACCGCAGGCCAGTTTCAGGACTACGATTTCAACCGGATGGTCGTGCGCTTCACCATGAAGAACGACGAGGCCAGCGTGGCCTGCGCCATCTCGACCGACGCGATGGATGCGCTGGAAGGCTCCTCCCGGACGCCGCCGGAAAAGCGCGAGCAGCAGTTTCTGCGGCTGCTCGACCGGATCGAAACGCGTGCCGCGCAAAAATTCAGCGCCGTCGAACTGGAGGGCAACCCTCCCGGCGTGATCCTGCGCGCGATCGATTTCCGCTGACCGCGCTGCGTGCGGACCAACCGGGTTGCCTCATCCGGCAGAAAATGGTGGCACCGGAGCAATTGCCGCGTTAGCATTGCATAAATTCGCTGCAAATCACAAAAATGCAGCTGCCGGAGGACTCAGATGGCGGACGCAATCACGGCGCTGATCGGTGCGATCATCATGATCGGCTACATCCTTCTGATTGCCGCCAAGCTCAGTGCGCCGCCGCTGTGGATCGTATCCGTGATCGGCCTCGCCCTGATGCTGTGGGCGTTCTGGTGGGACGACTGGCGCCCGGTGTTCAAGCGCGAGCGGAAGTAACGCGGTCTCCGCCCGCCCCCGGCAAACGCAACCTCACCCGGCCAGTCGATTGACCAGCCAATTCGCCGTGCGCAGCAACCGGCCATCGTCGCCGGCCGGGCCGATGAGCTGGACGCCAAGCGGCATGCCGCCCTCGCCGGCCAGCAGCGGCAGCGTCACCGCCGGAAGCCCGGTCAGCGTCCATAACGAGCAGAAGGCGGGATTTCCGGTGGCCGTGCCGATCGGCGCGACCCCCGTCGTCGCCGGCGTCAGGATCGCGTCATAGCGCTCGAATATGGGACCGAACCCGGCCGCATGGCGGTGCGCGGCATCGCGGGCCGCCAGATAGCGCACCGCGCTGATCGCACGTCCCTCCGCCACGAAATCGCGCAACTGCGCGCTGGCCTGGTCCGGGCCGCGCGCGATGATGCCGCTCAGATTGTGCGCCATATCGGCCGCCATGATGACGCGGTGATCGTCCCAGGCGCCGGCGAAGGATGCCGGCAGATCCACCGGCGTCGCCGCCTCCCCCAGTTCCTCGGCCAACGCCTCGAAGGCCGCGCGCGTATCGGGCTCGGCCGTGTCCCAGACGGGCGTATGCACGAAGGCGAATTGCGGCGGCAGCGGCGGCTCGCCGGCCAGGGTGTCGAGAAACGCCGGCGCCGCCAGCGGGCGCGTGTCGGGGTCGTCGGCGTCGTAGCCGGCCAGCGTCTCCAGCAGCAGCGCGCTGTCGGCCAGCGAGCGCGCGAAGACGCCGACATGGTCGAGCGCGCGGGACAGGGTCAGGCTGCGGGCACGGGAGATCAGCCCATGGGTCGGCTTGACGCCGTAGACGCCGCAATAGGAAGCGGGCCGGATCATCGATCCGTTGGTCTGCGAACCGATCGCCAGCGGCACCATTCCGGCCGCAACTGCCGCCGCCGAACCCGATGACGAGCCGCCCGGCGTGCGATCGAGGTCGCGCGGATTGCGCGTCGGACCCGGGTGGAAATATGCAAACTCGGTGGAAACGGACTTGCCGATGATGACCGCGCCGGCAGCGCGCAGACGCGACACCGCCGCGGCATCCCGCATCGGCTGACGCCCCTTGAGCAGCGGGGAGCCGCATTCGGTCCTGTAGTCGGCGGTATCGAAGATATCCTTGATGGCGACCGGAATGCCGTGCAGGGGCCCGAGCGAACGACCGTTGCGGCGGTGCTCGTCGAGCGCCCGCGCCTGGCTGATGGCTTCCTTCGGATCGAGATGCGCGAAGGCGTGCACCCTGTCGTCGACCTCGGCGATGCGGTCGAGGCAGGCGCCGGTATATTCCTCCGCCGAAATCTCGCCACCGGCGATCATTTCAGCGGCCTCGATCGCGGTCAGCCCTATCAGCCCGTTCTCAGCCACCGGTCAGCGCCCGTAAAGCTTTTGCGGCAGCCAAAGCGCGATCTCGGGGAATATGTAAATCAGGAGCATCGTCAGAAACACCATGAACACGAACGGCAGCGAGCCCGCGAAGATCTGGTTCAGGCGAACGGACGGCGGCGCCACGCCCTTGAGATAATAGGCCGCCATAGCCATCGGCGGCGTGTTGAACGAGGTCTGGATATTGAGCGCCACCAGGATGCCGAACAACAGCGGATCGACGCTGAAGGTCTTGAGCAGCGGCAGGAAGATCGGGACGAAAATGATGATGATCTCGGTCCATTCCAGCGGCCAGCCGAGCAGGAAGATGATGCCCTGGGCGAGAACGAGGAACCCGGTCGAGCTCAGATTCGCCGCCAGCACCCAGTGTTCGATGACTTCGTGACCGCCGAGATACGAGAACACCGACGAGAACGTCCACGAACCGATGAACAAATAGCAGACCATCGCCGAGGTGCGGGCGGTCAGATACACGGCTTCCTTCAGCCGCTGGAAGGTGAGCGCGCGATATCCGGCGGCAATGAGGACGGAGCCGGCCGCGCCGACCGCCGCGGCCTCCGACGGTGTCGCGAGGCCAAAGAGAATGGCACCGAGCACCGAGAGAATCAGGACGGCCAGCGGGAAGAACGAGGTCAGCAGCGCCCAGGCCACTTCGCTGAACGGAATGGGTCGCTCGAATTCCACCGGCTTCGGGCACAAAGCAGGGTTGATCATCGCACGGACGATCACATAGAGCACATAGAGGCCGGCCAGCAGGAAGCCGGGAATGAAGGCGGCGGCGTACAGCTGGACGACCGAAACCGACGTGGTGGCGCCGTACAGGATCAGCAGCACGCTCGGCGGAATCATGATGCCGAGACAGCCGCCGGCACAGACCACGCCGGACGCGAGCTCGGTGTTGTAGCCGGCCTTCAGCATGGCCGGGTACGCCAGCAGGCCCATCAGGGTCACGACCGCGCCGACGATCCCGGTCGCGGTGGCGAACAGCGCACAGGTGATGAGCGTCGCGACCGCGAGCGCGCCCGGCACATGCCGCATCGACATCTGCAACGAATTGAACAGCCGGTCGAGAATGTTCGAACGCTCGACCACGTAGCCCATGAACAGGAACAGCGGCACGGCGGTGAGCACGTCGTTCGACATCACGTCGTAGGTATTGGTGAGCAGCAGGTCGAAGATGCGCGAGCCCATCGCGTAATAGCCGAAGAACACGGCCATCGCGACCAGCGTAAAGGCGATCGGGAACCCGAGCAGGATGATGCCGATGAAGGAGGCGAGTTGAATGATCCCGATTTCGGGATTGGTAAACCACATCAGGAAGCCCTCGCCTGCGTCTCTTCCTCGAGGCGCCGGCGGTCGGCGGCTTCAGCGAGAATCGCGGATTCCAATTCCTCCACATCGTGCAGCCGTTGCGGCCACTCGCCGTCACGCAGGCAGATGATGCAACGCACCACCTCGGCGAGGCCTTGCAGCAGCACGAAAGCCGCCGCGATCGGGATCAGCGTCTTGTGCGGATAGACCGGCGCTCCGGTCGGGCTGTAGATGCTGACTTCGTTGATGCTCCAGGACTGCGCGGCGTAGGGGATGCCGTAATAGACCAGCGCGCCGAACCCCGGCGCCAGGAAGATCACGTAAAGAACGAGGTCGACCGAGGCCTGCACCCGGCTAGGCCACATTCGATAAAGGAAGTCGCCGCGGACATGGCCATTGCGCGACAGCGTGTAGGCGCCGGCCATCATGAACAGCGCGCCATACATGAAATAGCTGAGATCGAACGCCCAGTTCGTCGGAGCCCTCAGCACGTAGCGCACGAGGACTTCATAACAGGTGCCGAGCGTCATGATGATGATGCACCAGCCGAACGCCTTGCCGACGCCCGCGCTCAGACGGTCGATAAAAAGGAGAATGCTTTCCACGGAGGGCCGCTCTTTGATTTGCGATCGTCATAAAGAACCGGGGCGGCTGGGCCGCCCCGGCGTTTGGCGTGGCTCGGCTCAGACCTTCATCTTGCCGAAGTAATGCTCATAGGCGGATTTGAAATCGGCTTCGTTGTTGATGGCATAGAAGCCGACGCGCTTGCCCCAGGCCTTCTGGCTCTCGAGGATCTTCTTGATCATCGGCCCCTGGGCCGAGTCGGCGCTGATTTCGGTGATGACCTTGTCCCACGCAGCGAGCTGCGCCTTGAAGATCGACTCCGGCGTCCGCTTGACCTGCACGCTGTGCTTGGTCTGGAGGGTATCGAGATCCTTCGAGTAGAAGTCCCAGGCCTTCCAGGCGTTGTCGGCGGAAGACGCCATCGCGGCGATCCTCAGGATCTGCTGCTGCTCCTTGGCCAGCCCGTCGAATTTCGCCTTGTTGAAGACCACCTCGATGGCCTCCGAGGCCTGATGGTAGGAGCCGAGGTAGTAGAACTTGGCGACGTCCTGCGCGCCGAAGCGGCTGTCCGAGGTCGGGTTGTTGAACTCGAACGCGTCGATGACGCCCTTCTCCATCGCCGGCAGGATTTCCGGTCCGGGCAACTGGGCGACGCTGGCGCCCATCGCCTGCATGACGTTGGAGGCGAGACCGACGGTGCGGTACTTCAGGCCCTTGAAGGAATCCGGACCGGTGACTTCCTTCTTGAACCATCCGAGCGGCTGGGTCGGCATGGCGAAGGTGAAGAAGCCCACCACGTTCAGCTTGAGCACGTCCTGGGTCAGCTCGCGGTAGAGCGCATCGCCGCCGCCGTAGTAGAACCAGCCCATGTACTGGTCGGCATTGGTGCCGTAGACCGGGCCGGTGCCGAACAGCGACGCGGCGCGGTGCTTGCCGTACCAGTAGGCGGGCACACTGTAGTTGCCGTCGAGCACGCCGGTCGAGGTCGCGTCCATCACCGAGAACGGCTTCACCACGGCGCCGGAATTGAGAAAATCGATCTTCAGGCGACCGCCGCCCAGTTCATTGACCTTGGCGACATAGTCCCGGCCGTAGTCGCTGAGGATGTCGGTGGCGCCGAAGCCGCTCTGCATTTTCAGGGTCACGGTTTGCGCGCGCGAGACCTGCGGCATGGCGATCGTCGCCACGCCGGCAACAGCGGCGCCGCCGAGAAATTTGCGCCGGGTCGTGGTTCGAGACGTAGACGTATTGGTATTGTCGACCTTGTTCATGACATCTCCTCCCATAGGCTGGACTGCGAAGCTTTGTTGCGTCGCTTATATCCCATGCTTTGCCGGCAAGGTTGCAAGGCGAAGCTGTGGTATACAATGCACAACCAGGGAACAATCCGCAATAGACCTTGCTTGCGGCCGCTCGTCGCCGGTTCGCGTCGGCCAGTCCGGCGGCAATGGGCACAGGACCACACGGCTTGCCGGCGGCGGGCTGTCTTCGCATCGCAGCAGAAAGACAGGCCGGCGCGCGGCTCGGCGGTATCAGCGATTCCCGGCGGCCAGGACGTCGCCGGAAAGCCCGGCGCCGCCGCCCAACATTGACGTCAGTCAGCTTGATCCTGTCGCCGGCGATCGGAAATCAACCCTGGTCAGGCGCGACAACAAGCGCCTGGGCACCCGGCAACTTCGCGGCGTCTTTCGCATTACCCTTCAGGGCGGCTTGGGGCGAGCCTTTGGAGCATCGACCGAATGACACTGGAACCTCGACCACTTGTTTCGCACAACAGCTTGATCCTCGTCGGCGACGGTCAAAAGGCGCTGTTCCTGCGCAACCGCGGCAACGCGCAGCGCCTCGATCTCGTCGTGGAGCGAATTCTCGAGCAGGACAATCCGGCCACGCGCGAGCAGGGCGCGGATCGTCCCGGGCGATCGATGGCCAGTGCCGGTACCGCCCGAAGCGCCATGGACGAAGTCGATTGGCATGACCTGGCAAAGGAACGGTTCGCCCTCGAGCTTGCGGAAGCGCTGTATCGCCACGCCCACGCCAATCATTTCAACGAGCTCGTCGTGATCGCGCCGCCGAGGATATTGGGCAATCTGCGCAAGGCCTTTCATGCGGAGGTCGCCGACCGCGTCACCGCCGAAATCCCCAAGGAGCTGACGTCACATCCGATCTCCGAGATCGAGAAACTGCTCGCGGCCTAGAATGCGATGAGATCAGGTTGCTGGAGCGGCACCGGAATTCACCTCTCCCTTCGGGAGAGGTCGGCGCGTAGCGCCGGGTGAGGGGTTACGGTCTCTCGTTGGGCCAGCACCCCCTCACCCGATTTGCTGCGCAAATCGACCACTCCCCGCGGGGGAGAGGTAAGCAGAATCCGCGGCCGATCGATTCAACCAAAGGCCATCTTGTTCTAGCCGAAGCGCTTCTTAAGGCGAATTGACGCCGCGCCAGCGCCCGAACCGCCACGGTAGATACCAGCGCGCGCCTGGCGGCGCCGTCGCCGGCACGTTGTCGATACCCGACGTGCCCCAGGGCTGGCAGCGCAGCACCCGCGCCAGCGTCATCCAGCCGCCGGCCCACAGCCCGAAACGCTCGATCGCCTCGTCGCCATAGACCGAACAGGTCGGTAGATGGCGGCAATTGTACCCGACCAGCAGCGAAAACGTGTGCCGGTAAATCCAGATCAGCGCCCGGCCGAACCGGCGCGGCAGGCGTTGCAAGGTTCCCGAACAGGCCGAACAATCTGCTGAATGTTTCATGGGCGTTTGGCTTATCGGTAAGCGATGGTTTGCGCGGTTCCTTTGCAGGGAACCGAATCCGGAATGCTACGGATATGCAATTGAGTCACACCGGGCAAAATACCGCACCTATTCCGTGGCGATGCAGCAAATGTTAATAGACGCTTATGTGACGCCCGGTTAGCTTTTTCACAACGCCGGTGTGACGGAATCATCGGCGTTGAAGTGGGGCCGTTACCACCGTCCGACAGTGGGCTTTGGGGGAAGGAACCAAATTGAGGCTCGTGAGGTCGTTTCGAATAGGCGACTGGGCGCTCGCCTGCGCCGCCGCCGTTTGCATCGCATTGCCTGCCATCATGGCCGGCGATGGCGGCCCGGCACATGCCGGCGTCAGCCTCGAGGAACGCAAACAGCCGATGAAGTTCAGCTGGGTCGCCTGCGAGCCGAATTGCCGCGGCTGGGTCAGCGCGGTCGGCATCGTCACCGCGGACAGTCCGAAGGCTTTCGACGAATTCGCGCGGGGCCGCCAACTCACCGGCGCCACCATCGTGCTGGATTCCAGCGGCGGCTCGGTCAACGATTCCATCGCGCTTGGGCGGCGATGGCGCGCTCTCGGCGCGCTGACAACGGTCGGCACCAGTGTCCGAACCGGGCAGGGCGAGCACGGCAGTGTCGTGCCGGAAGCCTATTGCGAGTCGATGTGCGTGTTCCTGCTGCTGTCCGGCAAGACGCGTTACGTGCCTGACGGCGCGCATGTCAGGGTGCATCAGATCTGGATGGGCGACCGCGCCGACGACGCCAGGGCCGCGAGCTACACCGCACAGGACCTGATGATCGTGGAGCGCGATATTGGCCGTCTCGCCAAATACACTTTCGACATGGGCGGTACCGGCGACCTGCTGTCGCTGTCGCTGAGCGTGCCGCCGTGGGAAGAACTGCACCGATTGTCGCGCGAAGAACTGCGGCTGACCAATCTGGTCACGACCGACGCGGTTGCCGAGGTGCTGCTTCCGGACACCCGCGCAACCCCGGTGGCAGAGATGACGGTCAAGCCGGTGCAGGATCGTTTTGCAAGCGAAACGGTCAGTGCCGAGAAGTCGCATCTACAGGTTGTTCAGCCCAGGTCGACCAAGACCGCGGAAGCGACGGTGCCGACCGGCGGCGTCGCGGTGGCGGCTCCGGCGCAGTAGCGGCGAGAAACGCCAAGCCAGGAAGCTGCATTCGCCACCGGCTCTCGCTGCCGACGTGCCCCCAGCGAATTTAATCCGGCACGCCGCAGCCGCTCGATCGGCTGCCGCCTCACGGGTGGCTCATTGCCCTCGGTCGTGGACTCCGGCCCGGAAACACGGTTAAGCTGTAGCTGGTTGCCCCCTCTACTGGCTGTAAAAACCATGGAAGCATTCGACGAAGAGCAGGAAGCATTCAACAGAAGCCCGCTCGACGACGAGACTCTCCTGAGCGGCCAGTTCTGGGGCGAACTGCGCGTCTTCCTCGCTGTGGCCAAGACCAAGTCGTTCAACCGCGCCGCCGAGATCACCAACACCAGCCAGCCGAGGGTGAGCCGGCAAGTCAAGCGCCTGCAGGACCTGGTCGGCTCGCAGCTGTTCATTTCGACGGCGCGCGGGGTCACATTGACCCGGAGCGGCGAGGCGCTCGCGAAGGCTCTGTCCCGGCTCGATCACACGCTCTATTCGATCACCCGCGACTTGAAAGCGGAGACCAGTGAGGCAGAAGGTACTGTGAGCGTCAGCATCACGGACGGGCTGAATGCGCTGTTTGCCGCGCCGGCTCTCAATCAGTTTTCAGAGCAGTATCCAAAAATCCAGCTGCATCTTAAAAATCCGATCAATATCAAGAGTCTGCATGAAAATCAGACCGACATGATGATTAGCATCAGTCCAGCCGAGTCGTCCGACATCCGATTTCGCAAGCTCGGGCAGCTTCATTTCATTCCGATTGTCGCCAAGGACTACATCCGGAAACACGGTCTGCCGACACGCGATAATCTAGAACAGCATCTCTTCCTGCAGTCGGAATACTACCTCGCCAAAACCGGGCTGTGGGACGGGTGGCAGCAGGCAGTGGCGCGTGGACGCATCGCGCACTACTGCGACAATTCGTTCGCCTACGGCATGCTGGTCAAGGCCGGGCAGGGAATTGGGATGCTCGGCAGCTACTCGGTCCTAGAGCCGAGTGCCGTGCCGCTGGAAATCGACTTGCGGATTTCCGTTCCTCTTTACCTGATCGCATCCACCGATCGCCTGAACGCCCGCCCGGTCCGTCTCGTATTCGACTGGCTAAGCGAAATATTCGGCAGCAACAATCCGTGGTTCGCTGACGAGTTCAGATTGAACAATCCGCCGAGCGCCTACGACGCTGGTTTCAGGAAGATGTTCAATCTTGAAGGGAATGATGAGACGAATACGATTCGTTGATTCGTTCTGAGATTTGCAGGTAGGTTCTGCCGGCGTCGTCGAATAATTCGGCGAGTTCCAAGCTCACACCGCTTTTTTCATCGAACAGGAGCTTTTCGAACATCGCTTGGTGGATCGCGACCACCTGCTTCATGTAGGTCCGGGAGAAATCCACGGTGGTGCTCGCATTTTCACAGGGTTTGTGAGCGCTCCTCCTGGTGGGGGAGCAACGAAGTTTGGCTTGCCCGATATCGTCAGCCAATGCTGGAGCTGGCTATGCAACCGCCTCATACTCTGACGGGGCATCCCAGAAGCCCTCGGTCCGGAACAGCACCGCCGTGTCCGTGCTCGCCGAGATTGCGTTGAGTGGGGGGGTGAGTTCCTTGACGAGTTCGAGGTATGGCTCTGAGTGACCGTCGAAGTAGACCGGCGCCTTGCCTTCCGCATTCTTGAATCCGAGGACGATTCGCCACAGCCGCGCATACTTCGGCTGCGCGTGGGTGATGACTTTGTCATATCCCTTGCGGGCGACGTGGTCGAACACGAAATATGCGGAAGCTTTCAGGACATGGGTGTTGCGGTAGGCCTCGCGGAAAGCCGTGCGCTCGAGCTTGGCGAAGTCCTTGAACCATCGGATGCGCAAGGTGCCGACCGGTTCGTCGCCCGCGTAGACGATCACGTGGGTGGCCTGGTAGTCGTTGCCGTCGAACTCATGCCGCGCCGGGATGCCGTGCTCCTCCATGAAGCAGATGGCACGAATGGCATAGGCATGCATCAGCTGCGCGTATGTCGTCACCACCTCCGTGCGGATTTGATTGTGATTGGGGGCGATGGTCCGCACGCTATTCTGCATAGTCCTGACTCCTCACTATCTAACGTAGTATGAAGTAGAGCGCTTCGGCCGGTATTGCGGAAGACGGCAAAACGTGCCGCCGTTCTACACTACCGTTGAACCGATCGAGCGCCGCTGTGGCGGAGGCTGCTGCGATCCGGCAGGCCGATTACCGGAATCGTCGGGGAATCCGCGACGAAACACCTGCGGCCAGGGAATCACCGAGATCACTGTCTCGTGCTCTTTCTACAAAAGAGCAGTACGGGCCGGGAGATAACGTATCTAGAATTGTACTCGGTGAATCATCCTCCCGAAGGTAGCAACATTCAGAAATGAAGAAAAAAGGGCGGCGGCCGAATTCCGCGGACATCCAGATCGGAGAATCCATACGCGCTCATCGACTGATCGTGGGCATGTCGCAAGGCGACCTGGGCCGCCGGCTCGGCGTCTCGTTCCAGCAAATACAGAAATATGAGAAAGGCATGAACCGGGTCGGCGCCGGGCGGCTTCCGCAGATCGCCAAGATATTCGGTATCCCGGTTGGCGCCCTGTTCGACGCCAATGCCGTTACGTCCAACGGCGAGAGCAAGGGTTCCGCTCCGGTCAAGCTCATCCCCGACCGCAGCACGCTCAAACTGTTGAACGCGTTCGGGGGCATTGCGCATGGCAAGATCCGCCATTCCCTCGTCGACCTCGTCGATGCGATCGCAAAGGCGGCGCCGAAGACGCCCAGATAGTGGACCGAAGCGATGACGGGCGGCCGGTTCGCCGGCCGCGCGGCGGCGATAAGCGGCATATGGCAGCGGGCCGGCTCAGGCCGAAGCCGGCTGTTTCGCCTTGGCCTCGATCTGGCCGATCGCGTCGACCACGGCATCGAAGGTCAGCATGGTGGAGGCGTGCCGCGCCTTGTAGTCGCGCACCGGCTCGAGCAAAGCGATATCGGCCCACTTGCCTTGCGGGGGCGCACCGTTTTCCTTCAGCATCCTGCGCACGGTCTCGCGCAGTTCGCGCAGTTCGTCCGCGGTCGAGCCGACCACGTGGCTTGCCATGATCGAGGACGAGGCCTGGCCGAGCGCGCAGGCCTTCACGTCATGGGCGAAGTCGGTGACGACAGGCCCGTCCATCTTGAGATCGATCTTGACGGTGGAGCCGCACAGCTTGGAATGCGCGGTGGCGCTGGCGTCGGGGTCGGGAAGGCGGCCGATCCGGGGAATATTGCCCGCGAGTTCGATGATCCGCTTGTTGTAAATGTCGTTCAGCATAGATCGTGGCCTCGGCTCCCCGGGCGGCGACCGCCCTTGACTGCCCTTTGACTGCCCTTTGACTGCCCTTGGCGGCAGCACGCTGTGGTCCTATATATGGTCGCAGACGGCGGAAATACAGTCCGACCGTTGCATCCCCGCTGCGCGGAATGGAAACCCATTCAGCGGCGGTGGTGTTGCTATAGTGGGACTCAGGCGCCCGGCGGCCAACCGCCCCGTCTGCCCGGTGACACTCCGGTCTTGATGACCGGTCGAACGGAGTTGACATGGACGCTTTGATCAAATCCCTCCGCCCCGGCAAGCCTTCTGATACAAGGCCATCCGATGTAAAGCCTTCCGATGTGAAAAGCCCGGAAGTGCGTCCGGCCGAACTCGATCCTGCCGAATTTCTGGCCGCCGCCGTCCGCGCCGACCAGCCGCGTCCGTCGCGCGCCGAGGCCGAAGCGGCGGTGCAAACCCTGCTGGGCTATATCGGGGAAAACCCTGGCCGGGAGGGGCTGATCGATACGCCGCGCCGGGTGGTCGAAGCCTATGACGAACTCTATCAGGGCTATCACCAGTGTCCGGCGGAGGTGCTCGACCGCACCTTCGGCGAGACCGCGGGCTATGACGACTTCGTGCTGATCCGCGACATCGAATTCACCTCGCAATGCGAGCACCACATGATGCCGTTCTACGGCAGGGCGCATATCGCCTATACGCCGGTCGAGCGGGTGGTGGGGCTGTCGAAGCTGGCGCGCCTGACCGACATCTTCGCGCGCCGGCTGCAGACCCAGGAGCATCTGACCGCCCAGATCGCGGCGGCGATCGATGAAGTCCTGAAACCCCGCGGCGTTGCAGTGATGATCGAAGCGGAGCATACGTGCATGTCGGTGCGCGGCGTCGCCAAGCATGGCGCAATGACGTTCACCAGCCGCTTTACCGGCATGTTCCGCGACAATCCGGCGGAGCAGGCGCGTTTCATGTCCATGGTGCGAGGGCCGCAGCGCTGACCTCGCCCAATCAATGCGAGGGCGGCCCGTGACCATATCTGCAGACAGCAACGACATCGAGGAAGGGCTGAAGTTTCAGCCCAAATTCGACGCGTCGGGCCTCGTCACCTGCGTCGCCACCGACGCCGGCAGCGGCGAGGTGCTGATGGTCGCGCACATGAACGACGAGGCCCTGCGCAAGACCATCGCCAGCGGCGAAGCCTGGTACTTCAGCCGCTCCCGGAAATCGTTGTGGCGCAAGGGCGAGAGTTCCGGCCACACCCAGCGCGTGGTCGAGATGCGGCTGGATTGCGATCAGGACGCGATCTGGATCCGGGTCGAGCAGGCAGGTGCCGCCTGCCACACCGGCCGCCGCTCCTGCTTCTACCGCAAGGTCGACGCGGGAGAGAGCGGGGCGCGATTGTCGTTCGTGGATGCGGACAGGCTGTTCGATCCGGCGAAGGTCTATCGGTAGGGCCATGAGTCAATTCGACGATATCGACCGAAAACTGCTGGCCTCGCTGCAGGAGAACGACCGCCTGCCGCTCGCCGAACTCGGCAAGGCGATCGGCGTGGCGACCTCGACGCTGAACGATCGCCTGAAGCGGCTGATGCGGCAGGGCGTCATCAGCGGTTTTCATGCCAGGCTTTCGCCCGAAGTGCTGGGTCTCAACCTGCTGGCCTTCGTCTATGTCGGGTGGAGCGATCCGAAAACCGAGCCGGCATTCCTTGACGCGATCGCGCGGATGCCCGGCGTGCTCGAATGCCACCACGTCACCGGCGCCTGGAACTACCTGATGAAGGTGCGGGTACGGACCACCCGCGATCTCGAAACCTTCCTCGCGGCCATGAAAGGCATCGAAGGGATCCAGCGCACCGAGACCGTGATCGTGCTGTCGACCTCGAAGGAAACTCATGCCGTCGATGTGAGCGGTTAGCGGCCTTCCGGTTAACCCGCCATTAACCATAACCGACGCAGGGTTGCAGGAGGCCTGAGCGCCGCCCGTTGTGCCGAGATGGCTGGGCGGTCGTTTCGCGAGGAGCGGGGCACCAAGAAATGTCGGTCGACACATCAAGCGCCACGGCCACGGCAGGTGTCGAATCCTCGCGCGCCCGGATTGCCGGCGCCATCAAGCAGGCCGCCGATACCACCGGCACCAGCTTCGAATACATGCTCGCCACCGCCAAGATGGAGTCCAATTTCAATCCGAAAGCCGCCGCCACCACCTCGTCGGCGCGCGGGCTTTACCAATTCATCGACCAGACCTGGCTCGGCACCGTGAAGGAAGCCGGCAGCCAGCTCGGCTACGGCAAATATGCCGACGCCATCACGAAAAACCCCTCCGGCAGCTATTCCGTCAGCGATCCCGCCGCCCGCGACGCGATCATGAAGCTGCGCAACGACCCCGAGGCCGCCTCCACGATGGCGGCGGTGTTTGCCCAGTCCAACAGCTTCAAGCTCACCGGCAGGATCGGGCGCCGCCCGACCGACGGCGAACTCTATATGGCGCACTTCATGGGCGCCAACGGCGCCGGCAAGCTGATCTCGAATGCCGAAAACAATCCGAATGCCTCCGGCGCGGCGTTGTTTCCCAATGCCGCCGCCGCCAATCGCTCGATCTTCTATGACAAGACAGGGAGCGCGCGCAGCGTCTCCGAGGTCTATTCGGTGCTGAACGCGCGCTATGCCAGCGCGGCCAATTCGCAGGCGACGCGTACCGCGATGGCGTCAGCCGGGGGCGACGCGCCGCGGCGCGTCATGCTGGCCAGCGCCACGCCGGCCACGGCGCCGGTGGACAACGCCGCGTACCTCTCGAGCTTTCCGGACTCCCGCGCCGTGACGCCGGCCGCGACGTCGTTCGCATCGGCGCAGACGCCGCCGCAGCCGACCGACCCGATCTTTCGTTCCTTGTTCCAGGCGGGCGAGCGCGCGCAACCGCTCTCGCCGGCGGTTCAGGAATTGTGGGGCAATTCCTCGTCGCTGACTTCGGTGAGTGCCGTTGCGAGCGTGACGTCGGTCTCGTCAGCGAATGACGTGCAGTCTCTGTCGGCACGCAAACCCGAAGTCCGTCCGCCCGGCCGGCTCGATCTCTTCAGCGATCGCCTCGGCATCTTCAGCTAGCTCGCGCGTGTCCCGGGCGCGATGCAGCGCGTAGCGCGCTGCTTCGCAGAACCGGGATCCACACTTGTCCCCTTGAGCCATGGACCCCGGATCTGCTGCGCATCACTTCGTGCTGCGCAGCGTCCGGGGAACGATGCCTTTGCATCCGGCTTGGCTCCCTTAACAAAACGTCAATAAAACCAGCCGTTTATGGTGAACCCTTTGTTAAGCGGCGTGGTTTATTTTGTCTTGCAGTGGCATCGCGTCACGGTGTCGTCAGGTTGCGTAGGCCTCCAGGGTCATGATTGTTCGGCAGTTCATTAGTTGGATACGTACCGCTCCGCCAGGCGAGCGGGCAGAGGCAACGCGGGCGCTGGCGCGGGCCTGGTTGATTTCGGACTTGTCCGAGGACGATCGCGCCGCCGCCGAAGGCGCGCTGCTGATGCTGCTCGACGACACATCGCCGCTGGTGCGCCAGGCCATGGCCGAAGTGTTTGCGCGCAGCTTCGAGGCGCCCGCCGGCATCGTGCAGGCGCTGTCGCTCGACCAGGCGTCGGTGGCACTTCCGGTGCTGGAACATTCACCGCTGCTGATCGACGCCGATCTCGTCGACATCGTCGCGACCGGCAATTGCCAGATGCAATGCGCCATCGCCCGCCGCATCAACCTGCCGCCTTCGGTGTGCGCCGCAATTGCCGAAGTCGGCAGCGCCGCAGCAGCGCTCGAGCTGATCGAGAATGCCTATGCCGAACTCGCGCCATTCTCATGGGACCGCATCGTCGAACGGCACGGCCATCTCGCCGCGATCCGGGAATCGATGCTGGTGCTGGAGGATTTGCCGGCGGCGACGCGGGTTGCCCTGGTCGCCAAACTGTCGGACACGCTGGCGCGGTTCGTGGTCGCCCGTAACTGGCTGAGCGCGGACCGGGCAGGGCGGATCGCGAGCGAGGCGTGCGAGCGTTCCACCGTCAACATCGCGGCACGTTCGCGCGGCGACGACATCTGCGGCCTGGTGCGGCATCTGCGCGCCACCGGCCAGCTGACCGCCGGGCTGATCCTGCGCGCGCTGCTGTCGGGCAATCTCGATCTGTTCGATGCCGCACTGGCGGAACTGTCCGAGCTGCCGCTGGCGCGCGTCTCCGCGCTGCTGCATGATCGCGGCGGTGCCAGCCTGCAGGCGCTGCTGCGCCGCGCCGGCCTGCCGCCATCGACCTTCGCGGCGTTCCAGATGGCGCTCGAGGTCTGCCAGGAGACCGGATTCGTCGACAGCATCGGTGGCGCGGCCAGATTGCGGCGCCGCATGGTGGAGCGCGTGCTGACGCATTGCGAAACCGACCCGCAGGCCGCCGAGCCGCTGTTGATCCTGCTGCGCCGTTTCGCGACGGAGTCGGCGCGGGAAGAAGCCCGCCTGTTCTGCGACGAACTGATCGCCGAGCAGGCGATCGCGCCGCTCCAGCACGAACTGATCGCGGCGTAGGACTCTTCTGCATCGACAAACTCAGCTGTCGTCCCTGCGAACGCAGGGACCCATACGCCGTGCCGTGAATAATTTCGGAAGGTGATAGAGGCTGTTGCAGCGCCTCGACTCGACAACAGACGACCGGGATTATGGGTCCCTGCGTTCGCAGGGACGACGTTGAAAAGTTCCCGACCTATTCCGCCGGCGCGATGCTCGGGGCCAGCACCGCTTCGAGATGTTCGGGACGGTCGCGGTTGGCCTGGGTGAGAAAGACGTCCGCGATGTCGCGCAACTGCTTGCTCAATTCGCCGGCGGTGGCGGCGGTGTCGAGCTTGGTGCGTTCGCGCACGATGGCCTGGATGGCATTGATGTGATGCGCGATCAGGTTGGACGGCACCTCGTCGAGATCGGGCGCGTGCTCGATGATCCGGCACAGGCTTTCGGCGGCGGCGCCGGCGGAGGGAAATCCGAACGTGGCGGCGTCGCCCTTGATGTCGTGGGCGGCGCGAAACAGCTCCGCGCGCGTGACGTCGGTAAAGCCGTCCCGGAGGATGGCGGCGTGGGCGTCCGACAGCCGGTCGGCTTCGATCGTCATCCAGTTCTTGAATTCACCCGACAGGCCGGCGAGCGCCTTTTCCGCGCGGGCCACCGGATCGTCGAGGTCCCGCGGGGCGATGCGACGCAATACCTTTCGCAGCGGATTGGGTTGCGTGATGACGTGATGGTCGGCGAAGCTTTCGATCTGCACCGTCGCGGGCTTTTCTCTCGCCATGTTGGTTTCCCCCTGGGGCCCCCGGGCCTCGCGCTAGACCGTGGACCGCGCCTTGTCGAGCAGCGACGGCTGCGTCATCACTTCGACCTCGCCGCCGATGCGGCGCTCCGGGCCGATATAGGTGTTGGTGGTGTTGCGGCGGCGGTCCGGGCCGAAATAGGTCTTGGTCTTGATGAACGGGCGCGGATTGGCGACGACGTTGAGGATGCGCTGATAGAGCCCCTTGGCCGAAATCGGTTTGGCCAGGAATTCGGTGACGCCGGCGTCGCGCGCCACGGTGACGCGCCGCTTCTCGGAGTGCCCGGTGAGCATGATGATAGGGGCGTAGGGATTGCCCTTGGATTCCGGCTGCCGGATCATCTGCGCCAGTTCCAGACCGTCGAAAATCGGCATCGACCAGTCGGTGATGACGATGTCGGGAACGTAATGGCTGTACATTTCCAGCGCGGTCGCGCCGTCCTCGGACTCATAGACCTCGCGCGCGCCGAACGAATGCAGCAGCGTCCGCAGGATGCGGCGCATGTGCGGATTGTCGTCGCAGACGAGAAAGCGCAGCTTGTTGAAGTCGATGCGAAACATGGCGCGGCCCTGGGGGCAGACCAGCAACGGTATACCCGGCGTTAACCATATCGCGGCGCCGGTTAACGAATGGTTGCGATCCGGAGCGCAGTGACCCCTTACGTGTCGTTCCGGCCACCGGGCCGGGACGACGCAGCATCAATAGTTGAACTGCTCGCTCAGAATGCGCTCTTCCAGGCTGTGGCCGGGGTCGAACAGCATCCGCATCGAGATGGTCTTGTCGGACAGCACCTCGACCCGGCGGACGTCGCGCGCCTCGTCGTGGTCGGCCACCGCTGCGACCGGGCGCTTGTCGCCCTCGAGCACCTCGATGACGACATAGGCGGTGTTGGGGAGCAGGGCGCCGCGCCAGCGCCGCGGCCGGAACGGGCTGATCGGGGTCAGCGCCAGCAGCGCAGCGTTGATCGGCAGGATCGGTCCCTGCGCCGAAAGATTGTAGGCGGTGGATCCGGCCGGCGTCGCCACCATGATGCCGTCGGCGATCAACTCGGCCATGCGCTGATGCTCGTCGATCAGGATTCTCAGGCGCGCCGCCTGGTGGGTCTGGCGAAACAGCGAGACTTCGTTGATGGCATGATGCAGGTGCACCACGCCGTGCACGTCGGTGGCGCGCATCAGCAGCGGGTGGATCACGGTTTCCCGCGCGGCGGCAAGGCGCGCGTGCAGGTCGACGGTGCTGAACTCGTTCATCAGAAAGCCGATGGTGCCGCGATGCATGCCGTAGATCGGCTTGTTCGAGCGCATGTGCCGGTGCAGCGTCTGCAGCATCAAGCCGTCGCCGCCGAGCGCCACCACGACGTCGGCGTCATGAGGGTCGTGATTGCCGTACAGTTCCGTCAGCTGCGCCAGCGCCGCCTGCGCCTCCGCCCCAGGGCTCGCGACGAAGGCGATCCGGTGATGTCGCTTGGGGCTGGTCATGGGATTTCTGGCTCATCTCGGCGCGCCGGCGGGAGCGGGGGCGCGCAAGGTCGTCTATACGACCTTGGCCGGACTTGTCGAGACGAGGGGGCTTGCCGGGGATCACAAAAACCTGCGGGCGGCCGCTTGACGCGACCGCCCGGGATGCCTTTCCGCCAACGAGTTCGCCGCGAAATGGAGCGATCAGAATTTGGCGACGACGGGACCGGCGTTGAAACGGTAGTTCAAGCCGATCTTGGTGACCTGCACGTCGGTGCGCGAGGTCAGCTGCGTGATGCCATCGCTGGCCAGCGCTGTCCGCGTTCCGAAGCCCATGTAGTCGTATTCGGCCTTGGCCGACCAATTGGCATCCAGCGCGAATTCGGCGCCGATGCCGATGGTCCAGCCGACGCGGGTATCTTCGGTCGAAATGCTGTTGATCAGGGCGCCGGCCTGGTTGTTGCAGGTACGCGGATTGCCCGGCACGTTCAACGGTCCAATGATGCAGTTCGCCGACACGGTTTCGTTGACGAACGCAGCACCGCCCTTCACGTAATAAAGGGTGCGGTCCCAAGCGTAGCCCACTCTGGCGGTTGCCGATGCCAGCCAGTTCAGCCGTGTGTCGCAGGTCAGGAAGAACGGGCTGAACCCGCCGGGATTGCCGAGTGCATCCAGCCCGGTGTCGGTGCCGCAGGTTCGGCCGCCCTTGAGGTCGGCCCAGCTTGCATCGGCTTCGATGCCGAGCACGAACTTGTTGGCCATCTGGTAGTTGTAGCCGATCTGGCCGCCGCCGAGCACGCCGGCAGAACGGGTACCCGCCGTCTGGCCGTAGCCGACGAAGCCGATGTCGTCACGTCCATACGCGCCGCCACCGTGGACACCGAGATAGAAGCCGGTCCAGTTCACGTAGGCCATCGCCGGCGGCAGCGCCTTGACCCGCGCCTTGGTCGGCATCACCGACGCAAGCAGTGCCGGGGTGAACTGATAACGAACGCCCGCGGTGCCGGCCCAGCTCTCGATGGTCTCGCCGTTGCGGTAGTCGACGCGGGCGAATCCCAGCCAGCCGGTGTTCACGACTTGCCCGGCGACGCCGAGCGAGTACTGGCCATAGGTTCCGACCCGTGACGTCGTGGTCGCCGCGCTGAAGGTGGCGGGGGAGAAGCCACCCGGTCCCGGCGCACCCGGTCCAAAGAAATTGCAGTTCGCGCAGGTCGCGAAGTTCGAGGTGATGTCGCCGGCGAATTCGTGGAAGACGCTGGCCGTAAAGAACGGCGAGAGCGCGAGGTTGCCGGACTGCAGTGAAGTGCCGACGCGGACGCTGGCGCGGCCGATCTGGCTGGTGACGTCGTCGATCTTCAGGGTGCCGGAGATATTGGCTCCCTGTCCAGCGCCCGGCTGGCCGACCGAAGAAAATGAATCGAAGCTGGTCCTGGCATAGGTGAAGCCGGCCGAGGGCTCGATGAACCAGTTGTTCGCGAGCGCGAAGTTGTACCCGGCGTTGATCGCGAACGACGTGCCACGACCGGAGATCGGCTGCGAGAAGAAGCCGGCGCCGGCATTGCTCAGGGCGATGTTGTAGAAGTCCTGCTTCAGCAGCGCGTCGGCGAAGAACCGGCCGTAGGTCGCGACGCCATAGGTGCCGACAAATGGAATCTGGATGTTGCTGGAGAACCCGTTGTTGAGCGAATCCGAATTGGATTCGAGATAGCCGGCGGTGGTGCCGAGGTGCAGGTTCCAGCCGTTCCAGTTCAGCCGTGCGGTATCGGCGCCGATCTGGAAGCCGGCATAGTTTTCACGAATCTGGTTGTTGCAGTTCACCGTCGTGGTTTGATCGAGCGCGGCGGGAAGCGACTGGTTGAGGGTCTGCGTGGTCGACGTGCTCGACACCGTGGCCTGACCGCCGGTGGCGCGTCCCCAGATCCCGCCGCCCGGTGAATTCGGCGGCGGATTGCCCGGCGCGGACACGAACGCGCTTCCCTGTCCGGCCTGGAACACCGTGTTGGCATTGCTGGTCGCCGCGGAAATCTGCGCGGACAACGAACTGGCGAACTGACCGAGGATGCCGGCTCCGGGTCCCGTTGTTCCCGGCGGCACGCCGATACCGGCCGGCCCCGCAATATTGGTCACGTTGCAGTTTTGCGCCATCGCGGCCGTCGGCGCCCACAGCAGGACAGCTAATGCAGCGCCCGCAAAAATCTTGATCTTGTTGCCGGCAAGCACGCGCAATTTTGCAGTGCGAAAAACGGTCATTCGAATCCCCAGTTCCGAAAAATTGGAATCAACGCAAAATACGCGGGCCGTTATGCAAATCCTAAAGCACCATTTTGCGGGCCGAAAGTGGAACCAAAGCAATTGCGCGGTTCTGCGTTGTGAATTTCGCGCCATGTAACATCGGTGCCACAGGCGCAGGCCCGTTGCCTGCAAATCACCCATCATATGAAGGGGGCCGACGACGCCGGATTGATGCTCCACCGATTCATTGCGCTGGGGAAGTGACTTAAGTCACACCGTCAAAGGCTAGCCCGTTGATCGGGGAGGGCAGAAAAGATATTGCTTCGGTGGATCAATGGATTTCGGGCCAGCCGCCCACCATGCCGGTTTCGACAGCAAATGATAAAACGCTTCGTCTCATTGGCGGTACTGATCGGAGGGGCCATTCTCGCGATGGCTTCCGAGGCCGCATGGGCGGAGAAGCGCGTCGCGTTGGTCGTCGGCAATTCGAGTTACCAGATCGTTCCGCAGCTTCCCAATCCCTCCAGGGATGCGAACGCCGTGGCCAGGATGTTCAGGGATGCGGGCTTCGATTCCGTCGATGTCCAGATCAACGTCGGCAACCTCGAATTCAAGCGCGCGATCCGAAGGTTCCAATCAACTGCCGATGACGCCGACATCGCCGTGGTCTACTACGCCGGTCACGGCCTCGAGTTGTCCGGAACAAATTACCTTGTCCCCATCGATGCCAGGCTCGCCAGCGACCGCGACGCTGACGACGAAGCGATTTTGCTGGAGCGACTGGTGTCGGCCGCGGATGGCGCCAAGCGGCTGCGTCTGGTCATACTGGACGCTTGCCGCGATAATCCTTTCGTCACCACCATGCGCCGCGAACGCAAGGGCGCCACCCGCGCGGTGGTATCGGGCCTCAGCAGGGTGGAGCCGACCAGCACCGACACCCTGATCGCTTACGCCGCAAAGGCCGGTTCGACCGCCGCCGACGGCGATGGCATGCACAGCCCCTTCACCGCAGCGGTACTGAAGAACCTCACCGTTCCCGGTCTCGACGTCCGGCTCGCCTTCGGGCGGGTGAGGGATGAGGTTCTGAAGAATACCGACAACCGGCAGGAGCCGTTCGTTTACGGCTCGCTCGGTGGCGGCAATATTGCGCTGGTGCCGGCGCCCGTGGGCGCGCAGGACGCGCCTATGATCGACGTCAAGGCCGACTATGAACTGGTGCAGAAAATCGGATCGCGGCGGGCCTGGGAGGTATTTCTGGGGACCCACCCGACCGGTTTCTATGCCGACCTGGCGCGCGCGGCGATGGAGAAATCGGAGCCGGCGCCGCCCGCCAATATGACAGTTGCCGCTCTGCCGCCGCAGGCGACGCCCTCTACGCGCGAATCCACATCGAAGGAGTCGCTGGAGTGGGACAAGCTAAGGGACTCGACCGATCCGGCGGCGCTGCGGCGATTCATCAGGCGCTATCCGGATTCACCCTTGTCCATCACCGCCCAGCAGCGGATGGACCTGCTCGAGAAAGCCGCCCGGGAGCGCGAGGAGCAGGCACGAGCCGCGCGCGAGGCGGCGCGCAAGGCCGCGGAAGAGGCGCTTCGGCAGGCCGAGCAACGCAAGGCCGAACTGGCGGCTGCGAAAAAGCGGGAAGAAGAGGAACGCCGCGCGCGAGCGGCGGAGGCCGCGGCGAAAGCCAAGGCGGCCGCGGCGGAGCTTGCGGCTGCGAAGAAGCGCGAGGAAGAGGAACGGCGGGCCAAGGCTGCCGAGGCCGAACAATTGGCGAAGGCGGCGGAAGCCGAGCGCAAGGCTGCCGAGGCCAAGCAGAAAGCCGACCAGGCCGAGCGCGAGAAGGCAGCCAGGGAAGCCGCCGCTTTGCGCGCCGCCAGCGAAAGGCAGGCCCGGGAGGCCGAGGCCGCCCGCAAGAAGGCCGAGTTGGCCTCGGCCCGCGAAGCCGCCTGCAAGAGCGAACAAACCAAACTCGAGGAACTTATCGCCAAGGGCAGCGAGGGCTCTGGCCTCGAGGATCTCAAGTCCTTCTCCACGACCGTCAGCTGTGACCGGCTTCGACCGCTGGTCGCAGCCAGCCTCGACAAGTTCAATGCCGAGGCGGCCAGGCGCGCCGCGGCGCTGCCGAATTCGCCCGAATTGGTCAGTGCGGCGCAAACCCAGCTGATCCGGCTCGGTTGCATGACCGGCAAGATCGACGGCAAGCTCGGTCCCACGACCGAAGGCGCGCTGGGTCGCTACCTCTCGATCGAAGGCCAGCCGACCGAGAATGCCAGTGTAACCGAGGCGCTGGTTGCGGAACTGGGCAAGCATAGCAGCCGGGTCTGCCCGATCGAGTGCCGCGCCGGCGAGACCCTGCAAGGCGAGACTTGTGTCGCCGATGAAAAGCGGGAGGCGCCGGCCATCGCCTCGCGTCCGAAGGATGACGATGACGACGCGCAGTCGCGCCGCAAGAAGAGCGGGCGTAAGGCCGATCGCGCGCAGCGGGCGAAGCCCGCGCGGGAGGCGCCCCGCGCGCGCCAGCAGGCCGTGGCCCGGCCGAGCATCGTCAGCCGCAGAAGCGGTGCAAGTCCGATGATCGGCGTCGGATTTTGATCGGAAGGAGCGTGTAGGCGGTGGCCTTGCCCCGCCACGTTCGCTGAGCCGGCTATTTTTCCTGCAGCGTCCGGACCGGGTCCCATCCGCCTGAAGGCTGCTGCTGCGCCTGTATCCTCGCCCGCTCGAGAAACATCCGGGACGGCGCGTCGATCCCGGCGGCCTGCTCGAAGCATTTTTCGGCGAGCGCAAACTCGCCGGCGCGCCAATGCGCGAGGCCTTTGGCGTAGTCCGCCGCGATCGCGGCCTGTGCCGGCGTCAACTCCGCCGCCAGCGCCAGCAATTGGTAAATCTTCAGCTGATTGGTGCGCCCCTTGACGCGGATGGTGTCGAGCTCGCGCCAGGCGAATGTTTCGCCTGCGAGCGCGACCGTGGTCTCGGAGGCGATCACGGTGGTGCCGTAGAATTTGTTGGCGCCCTCCAGCCGCGAGGCGAGGTTCACCGCGTCGCTCATGACCGAATAATTGAAGCGTCGCCGCGATCCGAAATTGCCGACCAGCGCGTCTCCGGAGTTGATTCCGATGCGCTGGGCCACCTTGCTGCCGCCGAACGCGGCCGCGCTGCGATTGAGCTCGTCGAGGCGCGTGCAGCAATCCAGCGCGGCGCGTACCGCATTGCCGGCATGGTCGTGATCGTCGGCCGGCGCGCCGAACACCGCGACGATGGAATCGCCGATATACTTGTCGACATAGCCGCCATGGCCTTCGATGATGTCGGTCATTTCAGACAGGTACTCGTTCATCAGCGCCATCAGCGCTTCGGGCGACATCGTTTCGGCGATCCGCGAAAAGCCCTCGAGGTCGGTAAAAAGCACCGTCACATGGCGGGTTTCGCCGCCCAGCACCGGCAGCTTGTTCGACGCCAGCATGCGGTCGATCACGTCGGGGGCGAGGTACAGCGCGAAGCTCTTCTGCAACAGCCGACGGTCCTTGTCGGCGACCCTGAAGCGATAGCCGACCATGGCGGCCAGCGCGGCGAATCCGGCAATGAACGGCTCGCTGAGCGGCAGCACCAGCGCGTGGTTGAATGCCGCGGTGGCGGCAATCGCGTAAACCGCGATCGCCCCGAGAAACGCCAGCATGGCGCCGGCCGGCTTGAGCGTTCGCGCGGCGATCGCCGCAAGTGCCGCGAGCAGGGCCGCGATCAGCGCGATCGGCAGCCGGCCGAGTTCGACGGCTGCGTTGCGGGCGATCAGGTTGTTGACGGCAGTGGCATGAATATAGACGCCCGCGATGTCGCGGCGCTGGAAGCGGCCGCCGACCGGCTGCTCCGCCAGCGCGCAGCGTGGCGCCCGCGCGCCCTCGATCCCGGTGGTGAATCGCTTCGAGGTCATGATGCGATCCTCCGACCCCAGCACCGTGCCGACGACGACGACCTTGCCTTCGAACTGGCGCCGGAAGAAATCCTTGTCGTCTTTCGCGGCGCAGGCCGTCAGGTCGGCCAGCGAATAGGTCGGGATGTCGTCCGCGCCGCCCTCGAAATTGAGCGTCATCGTGTTGCGCACCGCGCCGGGAATCCGGTAGCCGGCGAGGGCGCCCGCTCCGTCGGCGTTCAATTCCGGTTTGGCGCCAAGCGCGCGCGATGCCAGCTCGAGCGCCATCGAGGGCACCGGCTTGCCGTCCACCGTAAACGTCAGCGGCAGCCGGCGGACGACATCGTCGCCATCGGTATAGACGTTGAGCGCCCGCACGTTCTGCTGCTGGCGAACCGCGATGCGCTGCCCGGGGGAGGGGCGGATCGGCCGGTCGCCGCGCAGGACTTCTCCCAGCACCACCCTGCCGCCGGAGGAAGCCGTCGAGAGCGCGCGCAGGAAATCGCGGTCGAAACCGCGGACCTTCTCGCCGAACAGGCCGCCGCCGAACGGGATCTCGGACTGCTCGATCGACTTCTCGAACACGATGTCAAAGCCGACGACCCTGGCGCCGCCCTCGACGATCGCGGTCAGAATGCGGCCGATCTCGCCGGTCCATGTCAGCAATGGCGAGCCCTTGAACGGCGGGGCCTGGTAGGTTTCCTCGTCGATCGCGACCACGACCGCCGGCGAGGCGGCGGGATTCTGCCTGCTGCCGAACATCTCCCAGCGCAGCGCGGTGAGAATGTCGATCGACAGCCCGTGCGCGATGTTGAACACAGGCGAGACCGAGACCGCGGCGCAAACCAATACGATGGCGGCGAAGGCAATGGCGTCCCGCGTCTTGCGCCCGATGTTCAAGGTCTGATGCCCGGCAAAGCCTATTCCATGCGCAGCAGGCGGCCGACGATCGGCGTCGGACCGGCCTTGGCCTGGGGATCGACCCGGAACACGATCCTGCGGGATGCGAACGTTGCCGCATAGGTAGCACCCGGCGTGAGCGACTTGCTGGTGCCGGCAAGATCGTAGAACCGGCCCTTGAGCTGGTTGCCGGTGAGATCAAATTGCTGGCGTTCGCCCTTCTGGTCGAGCCGTTCGAACACCAGCGCGCCGCGCCCCTTGGCTTCGACGAGCGGCGAGGTGCCGTAAAGCGTCAATGGCGGGCCAGCCGGCGCGGCGCCTTTTGTCAGGCTGCGGACGACGCTGGCGGCGACGTCGCTGGTTGCCCTTGTCGTCGCATGCGCCTGGGCCGGGTCGCAGTTCGTCCTGGTGGCGTCGACCTGGGCGAGGTGGACCTTGCTCTCATCCTCGCCGACGATGACCGTGCCGGTGCCGCTGATGGTTTCGCGCCGGCAGGATTTCATGTAGCCGACCACGATCGAAGCGTCCTTTCCGAGCTTGATGACTTTCCCCGGCACCACATAGTCCATGAACTCGGCGCCGGTGACGTTGCCCTGCACCTCTTCCACGACCGCAACCGGCGCCTGGGCGGTTGCGGATCCCGCAAACCCCAATACGCCGACAACCACGACAATCGCCTTCTTCATCCCGAAAACCTCATTCCAAAAGGCGAAGTCGGCCTCAACGGTGAATTGAGCCGATCGCCTCGCAAGCCAGACATCGAAAACCAACGGTCCCCGTTATTCCGCTTCGCCACCCGCTGGGGACGAAGGAAGTATCACATCGCTAGCTTGGTCGCTCTGAGGAAAGTGTGATCTAAATCACATAATTGTCCAGCTGCGCAGCCGCGGGATCGAACTCTTAATACATCCGCCGACTCAAATCGAGCTTGGCCCGGATACGTGCAGGGGGCACGCAACGCAGGATGTGTGAACTGGATCACGTTGGCGGCGGCCAATCCGGCGTAAACGCTCACCATTCACCGGCAATTGATGTCTTTGATGAGGTTTGCGATGAGCAAGATCTACACAGTGGTCAAGCCTGCGCTGCAGACGATCGACATCGTCATCACGCGCACGGTCTCGCGGTTCTGGATGTCCACGCTGCAGGCGCAGCTCCGGCACGAGCGCGAGCCGCAGCATTGATTCGGTCGCCACGCGGTTCCGGGGCGTTAGCGGAATCGTGATTGTCATCGCCCTGCCTTTGTTGCGAACAGTATGCGGACTGGTTGCGGGGGCAGGGAGAGCAACGGACATGGCCATTCGCCTCGTCGCGCCGCGCCATCTGCGCTTCGCGCTTGTGTTTCTCGCATTCTCGGTGGTGACGGGCGCGCGTGCCCAGGATGCGCAGCCTCAGCAACATCAGGCGGCAACGCCGCAGGAGCAGAAGGGGGGCGCCGCCGGCGCGCGCGGCAGCGCTTCGAATCCGCCGGCCGCCGAGTCACACCGGCTGCCGCCGGATTCGACCACCCGACATACGCTCCCGCTTCCGGGGCGGACGCTCGACTTCACCGCCACCGCCGGTTCAATTCCGCTGTTCAACGACAAGCGCGAGCCGCAGGTCGAAATCGCCTTCACCGCCTACCAGCTCAGCGGCGCCGATCCGCGCACCCGGCCGGTGACCTTTCTGTTCAACGGCGGGCCGGGTGCATCCTCGGCCTGGCTGCAATTCGGCGCGGCCGGGCCGTGGCGGCTCGCCATCAACGCCGATGCGGTGACGTCCTCCGCGTCGCCCGATCTGATGCCCAATGCCGAGACCTGGCTCGATTTTACCGATCTGGTCTTCATCGATCCCGTCGGCACCGGCTACAGCCGTTTCGTCGCGACCGGCGATGAGGTGCGCAAACGGTTCTATTCGGTCGACGGCGATGTCAACGCGATCGCGCTCGTGATCCGCCGCTGGCTGGAGAAATCCGATCGGCTGCTGTCGCCGAAATTCGTCGCCGGCGAAAGCTATGGCGGCATTCGCGGGCCGAAGATCGTGCACAAGCTGCAGGTCGATCAGGGCATCGGGGTGAAGGGGCTCATTCTGGTGTCGCCGCTGTTCGACTACCGCGAATTCACCGGCTCCAGCATGCTGCAATATGTCTGGAGCCTTCCCTCGATGGCGGCGGTGGCGCGGGAGGCCAAAGCCGGCGAGGGTGAGGTGACGCGGGCCGACCTCGCCGATGTCGAAGCTTATGCGGCAGGCGAATTCCTGGCCGATCTGATCAAGGGGTCGGCCGACGCCGAGGCGACGACGCGGCTCGCCGACAGGGTGGCTGCGCTGACCGGGATCGACCGGGCGGTGAGTCGCCGGCTCGCCGGGCGCCTGAGCGTCGGCGAATTTCGCCGCGAATTCGATCGGCGCAACGGCAGGGTGACCGGCCGCTACGACGCCTCGGTCTCCGGCTTCGATCCCTATCCGGATTCCAGCTCCTACCGTTTCGGCGATCCCTCGGGCGAACCCTTGATCGCGCCGCTGACCAGTGCGGCGGTCGACCTCACGAGGCGCAAGCTGAACTGGCGGCCGGACGGTTCCTACCAGTTGCTGAATGGCGCGGTGCAGGGCGCCTGGGATTTCGGCCGCGGCATCAATCCGCCGGAGTCGCTGTCCCAGCTGCGGCAGATCCTCGCGCTCGATCCAAAGCTGAAACTGTTGGTGGCGCACGGGCTGTTCGATCTGGCGACGCCGTATTTCGGCTCGAAAATCCTGCTCGACCAGTTGCCGGCCTATGCCTCGCCCGAGCGCGTCAAGCTCGTGGTCTATCCCGGTGGCCACATGTTCTATTCGCGCGACGGCGCGCGCCAGGCGTTCCGAAGCGAGGTTGAGGCGCTGGTGAAGTGAGGGGCCGACAAAATAAAACCGGCGCAACCCATTGGATTGCGCCGGCTGATTGAAACGTCGCGCTGGCTCAGTAAGCGGGGCCGCTGCCGGGCGCCTGTTCGAGCGCCGCGGCCAGCGAGCGATATTCCTCGCTGCCGGTGCCGCTCAGGGCGGCGATCCGGTTCAGGTGATATTGCGCGGAATCACGGTTGCCCTGCTCGACCTGCCACAGGCCGTAATACTGCCAGGTCTTGACGTGGTTCGGGTCCGCCTTCAGCGCGCGCTCGTACCAGATCTGCGCGACCTTGTAGTCGCCGAGCTTGCGATAGGCGTAGCCGATCAGGTTGGCGACGGCGGCGCTGTCGTCGCGGCCGAGCGCCTTCAACTGCGGGATCGCGGCGGCATAGTCGCCGCGATCGTAGATCGTGGCGTAGGCCGCGCGATAACCCTTGGCGAAGGTGGTGTCCTCGATGCCGGGTTTGACTTCGCTGGATTTTTTCTTCTTGCCCTTGTCCGACGACGGAGGTGGCGGCGACTCGTCGGGCGCGGCGTAAACCTTTGTGACGACGGGCGCTGCGACCAGTGCCATCGCGAATATTGCCAGCGTCAAAAACCTGGCCGCAAATTTGCTCATGTATCTCTCCCGATTTCCAATAGGCAATTAGGCAATCCTACACCGACGCCTGTTGATTTGAACACCTGCCTCGCGGTTACATTCCCGGAGCCCGCCACATTCGACATGACGAAGTTGTCATCGACATGAACGAAGTCCGCGAGGGCGCTTCAGATTTGGTTCAGCGCGCGGTCATTAGGTTCAAAGCCATGATCGACGAGCCCGGTCAACCGACCGGAAACCTCGCGATTTCAGGAGGGACAGGACATGCTGAAGACCATTTCCGCCGCGCTGCTTGCAGCTTCCGTGCTTGTGGCGGCGCCCGCGATGGCCCACAGCCCGGGCCGGACCGCACATGGCCCGAGCGTCGGTATTGTGCACGTGAACCCCGTGTTCAACGCCAATGCCAGGATGGGTCGCCATCACTACCGTTATCATCACCGGCATCATCACAAGCATTTCCGTCATCATCATCGCTTCCACCGATATCACTGAACTGATCCGCGGGGCGCGGCTTCATCCACATTGCCCCCGCCGCGCTTCGCGGATATCAGCCCCGGCCCGCACGCCATTGCTTCCCCAATGGCGGGCGGGCCGGTACGTTTTTGCGGCAAGCCTTGATGGCGAGCGCGGGTCCGGGCCGCCCGGTCGAGCCAGATGCGAATTCCAATCGGTGCGGGGAAGGGCTAAAACGGCTCGTCACAGCCGGGAATGAAGGGTTGCACTTGGGGAATTACTTGGAGAAATACTTGGGGATCTCGGCAAAGCACGCTGCGATCCTGCTGTTGCCGCTCTTGCTCGCGGCCTGCGCGGGCGGCGAGGAGAGCAGGAGCATCACCTATACGGACGATCGCGGCGTCGCAAACCAGCCATACCCCACCAACCACCGCGCCGAAATCCTGGCGTTCATGAAGACCTATCTCAACAATCCCGTCGGGGTCCGCGACGCGGTCATGGCGGAGCCGGTGCAGCGCACCGTCGGCGGCCGGCTGCGCTACGTCAGCTGCCTGCGCTTTGCCGCGCGGGATTCCGCCGGTTCCTATCCGGAGGCGCGCGAGCGCGCCGTGCTCTTTGTCGACGGCCGGCTCGATCGCGTCATCGAGAACCCCGGCGAGACCTGCGCCGGCGTGGTCTATGCGCCGTTTCCGGACCTGGGCAAGATGGTGCGATAGCGGCCTCCCGCCGCTGCGCCCCTCGCTGCTCCGCCGCCGGCTGGCCGGGTAGACCGATCACATTTTAGCGAGGATTTGAACCTGCCCCTAACCTCGCGAGACGCAGCCTATAGCTGCGAGGCAGGGCTTTTACCGCAAATAAACCGGGATGGCCCAGGAACCAAAAGGCCTTGTTGCCGCGCCGTCACAGTTAAACACGATCGCGGCTCCGGCAATGCCGCGAAGCAACCTAATTGAGGCCACGTTGTTTGATTGATGTCGATGGCGACAATTACGGGGAACCAGTCATGAAGAAGTTTTTGCTCGGCGCAGCCATCTTGATCGCGCTTGCCGCCCCCGCGGTAGCGGCTGACATGCCGCCGCGCCCCTATACGAAGGCCCCGGCCTATACCGCCCCCGCGGTGGTCTACAACTGGACCGGTTTCTATATCGGCGGCCATGTCGGCGGCGCGTTTGCGGGCAACGACAGCCTGCAGAGCAGCGACGCCCGCTTTATGGGTGGTGTACAGGGCGGCTTTGACTACCAATTCCACCCGAACTGGGTACTCGGTGCCGAGGTCCAGTACAGCTGGTTGGGCGGCGGCACCAACAATGGCGTGCTGTTCCCGGCCGGCACGCTGGTCACCGGCAGCAATAATGACCAGCTTGGGTCGGTCACCGGTCGGATCGGCTACACTTGGGGGCCGGCGCTGCTCTATGCCAAGGGCGGTTACGCCTGGCGCGACGCCAACAATATTGGCGTGTCGATCGCCGGCGTGGCGCAACTCTTTACCGCCAGCGGCAACAAAAAGGACGGCTACACCGTCGGCGCCGGCCTTGAATACATGTTCGCGCCGAACTGGTCCGCCAAGGCCGAGTACCAGTATTACGACTTCGGCAAAACCACCATCACCGCCGGCCCGGCCGATGTCGTCGGTGCCGGGTTTCGCAACGACGACCACACCGTCAAGGTCGGCCTGAACTACCGCTTCGGCTGGGGCGGGCCGGTCGTTGCCAAGTACTGAGCCAAGTACTGAGGTCGGTACTGGGGCGAGTTGCCACTGAAACCAGAAAAGGCCGGCCCAGCGCCGGCCTTTTGTTTAGGAATCTCGTCTAGAACCGGCGGCGATGCAGGTGGCGGGCGCTTGCGCCGGCAGCCCGAAAATAAATATTGCCGGCGGCGGAACTTGACCGCGCAATGCGCTATTATGATTTCGTCGGTTGGTGGACAACGAACATGCGTGCTTTTCTGTTAGGACTTGCTCTATCGGCCGCTTCGGCGCCGTGCATTGCCCAGACCGTCCTGAAATCCGAACCCCTCGTACTCGCCCCCTATGAGATCGCCTACGTGCAGGCCCCCTCCTGCGCCGCGGGCCAGGTACTCAAGGTGACCGGCGCCATCAGGGGCCTGAACCGCAAGAGGGTTTGCGTGGCGTGGACCGGCGATCAGGCCTCGCTGACGGTGGCCGCGCCACCCGTCGAGGCACTCTCGGGCCTGTGAACGCGAACCCGCGCCGCAGACCCGATTCGGGGTGAATCGGGCCGTTCCGGCGGGAGTCCCTGAGTCGTAAACGAGTCCTGAATCCCGGGAAAAATATCGTGCGAGACTCCCGGGGTAGAATCGCCGGATGTTTTGCGGGCCATGAAGATGACCCTGCAAACCTCCTGCGAGCGCGTGCATGTCACGCTGGCCGTCGCGTTGCTGGCGGCCTGTGCGGCCAATCTGGTGCTGGTATGCGCCTGGCTGTAGCCGATTGACGCCGCGGCGAAACCCCTGATCATACGAGGCAAATGGCCGGGGCGGGCGACGTGCCGGCTTTCGCAAATGTGAGGGGAGGCTTGGGGATGATCGAGACGCTCAAGGCGCGGGTCAATGAGGATGAAGCGCTGGTCCGGCGCGGGCGGTTTCTCACCACCACCTTCCTCGTCGAGGTCGGTCCGACCGCCTGGCTGATACAGATTTTCGAGGGCAGGGTGGTGTCGGTTGTCCGCGGGCCGTTCGTGATGCCGTCGTCGTCCTTTGCGCTGCGCGCGGCGGAGGAAGAGTGGCAAAAGTTCTGGTTGAGGCGTCCGCCGCCCGGCTCCAACGACCTGATGGCGCTGATCAAGCGGCGGGTCCTGAAGGCCGAAGGTAACCTTCAGGTCTTCATGTCCAATCTGCGCTATTTCAAGGAAGCGCTGGCGAAGCCGCGCCAGACCGGAGCGGCCACATGAGCGCGACCTTCGAGCCGGTCATCGGCCGCTACATGCACCTGCAGCTGTTCGGACGGCCTCACCGCATCTATGTCGAGGAGGCGGGCGCGGGCACGCCGCTGCTGTGCCTGCACACCGCCGGCTCCGACGGCCGGCAATACCGTGGCCTGATGAACGACGAACGCGTCACGGCCCGCCACCGCGTCATCGCCTTCGACATGCCCTGGCACGGCAAATCGTCGCCGCCGGCGGGCTGGCACGACGAGGAATACCAGCTGACCTCGGCGCAATACACCGCCATGATCCTGGAGATCATCGCCGCGCTCGAACTCGACCGGCCGATCGCGATGGGATGCTCGATCGGCGGCCGCATCGCGCTGCACCTGGCGCTCGAACACCCCGAGAGCTTCCGCGCCATCATCGGCCTGCAGGCCGGCGCCCATGTCGATCCCTATTACGACCTGAATTTCCTGCACCGGCCCGACGTCCATGGCGGCGAGGTCGCCGCCGCCATCGTCTCCGGCCTGGTCGGACCCGACGCGCCCGATGCCGAGTGCTGGGAAACGCTGTGGCATTACATGCAGGGCGGTCCCGGCGTCTTCAAGGGTGACCTCTATTTCTACAAGCTCGACGGCGACATCCGCGACCGCGTCGCGCAGATCGACACCGGCAAATGCCCGCTGTTCCTGCTGTCGGGCGAATACGATTATTCCTGCACGCCGGAGGAAACGCTCGCCGTCGCCGGCAGCATTCCAGGCTGCGAGGTCGCCATCATGAAGGGCCTCGGCCACTTCCCGATGAGCGAGAACCCGGCGGAGTTCCTGAAGCATCTGCTGCCGGTGCTGGAAAAGATCGGGAAGATGGAGACGAGGCCGGCGGAGAAGATCGCGGGGGCCGGCTGATTACCGTCATGGCTGATCTGCAATCCAATCGAGCGTGACCGGCCGCACAGTTCTCCCGATGTCGACGCATCAGATTTCAGGATCATTGGCTGGAGACGACGAGGTCAGGGCGGCGCAGGTCTCGTGAAAGGCCGCGGCGGCCGCATTGAACCCAACCCATGGATCCGGGACTAATCACTCAAATTACGGGAATCCTGCGAAGATCATTCATACGCAGCTCATTCATACATTGTCCGATCAAGGGAATTGGATCATGCGGATCAGGCCGTTTTTTCTGGCCGTAGCCGTTTCGGTAGTTTCTGCTTTTCAGGCGATGGCCGCCGGCAACGGCGATCTTCGGGATTGCAATCAGAGAACCGATTACGACCGTCAGATAGCCGGTTGCAGCCGCGCGCTTGCCTGGATGAAACCGCCGAATGAGCGGGCCAGAATCCATACGCTGCGAGGCATGGCGTTCACCAACAAGGAACAGTTCGACCGCGCGATTGAAGATTACGATCAGGCGATCCGCCTCGACCCCAAATATCTGTGGTCCTGGGTCAATCGGGCGGAGGCGTGGTACCGGAAGGGCGAAGCGGCGCGCGCACTCGCCGATCTCGAAGAGGCCGCTCGTCTCGATCCCAACAATTCCCGGGTTTACAGCATCCGGGCCTCCACCTGGTGGCTGGTCGGAGAGTTGGACAAGGCCATTGCGGATTACGGCGAAGCCATTCGGCTGGAGCCGAATTTTTCGGTCTTCTACAACAACAGGGCGCTGGTCTGGAGAGACAAGGGCGATTACGACAAGGCGATCGCGGATTACGACGAGGCCATCCGGCGAGACCCAAGGGATGTCAGGGCCTACGCCAATCGCGGCGAGATCTGGCGGCTGAAGGGCGACCTCGACCGCGCGCTTGTCGATCAGGACAAGCAGATTCGCATCAGTCCGAGAAATCCGAACAGCTATTTGACGCGAGGAGATACCTTTCGCTACAGGGGCGAGTTCGAGCGCGCTTTGGCGGACTATGACCGGACCCTGGCTCTCGAACTGGACAGCATCCCTGCCTACACCGGACGAGGGTTGACCTTCGAACGGCTGGGAAACCCGAGGCGTGCGCGCGCCGAATTCGAGAAGGCGCTGGCGTCGCGCAGCCAGAATCGCTCGGACGTCAGCAAGTCCGCTCTCGAAACGGCCAGGGCCCGGCTGGCGGCGTTCGATTCCGGTGCGGTCCAGCCCATCATTCACGCACCGCCCGCGAAAGCTGCTTCACCCGGGTCCGTCCCGACCCCGGCCGCGCTGGTTGCGGCGGTTGCGACCCGGCCGGCCGAACAGCGAGGCCGCCGCGTCGCGCTCGTGATCGGCAATTCGGCTTACCGGAGCGTGCCGCCGCTCTCCAACCCGCACAACGACGCCGAAGCCATCGCGAAATCCCTTCGCAACATCGGGTTCGAAACCGTCACGCTCGCAAGCGACGTGACGCGCGAAAGGCTGATTGACGCGCTGCGGACGTTCGCCAATGAAGCCGAGAATTCCGATTGGGCGATGGTCTATTACGCCGGACACGGCATCGAGGTCGGAGGCGTCAACTATCTCGTTCCGGTCGACGCCACGCTGGCCGTCGACCGCGACATCGAATACGAAGCCGTTCCGTTGTCGCAGGTGCTGCGCGCCACCGACGCGGCGAAACGCATCAAGCTCATTATGCTCGATGCGTGCCGCGACAATCCCTTTGCACCACGCAAGACGGCGGCTCCGGAAGCTGTCGTCAGAACGTCCACCGCCGGTGCGCCGATCGCTTCGCGATCGACCAACGGGCGAGGCCTGGCGGAAGTGAAGGTTGCCGGCGCGACCCTGGTCGTGTTCGCGGCGAAGGACGGGCAGGTCGCGCTTGACGGCGAAGGCGGCAATTCGCCGTTCGCGGTGGCGGTGGTTCAACGCATCGCCACGCCGGGCGTCGAGATCAACAAGGTGTTCCGCCTCGTTCGCGATGACGTGATGGAAGCGACCGCCGGCCGGCAGGAGCCGTACACCTATGGCTCATTGCCGGGTAAGGAGGATTTCTTCTTCGTCGCGAAGTAGCAGGAGATCTCGCCCGACAAAGCGCCCGGGGGTGCACAACGTCAGGCCCAGCCACATTCCGGCCTTTCGCCATCGCAAACCTGCCCGGCGCCAAATCGTTGAAACATGTCGCGGCTCAGGCGGCTTCCGTCCGGTTCTCGTCGATGGTCTTTGCCTGCTTTCGGCATTCGGCGGCGAACGACTGAAGGCGTTCGGCAGTCAGCTTGTCCAGCACATCCCTGGCCAGCCGTTCGGCGCGGGCGGCTTGCTGTTGCAGGTATTCAATCTTGCTCATGACCTCACCCTCCGGCGAGATAATTTGAAGCAAATTGCTTCGTTCCCGACGTGCTTCAGTCTAGGTCAATGGACGGTAAAAGCTGTGAGCCAGGTCACGTTGCAGGATTTATTCTGTCGTCGTCCCGCGTTGATGACGCCGCGGTCGATCTGGTCCGGTGCATGCCCGTCGTGGGGCCACGCGGCCAGTATCAGCCTGCCGATGCTTCCCTGGCGAGGTTGGCACGGAGCAGGTCTCGTGCTCGCGGCGGCTAGACCTTGATGTCGACGATCGCTTCGCGTTCGGCCTGGTTCTTGGCCGCGAAGACGTCCAGCACGGCATCGTTGATGATCCGCGGCGGAGCCTTTGCGGCTTGCTCGGCGAGCAACTGAATTCTGGCCTGGGTGACGGCGACGGGCACGGGATAGACTTGCATGGGGACCTCCCGCTCCAAGGCTGCCACCGGCTTGTTTACGCTTTGTAAACGAATGGGGTTAACGGGCCCGATGCAAAATCAGCGCAATGCGATCGTTGAAAGCGTGTGACGGCCGAATGCGTCACATGCCGACAGAAACGCCGCCGGGTTCACCCGGCGGCGTCCTGCTCCATCTGCAAGGTCAGTATGACTTACTGGCTGCCGCCGCCGCCGCCACCACCGCCACCGCCGCCGCCACCACCGCCGCCGCCTGCATCCTGCATCGATTGATTGAAGCGCGGATCGAGGTTGTCCATGTAATTCGCGGTCGACTGGGTTTTGCGCGAAAGTGTTTCCACATACAGCAGATGATCCCCGCAGGCCTTCCGCGACACGGCTTCATCGCAAATCCTGGGTCCGGCAGATGCCGGAGACATGGCGCTCAGTGCAACGAGAGTGCCCAAAGCAGCTGCAGACAACGTTAATTTCATCGACATTAGAACTCTCCATTCCTTGATCGGCGAAACCGGAATGGCTCGCACGGAAGTTCGACGGTGCCAGATCGAAACCGGTTCGAGGGCGCTACCGGGAAAATTCACGCCTGTTCGTACACGTCGACGTGAACCGAACGTGAAGCGAGCGCCGGGATGCCGGCAGATGCGAATCAGCCGAGAGGCGGAAGCTGGCCGGTATTGGGAGTTCAGAGGCTTTCCCTGAAACTCAGCCGATGCCCCAACGTCCGCGTTGGTGTCGATCGCGGATATCCGTCCGGAACGATCGCCTTGTCTCGTTGAGGACGACCAATGTCGGCCCGACCATGGCGATACTCGCATCTAAATCCTGAAAATCGTCAGGACCAAACCTATGCAGAACATGCCTACGATTGCGATCGGGATGAGCGCCTGGAACACCGGGGCAGTCGCCCATCGATTGGGGTGACCGTGCTTCGGCAGCATGTACCAGAGCAACACGGCCGTCGCGACAAGCAGGATGGGACCTGCAACAGGTATCATCGGACATTTCCTCCATTGCCGTTGCTGGGCAATCGGGCATTCAATGCCCCAGGGGTGGGAGAGTCCTATTCTCGGTGCGTAGTGATTGTCCTGGGTTTCAAGCCTTTCGCTCTCCCATCACCGAATCGCGGGTATTCGTTCGCCGGACTTCGATCGTTCGCCTTAGAAAACCGGATGCCCGCCGCTCTATTTCCCCGGCCAGGTTGAGACGATCGTCGCGATACCCAATGCGAAGCACGCCAATACCAGTGGCGGATACAGAACGAGGGCCGCATTGAACCTCAGGAACCTGGGGTGGATGCCCGCCTTGTTGGGACGTCCGGCCCAAATCAAAAGAAGCGCCACGGCCAGCATCGATATTCCGGCGTACAAATTCATCGGCGTCTCTCCCGTCAAGCACCGTGGGCCAGGGCGGCTTGGGAGCCGTAACAATGTGTCAATCAGGCCCTTCTTTCGACGTCTGTGCAATCACCGCGAGGAGCCGGGGCTGCTTCTTCGTGTAAGGAAATTCCTGACACCCGCGCCACGCTGAAAGCCGCAAATATCCTGTCATCGACTCGGAGACTCTCTGGTTGATCGCGTACCTCGGAGGCACCCTTGTGTTTTGGTCGTCCCCGAAAGCCAGTTCGAAGGAGATCAAAGTGTCAGATTCAGAGAAAATGAAGATCACGCGGCGAGCTTACGAGCTGTGGCAGCAAGCGGGCGAGCCGAAAGACAGAGACGAAGAGTTCTACCGTCAGGCCGAGCGAGAACTGAACGCTGCTTCGGAAAATGCAATCATGACGACGATCCCGCGGGCGCCGTCTCACGGTCGTGTCTAGTACCTGGAATTTTAGATCGGTATTGCAGCCCATCCTTCGAGACGCATCGCTTTGCGATGCTCCTCAGGATGAGGGTAACCTGTTGAAGCACAAGTACCTCATGCTGAGGAGCGGGCAACGCGAGCGTCTCGAAGCATGGGCAGCAAGCGAGTCACCGATCTCACATAATTGGTGCTAGCTTGCCTGCGAAGCTGCGTTACCCGCCCTCGGTTGCGGTGGGGTAGAAAGCGGCCGTTCCGATGTCGCCGACCAGTATTTTGCCGGGGCCGCGGCTCAGCTCACCAGCCGCTCCCGGTTTTCCCAGAATGGCCTGCGCAACTCGCGCTTGAGAATCTTGCCGGCTCCGGAGAGCGGCAGCGGGCTCTCGCTGATTTCGACACTGCGCGGGCATTTGTAGCCGGCGATCAGCGTCTTGCAGAATTCGATCAGTTCGGCGGCCGAGACCTGCGCGCCGTTCCTGGAAACGACCACGGCATGAACCTGTTCGCCCCACTGCTCGTTCGGAATTCCGATCACGGCGCACTGCGCGACCGCGGGATGCTGCGCAATCGCGTTCTCGACTTCGACCGAATAGATGTTCTCGCCGCCGGAGATGATCATGTCCTTGACCCGGTCGACGACGTAGATGAAGCCATCCTCGTCCATGTAGCCGCCGTCGCCGGTGTGCATCCAGCCGTCGACAACGGCTTTTGCGGTCTCTTCGGGGCGCTCCCAGTAACCCATCATGACGTTGTCGCCGCGCGCCACGATCTCGCCGACCGTGCCGCGGGGCACCGGCCTGTCGTTGGAATCGACGATACGGACTTCGCAACCGAGCGTGGGACGGCCGGCGCCTCGATGCCGTCCCTTGGCCCGGCCCTGGCCGATGTGCTCATTCCAGTGCAGCAGGGTCGCGATCGGCGACAATTCGGTCATGCCGTAAGCCTGTGTGAATTGCACGTTCGGGAGGGCCGCCATGGCCCTGCCAAGCACGGCCTCGCTGATCGGCGACGCGCCATAGATCACGTTCCTCAGCGGCGACATGTCGTAGGACCCGAGGGCGGGGTGGTCGACCAGCATCTGGATCATGGTCGGGACCAGAAGTACGTCGGTGACACGGTCGTTCTGCACCGCGGCCATCACGCCCTCCGGCGTGAAGGACTGGATGATGGCGTTGGAACCGCCGCTGAGCAGCAGCGAATACATCGCCGCGCCGTTGGCGAGGTGAAACATCGGCGCGGCGTGCAGATAGGTCGCCGAGGCCGGAAACAGGCCTTCGCCGAGCGCGTTCAACGCATTGGCCGTCAGGTTGCCATGGCTGAGCATCACCCCTTTGGACCGGCCGGTGGTGCCGCCGGTGTAGAAAATGCCGGCGAGGTCGGCACTGCTGCGCATCGCGTCCGGCATCGGCTCGCTTCGCGCCAGCAACGCTTCGTAACTTTCCATTCCGGCCGGCACCTCGCCGTCGTCGGCATAGACCAGCTTCAAACCGGGAAGGGCTTTCGCCAGCCCGGCGCCCGTCGATGCGAACGCCTTGTCGACGACCAGCACGCCGGCGCGGCAATCGCGCAGGGCGTCCTCATTTTCAAGCGGGCTCCACCTGATATTGAGCGGAACGATCACCGCGCCGGCCCATGCGGTCGCCAGATAAAGTTCCAGATACCGGTCGGAGTTGAGCGACAGGATCGCGACGCGATCGCCGGGACCGGCGCCGAGCGCACGAAGACCGGCCGCCAGCCGCGACACCCGTTCGCCGATCTCGCGCCAGTTTCGCCGCCTGTCGCCGAACACGGTGGCGAGGCCGTCCGGATTGATCTGTAAAGCGCGGCGCAATCCTTGCGTGGTGTTCATCGTGTTCTCCCTCGTGATGGTTTCTTCTTCGCGACGGTTGAGGCCGTCTTCTTGACTGGTCGGGCCGTCAGCCCTTCGGTGAGCCGGTCCGTGAATTCGTCCGCGATCGCTGTTGCCGACATCGCCCCGTCGGGCTGGAACCAGTGACCGATCCAATTCAGGGAGCCGGCAATGGCGAATGCGGTCATCTTGGGATCGCACGGTTTGATCGATCCGTCGGCAATTCCGTCGGCGATGTATTTTCGAAATGTCCGGTCGATGCTTTTCTTGCCGGCGCGTACGATCTTCCGGTTCTTCTCGGAGAGGTCGCGCTGATCGAACCGCACCAGGCTGGCGCCGTGGTCGGTCGCCATGTTCTCGGCATAGGCGTGCACCAGTTGCCGCAGCTTGACGAGGCCGGTGCCGCCGCGGGCGTTGATCCCGGCGATGAAGCCGTCGACCCGCTCCTGCCCGACGGCCCAGCACTCGAACAGGATTTCTTCCTTGCTGCGGAAGTAATTGTAGAGCGCCGGCTTGGTGATGTTCAGCCGCTCGGCAACCTCGTTCAGGGTGGCGCGGTGATAGCCCTGCTCGAGAAACAATTGCACCGCGGTCCGCAGCACGGCATCGCGCTTCTCGTCACGTGCGCGGCGACGGCTTTCGAACGGCAGCCAGGGGGAAGAATCGGGGGAGGGTGGCCGGGCATCCATATCGTCTTCCGCCTGTCCTGCATTGACTCGCATTGACTCGAGTCTGCTTCGACGTATATTACCCGCCGGAAATATAAAGTCCAATCGGTAATGTACGGAGGATCCGATGTCATCTCGCGCCTATGTTGCCGGTGTCGGCATGATCCCGTTCGTCAAGCCGGGCGCCAACGCGCCGTATCATGTGATGGGTGCCGAGGCGGTGAAGCTGGCGCTCGGCGATGCCGGACTGGACTACAGCCTGATCCAGCAGGCCTATGTCGGTTACGTCTACGGCGATTCCACCTGCGGGCAGCGCGCGCTGTACCCGGTCGGCATGACCGGCATTCCGATCGTCAACGTCAACAACAACTGCTCCACCGGTTCGACGGCGTTGTTTCTGGCGCGGCAGGCCATCGAATCCGGCGCCGCCGATTGCGTGCTGGCGCTAGGTTTCGAGCAAATGAAGCCCGGCGCGCTGGGTGCGGTGTTCACCGACCGGCCGAGCGCGTTCGATGATTTCGATGCGGCCGCCGACCAGCTCGTCGATGCGCCCGGCATTCCATTGGCCCTGCGCTATTTCGGCGGCGCCGGTCTTAGCCACATGAATAAATACGGCACACCGCTGGAATCCTTCGCCAAGGTCCGCGCCAAGGCGAGCCGTCACGCCAAAAACAATCCGCTGGCGCTGTTTCGCAAGGAAGTCACCGCCGACGAGGTCATGAACGACAAGATGATCTGGCCGGGCGTGATGACGCGCCTGATGGCGTGCCCGCCGACCTGCGGCGGCGCGGCGGCAATTCTGGTCTCGGAGAAGTTCGCCAGCCGGCATGGCCTGCGCAAGGACGTCCGGATCGCGGCCCAGGCGATGACCACCGATACGCCCTCGACATTCGGCGCCGGCGACATGATGCAGGTCGTCGGCTTCGACATGGCGCGCGCCGCGGCGAGCAGCGTCTACGAGGCCGCCGGTGTCGGCCCGCAGGATCTCGACGTGGTCGAACTGCACGACTGCTTCGCGCAGAACGAACTGATCACCTACGAGGCCCTGGGACTCTGCCCCGAGGGCGGCGCCGCGAAGTTCATCGACGATGGCGACAACACCTATGGCGGCAGGTTCGTCACCAACCCCTCCGGCGGGCTGCTGTCGAAGGGGCATCCTTTGGGCGCTACCGGATTGGCGCAATGCTACGAGCTGACCCGTCAGTTGCGGGGGACCGCCGACGCCACCCAGGTCGACGGCGCGCGATTGGGATTGCAGCACAATCTCGGCCTTGGCGGCGCCTGCGTGGTGACGCTGTACGAGCGCGCGTAAGGAAGCACCATGGTCGATCAATCCGCCGTCGGGCGCAGCTTTACGCCGGTCACCGCGCGCGTCGAGCCCGGACGCCTGCGCTATTTTCTCAACACGCTCGCCGAGCAGAATCCTATCTACCGCGACGAGCTGGCCGCGCGGGCACATGGCTATGCCGGCACGCCGGTGCCGCCGACCTATCTGTTCTGTCTGGAGATGATGGACAACGAGCGTCCGTTCGAGTTCCTGACCGAGTTGAAGATCGATCTGGCCCGCGTCCTGCATGGCGAACAGCGCTTCACCTACCATGCTCCGGTTGTGGTCGGCGACACCTTGACCTTCAACTCACGCGTCACCGGCGTCACCGACAAGAAGGGCGGCGCGATGACGATGGTGGCGGTCGAAACCGAGGTCACCAACCAGGACGGCATTCGCGTCGCCGATACCGCGCGCACCATTGTCGTGCGGAATCAGGAGCAAGCATGAGTGCGACGGCAACAAGCCATCCGGCGGTCGGCGACCGCATCGTTCACAAGACGTTTCCGCCGGTCACGCGCCATACGCTGGCGCTGTATTGCGGCGCTTCCGGCGATCACAATCCGATGCATGTCGATATCGATTTCGCCAGGGCGGCGGGTTTTCCGGATGTGTTCTCGCACGGCATGCTGGTGATGGGCTATCTCGGTCAGGCGCTGACCGATTCAGTTTCGCCGAACCGTATTCGCTCCTTCTCGACGCGCTTCGCGGCGATCACGCAGCTAGGCGCGCGCCTGACCTGCGAGGGGCATGTGACCGAGCTGATCGAGGACAAGGGCGAGAAGCGGGCCAGGCTCGCTCTGACCACCAGGGACGAAACCGGCGAGGTCAAGCTCGCAGGTGAAGCCATCATCGCGCTCTGACCAGGAAGATAGAATGTCGAAACTCAAGGGAAAAGTCGCGCTCGTCACCGGATCGGGGCGCGGTATCGGCCGCGCCATTGCCATGAAGCTCGCGAGCGAGGGCGCGCGGGTCGTGGTCAACGACCTCGATGCCGCGCCGGGCGACGCGGTTGCCGCTGAAATCAGGGCCGGGGGCGGCGAGGCGATCGCGGTCAATGGCAGTGTTTCGGAGCCCGGCTTTGCCGATCGCTTCGTCGGCGCCGCCATGGAGACCTTCGGCGGGCTCGATATCATCGTCAACAACGCCGGCTACACTTGGGACTCGACGATCCAGAAGATGACCGACGAACAGTTCCAGGCCATGCTCGATGTGCATCTGGTCGCGCCGTTCCGCATCCTGCGCGCCGCGGCCGAGCCGATCCGGATCATGGCCAAGAAGGAAGCCGAGGCCGGCCGCGAGGTGTTCCGCAAGGTCGTCAACATCTCGTCGATCGCGGGGCTCTACGGCAACGCGGGGCAGGCGAGTTACTCGTCGGCCAAGGCGTCGCTGATCGGATTGACCCGCACGATGTGCAAGGAGTGGGGACGCTACAAGGTCAACGTCAATTGCGTGGCCTTTGGCCTGATCAACACCCGGCTGACCCAGCCGATCGAGGCGCAGCAGAAGACCATCGATGTTGCGGGGCGCGACATCAAGGTCGGCGTCCAGCCGCAGATGCTCGAGAACATGGCCAGAATGATTCCGCTCGGCCGCGGCGGCACGCCGGAGGAGGCGGCGGACGCGGTTTATTTGTTCTGCAGTCCGGAATCGAACTACATCAGCGGCCAGGTCGTGGTCGCCGGCGGCGGCCTCCTGATTTAAGGCAGGGATGCAACCAGTCGGAAGCTCTGGTCTCGCCGCGGATAGTGGCGTTACATGGGCTTGCGGACGTGCAACGCGTTGTTGCATCCATTCTCTCGTGTGAGGCGACACCGAATGACCTACCGTTCCTCCTGGATGACCGAAGAGCTGGACGTTTTTCGCGATCAGTTCCGCAGATTTCTCGCCAAAGATCTGGCCCCGCACGCCGACACATGGCGTCAGCAGAAACTGGTCGATCGCTCGGCATGGCGGGCGCTGGGGGAGATGGGCGCTCTGCTGCCGAGCGTGCCGGAAGCCTATGGCGGCCTTGGCGCCAGCTTCGCCTACGACGCCGCCGTGATCGAGGACCTCGAAAGCGTGGTGCCGGAAGTCACGACCGGGGTTTCGGTGCACAGCGGCATCGTCGCGCACTACATCCTGAACTACGGTTCCGAGGAACAGAAGCTGCGCTGGCTGCCGAAAATGGCGAGCGGCGAGTTCGTCGGCGCCATCGCCATGACCGAACCCGGCACCGGGTCCGACCTGCAGGGCGTGCGGACGACCGCCAAAAAGCAGGGCAACAATTATGTGATCAACGGCCAGAAGACCTTCATCACCAACGGCCAGGCCGCCGACCTCATCATCGTGGTGGCGCGCACCGGCGGGCCGGGCGCCAAGGGCCTTTCCCTGATCGTGGTCGAGACCGCGGGCAATGACGGCTTCCGGCGCGGGCGCAACCTCGACAAGATCGGCCTGCAGGCGTCCGACACCTCCGAGCTGTTCTTCGACAACGCGGTGGCGCCGCCTGAAAACCTGCTCGGCGGCGAGGAGGGCAGCGGCTTCGTCCAGCTGATGCAGCAATTGCCGCAGGAGCGGCTGTTGCTCGCGATCGGCGCCGTGGCCTCGATGGAGCGCGCGGTGCGGCTGACGGTCGACTACACCAAGGAGCGCAAGGCCTTCGGTCAGCCGATCATCGAATTCCAGAACACCGCTTTCACCCTCGCCGAGCGCAAGACGGAAGCCACCATCGCGCGGGTGTTCGTCGACTGGTGCATCGAGCGTCTCATCGTCCGTGAACTCGACACCGTTACCGCGTCGATGGCCAAGTGGTGGTGTTCGCAGAAGCAGGTGGAGACCGCCGACGAGTGCCTGCAGCTTCACGGCGGATACGGCTACATGCAGGAATATCCGATATCGCGGATGTTCGTCGACGCGCGCATCCAGAAGATCTACGGCGGCACCAACGAAATCATGAAGCTGCTGATCGCGCGCTCCCTGTAGCGGGCGTTCGGATGCAGGATGCTGGCCCAGACGGCAGACCATCGTGAAGGGGCCGCCGCCTTGGTCGAAAACGCCCCGCTGTCGCCAGAGCGCACCGGCCGCCATCCGCGGGGTAATAGCTTGCAAAGGGCACTTACACATATTACAGATAATACAATTATTGCAGATGGAGGCATCCTTGATCGACGCCGTGGTGAAGCTGAAGGTCGAAGAACCCGATCGCGAGCAGGCCAGGAAGGGTGCGAGTTTCCTGGAACGCGCCTCCGTGCTCGAGCACGGCGGGCTGTACCTAACGAAGGCGGACGGCGAGAGGGTGATGGCCGAAATGCCGGCCTCGCTGCTGCGCGCGATGCAGAGCCTGCTGACGGCTGTGGCAGAGTCCGGCACGGCGTTCGTTTTCAAGCCGGAGGACGAGGTCTCGCCTGAGCGAGCCGCTGAACTGCTCGGCGTTTCCAGGCCTATCGTCTATCAGCGCATGGATTCAGGGAAGCTCCCGTTCCGGCAGGTTGGCACCCACCGACGGATCCGCGCGGCCGACATCGCGAAGCTCAAGCAGGTCGAGGACAGGCGGAGGTCCTTTGCGGCGGCCCTGTCGGCCGACACGGAAGATCTTGAAGAGCACTATGCCCAGCCCGGCGAAAGCGCTTCTTGACGCGAACGTCCTGTATTCGAACCACCTGCGCAACTTGCTGCTGCAGTTGGCGCAAAACGACGTGTTCGATGCACGATGGAGCGAACGCATCGAACAGGAATGGCTTGGCGCGATCGAGCCGCGGACGCGCGGTCGTGTGGCGGACCGCACCATTCCGCTGATCAGGACGTGGTTTGCGAATGCACTCGTTGCTGGCTTCGACCCAGAGCGTGCAATCGGAGTTACGGACCCGAAGGACAGGCACGTCGCCTCCGCCGCGGCGGCGATCGCGCCCTGCGTACTGGTGACGAACAACCTGAAGGACTTCGATTTCGCGGCGCTGGCCGCACTTGGCGTCACGATCCGGTCGCCGGACGACTTCCTGACAGGCCTGTTCGATGCCAACCCAGCGCTGGTGGAAGCGGTGATGCGGGAGTCCGCCGCCAACCTCACACACAGCACGCCTTCGTGGGACGAATATCTGACGGCATTGGCCGAGCGACACGGACTTCCGCAGTTCGTCGGGCGGCTGCGGTCATGGCACCCGAAAGACGTCGAGGAGCCGGCGGCGCCCGACGGTCCCTGAGATAGTTGGCGTGAGCGTAGGCGATTCTTCCCGAGAGAACCTCCCGTCGACACGCCCCGATTTATCGAAGGCCGGAATGTGCGGCTCGATCGCGCGCTCGTTGATCCATCCCCGCTGCCAGTAGGCAGTGTCGGCTACAGACTTCTGATCGAGGCTGGCTGCTCGAATTCATGCCGCATCGCATACGCAGTTCCTATTTCGGCAAATAGTTTCTGCCGCGGAAATGAGCCCAGCCGCGTCGAAGCATTTCTTTCGGCGTGCTGTCGACCAGCGTCGCGATGCCGAGCCATGCGCCGAGGACCATGCCGCCTACGGCAAACGGCCAGGACAGCGACAGCATCGATCCGGCCGTGATGCCTTGACCGATGGTGCAGCCGCCGGCAAGGATTCCACCAATTCCCATCAGGGCGGCGCCGCCAAGATGGCGCCGCATCTCGTGGTCATCGTCGAAGGCCTCCCATCGCAATTCGTCCGCGCGCCACGCCGCGAGCCAGGAGCCGGCGACGACGCCGAACACGCTGCCGACCCCGAAATCCGCGAAATTCGCGACGTTCAGAAGTCCCGCATAGATCGCCTTTCCGACCGTCGACACGAACGTCAGGCTTTGCGGGCGGACCGGGCCGGCGAAATCGTCAGCAAACGACGATGTCACGAACCAGCCTGCAATGGTCAGAAGGCCAAGCACGATTCCGGCCGTCAGCAGGCGTGGCGCGCGCCGGAGCCTCTGGTCGCCCAGTGCGAGCCAGCAAAGCGCGCCTCCTGCGATCGCTGCGATCGCGCTGCGCACATCCCATCCCAAAGCGTGCATTGAAAGCGATGCCATGTCGGATCTCACACCGTCCGGCATGGCAATGGAAATGCTTTCCAGGACCGTGATGCGAAAGCTGGCGAACGCGCCGCGCAGCGTCGCATAGGCGCACACGCCGAGGATCAGGATCACAATCAGGCTGCGCAGGTCTCCCGTTCCCAGCCGCACCAGCGAACCGAAACCGCAGGTTCCGACCATCGCCATCCCGGTCCCGAACATCACGCTGCCGATCACGATCGCGACCAGGGGAAGGGCCGGGAGCGTGTAGGTTGTCTGTTCGGGGTCGAGAAGGCCGGCGATGATCAGCGCCTGTGTTCCGAGGATTGCGATGCCGAGCGCCAGCCCGAAAATTCGCAGGCGACGGCTGTCGCCGCCCATCAGCGCGTCTTCGATGGCCCCAAACGAACACAGTTTGGCGTGGCGGACGGCAAATCCCGCCGTCGCGCCGATGGCAAAGCCAGCCAGCGCGAGCACCCAGCCAGACAGATCCTGCATGGCGTCTCTCCCGGTCCGGCGCAGGGCTTGCCCGGCGAATTGCCGAGTTGCCATGTCACCCGTCTGCTTCGCGCAGTCTATTTCCTGGCGTCGGCAACCGCCGTCGCGCAAAAGATGTCGTAAACGACCGAAATCACGCGACGCACGTCCTCGTTGGCAAGGCTGTAGTAAATCGTCTTGCCGTCGCGTCGTGTGTCGACCATGCCGTCGTAGCGGAGGCGCGCCAGTTGCTGCGAAACGGCGGACTGCCGCAAGGAAAGAATGTTCTCGAGCTCCGTTACTGAACGTTCGCGCTCTGCGAGCAGGCAAAGCAGCAGAAGGCGGTTCTCGTGCGAGAGCGCCTTCAGGAAATTGCTGGCCTTTCGCGCCTTGCGCATCAATTGATCGAGCTCGGGCGAATACTCCGCACCGTCGCGAAATTCGGTTTCGAGGTCGCTTGGAAGGATCGAGGTCATGGCGTCAGCGTACTTTCGACTTGTCCAAAGATGAAATTGCCTGGCCGGGATTGTTCTCGACCGGCGGAGCTTCAATCCGGCTCACGAATGTGCCCAGCAATCCCCAGAATGCGTCGTCGTTGATGTAGCCGGTGATGCGTCCGATCTCGCGACCATTGTCCACCACCACGAAAGTTGGCGTGTACCGCACTGGCGAAGCGAGCGCGACGCTGGATGTCGCCTGCCTGTCGATGTTGACGTGACGCAGCGGAAGCACCTTGGCTTCGGCGGTCTTGCCATAGCTGGATCCGACGTCGCGATCCCATCTTTGACACCAGACGCAGCCATCGCGCCCGAACACCAGGAGTTCGGCCGCATCCGACCTCGCCGGCCAAAGCACTGCCGCCAGCAGCAACAGGTGACGGGGAAGAAATTTCAGGCGCGCCTGCGAAAACATATGCTACATATAGACGAATTCGCATGTATAGGCCAGAGCCGGTAACGTTGTGATTTCAAATATTTCCCTGGTGAGCGCGTTGGGAGCGGGGCTGCTGTCGTTTCTCTCGCCCTGCATCCTGCCCCTGGTGCCGCCCTATCTTTGCTTTCTGGCAGGGATCAGCCTCGACGACCTGACGCGAACCGGACAGGGACAGGTCGCGCGGCAGAATTGGCGCGTGGTGGGTTTGTCCATTGCCTTCGTGCTCGGCTTTGCCACCGTATTTGTCGCGCTCGGCGCTTCCGCCTCGCTGATTGGAAAGGCCGTCACCGCGCATTTCGAAACGCTCGGAATGATCGCCGGCCTGGTCATCCTCATCCTTGGCCTGCATTTTCTTGGCGTGTTCAGGATCGGCCTGCTGTTTCGCGAAGCCCGCTTTCAGACTTCGCGCAAGGGAGGCGGCCATCTCGGTGCGTATGTGGTGGGACTCGCCTTTGCCTTCGGCTGGACCCCGTGCGTCGGGCCGGTGCTCGCAGCCATCCTCATCGTCGCCGGCGTCGAAGGATCGGCGGCGCGCGGGGCCACGCTGCTCGGCTTCTATGCGCTGGGCATCGTGATTCCCTTCGTGCTCGCGGCGCTGTTCGCCGGCCGGTTCGTTCGATTGATGTCGCGAATGCGCGACCATATGAACCTTATCGAGAAGGTAATCGGCTCAGGTCTTGTGCTCACCGGTGTTCTGTTTTTGACTGGCGCAATGCCGCGCATCGCGGGCTGGCTGCTGCAGACATTCCCCGCCTTCGGATCGATTGGTTGAAACGGATTGTGAAGGGGAGGCTTCATTGACGACGCAAAAAGGCGCTCTTACGCGAAGGCACACCATTGCAGCTTTTGGTTTTGCCATGCTCGGCTCGAGTGCCACGCCCGGTCACGCGAAAGCCAGGCTGGGCGATGACGGGCTCTATCATATGGATTGGTATCTGGAGAGCTTCCTCGATCTTTCCGAAGATCTCGCCGGCGCTGCCGAAAAGGGCAAGCGCTTCGCCATCATGTGGGGTCTCAAGGGGTGCCCCTCGTGCAAGAAGATGCACGAAGTCCATCTGGCTGATCCGAAAATCGAAAGCTACATCCGCGACAATTTCGAGATTCTGCATCTCAACCACATCGGATCGCGCGCGGTCACGGACTTCGATGGTCGCAAGCTGGGTGAAAAGGCGCTCGGCGAAGCCTATGGAATTCGCTTCACGCCGACGATCCAGTTTTTTCCCGAGAAGCCGGCCGGTCTTTCCGCCTTGCGCGGGCAGGCGCGAGAGGTCGTCCGCATGCCCGGACTGCTCGAGCCTCCGGAGTTTCTCGCCATGTTCCGTTACGTGCGGGAGAGGGGTTATGAAACCTTGTCGTTCCCCGACTGGCTCAGGAAGCAGGCCTGAGCCAAGCTCCCGACGGCGCGAGCGGTTCAGAAATCCAGCTTGTCCCTGATCGCGTCGATCCCGGCCTTGGCGCAGGCATCGTCGGCGTCGCCGCCCGGCGCGCCTGAAACGCCGATGGCGCCGACCATCGAACCTCCACCTTCGATCACCATGCCGCCGCCAAGGATAACGGCGCCAGGCAGATCACGCAGGCCGGCTTGCGGCATGCCCGGCTGGCTGATCGCCATCAGCGCGGTCGTGCCGGTGCGGAAGGACGCCGCAGTCCAGGCCTTGCCGGTGGCTGTCGTGGGAGTATGCGCGCCGGCAAAGCGGTCGCGCAGCATGACCTGGGTCACGCCAAAGCGATCGACCACCGCGACCGCCACCTGGTATCCGCGCTTGCGGCATTCGGCGAGGGCGGCACGGGCGGAGTCCAGCGCAAGTTCCGGACTCAGCAATTTGTAGGTGACGAGCGATTCCTGCGCGTTGCCGGGAATGGCCGTCAACGCGAGGATGGCCGAAGCCGCCAACAGACTCCGCAATGCCATGATATTCCTCCTCCACGCGCCACCGTATGCCCGAGCGGGTTGAGCGCCCGGCGGCGGCTATTTGTTGACCGGTGACTCGGGATCGAACAACAACGCGACGATGTCCTTGATCTGCTTTTCCGTCAGGAACTTGTTCGCGCCGAAGCGCGGCATGTTCGAACATGCCACCACAGCCTGCGAATTGTAGATCTTGGTGTAAGCCAGTTTGGCTTCCTCCGGGTCGAATTTACGGTCCTTGCCGTACGACGTGAGGCTCGGTCCCAGCGTGCCGTAGCTGACTTCCGCGAGTTCCAGCTGGTGGCAGGCATAGCAATTGCCGCCGCTCACGGTTTTCTCGTTGTCGGAGAACTGTCCGCCGCGGCCGTTGTTGGCGACCTTCCTGCCTTCCTTCCAGTCGCCGAGCAGCTTCCCATCCGCCGGAAACACGACCTTGGCCAGTTCGCGCTTGATGATCTTGTCGGCCTCGGCCGACGGCACGTCGTTGCGGAAATGATTGCAGGTCTTCAGGGTTTCATCGGGCTCGATTCTCGCCTGCCATTCCGGCGGTGCCTTGCCGAAGGTCGACTTCAGATAGGCGTCGACCACGGCAGCGTCCGGATGTTTGATGGCGGCGGTCTTCGCGGTTTGCGCAGAGGCCGTCAGGGGCAGTGCGGATGTCCCGGCGGCAACGACGAGAACAAGCGCAGCGGTTTTAAGAATCGTTTTCATGGCGCGCTCCCTCAGCGTTTGATCGACGGTACGTTGATTTCACCGCCGAGCGCCTGCTTGTTCAGGAAGACGGTCAGTGCTGTGATGCTATCGGAAGCATATTCCGGGACCGGCCAGCGTTGCTGCCGGTAGCAATCCCAAAGACGATGCTGCATCGTGCGCAATGCACCCTGCGACACGCGATAGGTTGGCCAGGAACCCATGGTCTCCTGAGCCTGCTTGCCGGCCTTCGACAGGTTCGGCAAGCCCTGCAAGCGGATTCGCTTGCCTTCATCGCCATGGCAGGTCGCGCAGGCGAAATCCATCACGCCACCACGCCTGAAGAACAATTCCTCGCCGACGGCCGCCATCTCCATTTCCTTGGGATGGCTGAGTTGCACGTCGATCTTCATGCCATTCGACTTGTTGGCGATGTAGGCGACCAGATCCTGCAGGTCGGAGGCTCGCCCCGGTCCTGAAAACCGGCGCGCGATCACGTCCTTGGTGTCGAGCCCCTGGATGTTCTGCATGCACCACAGCAGCCGCTGCTCCAGGTCCATGACCTTGTCGGCATCCTTGAAGAACCGGGGAAGCTTCGCGAAGGCGCCTTCCAGCTTTCCTGCGCCGACACCGAGGTCGCATCCTTCGAGGGATACGTTCTTGCTGCCGCGCTTTTCACTCCACAGGATTTCTCCGCGATCGACCGCGAGAAATCCCGGATTGGACATGGGATCGGAGATCATCGCACGATAGCGCTCGATCTCCTTCTCACTTTTGTCTTCTGCAACAGCACCAAAAGAAATTGTGCATAGCAACATAACGGTCAGCACGGAACCGATTGCGGCTCGTCTCATTCCTCATCCTCCCACTCGACGACCGTCTTTTGCGGTCCTTAAGGCCTTTAACTTTGACGCGGCATCTTTACATTCAAAAAAAACAATATAATGATATTTGCAGATCATGATAGATCAAAGTTGGAATCGTCAAGAGATTTCATCGTCTAGGGATGCAGCAAAGAGATCCCGCGGGAGGATACCCATATGGTTTGGAATTCGATTGAAACGACTCGTCGCGAGGCGCTCGGTCTTGCCTCGATCCTGGGATTTGTGGCTCTTCTCGCCCCCAGGATGTCCTTCGCGGACGAGCAGGCCGTCGCCGCGGAAATCAAGAAATTGTACGGCGACAAGAAGCTGGAGAGCGGCAAGATCAAGCTCGACGTGCCGGAAATCGCGGAAAACGGTCTCGTCGTGCCGGTCAACGTGGAGGTCGAAAGCCCCATGACGGATGCGGATTACGTCAAGGCGGTGCATGTCTTCGCCGACGGCAATCCGCTGCCGGGTATCGTCAGCTACAAGTTCACTCCTGCCTGCGGCAAGGCTTCAGCGTCGACGCGCATGCGGCTGGCGCAAACCCAGAACATCGTTTGCGTCGCGGAAATGTCGAACGGCAATCTGCATATGGCGAAGGCCAATGTGAAGGTGACCATCGGCGGCTGCGGCGGCTGATCTGTCGCGGCAAGAATCATAAAATCAAGGTGAGGAGTTTTCCATGGCCACAAAGCCAACCCCGCGTGTTCGCGTTCCGGCGCAGGTCAAGCCCGGCGAAATCTTTGAAATCAAGACCCTGATCTCGCACGAGATGGAGTCGGGTCAGCGCAAGGATTCCTCCGGCAAAGTCGTGCCGCGCAAGATCATCAACAAGTTCGTCGCGCAATTCAACGGCAAGACGGTTTTCGAAGCCGACTGGAATCCTGCGATTTCGGCCAATCCCTATCAGTCGTTTTTCTACAAGGCTGCCGAAAGCGGTGAATTCACCTTCACCTGGAAGGACGATGACGGTTCGGATTACGTCTCCAAGAACAAGCTGACCGTCGCGGCGTAATCTGCAGGCGCGAGCCGCAAAGTGGGTCGGGGCCCAAGGGGGGCCTCGAGAGGCTCCCGGTAACGTTCCGAGCCCAACGATAGACAAGTAAGGGTGGATTGATGATATCGAGGCGGGAATTCCTGCAGGCGACGTCGGCTGCGTCGGCGTTACTGCTCGGCAGCGGGCTCGGCGATCTCGGAAGAGTCGCCGCCCAGCAGCGGCTGTCGCAGGCCGACATCATGCGCTTCGACCCGTTGGGGACCGTCACGATTCTGCATGTGACGGATATCCACGCCCAGTTGATGCCGCTGCATTTCCGCGAGCCGTCCGTCAATCTCGGCGCCGGTGACGCAAAGGGACTTCCGCCGCATATTTCCGATGCCGAGTTCCGCAAATACTTCAAGATCGCCACCGGTTCAGCCGACGCCTTCGCCCTGACGTCCGACGATTTCGTTTCGTTGGCCCGCAACTATGGCCGCATGGGCGGCATGGATCGCATCGCTGCATTGATCCGGGCCGTGCGAGCCGAGCGCGGCGAAGACAAGGTGCTGTTGCTGGACGGCGGCGATACCTGGCAGGGCAGCTGGACTTCGTTGCAGACCAAGGCGCAGGACATGGTCGACATCATGTCGGCGCTGAAGGTCGATGCCATGGTCGGCCATTGGGAATTCACCTTCGGCGCCGAGAGGGTCAAGGAAATCGTCGACAAGGCGCCGTTCGCATTTCTGGCCCAGAATATCCGCGACAATGAGTGGCAGGAGCCCGTCTTCGAGGCCCGCAAGACGTTCGAGCGGGGAGGCGCGAAGATCGCCGTGATCGGCCAGGCATTGCCGCGCACCGCCGTTGCCAATCCTCGCTGGATGTTCCCGAAGTGGGAATTCGGCATCCGCGAAGAGGACATGCAAAAGCAGGTTGACGAGGCGCGGGCCGAGGGAGCCTCGATCGTCGTGCTTCTCTCGCATAACGGCTTCGACGTCGATCGCAAGCTGGCGAGCCGGGTGAAAGGGCTCGACGTCATATTGACCGCGCATACGCATGACGCGATGCCGGGCCTCATCCGCGTCGGCGATACCGTTCTGGTCGCCTCCGGTTCGCACGGCAAATTCGTCTCGCGTCTCGACATCGAGGTGAAGGACAAGAAGGTTGCCGGTATCCGCTTCAAGCTGATGCCTGTTTTCGCCGACGCCATCGCGCCCGATCCGGCGATGACCGCCCTGGTCGAGAAAGTGAGGGCGCCCTTCGCAAAGGATCTCGCGCGCACGATCGGCAAGACCGACTCCCTGCTCTACCGCCGCGGCAACTTCAACGGCACCTTCGACGATTTGATCTGCAACGCGATGCTTGCCGAGCGCGACGTCGAAATTGCGCTGTCGCCGGGCTTCCGCTGGGGCGGTACGTTGGTTCCGGGAGACACCATCACCTGGGAGCATGTGACGAACGCGACCGCGATCACCTACCCGAACTGTTACCGCAACCAGATGACCGGCGCGCAGCTCAAGGAAATTCTGGAAGACATCGCCGACAACATCTTCCACCCGGATCCCTATTTCCAGGGCGGCGGCGACATGGTCCGGATCGGGGGGATGGGCTATGCGATCGATATCGCCAAGCCTGTGGGCTCGCGCATCTCGAAACTCACGCATCTGAAATCGGGCCAGCCGATCGAGGCGTCGAAGGCCTATACGGTCGCGGGCTGGGCCAGCATCAACCAGAACACGCAAGGACCGCCGATCTGGGATGTCGTTGCGGCCCACGTGTCAAAACTTGGCTCGGTGAAAATCGAACCGAACACGGCGGTCAAGGTCACGGGGACCTGAAAGCCTGCCATGGCGGTGCACTGTTGCCTCCAACATATTCACGTATCGAGATAAATAGAAAGAAAGGGTGCCCGCATGAGTGACAAGCCTTCAGCGGATATTCTCAATCGTCGCCGATTTCTCGGAGCCGCGGGGCTTGCGGGCGCCGGCGCGGCTCTCGCCGCCGTCCCGGCCATTGCCGCGGAGGCCGGGAAACCCGATCCCTTGATCACCGAGGTGCAGGACTGGAATCGCTATCTTGGCGACGGGGTTCAATCGCGGCCCTACGGCTCGCCATCGAAGTTCGAAAAGGATGTGGTGCGGCGCGACGTCGCGTGGCTGACAGCCTCCCCGGAATCGTCGGTGAACTTCACGCCGCTTCATCGACTGGACGGAATTATCACGCCGTCCGGCCTGTGCTTCGAACGCCATCACGGCGGCATTGCCGAGATCGATCCTGCCGACCACCGGCTGATGATCAATGGACTCGTGGACAGGCCGCTTGTCTTCACGATGGAAGACATCAGGCGCATGCCGCGGGTGAACAGGATCTATTTTCTCGAATGCGCGGCGAATTCCGGCATGGAGTGGCGTGGCGCGCAGCTCAACGGCTGTCAGTTCACGCACGGCATGATCCACAACGTCATGTATACCGGCGTGCCGCTCAAGGCCTTGCTGGATGAAGCCGGACTGAAGCCGAATGCCAAATGGCTGATGCTCGAAGGCGCGGATTCAGCTGGAATGAACCGGTCGCTGCCGATCGAGAAGGCGCTGAACGACGTCCTGATCGCATTTGCAATGAACGGAGAAGCGCTGCGGCCGGAGCAGGGCTATCCGTTGCGGGCGGTGATCCCGGGATGGGAAGGCAATTTGTGGGTGAAGTGGCTGCGGCGGATCGAGGCCGGCGACCAGCCCTGGCAGACCCGCGAAGAGACGTCGAAATACACGGACTTGATGGCCGACGGCCGCTCGCGCAAACTGACATTCGCCATGGATGCGAAGTCGGTAGTGACGAATCCGTCGCCGCAGGCGCCACTCCGGCACAAGGGGCGCAACGTTCTGACCGGCGTCGCCTGGTCCGGCCGCGGAACGATCAGGCGGGTCGATGTGACTCTCGACGGCGGCCGCAACTGGCAGTCCGCGCGCATCGATGGCCCGGTGCTCGACAAATCGCTGGTGCGCTTCTACGTCGACCTCGACTGGAATGGGCAGGAGATGATGATCCAGTCCCGGGCCATCGATTCGACCGGTTACGTCCAGCCGACCAAGGACGAGCTGCGCAAGGTCAGGGGCGTCAATTCGATCTATCACAACAACGGAATCCAGACCTGGCTGGTGCGTGCGGACGGGGAGACTGAAAATGTCGAGATTGGCTAAGTTCCTGTTCGCCGGTCTGCTTGGCGGGATTCTGGCCACGACGCCGATCGTTGAAGTTTCGGCGCAGCAGGTTGCCGCAAAATCGTCTGCCAGGCTCGGTCTTGGCCGCCCGGCCTTGCCGGAGGAAATCAAGGCCTGGGACACGGACGTTCGGGCGGACGGCAAGGGCCTTCCGGCCGGCAAGGGCACGGCAAAGCAGGGAGACGTGGTTTTTCAGGAGAAATGTGCCTCCTGCCACGGCGAGTTCGGCGAGGGCGCCGGTCGATTTCCCGTGCTTGCCGGAGGACGAGGTACGCTGAAGGCCGACCGGCCGGACAAGACCGTCGGCTCTTTTTGGCCGGACGTGTCGACGTTCTTCGACTATGTTAAGCGCGCAATGCCTTTTGGTAACGCGCAATCCTTGACGGACGACGAAGTCTACGCCCTCACGGCCTATGTCCTCAGCATGAACGATATCGTCAAGGACGAGAACTTCGAGCTTAACGAAAAGAATTTCGCTTCTATCAAAATGCCGAACGCCGCGGCATTCTATCCGGATGATCGCGAAACCGCCGAAAAGCACTTCTGGAAGAAGGACCCTTGCATGAAGGATTGCCGCACGGAACCCAAGGTGATCGGCCGCGCCGTTTCGGTGGACGTCACGCCTGACAGCAAAGCCGGACCCAAAGTAGATTGATGGACATGTCCCGGCGCTTGGCAGCATCGGTCGGTTTCCTGGCGGCGAGTTCGTTCACTGGCGCCTGCGCGGGAGACCGTGAGCTTGGCGCGTACCTGTCCAACGAGTGCGTGGCCTGCCATCAGATTTCAGGCCATGTGACGGGAGGGGTTCCACGGATCACCGGGTGGCCCGAAGAAAATTTTATCGCAGTGATGAACTCCTACAAGGACAAGCACCGGGACAATCCCATCATGCAGACCATTGCCGGCCGGCTTGCGGACGACGAGATCGCCGCGCTCGCGGCCTATTTCGGGGCGGTGACGTCACAATCCAGCGCGAAATGACGCGCGTATTCAGGAGGGCCTTGCCCGGTCGAGCCGGCAAATTCGACGAAGCTATCGGTTTGGTGAAAGCGAGCGCATCCGCCCGGCAGAAGGCGGCCAGCGCCCGGACCTGAGGTCGGAAAGTCAAAAACCAGCGGGAGGGATAAATGGACTTCAATCGTAGGCAATTACTGACAGGAACGGCAGCGGTCACTGGCGCGATGATGCTGGGGTCACCCGCGATTCTCGCCCAGGCCAAACCACGGGTCGTGGTGATTGGCGGCGGAGCGGGTGGTGCGACGGCGGCGAAATATATCGCCAAGGACAGCGCAGGCACCATTGCGGTGACCCTGGTCGAGCCCAATGCAAAGTATCAGACCTGCTTTCACAGCAATCTCTATCTCGGGGGGGTGCGCGACTACGCCTCCATCACCCACGAGTACACCGCATTGGCCAAAATCAACGGACTCGAGATCGTGCGCGACAGCGCCAGGATGATCGACCGCGACAAGAAGGAAGTGGTTCTCGCCGGCGGCCGGCGGCTGCCCTACGACCGCCTCGTGGTGTCTCCGGGCATCGATCTGAAATATGATTCCGTTCCGGGATGGTCGCAGGCGGCCGAAGAGGCGATGCCGCATGCCTGGAAGCCGGGCGCCCAGACGCTGCTGCTGCGCAAGCGCCTCGATGCCGTCCCGAACGGCGGCGTGATCGTGATGATTGCCCCGCCCAATCCCTATCGCTGCCCGCCCGGCCCCTATGAGCGTGTCTCGATGATGGCTCATTCGTTGAAGGCCGCCGGCAAGGACCGCTGCAAGATCTTCGTGATCGACCCGAAGCAAAGCTTTTCCAAGCAGGGCCTGTTTCAGGAGGGATGGGAAAAGCATTACAAGAGCATGGTCGAATGGCTCGGCCCGAAGGTTCATGACGGTCTGAAATCGGTCGATCCGGCGAGCGGAACCGTCGTGACCGGCTTCGAGACCTACAAGAATGCCGCATTGGTCAATGTCATCCCGGCGCAAATGGCCGGAGCGATCGCGCGGGATTCGGGGCTGGCAAATGCGAGCGGATTCTGCGCCATCGATCCCGCCAGCATGAAGTCGGCGGTCGATGCCAATATCTACGTGCTCGGCGACGCCTGCATCGCGGGCGACATGCCGAAATCGGCATTCTCCGCCAACAGCCAGGCCAAGGTCGCGGCCATGATGATCAGGGGCGAGCTTGTCGCTGCGCGGACCTTTCCGGCCCGCTACACCAACACCTGCTGGAGTTTGATCGAAACCGACGATTGCGTGAAAGTCGGAGGCGCCTACGAGGCCAAGGACGGCAAAATCGCGGCATCCTCGACCTTCGTTTCGAAGACCGGCGAAACAGCGGAAATGCGCAAGCAACAGCAGGCCGAGAATATGGGATGGTATGCCGGCATCACGGCCGACATGTTCGGATAGGGCACCGGCGAATCGTCATCAGTAGAAACCGACAGGGACCGCCGGAAGCGTGGATCGCGGCAATCGCCGCTTCCGGCGCCCTGAAATCCGTACCGACTCCAGGGAAGAGGAAACATGATCGTTCGTTCGATATGGGTGGCAGCGTCGCTTGTGGCCATGACGGCAGGCGCCAACGCGCAGGACGCCGCGGCGGGAGAGAAATCGTTCAACAAATGCCGCGCCTGCCATCAGGTGGGCGAGACGGCGAAGAACGTCGTCGGCCCTGTCCTCAATGGCCTGTTCGGCCGCAAATCCGGAACGGTGGCGGGCTACAATTACTCGGATGCCAACAAGAATTCCGGCATCACGTGGGACGAGGCGGTGTTCGCCGAATACATTAGGGATCCCAAGGCGAAAATTCCCGGCACGAAAATGACGTTCGCGGGCATCAAGAACGAGCAGGAGATCAAGAATCTCACGGCGTTCCTGAAGCAGTTCGGCACCGACGGCAAGAAGAGCAATTGATCCGCGGCCAACCTGGCCCGACGGGACCGCGCTTGCGCGAGATCAATGACGGCGCGGGTTCGGTCGACCAGGTTCTCGCGACGTTCCGGTATTGCATGTTGCCCGGTTCCGGGATCGCCGTGGGGGACGGATGGCCTCGAATCTCGAATCGTTGATGGAGTTTGTCGGCGAGGCGGCGGTTCTGGCGGCCGGCGGCCTGCTGATCGGAATGTTGTTCGGCGCCTTCGCGCAAACGAGCCGATTCTGCCTGCGCTCCGCGGTGATCGAATTCTCGGGCGGCGTATTCGGACCGAAGGTTGCCATTTGGCTGTTGACGTTTTCGGCGGCGGTCGCGGCGACCCAGGCCCTGATCGGCCTCGGACTGCTTGACGTCGACGGTGCCCGTCAGCTCGCTGCGCGCGGCAGTCTTTCCGGCAGCATCATCGGAGGCCTGTTGTTCGGTGCCGGAATGATTCTGGCGCGAGGTTGCGCAAGCCGGCTCCTGGTCCTGTCGGCGACGGGAAACCTGCGCGCGCTGGTCTCCGGGCTGGTGTTGACGGTGGTGGCGCAGGCCTCGTTGAGGGGCGTGCTGTCGCCGGCCAGGGAAACACTCTCGCAATTGTGGACAGTCGAAGGTGGGGCATCGCGCAGTCTGCTTTCGGTGCTGAACGCGGGACCGGTGGCGGGGGCGTGTCTCGGCGCATTGGGATTGGGTTTGGCGCTGTGGCTGGCGCGGCGCGCGCGCATCGGTGTTCTCGTTGCAGCAAGCGCGCTTGGCGTGGGGCTCACGATCGCCGCGGGCTGGCTGTTCACATTCCGTATATCCCAGGTGTCGTTCTCCGGACCGCAAGTCAAGAGCATCAGCTTCACCGGACCGTCGGCGGATACGCTGATGGGCCTGATCAATTCACCGTCCATGCCGCTGGGATTCGATACTGGCCTGGTGCCGGGTGTCTTTGCCGGTTCGATGCTTGCGGCCTTGATGGCCCGGGAATGGAAAGTTCAGGGATTTCACGACGGCCCGGGTATGCGACGCTATTTGCTTGGCGCGTCACTGATGGGCTTTGGCGGCATGCTCGCCGGGGGATGTGCCGTTGGTGCGGGAGTCACGGGAGGGGCGATCTTCGCCTTGACGGCGTGGATCGCGTTGGCCGCCATGTGGGCGGGAGCGATTGTGACGCACTATGTTGTTGATCGGAATGTAGCGAGTCCGGCCGCGCCCGTCATGCGCACGCCCGTCCACGAAATCTCGCAGTAAGGCCTCAGCCTGTCGGCAGCGTCTCGGCACCAAGCCTCGTTTCGTTAGCGTCGCTGTCTGACATGCGCGTTAGATGACGCCGTGAACAAGCCCGGAACAAATGTGCCTGTCTTCGTGCCTGTCGCGCCCCCCTCCGGCCCCATCATCGGTCCCTCGGTGAGCCCGTGTCTGTCAACCAACGCAAGCTCTGCCGCCGCCCATCGGGGGTGGTGATAGCGCCGAAGGCGGGGCGTCCATTGACGATTGGCGGAAGGAGTTGATTCGCCGGGGAGCTGGGCCATTGAATTTCGTGGGGACGTTATCCCCCTAAAATAGGAGGTTATCCACACTAAGCGAATCAGAAAAAATTTGTTTATCCACACCGCAAGGTCATGAATTTCCGACTGAATTCGTAAATTGTGGTCGGTTGTGCACAGGTGGTGGACAAAGTGCGCTGACTCTTGCGCGAGAGTCGCGTTTGGCACCATGTTCGGAACCAGATGGTGTTTGTCGAGAACACCACCTGGTGCCTGGAAGAGATCCGAAGGTCTCCGCCCGAACAACGGAAGTTTTGGCTCTCCCTAGGCAAACTGTCAATCGGTTCGCGCGATGTCGTTTCGCGCCACGGAGAAGCTTTGCCATGTCGGATAAGTTGTCAGTACACCTGTGGGGTATGAGTGCGAACGCCGAAGGTCAACTGGCCATCGGCGCCACCATCGTCATCGTGGTCGTAGTCGCCCTCGTTGCCTTGATTAAGCGGCGAGCCAAGCCGTACGTCGCTACTCGTGCAGCACCATCAGGAGGATCATGGCCACCACAAGCAAAGCTACCCCGATTACCAACACCGGCCACCGCGGCGGGCTGTAAGTCAACTCCGAGGCATTCCCCACGATCGGGACGGTGAGGCCGATGAGGGCGATGGCGAACTCCATGGCCGGAGTCTAATTCGTCCAGGGCTGGTGGCAAGGCGAAGCGGGCTGAAAGAACCTGGGTCTATCCGCCGTCACACCTAGCGGACCGGTAAGCGTTCGCTCTATAACTATACTCGGATGGTAGCCGGAGCAACTATAGGTGGTTGAAAGTCACGATCCACGGTCACTTCTAAGAATAGCAAGATCCGTGCTGGGGGCAGCCAAGCTCAGCATTGAAACTCCCTTCGCGGCTCAGATTCGTCAGAAAATGAGCTTCGTCCAGAGCTATAAGAATCTACTGCTGGCCATCGAGTCGATAAGAATACCTCTCACAGCTGGAGCTCGCGAACATGCGGAACCGGACGAGCTCCTTCGCGTAGCTCACGAAGTTTATCAGCTTCGGAAGAGCGTGGAGTATGCCGACATATTGCGTGGTGTGCGTTTTCGAATGTCTAGCACCCTCTCTCAGAACTCGACGTTACCTCACGAGCGGTACTACGGCAGGTTCGCTGGCAACATAAAGGTGATTGAAGCACTTGAGATCCTGGAAAGCTTGCTACTCGAAAACGAGGACCCATCAACCTTTCCGTCAGGCGAGGTGATCTCTTTAAAAAGGATTGTCCCGGATCAAAAGATAGCGCCCCTTCAGTTTACAATCACCGACAGCAAAATTGCAGTGCTTCGCAGGGTTAGTCCATCGCGAGCCGCCGACGTCAAAAACATCGAATCGGCGAGGGCTGAGTTACAACGCAACGGCGACAAAATCATTTCAGAACTAGAGCAGTCTAATTGCGACAAACGCCTACTCGCCTCGTTGCAAGAGTTGCAGGCTCAGTTTCAGGGTGAGATCGACGCAATAAAAATGGGGCTTATGAACATCGGTTGCGAGACCATGTGCAACGCTTTTGATGCAGAGTTGCCGCTAGCGTTGTCCTCAATGCTGCGCGCCCACACGAGGGGCGTGCAAATGTTTATCGGTCAATTCCCGGACTGGACTGCATTCGTGGAGAATGCTGCGGCTGCAGACTTGAACAATGCCGATGTCGAGGAGCTAAAAGTAGCTTCAGCAAAGGTCGTCAGCGATTTAGCAGCTCGACCTGACTTGGTCAGTCCTGAGGTCCCTCGAACGCTGAAAGCGCTGACTGAGATGCTGAATAGTCCGTCGCAATCAAGCAAACGCGCTGCGTTTGCAGTGCTACGAAGCTTCGAGAATCTGGTCAGTAGGGTGTTTGGTTACGGGGCTACTTTCCTTGAAAAGACCGCCGAGAAGACGGTTGATAGGGCCTCGACGGCTGCATCGGCTGTCATCGTTGGAATGCTCCTGCTTGGCGTCAGCGGGGCGATTGCAATAGGGCCACTCTCTAGCAAAATCCCCGATATGAATTGGGTGAAGACCGCTGCCGACATTGTCAAAAAGCAGCTGGATGAACTGGCTAAGAAGTAACTCTGTCTAACCATAGCCGTGCCTTCGGCGAGTTGTCATTTGCCACGCTCTTATGAAGGCCGCCGCTTGATACGGATTGATCGCGCCCCCATAGCCGCATAGCTGGACCAAAACTGAGTGGGGACAGTTTGGAGATATCTCAATGGGAGATGTCGGCCCAACTATTTGATTTCCTGGTGCCGGTTGAGAGGATTGAACTCCCGACCTTCGGTTTACAAAACCGCTGCTCTACCGCTGAGCTAAACCGGCGAATTGAAAGCATCAGGGACCGACGAAATCCCGCTGATCGTTCGGCCGCTCGAATACCAGACTTGCCCGCAAAGGGCCAGCGGGCGAAAGACCTTTTCGGGCAGGCTAAAGCACGAAAAAGACGGCCTCACGGCCGCCTTTTTCGCAACTATCATGCTGTCGTTTACTGGCTGATATGCCGGCTGTGGAACCAGGCCCCTTGGGACCAGTTGGGTCGCCGTCGTTGCAACGGGCGTTAGACCCGCCGCAACAGGGCATCGCAAGAAGAGGCGGCCCGCGGCCGCCCCTTCGATCCCACCGCTTCCGCTAGCAGGGATACCAGCGGCCGTCCGGGCCCATATAGGTGGCATAGGACTGTACGCCGCAGGTCGTCTTCGCGATCCCGTTGCCGTAATAGGCGTAGGAGCCGCCATACCGCGGACCGCTGCCGTAATAGGCGTAGGAATTGCCGCTGCGATACGGCGAAGAGGCGATGGCGGCCGCGGTGCCAAGGGCGCCGCCGACGACTCCCGCCGCGACTTGGCCCGGCCAGAAGCCACTGCGTCCGTGACGATAATGGCGATCGTTCGCCCAGCCATGATTTTGCGCATAGGCGCCGTGCTGATGCATCGGACGCTGCTGCGACAATGCGGGCGTTGCGGTCATGGCGACAACGATTGCCGCGGCGCCCAGAAGGCTTGATTTGGTCATTACGTATCTCTCCGCAAAATTGGATGTGCGGGTGTAACGATCTCGCCAACCGGATGTTCCGAATCCGGCTTGTGCCGGCATCAAGCCGATGTGAAGTTCCCGTTCCATCGCTTTTCGGGATTGAGCCAACGCCGATGCAAACGCAAGACGTCGACTACCGCGCCGACGCGGTCATGCGCGGCTATCTCGCCTTCGATGAGGCCAAAGCCGGGCCGCGGCCTGGCGTGCTGGTGTTTCACGAGGGGCTGGGCCTCGGCGAGTTCGCGATGGCGCGGGCACGGATGCTGGCCGAACTCGGCTATGTCGCGTTCGCCGCCGACATGTTCGGCGAGCGTCGGCAGGCGCGTAACCTGCAGGAAGTGGCACAACTGGTCGGCGACCTCCGCAGCCGGCCGGAAACGCTCCGTGCCCGCGGCCACGCCGCGCTGGCGACGCTCAAAGCCATGCCGCAGGTCGATACGGCGCGAATCGCGGCGATCGGTTTCTGCTTCGGCGGCTCGGTGGTGCTGGAGCTCGCCCGCGACGGCGCCGATCTTGCGGCCGCGGTCAGCTTTCACGGTGTCCTCACCACCCGAATGCCCGCCGAACCGGGCAGGGTAAAAGCCAGCGTGCTGGTGCTGACCGGCGCCGACGATCCACTGGCGCCGCCCGAGCAGGTCGCCGCGTTCGAGGCCGAGATGCGCGCCGCGCAGGTGCCGGACTGGCAGCTGATCTCCTACGGCGATACGCTGCATGGTTTCACCAATCCGGCCGCCGACGGTTCGATGTTGCGCACCGCGCTCTACAGCGCACGGGCCGACCGCCGCTCCTGGGCGTCGATGCGGGGGCTTTTTGAGGAGGTGCTGTGAGCTCGAGACGTTGGCGCGAAGTTTGCTCTGACAAGCGCGGTGGCGAGTGTCATAAGGGATGTCACAGCGTCATTGCGAGCGCAGCGAAGCAATCCATTCTTTTTTTGCGCGGCAAAGCTGGATTGCGTCGTCGCAAGTGCTCCTCGCAATGACGAACTGAGGCAGGGGATTACATGTTCGGAATTCTGGGGCTGGGGTTTCTGTTGGGCATGCAGCACGCGCTGGAAGCCGACCATATCGCGGCGGTGTCGAGCATCGTCGCGCGCCGCAGCCGTGTCGGCGATATCGTCCGCCATGGCCTGACCTGGGGTCTCGGCCATACGCTGACCCTGTTCGCCTTTGCCGGCGCGGCGTTGCTGCTGGGCCATGCGATCCCCGCGCATGTCGCGAATCCGCTGGAGACTGCCGTCGGCGTCATGCTGGTCGGGCTCGGCGCGCACGTGCTGTGGCGTCTCTGGCGCGACCGCGTGCATTTTCACCGCCACGGCCATGGCGACGGCACGGTCCACATCCACGCCCACAGCCATGCCGGCGAGACCCGGCCGCATGCCCGCTCCGGGCACGCCCACGAACACGGCTTTCGCTGGCGTACGCTGCTGGTCGGCCTGATGCACGGCATGGCCGGCTCGGCGGCGCTGCTGGTGCTCGCGGTGTCGCAGGCCGCCAGTCCGGCCATCGGGCTCGGTTATGTCGCGCTGTTCGGGGTCGGTTCGATGATCGGCATGGCTGTCCTGTCGACGGCGATCGCGGTGCCGCTCGCGGTCTCCGCGCGCTCGCTCACCTGGGCCAATCGCGGCCTCCAGGGCGCGGTCGGCGCCCTCACCATCGCGGTCGGCGTCACCACCATCGTCGAAACGGCGTTCGGCTGAGGTCGTTCGCGCGCGTTAACGGTTCCTGATCGCGCTGTTTCGGATTTGAGCGTTTAGGAATCGTTACGCGTTAGGCTTACCGGCAATTTGGCCGGAGGCTTTAACCCCTGGGTCCGCTTGTTCCGATAGGTTGCCGCTCCTGACAGGGAGCCGCGACCATGCGCGCTGCAATCGCACTGGCCATTTTGATCGGAACGACCGCGACGGCAGTTGCCGGAGGCGGCTTTGAGATCGTGATTCCCGGCCGCCCCGGGGTACCCATCATCATCAACGGCGTCGATGCATCCTATGCCGTGGTCGAAGGCGATTGGGGTCTCGGCAAGGGCCAGCAGGTGCAGACCAAGGTCTATGGCGGCCGCTATGTCGATCCCGTGCCCAATGTCGGCCACTACTATCCGAGCGCCGGCCTGCTGCCGGCCTACGGACGCCTCGAGATTCAACCGCCGGCCAACCGCAAGCTGCCGCAGCCCGCGGAGAGCTATCATCAGTCGTGGTCGGCGCGATCCAATCCGCCGCAACCGCAGGCCGACGTGCCGTTCTATCCGCCGCCGGTGATCGTCACGCCGCAAATCGACGTCCCGCGGCGGGATTTCCGGCGCTGATCACGCCGGCATCTTCCACGCGAATTTCCACACCAAGAGTCCACGCCAACAAAAAAGCAGATCCACAGGAGAGAGCGCAATGCGTAAGACGATTTCAGGAATGGTAGCGGCTGTTGCCGTGATGATGACGATGGGCGCCGCGCCCGCGATGGCGTGCTACAGCGGTTGCGCGCCGGCCCCGGTCTACGTTGCCCCGGCACCGGTCTATTCGGGCTGCTACACCGGCTGCGGCTGGGCCCGCGAGCGGCTGCCAGATCCGGTGCACCAGTATTATTACGTCAACCAGGGCCCGACCTATACCGGCCCGGGCAACTGGGCGCCGCGTCCGGTCTACCAGGAAACCTCGGTGTCTTACGGCCGTCCCCATTACGGCTATCGCACCCACCGCTACTACGGCCACCGTTATTCGGTCCGCCCGAGAGTCCGCTACGGCTACGCCCCGCGTGTCTACGCTCCGCGTTACGGCTACGCCTCGCGTCACGGCATGCGCCACCACGGCTACCACCGTCACCATGGCCCCGTGCTGCGCCGCTACTATTGATCCGACAAGCGCTTCAGAGAATACCGGCGCCCGTTCGCATCACGCGAGCGGGCGTTGTGCTGAAAATTTCTTTGAAATTACTTTGATATTACTTGCCCATCAGGCCGAGCCTGCTGGCGCCGATATAAAGCGCCAGCACCGCCGCGTTCGACACGTTGAGGCTCTTGATCTCGCCGGGCATGTCGAGCCGCGCCACCGCGCTGCAGGTCTCGCGCGTCAATCTCCGCAAGCCCTGACCCTCGGCGCCCAGCACCAGCGCCAGCGGCTCAAGCAACGTCATCGCGCCGAGATCCTCGCTGCCCTCGCTATCGAGCCCGACGGTCATGAAACCATGGTCGTTCAGCTCGTTCAGGGCGCGCGCCAGGTTCGTCACGGTCACCATTGGCACCAGTTCCAGCGCCCCGGAGGCGGATTTCGCCAGCACGCCGGTGGCTTCGGGGCTGTGCCGCGCCGTGGTGACGATGGCCTTGACCGCGAAGGCCGCCGCCGAGCGCAGGATGGCGCCGACATTGTGCGGATCGGTGATCTGGTCGAGCACCAGCACGATTCCCTGCGGCGGCAGGTCGGCGATATCGGGCTGATCCAGCGGTTCGGCCTCCGCCAGCAGGCCCTGGTGCACGGCGTCGGGGCCAAGCCTGATGTCGATCTGGTCCGGCCGCACGATTTCCGGGGTGACGCGCAGCTCGATCTTGTCGTCGGCCAAGCGTTTTGCGGCATTTTCCGTCAGCCACAGCTTGCGAATCCGGCGCTGCGGGTTGGCCAGCGCCGCCGCCACGGTGTGCCAGCCGTACAGGATGACCGCCCCGTCCGGACTGGCCTCGCGGTCACGCCCGCCGCCCCGGCGGCCGCCGAATGGGCGCCCTTTATCGGGTCCCTTGCCGCCTCCGCGCTGAAAGCGCGGCTTTCGATCACGATCGCTCATGGCAGGCTTGTGTCACGGGTTCCGGATAATGGCAATTTGAGCCCCTGGCGGCCCGGAATAAGGGGGCGCCTTGGTTGACTTTGCCGGGTCGATTCCGTCATAAACGCGCCAACCGGGAGCTCGCCATCGGCGCCCGGTTTTAACGTCATCGGTTGACCTTTCTGCCGCCCGATTCGGCGGGTGGGTTCCGATGCTGTTGAGCGGGGGAGTGTCCCGAGTGGCAAAGGGAGCTGACTGTAAATCAGCCGTCTTACGACTTCGAAGGTTCGAGTCCTTCTTCCCCCACCAGCCTTCGCGCGCCAGCGGGAAGGCTGTCCCGCCGAAGCCCAGCGGGCGAAGGCGGGCTATCTGAGCGCGCTCCTGCTTGGCAAGCCAATCTCAACCCATCCGCAGGCTGACTGAGGGCAGCTCCTAAAGGGCATTCCGCGCCATCATCGCTTGCCGCGAACCGAGGCACGGGTAAGGCGAAGCCGGCCGTGGGTGCGCGGCAGGAATTGAGCCCCCTTGGCGCTGAGGAAGTCGAGCATCGCCTGCGCCGGCGGCAGCAGAACCTTGTCCTTGCGCGCGAGCACGAACCATTGCCGGACCACCGGCAGGCCGACGACATCGAGGGTGACCAGTCGCCGTTCATCGAGTTCGGTTGCAACCGTGTGTGCGGAAATGAATGCAATGCCCAGGCCGGCGATCACCGCCTGCTTGATGGTTTCATTGCTGCTCATGGCCAAGCCGATTTTCGGGCGAATGCCGCCGCTTTCGAACAGTTGCTCCATCAGGCCGCGCGTGCCGGAGCCTGGCTCGCGCGTCAGGAACGTTTCGCCCGCGAGTTCGCCCAGCGCGATACGCGATTTTCGCGCCAGACGATGCGCCGTCGGCGCGATGATGACATGGGGGTGATCGCCGATCAGGTGCACGTTCATGTCGATATCGGCGGGAGGGCGGCCCATGATCGCGAAGTCGAGATCGTAGCCGCGCAAGGCGGTGCCGATTTCCTGCCGGTTTCCGATCGACAGCGTGACATCGATGTTCGGGTGCAGCCTGGAAAATCCTGAGATCATGAACGGCACGAAATATTTCGCGGTGCTGACGGCGCCGATCGAGATGCGGCCCGCGGTTTTCCCCGCCATCATCTCCAGCGAGGTTTCGCAATCGGCGATCGCGGCCTCGATACGTTCGCTGAGCGCGAGCACTTCGCGGCCGGCCTCCGTCAGCAACATGCCGTCGCCGGTGCGCTGGATCAGGGGCAGCCCTGCCAGCGCCTGAAGATTGCGAAGCTGCAGGGTGACGGCGGGCTGCGTGAGATGCAGCTGCCTGGCCGCGGCCGTGACTGATCTATGCTTCTGAACCGAGGCCAGCGCGCGCAGCTGGCGGATCGTCAATTCCCGCAGAAACCGGCTCGCCATCGCAACCACCTTTATAAGAAAAACTTTGTATCAACGAAAGATAACAAAATTTTACTAATTCAGCAAATTGCGTTCCATTCGACGGACGGATCGCCGACCGGCGAAACGCGGTGAGAGAACCCCCGAAAGAGGGCACAGGGAGACGTCCATGGACCAGCGCGCGACGCTGCGTTCCCATCTCGATCGGTCTGCATCGCGGACGCCGCATGGCGCCGCGCTTGGAGAGGTGATCTTGGCCATCGCCGGCGCCGGCATCGAACTGGCGGCGCTGATCGCGGATGGGCCGCTCGCAGGCATCACCGGACGCAATGGCGGCGTCAATCCCGACGGCGATCAGCAGAAAGACATCGATATCGCCGCCGATGAAATGATGCGGCGCGCATTGCGCGATGCCCCGGTGGCGGCCGTACTGTCCGAGGAAGCCATGCTGCCGGAAACCTTCGACGCGGCGGCGCCGTTCTGCGTTGCGATCGATCCGCTCGACGGATCGGCCAATCTCGAAAACAACATCTCGGTCGGCACCATCTTTTCGATCCGCCCCAGCGGCAACGACATTCTTTCGGCCTTCTTCGAGCCCGGCACGGCGCAATGCGCCGCAGGCTTCATCGTGTACGGCCCGCAAACCACGCTGGTGCTCGCACACAACGCCAGCGTCGATATCTTCATTCTCGACCGGCGCACGCGCCAGTTCCTGCTGATCAGGCAGGGCGCGAGGATCGCACCCGACACGCCGGAATTCGCCATCAACGCCTCCAATCGCCGCCACTGGCACGGTCCCGTTCGCAGCTACATCGACGAATGCCTGGCCGGCACCCATGGCGGCGGCGTGGCGGATTTCAACATGCGCTGGATCGGCTCGCTGGTCGCGGAGTCGCTTCGCATCCTGGTGCGCGGCGGCGTGTTTCTGTATCCGGCCGATGCCCGGCCCAACTATCGCGAGGGACGGCTTCGCCTGCTGTACGAAGCCCATCCGATGGCGCTGGTGATGGAATGGGCGGGCGGCGCGGCGTCGACCGGGCGGCGGCGAATTCTGGAACTCGGCGCGAAGACGCCGCACCAGCGCGTGCCGCTGATCATGGGCTCGGCGCGCGGTGTGCGCGCGGTCGCGGCCATCCACGAAGGTATCGAGCCGATGTTCGACAATAGCGACGCACCGCTGTTCGCGCGGCGCGGCCTGTTTCTTTGACGGGGCAATTGCGATGTCGCGCGGTCATCCCATCATATCGATCACGGGTTCGTCGGGCGCCGGCACGACGTCGGTGAAGAAGACGTTCGAGAACATCTTCCGCCGCGAGAAGGTCACCGCGGCCTACATCGAAGGCGACGCCTTCCATCGTTACAACCGCTTCGAGATGCGCACGAAGATGCTGGAGGAGGCCGAGCGCGGCAACAGGCATTTCAGCCATTTCAGTCCCGAAACCAATCTGTTCGAGGAACTGGAAAAGGTGTTTCGCGACTACGGCGAATCCGGCACCGGAACGACGCGTCATTACGTCCATGACGACGAAGAGGCGAAATTATACGGCGCCGAGCCGGGCACGTTCACCGAATGGGGCGCGCTGCCGGAACGATCCGATCTTCTGTTCTATGAGGGGCTGCATGGCGCCGTCGTGACCGACACGGTCAACATCGCGCAGCATGCCGATCTCAAGATCGGCGTCGTGCCGGTGATCAATCTGGAATGGATCCAGAAGCTGCACCGCGACCGCGGCGACCGTGGCTACACCCAGGAGGCGGTGACCGACACCATCCTGCGGCGCATGCCTGATTACGTGAACTACATCTGCCCGCAATTCGCCGAGACCGACATCAACTTCCAGCGTGTCCCGACCGTCGAACCTCGAATCCGTTCATCGCGCGGTGGATTCCGACGCCGGATGAATCGATGGTGGTGATCCGGCTGAAAAATCCGCGCGGCATCGATTTCCCCTATCTGCTGTCGATGATCCCGAACAGCTTCATGTCGCGCGCCAATTCGATCGTGATCCACGGCTCGAAGCTGGATCTTGCGATGCAACTCATTCTCACCCCGTTGATCCTGCAACTGATGGAACGCAAGAGGCGCACGCTATGACCGCTACCGCTCTGTCCCGTATTGCCAGCCGTCCCGAAGTTTCGCACGCGGAAATGGCCAACGCGATCCGCTTTCTGGCGATCGACGCGGTCGAGAAGGCGAAGTCCGGCCATCCGGGCATGCCGATGGGCATGGCCGACGTCGCCACCGTGTTGTTTTCGCGATTCCTCAAATTCGACCCCGCCGACCCCGCATGGCCGGACCGCGATCGCTTCGTGCTGTCGGCCGGTCACGGCTCGATGCTGCTGTATGCGCTGCTGCACCTGACCGGATACGAGGGCATGACGTCGGACGAACTCGGGGCCTTCCGGCAGTGGGGATCGAAGACACCCGGTCATCCCGAAGTTGGCCATACCCCCGGCGTGGAGACGACCACCGGCCCGCTCGGACAGGGCATCGCCACGGCCGTCGGCATGGCGCTGGCCGAACGCCTGATGAACGCTCGCTTCGGCGACGATCTCGTCGATCATTTCACTTACGTCGTCGCCGGCGATGGCTGCCTGATGGAGGGCCTCAGCCACGAAGCGATCTCGCTGGCCGGCCATCTCAGGCTCAACCGCCTGATCGTGCTGTTCGACGACAACGAAATTTCGATCGATGGCGCGACGTCGCTGTCGTGCTCGGATGACCAGCTGGCGCGCTTCAAGGCGTCGGGATGGTCGGCATGCCGCATCGACGGCCACGATCCCGAAGCGATCGAGGCCGCCATCGAACAGGCCAGAGGCAGCGACCGTCCGTCGCTGATCGCCTGCCGCACGCTGATCGGTTTCGGCGCGCCGAACCGCCAGGGCAGCGAAAAAGCACATGGCGCGCCGCTCGGCGCCGACGAAGTGGCGAAGACCCGCGCCGCGCTGAACTGGCCGCACCAGCCGTTCCAGATTCCGGAGCTTGTGCGCGATCAATGGCGCGAGATCGGTGCGCGCGGGCAGGCCGCCCGCCGAAGCTGGATCGAGCGGACCAGGCGCCTCAATTCGGCAGCGCGTTCGCCGTTTCACGATGCGCTGAACCGAAATCTGCCGTGCGCCTATGCCGAAGCGATGACGCGGATACGCGACCGCTTCGGTGTCGAGCGGCCGGATATTGCGACCCGCCAGGCGTCGCAGCTCGTGATCGACGGCATTGCGGAGGCGTTGCCGAATTTGCTCGGCGGCTCGGCCGATCTGACCCACTCCAACCTGACACGGGCCAGGACGCAGCAGGCGGTGCGGCCCGATTTCCTCGCAGGCAGCTACATTCACTATGGTGTCCGCGAGCACGCCATGGCGGCAGCGATGAACGGCATCGCGCTGCATGGCGGCTTCATCCCTTACGGCGGCACCTTTCTCTGCTTTGCCGACTACAGTCGTCCCGCGATCAGGCTTGCGGCGCTGATGGGCATCCGCGTCATCCATGTGATGACGCATGATTCGATCGGATTGGGCGAGGATGGTCCGACGCATCAGCCGGTCGAGCATCTGGCATCGCTGCGGGCAATTCCGAACCTGCTGGTATTCCGGCCGGCCGACGCCATCGAAACCGCCGAGGCCTGGGACTGCGCGTTGCGGACGCAGGCCAGTCCGTCCGTGCTGTGCCTGTCGCGGCAAGCGCTTCCCGCCTTCCGCGACGGCGGCGGCGCCAATCTGGTGGCGCGTGGCGCCTATGTCGTCGTTGAGCCGGAAGGCGGACGCGACGTCACGCTGATTGCGACCGGGTCCGAAGTGTCGATCGCCATCGAGGCCGCGAAGGCGCTGGCAACGGATGATGTCCGCGCCGCCGTCGTCTCGGCGCCGTGCTTCGATCTGTTTCGCCGGCAATCGCCGGAATACCGGGCGGAAGTCCTTGGGGACGTTCCGAGGATCGGTGTCGAAGCTGCGGTCGAGGGCGATTGGGCGCGCTGGCTCGGCGACGGCGGAGAGTTCATCGGCATGACCGGCTTCGGTGCATCCGCTCCGGTGGAAACGCTTTATCGCGAATTCGGCATGACCGCCGACGCCGTCGCCGGGGCGGCGCTGCGCTGCATCGCGCGATCGAGGACGGCGGCGATCTGCGCATGACATTCCCCACGCGAACCATGACACGGAGGCCCGGATGGCACGAATTACCCTGAGGCAGTTGCTGGATCATGCCGCCGAGCGCGGCTACGGCGTGCCGGCATTCAACATCAACAACATGGAGCAGGGCCTTGCGATCATGGAGGCGGCGGCCGCGGTCGATGCGCCTGTCATCATCCAGGCCTCGCGGGGCGCGCGCTCCTATGCCAACGACATAATGCTGTCGAAGATGATCGAGGCGCTGGAAGAGATGCATCCGCAGATTCCGCTCTGCCTGCATCAGGACCATGGCAACGAGGAGGCGACCTGCGCCACCGCGATCAAGCATGGTTTCACCTCGGTCATGATGGACGGGTCGCTGAAGGCCGATGCGAAGACTGCGGCGGATTATGACTACAACGTCGACATCACCCGCCGCGTGGTCGAGATGGCGCACTGGATCGGCGCCTCGGTCGAAGGCGAACTCGGCGTGCTCGGGTCGCTGGAACATGGCGGCGGCGAGCAGGAGGATGGTCACGGCGTCGAAGGCGAGGTCAGCCACGACCAGTTGCTGACCGATCCGGATCAGGCGGTCGATTTCGTTCGCGCCACCAGGGTCGACGCGCTGGCGATCGCGATGGGGACCTCGCACGGCGCCTATAAATTCTCCCGCAAGCCGGACGGCGACATCCTGGCGATGAGGGTGGTCGAGGAAATCCACCGCCGGCTGCCGAACACGCATCTGGTGATGCACGGCTCGTCCTCGGTGCCGCAGCCGTTGCAGGACGCGTTCAACCGGTTCGGCGGCGAGATGCCGCAGACCTGGGGCGTGCCGGTCGAGGAAATCGTCCGCGGCATCAAGCATGGCGTCCGCAAGGTCAATATCGACACCGACTGCCGTCTGGCGATGACGGCGGAATTCCGCAGGGTCGCCACCCAGAGCAGAGGCGAATTCGACCCGCGCAAATTCCTCAAGCCGGCGATGGATGCGTTGCGCGACCTTTGCCGGGAGCGCTTCGAGCAATTCGGCGCCGCCGGCCATGCCTCGCAGATCAAGGTCATTCCGTTGGCCGAGATGGCGAAGCGCTACCGCTCAGGTTCACTCGATCCACGAATCGGAGGCATGGCCGATGCCGCCGAATGATCTCGCGACCCGTTCGATCCCGACCGGCCGCCGCCCGCAACCCGAGGAGACCAGCATGAACCAGCATTCGATGACCGTCCACGGCAAGGATCGCTACAAGTCCGGCGTGATGGAATACAGGAAGATGGGCTATTGGGAGCCGGATTATGTGCCGGCGGATACCGATATCATCGCGCTGTTCCGGGTCACGCCGCAGGATGGCGTCGATCCGATCGAGGCGTCGGCGGCGGTCGCCGGCGAATCCTCGACCGCGACCTGGACCGTGGTGTGGACCGATCGGCTGACGGCGGCGGAAAAATACCGCGCCAAATGTTACCGCGTCGATCCCGTGCCGAATTCGCCGGGGCAATATTTCGCCTACATCGCCTACGACCTCGATTTGTTCGAGAACGGATCGATCGCCAACCTGTCGGCCTCGATCATCGGCAACGTGTTCGGCTTCAAGCCGCTGAAGGCGCTGCGGCTCGAAGACATGCGGCTGCCGGTGGCTTATGTGAAGACATTCCAGGGCCCGGCCACCGGTATCGTGGTCGAGCGCGAGCGCATGGACAAGTTCGGCCGGCCGCTGCTCGGCGCCACCGTGAAGCCGAAGCTCGGCCTGTCCGGCCGCAATTATGGCCGCGTGGTCTATGAGGCGCTGAAGGGCGGGCTCGACTTCACCAAGGACGACGAGAATATCAATTCGCAGCCGTTCATGCACTGGCGCGAGCGGTTCCTCTATTGCATGGAGGCGGTCAACAAGGCGCAGGCCGCGTCCGGCGAGATCAAGGGCACCTATCTCAACGTCACCGCCGGCACGATGGAAGATATGTACGAGCGCGCCGAGTTCGCCAAACAGCTCGGCTCCGTCATCATCATGATCGACCTCGTGATCGGCTACACCGCGATCCAGTCGATGGCGAAATGGGCGCGCCGCAACGACATGATCCTGCATCTGCATCGGGCAGGGCACTCGACCTACACGCGGCAGCGCAACCACGGCGTTTCGTTCCGCGTCATCGCCAAATGGATGCGGCTGGCCGGCGTCGACCACATCCACGCCGGCACCGTGGTGGGCAAGCTGGAGGGCGATCCGGCCACCACGCGCGGCTATTACGATATCTGCCGCGAGGACTTCAATCCGATGCAGCTCGAGCACGGCGTGTTCTTCGACCAGAACTGGGCCAGCCTCAACAAACTGATGCCGGTGGCCTCCGGCGGCATTCACGCCGGCCAGATGCACCAGTTGCTCGATCATCTCGGCGAAGACGTGATCCTGCAGTTCGGCGGCGGCACCATCGGCCATCCCATGGGCATCCAGGCCGGCGCCACCGCCAACCGGGTGGCGCTGGAAGCGATGATCCTCGCCCGCAACGAGGGCCGCGACTATCTGCACGAGGGGCCGGAAATTCTCGCCAAGGCCGCGCAGACCTGCACGCCGCTGAAATCCGCGCTGGAGGTGTGGAAGGACGTCACCTTCAACTACGAATCCACCGACATGCCCGACTACGTCCCCACACCCAGCGTCGCGATGTAAAGGAGCGCCGATCATGCGCGTCACTCAAGGTTGTTTCTCGTTCCTGCCCGATCTCACCGACGAGCAGATTTCCCGCCAGGTGCAATACTGTCTCGACAAGGGCTGGGCGGTGAACATCGAATTCACCGACGATCCGCATCCCCGCAACAATTTCTGGGAGATGTGGGGGCTGCCGATGTTCGACCTGCGCGACGCCGCCGGCGTGATGATGGAGCTGAACGAATGCCGCAAGGTTTACGGCGACCGCTACATCCGGATGTCGGCGTTCGATTCCAGCCATGGCTGGGAGTCGGTGCGGCTGTCCTTCATCGTCAACCGGCCGAAGGAGGAGCCCGGGTTCCGGCTGGAGCGGCATGAGGTCGACGGCCGCAACATCCGCTACACCACGAAATCCTATGCCGTCGATCGTCCCGAGGGCGCGCGCTACGGTGGCACATGAATTCGCATGTCCCATCACCGGCGCGGCCGGCCGCGGGCGAAGCGCCGGCGCAGGTCGACCTGCGCCGCGAGTTCAACGAGGTCGGCATCGGCGAGGTTCTCGACCAGCTCGACCGCGAGCTGATCGGCCTGAAACCGGTCAAGACCCGTATTCGCGAGATTGCGTCGCTGCTGCTGATCGAGCGGATTCGCAAGCGCATGAACCTGACGTCGGAAGTGCCGACATTGCACATGTCGTTCACCGGCAATCCCGGTACCGGCAAGACCACCGTGGCGCTGCGGATCGCTAGCATCCTGCACAGGCTCGGCTTCGTGCGCCGCGGCCAGGTGGTGTCGGTGACGCGCGATGAACTGGTCGGGCAATATATCGGCCACACCGCGCCCAAGACGAAAGAGATACTGAAGAAGGCGATGGGCGGCGTGCTGTTCATCGACGAGGCCTATTACCTGCACCGTCCCGACAACGAGCGCGACTACGGCCAGGAAGCCATCGAGATCCTGCTGCAGGTGATGGAATCGCAGCGCGAGGACCTGGTGGTGATCCTCGCCGGCTACGGCGACCGGATGGACAAGTTCTTCGCCAGCAATCCCGGTTTCCGCTCGCGCATCGCCCATCACATCGACTTTCCGGACTATTCCGACGACGAATTGCTGGCGATCTCCGAATTGATGCTGCAGGACATGAATTATAGATTCAGCGCCGGCGCGCGCGAGGCGTTCGTGCGCTACATCACCCTGCGCAAGACCCAGCCCTTGTTCTCCAACGCGCGCTCGATCCGCAACGCGCTCGACCGCATGCGCCTGCGCCAGGCCAGCCGCCTGGTCGCCGATCTCGACCGCGTGCTGACCGCCGACGACATCCTGTCGCTGGAGGCGTCGGACGTGCTTGCCAGCCGGGTGTTCGGGAAGAACGAGACAAAGCCGTCCTGACTAGACGGCGTCGCCGGCGGCCTCCGTCACCGGGAAAGGCACCCCGGGCAGATAGAGCTGGACCGGGCGGATCTCGTAAACCGCGCTGGGATTGGCCCGGCGCAGGTCGCGGGCGGCCTCGATGGCGGCTTCCTCGCTGGCGCAGTCGAGGACATAAAGGCCCAGCAATTGCTCCTTGGTCTCGGCAAACGGGCCATCGATGACGGTTCCGGCGCCCGGGCCGCGCAGCGTGCGGGCCTTTTTGGTCGCCCCCAGCCGGGCCGCCGGCCCGAGCCGTCCCTCCTGGTGCAGCCGGTCATGGACCCGATGCAGGTCGACCATCAGCGCCGCATCTTCCTCCGGCGTCCAGGACGTGACCTCGGTTTCGACATGGTAGGCCAGGAGGGCATAAAGCATCGCTGTTTCCTTGCTTGCGGGATCGGCTGTTCGGGGGCACCGGGGCGCGGTTGCGTCCAGCCGGAGGACGTTTGGCCAGGGCCGATCCCGACAGCCGGCGTTTCGCAGGAAATTCTGCCCCGCCGGCTGCTTTGTCGCAAGTTGCGGCAGGCGGCGACAAAACATTCCTGAAACACGATAGTTGAGAGCGGTCATGAACGCGCCTCTCGGACCTCGCGACTGATGGGCAGAACGCAGCAATTGCGCGCCCACCAACGGAGACGGTCATGTTACGCAAGCCAGCTTCCATCATCAGCGATCGCGTGCGGGCCCCTGCGACATCTCAGGCGGGCGATTGGCACGATGTCGCCGGCCATCACCGCTACTATGGCAGCTCGGCCTGCAATGGCGGCGAGCGGATGGTCGAAAACCGCCGCGGGCCGCGCCCGCGACCGGTCAATGTCTGCGGCTTCTGATCCCCGAAAATTCCAGACAATGAACCGGCAACAAAAAAGCGCGACGGGATGGCTCCCGTCGCGCTCCAACTTTTGAACTCGCTGGTCCAGGGCTGAGAGCGCCCCGATGCCAGGCCGTTTAGAGCCTAGCGGGCGATCCCAGCGAGGTGACAGCGCTTGGTAAGAGACACTGGATCACCTCCTTTCGTTGCGTTGATGGAAACATCAGTATAGGCACGGATTCGGGCGATGTTAAGGGGTGGCGCCGGCGGAACAAATGTCGTTTACCGGACCAAATCCGCCGCAACCGGTTGAGGCCGTCCAAACGGCGTGATAGTTCATCGCCAGATGCGGGTGTAGCTCAATGGTAGAGCAGCAGCCTTCCAAGCTGAATACGAGGGTTCGATTCCCTTCACCCGCTCCAGCCTTTCATGGCCTTGGCTCTCAGGCTTGGCGAGGGGGCCGGAATTCATTCTGACAAGTGGGCTGCTTTACGCGAGTGGTAAGGTCGCCCCGCATTCATTGCTCCGGCAATCCGGCGTCCACCATGGACTGAATGACCCGATCGGCCGCGGCGACATACACCGGACTCAAGTTCTTCGTCGGCGGCCAGACGCTCAGCTTCGTCGTGCCGGGCCGCAGCCTCAGTCCCTTCTGGATCGCCGCCTAAGCCACCTCGAACCGGCCCGATCTCTGGTAGGCGGCTAGCAGCATATGCGAGCGCCTGGTGCCGGCCGTGGTGGCGATCGCGCGCTCCAGCCAGGACGCCGCTTCCTCTTTGCGCCCCATCAGAAGATTGGCCAATCCCGCGCCGAGCAACCCCGTCCAGCGCGAGGCCTCCGGCGTATCGTAACGATCGGCTTGCAGGAATGTCGCGAGCGCAAATGATCCACCCAGGCGGATCCTATCTGTCCAAAATGCCCGAAAATCGGGCCTGAATGAAAATATCAGAAAAGTTTCAGAAACGTGCCGGCCACTTATCAGGACACCCCTCCGGCCCAATGCGACATTTCCGTCAATGACGCGGGACCGTGCGTTGGGAAAGTGGATGAGGACGGGGAAAGATTGTTTCGCGGCGACCCGCCGCCTGCGGGCCGCACTGCTGACATCGTCGGCGCTGGCTTTGGCCTGGACGCTGCCGGCCACGCCGGCCCGCGCGCAGGATGCGACCTGGCTCGCCGCTCCCGGTAGCGGCGATTTGCTCGCCGGCTCCAATTGGAGCACGGGAACAGTGCCGTCAGGCACCGCTTCCTTCGGCGCGTCGAACACCACCAGCCTGTCGATTGCACCGACGGCCACCCCCACGACCACGATCGGCGGCCTGACCTTCAATGCGGGGGCGCCTGCCTACGACCTGACGATCGGTCAAACGCTTATACTTGACGGTGCGGGGATCGTCGTCAACGGCGCAGGTGCCACCATCACCACCATCGGCGGTGGGGGGGTCCTCCAGTTCAGCAATTCGAGCAGCGCCGGCACCGCCACCATCAGCAACAGCGCGACCACGTACTTCCGCGACAGCAGCACGGCCGGTAGCGCGGCGATCACCAACATCGGCATCATCGGCTTCGAAGGCACCAGTACGGCTGCCAACGCCACCATCGACAACGCCGGCCTTATCGATCTCTACCACAGCACCACGACCGCCGATGCGACCATCACCAACAGCGGTTTTCTGCTCTACTACAGCAGCAGCTCAGCCGGCAGCTCGACCATCACCAATACCGGGGCCCTCGATTTTCGCGCAGACAGCACAGCCAGCAGCGCCATCATCGCCAATACCAATTACATGTCCTTCGCTGGCAACAGCACGGCGGGCAATGCAACCATCACCAATCCCGGCGGCATCACCTTCACTGACAGCAGTACGGCGGGCGACGCGACCATTACCAACACTGGCGGCATAACATTTACCAGCCTGGCCAGCGCCGGTAACGCCAACGTCACCAACACAGGCACTCTCGTCTTCGACGTTAGCGGCACGGCCGGTAATGCGACCATCGCCAACCAGTCTGTCATGGTGTTCTTTCAAAACAGCACCGCCGGAACCGCCGGCATCACCAATAGCTCGCAGCTCCGCTTTACCGGCTCCAGCAGCGCCGGCGATGCCGCCATCACCAACACCGGGACCCTCGACTTTCAGACCACCAGCTCAGCCGGTACCGCGGTCATCACCAACGCCGGCAGCGGCAGCATCACCTTCGATAATTCCAGTACGGCCGCCAGCGCGAGCATCACCAACAACGGCAGCCTGACCTTTCGCGCGGGCAGCTCCGCCGGCAGCGCGACCATCGTCAATCACGCCGACACGGTCTTCGATGACGCCAGCACGGCCGGCAGCGCGACGATCACCAGCGATGGCCGGCTGCTCTTTCATGGCACCAGCAATGCCGGCAACGCTGCCATCACCAACAATGCCGGCGGTCTCGTCGATTTCTCCGGCTCAATCGGAGCCGCCGGCAATAACATGCTCACGGCCGGCTCGATTGCGGGCTCCGGCACCTATCTGCTGGGGGCCAACGAGCTTACGGTCGGTTCCAACAATCAGTCGACCGAGGTGCGCGGCGCGATCTCCGGGACCGGCGGCTCGCTGGTCAAGACCGGCACCGGTACGATGACGCTGTCGGCTGCGAACTCGTATACGGGCGGCACCACGGTCAACGGCGGCACCCTCCAGCTTGGCACCGCCGGCAGCGCCGGCACGATCCTCGGCCCGATCAGCGTCGGCGCTGGAGGCGCACTCGACCTCTTCAACACCAGCCTCAGCGGCATCACCAGCATCGCGAATGCCGGCGTCACCACCTTCTACGGCAACCTGAATGCCGAAAGCACCAGCATCACCAGCACCGGGACCCTGAACTTCAGGAACACGAGCAGCGCCGGCTCGCTCAACATCAATGCCGGCTTGGCCAATTTCTTTGACGGGAGCACGGCCGGCAACGCCACAATCACCAACAACCAGACCGTCACTTTCCAGAACGGCAGTTCGGCCGCCAGCGCGACGATCGTCAACAACAGCCTCCTCGAATTCAAGGACACCGCAACCGGCGGCAGCGCGCAAATCACCAACAGCGACACGGTGAATTTCCGCGACGCCAGCACGGCCGGCGGCGCGACCATCACCAACAACGGCAACCTGAACTTTTTCACCGCAAGCAGCGCCGGGAGTGCCACCGTCAGCAACTACAACCGTATCGATTTCAATGCCAGCAGCACGGCCGGCAATGCGACCTTCACCAACAGCGGCTTCGGCAGGACCGATTTTTATGAAACGTCCACCGCAGGCAATGCTCAATTCATCACCAACGACTCGGCGGCGGTGAACTTCAGGAATACCAGCACGGCGGGCAACGCAAGCATCACAGCCAATGCCGGATTCGTCCAGTTCTTCGACGCCAGCTCCGCCGGCAGCGCAAACATCGCCGTCAATGGCTACGTCTCCCTCAATTTCAACGATACGAGCTCCGCCGGCAGCGCCACGATCAGCCTCAACAGTGCCGACGGCGGCATCAATTTCGGTAGCGCGAGTTCGGCGGGTACCGCCACGATCACTGTCAACGCGGCCAATCTCAAATTCTTACAGACCAGCTCCCTTGGAAGCGCAACCCTCACGAACAACAAATATACCTGGTTTGCAAACAGCAGCTCGGCCGGCAGCGGCAGCATCACGAACAACCGCTACATCGAGTTCAGCGGCAACGCCAGTGCCGGCAGCGCGACGATCACCAACAACAGCCTTGGCTCACTCCTGTTTCTCGGCGACAGCACAGCCGGCACCTCTACAATTACCAACGATTGGCTGTTGGAATTCCAGGACCGCGCCACGGCTGGCGACGCGACCATCATCAACAATGGCGTCGCCCGCTTCTGGGGCACAGGCGTCAACGGCAGCAACAAGGTCAGCGCCGGTTCGATTGCGGGTGCCGGAGGCTTCTACCTTGGAAATAACGAACTCACGGTCGGCTCCAATAATCATTCGACCGAAGTGAGCGGCACAATCACGGATGACGGGATCAACTTAGCCGGGTCGCTGGTCAAGATCGGCACGGGCACGCTCACGCTGTCAGGGTTCAACACCTATATCGGCGGCACGACCATCAACGGCGGCGCGTTGCAGCTCGGCAGCGCCACCGGAATCGGCTCCATCCTCGGCGCGGTCACTGTCGGAAGCGGCGGCACCTTCGACGTCGTCAACGCCGACACCAGCGGCATCACCGGCATCACCAACAGCGGAACGACAACCTTCCGCAACAATACCAGCGCGGGCAGCGCCGCGATCATCAATCCCGGCACCCTCGAATTCAGCAACGCCGCCTTAGCCGGCAGTGCAACCATCACCAATACAGGCACGCTCGAATTCAAGGACGTCGCCACGGCAGGCAATGCTCAGATCACCACGACTGGCACGACGAATTTCAGAAACACCAGCTCGGCCGGCAACGCAACGCTCACCGTCGGCGACAATTACTATAGCTACGTCAACTTCTACAATACGAGCACGGCCGGCAGCGCCACGATCAACGTCAACATCGGTAACCTCTGGTTCCGGGATACCAGCACGGCCGGCAACGCCACCATTGTCAATAACGGCGGCCTCGTCACCTGGAACAGTGCCACGCTGGGCAACGCCACCATCACCAATAACATGGGCCTCTATCTGGAAGACAGCAGCTCGGCCGGCAACGCGACGATCACCAACGACAGGTGGATCTACTTCTATTACAGCTCGACGGCTGGAACCGCCACGATCGCCAACAATCACAGCCTGAATTTCTGGAGTGACTCCAGCGCCGGCAGCGCGCGCATCACCAATGCCGCCGCAGGCACGCTCGAGATCGCCAACAGCGCCACACTGGCCAACGCCACGGTTGTCAACAACGGTCAGATGAGCTTCTGGGGCGGCAACTTCGGCGACGTCCCCACGGCCGGTAACGCGACCATCACCAACAATGCCAGCGGCACAATCGAATTCCGCAACAGCGGCACCGCAGGCAGTGCAGCGATCACCAACGCCGGCACTATTATTTTCAGTAACAGCTCCACCGCCGGCAACGCATCGATCACAAACGACAATCAGTTGACGTTCTATAGCAACACCAATGCCGGCAGCGCTGTCATCACCAACAAAGGCACCGTACTGTTCGACGGCAATTCCACGCCCGACAGCGCGCAGTTGATCAACAACGCGCCCGGCGCCGTCATCGACTTTTTCACCCCCGGCCCGAGCAGCGACGGCAAGATCAGCGCCGGCTCAATCGCCGGCAATGGCCGCTTCGACCTCAACGGCGCAGAACTGACGGTTGGCGGCAACAATCTGTCGACCATCGTCACCGGCGTGCTCACCGGCGACGGGATCGTCACCGGAACATCGCTGGTCAAGACCGGTACCGGCACGCTGACCATGTCGGGCATCAACACCTACACGGGCGCGACCGTCGTCGATGCCGGCGCACTCGTCGTGAACGGATCGATCGCCGCATCGAGTGCCGTCACCGTCAATAGTGGCGCCACGCTGGGCGGCGGCGGTGTCGTCGGCGACGCGACCGTCAACAGCGGCGGTACGCTCGTAGCCGGCAACGGCACGGCCAATTCGTCGCTGACCATCGCCGGCAGCCTCGCGCTGCAGTCCGGCGCCGCCTACATGGTGCAGATCGACCCGGCGACGTCGAGCTCCGTCAATGTCTCGGGCACGGCGACGCTGGGCGGCGCGACGCTCAAGGCGGTCTATGCCAATGGCAGCTACGTCGCCAGGCAGTACACCATCCTGACCGCCGGCAGCGTCGACGGCACGTTCGGTTCTTTCGTCGAGACCAATCTGCCGTCAAACTTCCACACCACGCTGAGCTACGACGCCACCCACGCCTATCTCAACCTGATCCTGACCTTCGTCGCGCCGCCGGGCAGCGGCCTTTCCGGCAACCAGCAGAATGTCGGCAACGCCATCATCAATTCCTTCAACGCCAATGGCGGCATCTCGCTGGTCTATAGCGGGCTGACCTCGGCTGGCCTGACGCAAGCTTCCGGCGAGACCGCGGCAGGCTCGCAGCAGACAACTTTCCAGGCCATGGGCCAGTTCATGGGCCTGCTCACCGATCCCTTCAGTGCCGGCCGCGCCGGCGCATCCGCGCCGCCGGCCTATGCCGACAGCACGCCAACTGGCGCCGCGCGCGATGCCTTCGCCATGTTGCCCGCGGCCAGGACCTTCGAGCAGCGCTGGAACGTGTGGGCCGCCGGCTTCGGCGGATCGCAGACCACCGACGGCAACGCCGCACAGGGATCGAACAGCGCAACCAGCCGCCTGGTCGGCACCGCCGCCGGCGCCGAATACGGCTTCTCGCCGCAGACACTCGCCGGCTTCGCGCTCGCCGGCGGCGGCACCAGCTTCGCCGTCACGGCTGGCGGCACCGGCCGCTCCGATCTGTTCCAGGCCGGCGCCTATGTCCGCCACACCAACGGTCCGAGCTACATCTCCGCCGCGCTGGCCTATGGCTGGCAGGACGTGACCACCGATCGCACCGTGACGCTCGCTGGCGTCGATCGGCTGCGTGCCGAGTACAACGTCACTGCGTGGAGCGGCCGCGTCGAAGGCGGCTATCGCCTCATTTCGCCGTGGATCGGTGGCATCGGCCTCACGCCTTATGCCGCGGGCCAGTTCACGACGTTCAATCTGCCAGCCTATGCCGAGACGGTCGTGTCGGGGAGCAATGCCTTCGCGCTGGCCTATGATGCCAGAGGCGTGACTGACACGCGCAGCGAACTCGGCCTGCGCACCGACAAGTCCTTTGCCATGGCGAACGGCGTCCTCACCTTGCGCGGCCGCGCCGCCTGGGCACACGACTTCAATCCGGATCGCTTCGTCGGCGCGACGTTCCAGGCGCTGCCGGGCGCGAGCTTTGTGGTCAACGGCGCGCGGGCGGCAGCCGACTCCGCGCTCACCACCGTCTCCGCTGAAATGAAGTGGCTGAACGGCTGGTCGGCCTCGGCAAGCTTCGAGGGCGAGTTCTCCAACGTGACGCGCTCATACGCCGGCAAGGGTACGGTGCGCTACGCCTGGTGAGGCCGGCTTCTGGAACGGCGGAGACCTGGCTTGACTGTTCGAGAGGTCGGCCCATTTCCCGCCAGTCCTGCTGCCAATCACGTTCGTCCGACGACTTTCCCGGCGCTTTTGACGAAGTTTCGAATGAGCGGACTGAGCGTATCCCGTCGCCAGCAAACGGCAATCTCGATGTTATCCGCCGCGTCCGAGAAGGGCCTGAAGACCGGCAGGGAACGACGCAGTTCCGGGACAAGTTTAGGTAAAACGGCGTGCGCCAGCACGAACTGCCACGGCAACGAAGTAGCGAAGCCGGCGGAGGTCGATAGGCATACCGAAACCATATGGGTTGGTGCAAAATTCGTATTGGACCGCGAGTTAACAAAAGTGTCATTCTCGCTGTCAATCCGGTTGAGGCCTGGGGCCGCGGGTTCCCTTGTCGTCGCGGGTGACGGTGTTCGGCTCTTTGGGGAGTGGTTTGAAGATGAGTGATGAACTTTGCTTCCTCTCCGCCGCCGACCTGCGACGGCGCATTGGTAGCAAGGAGATTTCACCGTCCGAAGTCACAAGTGCGGTAATCGCCCGAGCGAAGCGATTACAGCTTGAACTAAATTGCTTCATTACACTCTGTGCGGACGAGGCCTTGGCTCAGGCAAAGGATGCCGAGCGCAGGATCATGGCCGGCGATCCGCTTCGGGTTCTTGAGGGCATCCCGTTTACCGTCAAGGACATCGTCAACACCAAAGACGTCCGCACGACCTTCGGGGCCATTCCGTACAGGGACAATGTCCCCGACCATGACGCCGTGGCCGTAGCGCGGTTGCGCGCGGCGGGCGCGATCCTGATCGGCAAGACCACGACGCCGGAATTCGGCACCAAATGCCTGACCGATTCGCCGCTGTTTGGCCGCACCCGCAACGCCTGGAGCGGTGAGCGCAGCAGCGGCGGCTCGAGCGGCGGTGCGGCGGTGGCGGTCGCAAGCGGAATTGCACCGCTTGCGGTGGCAACCGATGGCGGCGGTTCGACCCGCATCCCGGCCGCCTGCAACGGCGTTGTCGGGCTGAAGCAGAGCAATGGCGTGATTCCCCACAGTCAGGTGCCGGACGCCTTCGGCAACCAGACCTACGTCACCCCGACCACGCGCACGGTCGCCGACACAGCGCTGATGATGCAGGTCATGGCCGGCGAGGATGCGTCCGACCCCTGGTCGATCGGAATTCCCGCCCGGGATTTCGTTGCCGACGCGTTGCCGCTGGGCGACCTCGGCGGCAAACGAATTCTGTTCTGCCTCGCGCCGCCGGGCCGCAAGGCTTCCGCCGATGTGACGGCGGCATTCCACACAGGCCTGAAAACGCTCGAGGCGCTCGGCGCCGAACTCGAGGAGATGCCTGGCGACGGCTTTGACGTCGAGCCGATCTGGCGCGCGATCAATCACACCGTCTGGCGAACCCGGTTTGAAAAACTCGCGGCCGAGCACCGGGACGAATTGAGCGACACCTTCCTCAGGCAACTGGCGCTGGCGCAGCGGATCAGCGGTGTCGACTATCAGCAGGCGATGTTCGACCGCACCATCCTGTTCCGGCGGGTGCAGGCGTTGCTGCAGCGTGCCGATTTTCTTGTCATGCCGACGATTTTGCGAACCGCGCTTCCGATTGAGCAGGATTTGTTCGGTACCATCGAAATCGACGGTGAGGTGTTCGACAACGTCCGCCCGAACTGGTTTCCCTGGACGATGCCCTTCAATATGACCGGACATCCGGCGGTAAGCATGCCCTGCGGCTTCGGTGCCGACGGGCTGCCGATCGGCCTGCAGCTTGTCGGACAATTTCGCGGCGATGCCGAATTGCTGCGTGCTTGCGCAATGTTCGAGCTTGCGCAGAATTCGCTCGACCACTGGCCGTGCTGATTGCGGAGCGGCTCGTCGTCAAAACATCCTTCCCATGCCGTGAAAAGCTGTTATTTCCTGCTGGGGCGATCAACCGGGAGCGAGCAATCCTTGTTTGAAGCGCGAGTCCTGTTTGAAGCCACGCACAGGCGGCCAAAGCAATGCGGGTTTTCTACTTCTGCCTGGGCTGTGTGCTGGTCGCGCTGGGCGTGATCGGCATGGTGCTGCCGCTGATGCCGGGGGCGGTTTTCCTGATCGGCGCGGCAGGCTGCTTCGCCCGCTCGTCGCCGCGGCTGGAGGCGTGGCTGCTCGATCATCCCACGTTCGGCAAACCCCTGCGCGACTGGCGCTCCGAGGGGGCGATCTCGCGACCGGGCAAGATCACGGCCTGCGCGGGGATGACGTTCGGATTTTTTGCGTTCTGGTACAGCGCGGATCCGTCGCTGCCGCTGGCTGCCGGCGTTGCGGCGCTGCTGCTGGCCAGTGCGGCCTATGTCGTATCGCGTCCGACCATCGTCGATCAGCCTTGAAGGGGGACGTAGCGGGCGACCGTCAGGCGCAATGGTCGCCAAAATGCCGCACGCCGCCGGAGTCATTCCGGCGGCGCACTGCAAGATCTTGCGAAGCAAGCGTAGCTCAGCGGCCTCCGCCGCCACCGCCACCGCCACCGCCGCCGCCACCACCGCCGGCGTCGAGCATCGCCCGATTATCGCTCCTGACCGAGGTGGTCTGGCGCGAGAGTGTCGCGATATAGGCCAAGTGACTCGCACAGGCCTGCCGCGACACCGCCTCCTCGCAGAGCCGGGGTACAAAGGCGTCGGCGTTGGCGTTGGTCGTCGCCATGGCGCCCATGGCGAGGGCGACCAGCGCAGCTGCTGATAGTGTTGACTTCACCGACATCGAAACTCTCCATTCCCTGTTGGCGAAACCGGAATGGTTCGCACGGGAGTTCGACGCCGACAGATGAGAACCGGTTCGAACGAGCAGGTGAAAAACTTGGGGCCGTACACGCCGATTTGACCGAACGGGCCGGCTGCAACCTTTTCAGGACCCATCTCGGAGAGCGGACTCGCCCCGGCGAGGCGGGCGCCCCACGCTGCGCCAAAGGCGGGGAAACGTCGTCCTGGGTCTCGCCGGCGACCCGGCGCACCGGTCGGGGAGCGATGGCCGACACCGTGCCGAGATCAGATAGCTTCATGCCCTGAGCGCAGTGCTCGCCGGGCGAAAAATAGTGTATCCGCTGATTCACATTTCGCCGGGCGCGTGCTCCCGCGCGACAAGATCAATATTCCGGAGGAATCTCTATGTCGGCTCTGCCGCTTCAAGGCATCAAAATTCTCGATCTGACGCGCGTGCTGGCGGGGCCGCTGTCGGCACAGATGCTGGGCGATCTCGGCGCCGAGGTGATCAAGATCGAGCGGCCGGGCGGCGGCGACGATGCGCGCGCCTTCGGCCCGCCCTATCTCAGCGACCCCGACGGCAAGGCGAACAATAACAACTCGTTCTATCTGTGCGCCAACCGCAACAAGAAATCGGTCACCGTCAACATCGCGACCCCGGAAGGCCAGGACATCGTCCGCGAGCTGGCCAAAACCTGCGATGTCATGATGGAGAACTACAAGGTCGGCGATCTCAAGCGTTACCGGCTGGACTATGAATCGATCAAGGCGATCAACCCCGCCATCATCTATTGCTCGGTGACCGGCTTTGGCCAGACCGGACCTTACGCGCCGCGCGCCGGCTACGATGCCATCCTGCAGGCGATGGGCGGCCTGATGAGCGTCACCGGCCATCTTGACGGCGAGCCCGGCGAGGGGCCGATGAAGGTCGGGCCCTCCATCGTCGACTACATGACCGGCATGAACTCGTCGATCGGCATTCTGGCAGCGCTCTATCACCGCAAGGCCAATGGCGGGGCGGGGCAGCATGTCGACGTCTGCCTGTTCGACACCGTGATCGCCTCGCTGTCGCATTACGCGCAGATCTTCCTCGTCAACGGCCAGACCCCGCCGCGGCGCGGCACCTGGGGCAATGGCGGCATGCCCGCCGGCGTGTTCCGCTGCACCGACGGCGAATTGATGCTGGTGGTCGGAAATGACGGCCAGTTCGCGCGCACCTGCGCCGTGCTCGGCCAGCCCGAGCTCGCGACCGATCCGAAATTCCTCAAGAACAACGACCGCGTCGTGCACGGCAAGGAGATCATGGCGATCTTTGCCGGCCTGTTCCTGAAAAAGCCGGTGGCGCATTGGCTCGATGAACTGGCGAAGGCCGGCGTGCCCTGCGGGCCGATCAACGATTTCGCGCAGGTGTTCGCCGATCCGCACGTTCAGTCGCGCGGCATGCAGATCAAGGTCGAGCATCCCTTCGAGCATGACCTTTCGCTGATCCGCAACGCCATCACCTTCTCCGGCACCCCGGTGAAAGAGTATCGCGCGCCGCCACTGCTCGGCGCCGATACGAAGGATGTGCTGGCGACGATCGGGGTTGACGCGGCGAAGCTGGCCGAGCTGAAGCAGCGGAAGATAGTCTAGCCTGGACGCCAGGCAAAACTTGACGGCGGGCAATCGCAAGGCTTGCGCCACATCAGTGGTCTGGCGGCCCCGGGGCCGCCGCCTTGGCGCGCACTATTCCGGGATTTCTTCGCCACGCCGGTTGTTGACGCCGGTTTTGGCGAAGTCGTCGCCCTTGAACAGCAGGGCCTCGCCGCGAGAGACCGCCAGCGCATAGGAAAAGCAATCTCCATAGTTCAATGCGGCGGGATGGCGTCCCTTGCCATAGCGACGCCAGGCCCGGCGCGCGAGGTCGGTCTGCTCGGCATCGACCGGGACGATCTCGGCTCCGACCTTGAACAGCCAGAAATCAAGTTCGCGTCCGCCGGCGTCGCCGAGCCGCGTTTCGAGCACGATGGTGGCTTCGAGTACGGTCGCTGCCGAAATCAGTCGGATCGCATCCTCCGCAATGCGCGCTTCGAAGTCTGCGGCATCGGGTTCGTTCAGGGCGATCGCCATAATCGCCGATGTGTCGATCACCATCAGCGCGGCAAGCCATGCGCGTCATAGTCGAGAATCTCCTCCGGCCTTCGGTCATCCAGAACCGGCATCGCACTCCAGCGGCTGCGGATTTCGGCCAGATCCTCCAGCAGGGCGGCCTTGCGGGAATGGCCGCCAACCCTTCGCAACCGCTCCTCAAGGGCGCGCCTGGTTGCCGTCGTAATGTTCTCTCCCGTGAGCCGCGCGAGATTTCGGGCCAGACGCTCGGTCTCGGGGTCTTTGATACTGAGGGCCATGGCACGGGTTCCTTGGTTCCTCCAAAGGTATCTTCTACCTAGCGGGTTTGCAAGGGTCGCCGCGCCACCAGCTTGGCGGGCGTCTTGGCTATTGTCTCGCCGCCAGTCAGCGCCGTCACTGACACCGCGACCACCCGGTCGATGATCCCCTCGACGTCGTCGAGATCGCACAATCCGTCCGACAGCTTGGTCAGCCTCTCTCTTTCCCTGATCGTGTGGTGCGCCATCGCCAGGGCGAAGTGCAGGCCCCAATAGAGATCGGCCTCGGCGCGGCCGGGCAGGGAGCGCCGCATCGCGGCGGCGAATTTCCGCAAGTGATCGACCTCGCGGTTCTTGATGCGACGGATCGGCGGCACCGATTCGATCGAGGCGCGGATCATGAAGCGCGCCGCGGTCGAGCCTTCGCTGGATGGCCCGAGGCAGCCGCGCAGCGTCGGCCCGACCAGCGCGCGGAAAATCGCGTCGATGCCGGCGCGGCCACCGCCGGCTTCCTCCGCGGCCTTCAACTCGTTGAGCCGCTCGCGGTTGGTAGCGAGACTGCGGGTGACGAACAGTTCGGCGATCAATTCGTCCTTGGAACCGAAATGATAGTTCACCGCCGCGAGATTGACGTTCGCGGTGGCGACGATGTCGCGCAGCGTGACGTCGCTGAAGCCGCGATCGGCGTACAGCCGCTCGGCGGCGCTGAGGATCGCGCTCCTGGTGTGATCCGACGCCATGTCATGGCTCCCATGCAGGGCCGATCTGGCCGGTTGCATTTCAAACACTTGTATGAAACTATCGTTTGAAGGGCCGCAAATGTCAATCATTGTTCGTAATGACTCGCATTTCGAACGCGGCCCGCCGCGGTCGTCGGCCGTCGCCAGGGCGCACAATCGCCTTGCGGCCGGCGAATGGCGGGCAGACAGTGCGCCCAACGATTTCACAAGGTGAGGAACGCTCCATGGACTTCAATATGTCGGATCGCCAGAAGGATTGGCTCAATCGCGTGCAGTCGTTCATGACCAAGCACGTCCGGCCCGCGGTGCCGATCTACAAGCAGCAGGACGCCGAGGGCGGCCGCTGGAAGGTGATCCCGATTCTGGAAGACCTCAAGAAGAAGGCGAAGGCCGAAGGCCTCTGGAACATGTTCATGCCGCCGTCCGCGCATGAGGACGACGAATTCCGCGGCGCGGGATTGAGCAACCTGGAATACGCGCCGCTGGCCGAGGAAATGGGCCACATCCACTGGGCGTCAGAAGTGTTCAACTGCTCGGCGCCGGACACCGGCAACATGGAAGTGTTCATCCGTTACGCCAACAAGGAGCAGAAGCGGCAGTGGCTGAAGCCGCTGATGAACGGCGAGATCCGCTCCGCCTTCCTGATGACCGAACCCGCGGTCGCCTCGTCGGACGCCACCAATATCGAAACCTCGATCACGCGCGACGGCGATCACTACGTCATCAACGGCCGCAAATGGTGGTCGTCGGGCGTCGGCGATCCCCGCTGCAAGATCGCGATCCTGATGGGCAAGACCGATCCCAACGCGGCGCGTCATCAGCAGCAGTCGCAGATCCTGGTGCCGCTCGACACCCCCGGCATCACCGTCGAGAAGATGCTGCCGGTGTTCGGCTTCGACGATGCCCCGCACGGCCATGCCCAGGTGCTGCTCGAGAACGTCCGCGTTCCCGCCGGCAACATCCTGCTCGGCGAGGGCCGCGGCTTTGAAATCGCGCAGGGCCGTCTCGGTCCGGGCCGCATCCATCACTGCATGCGCACCATCGGCGTCGCCGAAGAGGCGCTGGAGAAGATGGTGCGGCGGCTGTCGACGCGCAGCGCGTTCGGCAAGAAGATCATCGAGCATTCGATCTGGGAACAGCGCATCGCCGAAGCCCGCACCGACATCGAAATGACCCGGCTGCTGTGCCTCAAGGCCGCCGACATGATGGACAAGGTTGGCAACAAGACCGCGCAGCTCGAGATCGCCATGATCAAGGTGGCGGCGCCGAACATGGCGCTGAAGATCATCGACAACGCGATCCAGGCATGGGGCGGCGGCGGTGTTTCCGACGATGCGGGCCTCGCCAAGGCCTATGCCGGCATCCGCACGCTGCGCCTTGCCGACGGTCCGGACGAGGTCCATAACCGCGCCATTGCCAGACTTGAACTTCGGAAGTATGCCAACTCTAATACGCACTAACGGGAGCCGGCCAGCAATGGCGCTCCCCAAGAAACAAGGGAGCGTCATTGTGGCCGAAGGCGTCAGGAACGACGAAGAGTTTTCGGGCACCAGGCCCGTCGAGGAACGGCACCGGATCGATGAGATCGCCCTCGACGGCTGGATGCGCGAACATGTCGAGGGATATCAGGGACCGCTGACTGTCCAGCAGTTCAAGGGCGGCCAGTCCAACCCGACCTATCGGCTCGACACCCCCTCTCGATCCTATGTGATGCGCCGCCGGCCGTTCGGCAAGCTGCTGCCGTCGGCACACGCGGTCGATCGCGAGTTCAAGGTGATTGCAGCACTGAGCAAGCAGGGCTTTGCGGTCGCCAAAGCCTATGCGCTGTGCACCGACGACGCCGTGATCGGTGCTGCCTTCTACATCATGTCGATGGAGGAGGGGCGCGTCTTCTGGGATCCGACGCTGCCGAGCCAGACGCCGGACAACCGCCGCAAGATCTTCACCAGCAAGATCGAGACGCTCGCGAAGCTGCACACCTACGATCCGGAAGCCATCGGTCTCGGCGATTTCGGCAAGCCCGGCAATTATTTCGCGCGCCAGGTCGATCGCTGGACCAAGCAGTACCGCGCCTCGGAAACCCAGCACATTCCCGAATTCGAAAAACTCGCCGAGTGGCTGCCGAAGACGGTGCCGGAACAGAAGCGCGTGTCGATCGTGCACGGCGACTACCGCCTCGACAACATGATCTTCCATGCCACGGAACCGCGCGTGCAGGCGGTGCTGGATTGGGAACTGTCGACAACAGGCGATCCCATGGCGGATTTCACCTATCTGCTGATGCAGTGGACCATGCCGGGCCTCGCCAATGCCGACCTCAAGGCGTTGAACATTCCGAGCATGGAAGAGGCGGCGCAGATCTACTGCAACGTCACCGGCAGTGCGGTGCCCGACCTCAACTGGTATTTCTCCTACAATCTGTTCCGGCTCGCCGGCATCACCCAGGGGATCGCCGGCCGCGTCCGCGACGGCACCGCGGCCAACGCCAAGGCGATGGAATCGGCCAAGCGCACCGTGCCGCTGTCGAAGGCCTCCTGGGAATACGCGCAGAAGGCCGGCGCGGTGTAGTAGTTGTGCTCGTGTCCCGGACGCGGCGCAGCGTTCTCCCGGCGATGCGAAGCATCGTCCGGCACGCTGCTCCGCAGAGCCGGGACCCACTCTGTTGGCGGTAAAACCAGATGGGCCCCGGCTCAGCAGCGCACCGCTTCGCGCTGCGCAGCGTCCGGGGCACGATACCTTTGAAAGCCCGCTTGCCCCTTTCCCCGAACATGCGCGGAAGTCTGCTGATGGCCGCCGCCATGGCGGGCTTCACCATGAACGACGCCATCACCAAGGCGGTTTCGTCGGAGATGAATTTCGGCGAGATCATGCTGGTGCGCGGCGTGGTCGCGATTGCGCTGATCGCCACGCTGGCGTGGCATCAGGGCGCACTGCGGCCGCTGCGCACGCTGGTCATGAAGCCGGTGGCGCTTCGGGTGGCCGGCGAAGTGCTGGGAACGGTGACGTTCCTGGCCGCGATCGTGCACCTGCCGCTGGCCAATACCGCGGCGATCTTTCAGGCCCTGCCACTGGCGGTCACGCTCGGCGCCGCCCTGATGTTCGGCGAGCCGGTCGGCTGGCGGCGCTGGCTTGCCATCGCCGCGGGCTTCATCGGCGTCCTCATCATCGTCCGGCCCGGCGTCGAGGGCTTCAATCAGTTCACGCTGTTTGCGCTGTTCTCGGTGGTATTCTGCGCCGTGCGCGATCTCGCGACCCGGCGCATCCCGGCGCAGGTGCCGTCGCTGTTCATCACCCTGGTGACGACCGTCACGGTGACGATCGCCGGCGCCGCCATCATCATTCCGCTCGGCGGCTGGACGCCGCCGTCGCCCCGCGCGCTCGGCCTGCTAACGCTCGCCGCGGTGCTGCTGCTGATCGGCTATCAATGCGTCATCATGGCGCTGCGCTCGGGCGACATCTCGGCGGTGGCGCCGTTCCGTTATTCCGCGCTGCTGTGGGCGATGCTGCTCGGCTATCTCGTGTTCGGCGATGTGCCCGACGCCATGATGGTGACGGGCGCCACCATCATCGTTCTCTCCGGTCTCTATGCTTTCTACCGCGAGCGCATCCGTCACCGGCCGGTGGCCGCCGACGCCTCCGGCCTGCCGCCTGACGGGCTCTGAGGCTCAAATCGATGCCCTCATAGAGAATTCTCCTATGCTACTGTAGATTTTATGGTTTATACTGCTCGCCCTTTCATCTGAATGTTTTAGCAAATGGGGGGAATATGAAGCTCAAGAGAGTTTGCAGACCAATTTTCTGTGCCGCGGTTATTGGCGTCATAACGTCGACAGTAGGACCGACAGCGGCACGACCGCTTGGAGATCAAATCTGTAGCGCGGCTACGGCATTTCTCGTGAAAAGCCAGATGCCGATACAGGACGGTATGCTGTTGATATCGGGTCGCTTGTCGAACACCGCGTGGTCGCCAGCAGCCATCGAATCTCGGTTCTTGCTACCGCCCCAATTTCCCGAGGCTTACCTGGCATATTTTATGTCTCGTCCATTCTCGGCAACCGGCGCGGTTTCAGCGAAGGTCTCATTGGAAATCGTAAAAGCTCAAAATAACAGAACCAATTACGTGGATGTCTATCGGCCGGCGATGGATCCGAGAACTAATTCGTGTGAACGGCGTGGGCGAGCATCGATAGAACGGAGGGTGAGAGTCAACGAGTACTTAGATTTCCACGATCCGAATGTCGGTATGCTGAGCTCAACTCTTGAGGATTTTCACTTCAAGTACCCACGCGACGACGGTCGTTGTGCGCGTACGAATGATCCTTCAACTATCAATGCCTTCCAGTTCGAAGGCGTGAGAAGAACGCAGGGCGATACGTTTATTGCGCGAACGTTTTCAATTGTGGGTACCGCTTTTGCGGTAGACCATAACTTTGCGATGCTCAGGTCCGAGCTTCACTATCGTACCAATGTCAACTCCGCAGGCACATGCGTTGGCTTTAAGGTCCCACTAGGTGGATCGCCTCAGGCTTCGTTCGTCCTTAATGAGCACGGATTCGGCGGATTTCCCAGTTCCAAGCGATGGTTTATTGGACGTTAACCAATTTTTGGCACATTTACATGGCTTTCAACCTGACTGACCTGACGGGAAGCGTTAACCGATTCTTAGAGGCTTGGCGTATCGTGCGTATTTGTCCAGATCGCATCACGGCTCCCCAGGAGCAGCTATCGTTCAATTTTCTGACGTTAACGGTCGTATTGGCTATCTTTATTCTTGCGCGCTACAGCGTCGCAGGCGTTGAACGAGGCATCGCATCCGATCTCTTCGCTACCATTATTTCCGCCGGTGTGATTTTTGTTACGGGATTTTCGATCCTCATTATCGATAGCAGTCCTGAAGCTATGGTTAGGGCGCGTAAGTGGGGTATGTTCTTCGTACTGACTTGGATCGCAAGCTTGGTTGCCGCTATTCTGATCGATGGAATTGCCGTCTGGAATCATATCGACCCACCGACTTCGCAGGTAATAGATTCGGTATTCATCCCTGGGACTCTTTCACCGTTAGTTAAGAATTCGCTGAGAGCACTGATTATGGGGATCGTTGCTTTGGCGCTCTTGCTTTTAAAGACGTGGATGAACGACCCGCAATTCAAACTGCTATCCCAGTGTTCTATTTTTACGATTTTTTTCGGCCTTCTGGTCAACACTGCGCTTCTATTGATGTTCCTCTACAGCAACGTGATCTAGATTCTTGTGACCTTTCCGGCTCGGCGATGTGCCCGGCACATTGCATTGATGGTGACGAGTGCTGCAACGTCGTGCTCTCGGGTCTCTATGCCTTCTACCGCGAGCGCATCCGTCACCGCCCGGTGGCCGCCGACGCCTCCGGCCTGCCACCTGACGGGCTGTGATCGCGCGACGTCTGCCGTTGTGTGACGCGGTGTGACTACCCGACGGGCAAATCAATTCGGTTTATCGGAATCGATGTCAATCCCGTCGCGCAAAAATATTTCTGTTTTTCGGAAGCGCAAATCAGGTTATATCACAGCCATCCCGTCCCACTCAGAGGGGCATTGCGCAAGGTCACCAGTGCGGGACGGGGACGCGGTGGACGCGGATGGCGTTCCTGACCAGGGCGCCTGAAGCGGATGGCAAAGACGTGTGGTTCCGACACCCCAAAGGCTGG
>JBDRNF010000274.1:0-2469 GCA_043811435.1 Pseudomonadota bacterium
AGGATTGGGCGTTGGATGTTTCGTGGCGCAAGTCTGACATCATCAGCCTTGGATTACTCCGCGATCTGAGAGCTACTTCTTGTAGGTTCGTTACATCCGACCCCGGCGCCGAGACTATCTAGTTTCTGTCGCGAAACGCACCAAAAGGGCCAGTACCGTAGTCCCGGCGGCTCCGGTGCGGGGCCGATTCTACCGCTACGAGTACCCAAAGGGAGCCAGAGAGCGACATCGGGCCGGCGAAATCGGCGCTCGGTTGCTCACCAGAGACACGTATACATCGGAGGGGGGAGAACGGAGATATACAGGCGCGACTACGCCGCTCGTTTATGACGTTTTTTGTCGCGCTTGTTCAGAAGGTTCGCGATGATCATCAGATTGTTGGCAAGAACGGCCGCGCCGACGAGCAGCTCGAAGTGCTCTCTGCCTTCGACAAATGCTCTCTTCATTCCCCGGCCCCGGAACAGGACTGAGATGCGGCCTTCGATACCGGCGCGGAAGCGCTGCCCTTTCTTGAAGGCGGGGCTGCTCTCGTAGAGCTCACGTTCCGGAGCCTTCCTGCCGCCGCGCTGTGGGATGCAGACAATTTTAACGCCTGCCTTGGTGCATGCTTTCACATTGCCCTGACTGTAGAAGCCACGGTCGGAACCGTATAGCTCCGGTGCTCGACCGAACGTCTCCTTGTGATCATCGAGCGAAGGCTCAACATGTTCTTCGTCGCACGGATTGCCGTCGAGCACGCGGTACTGCGTGATCAAGCCACAGGCGCTTTCGGCAAGAAAAACCTTGTGGCCGAACTCGACCGGCTTGTCGGCCTTGCCCCGCATGATCAGGTCGGTGTGTGGCTCGAAGATCGAAAAGATCTTTTCGGCGTTTGGGACCTGTTGGCCCTGAAGCACGCGGCGGCGGGACTGATCGACGACCCGGTCGCCCAGCACGCAGTAGCGTTCGATCTCCTTCCTCAACCCGTCGGCTGCAATGTCGGCAAGCAGGTCTTCGCACCGGAGTTCCTTGGTCCGAAGGAGAACCCCGCAAGCGTTCTCGATCACCTGTTCCGTAGTTTGGATGAGCTGTCGGTATTTCCTCACTTGCCGGCGCTCACGCTGCTTGGGCGTCATGCGCTGGATCTCCTGCATGCGACGCCGCGCACTGCGCGTGCGACGCGCGAAGCCGGGAACACCGCCGGGCAGCAGTTCGCCAAGCCGCCCCACCAGCCGCGTGACGACCCGCACGGTGTCCCACAACAGCGTGCTGTCGGTTGGATGATGGATATCGGTCTGGACGACCGTTGTGTCAACGCGGAGCCGCTTGCCGTCTTCGAGCCCGCTTTCGACGGCAGCACGCAGGACCAGTTCGTTTATCTCCTCGAGGCTCTTGGGCGTGAGCCGGTTGAAAGCGCGGTTGAAGGCGTCGTGCTTGGGCACAGGCTTGCTGTAGAAACCCGTGAAGCGCCGCAAGGTGTAACCATCGGCGATCCGTTCGCGCAGTTCCCGGTAGTCCCAGTTCTTGACGCGCATGAGGACCAGGGAACGGATGACCTGCTGGGCAGTCAGACCGTTTCGTCCGGTCTCGGGATTCTTGAGTCCTCGCACCAGATCCCGGCGCACTCTCTCGACCAGCTGCGCATTATTGTCGATGAAGTCGGAGATGTGCTGAAGCACGGGATTGAGGGTGATGCCCTGGAGCAGGAATTCGAGATCGGCGAAGCTGACCTGGGGATGTGCGAATCGTGTCATCATTCACCTCGGGTAGGACGACAGCCTTATACAGCTGTCGGCTCGCGCTGTCCAGTGAAAAATGAAGGCGAACGATGCCGGATGGATTATTCGCGGCAATTGAGCCACAATCCACTGCTCATGAGGATACAAAGACGGTCTCTCGAAGCGCGCATTGAGAAGATCAAGGACGACATTGCCGCACTGGGGGACGTGCACCCCGGCGCGTTGTCCCGGCAGTTCAACATCTGCGGCAATCCGCGCTGCCGGTGCAAGGCGGATCCGCCGACGAAGCACGGCCCTTACTATCAGGTGAGCTACACCTGGCACCGGAAGAGCACGAGCCTGTTTATTCGCCAGGAGAATGTTGATGAAGTAAAAAAGCAGCTGCGCAATTATCACCGGCTACGCAAACTGGTGGACCGATGGGTTACGCTGGCGATTGAACTGGCGCATCTGCGGCGGCAGCAGCAGCGACAAGCGCGGAAAAATATCGCAAAAACGATGGCAAAAACGCGAGTTCCCCAGGAAAAGTGAACCTGAGCGCGGGCGTTTACGGTGTTCTCAGACGCCCGATGCAATTGCGAATAAAAGCGTTACGAGTTTCGCGACAGAAACTATCTATTACAGGGCTTATGACACACGGGGAGCGAGTTGCTTCACTCCATGCAGTCGGATACATCAAGCGGGAAGCTGGGTTACTTTGCCTCGCCGCGCTTCACAGCGGCTACTTTCTAAGGCGGCTGTATTCCTACTT
>JBDRNF010000275.1:0-2030 GCA_043811435.1 Pseudomonadota bacterium
CCTGCTTTACAAGCGTTCGGGCGGCATTCCGCGCTGGATCAACAACATCGCCAACATGAGCATGCTCACGGCTTTTTCAAAAGGTGAAAGTGTCATCGGCTCGTCGGGATTCGTGCTGGTCTTTGTCTTCCCGATTGCCGGACGCATGTCTGATAAACTCCCGTCCGGCTGGTTGATCGGCTCCGGGATGGCCGTTTTCGCCTATTCCTCTTACCTGACGGCCGACATCGACATCAACACCACCTTCTGGATGCTTGCCTGGCTCACCGTTCTTTCGCGCATTGGCCTCGGGCTGGTGTTTCCTTCTCTGACCTCTGCATCGCTTAAGGTTCTTCCAAGAGAACTGGTCGCGCAGGGATCAGGCGCGATCAACTTCATTCGCCAGCTTGGTGGCGCGTTCGGGGTCAACCTGTTAGCCGTGTTCATGGAACGGCGCACCGTCATGCACGCTGACGCGTTCGCCGCGACCCAAACCACCGACAACTCCGCCACGATGACGTTCCTGAGCCAGGTCGCTGCAATGGTCAAGACAGCGGGTGTCCCCGACTTCCAGCAATTGCCGACGGCCGCGTCGTTTCTGGCGCAAACCGTCATCATTCAGGCCAACACCGCCGCGTTCCGGGATGGTTTTATTGTCGTGACGATCATATTCCTGGTCGCTCTAGGGCCGACGTGGCTGCTGCACCGTGCGGAAGCGCGGCACCGGCTTCAATCCCACGCGGCGCCTGTGGAAGGCGGGGCGTAAAAACGATAATCCGGTCAGTGCTTTCCCTGAAGGCGGAGGGCTACCCGGTGCGAAGTCCGTAGCAGCTTCTATGGAGAGGCGGAGTCTGGAGCCAAGCCGGAGACCGGTAATTTCTCTGGGGTCGGACACCGGTTGTTAGGTCAGTCCAGTCCATCAGCATCGCTTTGTTAGGAGGGGCAGCGATGGCGGTGGAATGGACGATCGCGATCGAGGGGAAGAACGAGTTCGGCGACGTTTGCCGGAAGGCGGTTCGTATCGACAAGAGTTGGGAACGTCTGTTTGACGGCGACATTGGTCTGTCGATTGAGGACGGAAAGACAATTATGACGACGCTGCAAAGCGCAGTCGTAGCCCATGAGGCGGAGACCTACTCCCTCTTCCGTCGGGTCTGCCCGGACTGCCACACGTTCCGGCCGGTCAAGGACTACACATCACGCCGGATCCGAACCGTCTTCGGCACGGTGGAGGTCCGTAATCCTCGCTGGATGCTGTGCCAGGATTGCCATCCGGGCATGGACAGCGCCTTCGCGCCGCTGAAGGAAATCTGCCCCGATCGAGCGACGCCCGAACTGATGGAGCTGACTGCCCGTTTGGGAAGCATGATGCCCTACCGGCAGGCAGCCAAGGTGCTGGCCGAGTTCCTGCCGATTGAACCCACCGAGACGTACGCGACCGTACGCAAGCAGACCATCAGGATCGGCGAACGGCTCGACGACCAGATTGAACGGGAAACATGGAAGGCGAGAGCTCAAGCGGATGACTGTCGCCAGCTTGAGATGCAGCTTCCTGGCGATCGCCGCAAGGAATTCGTCATCAGCATCGATACCGCTCATGTTCGCAGCGCCGAGCCCAATGCAGCGCGAAACTTCGAGCTCGTCGTTGCCCGATGCGGCCGCGGAGGACGAGGCGAACCAGGTGGCCGCTATTTCGTCACCAGTAGCACCGCCCAGCAAGCAATTCGCGATCGCGCCCTCCACGCGCTTGAAGGAGTCGGATATCGCGGCTTTGGCGATGTGACGGTGATTTCGGACGGCGCAGAAGTTCTCAAGCGGGTGCCCCGCGCCATGCCGAAGCCGACAACCCACATCATCGACTGGTTCCACATCGCCATGAAGATCCAGCCCATGCAGCAGATTGCCGATCACATCGCGCGATCGCAGCCCAGCCCCATTGAAGCGCTTCCAACCATCGATAGAGATATCAGAGCCGTGAAATGGCGTTTGTGGCACGGCCGCGTGGATCGCGCGATCCGGGACCTGGAGCGGCTCCTGGCGAAGCTGCAGGG
>JBDRNF010000276.1:0-2300 GCA_043811435.1 Pseudomonadota bacterium
GTAACTTTCTTCACCTCGCCCCGCTTGCGGGGAGAGGTCGGCGCGTAGCGCCGGGTGAGGGGGACTCTCAACGAGTCCGGCTGTTGAGAGTCCCCCTCACCCCAACCCTCTCCCCGCAAGCGGGGCGAGGGAGAAGAAAGAGCTACCCATGCCGCTGCAAAACCGCGTCACGCCCACCGGCGATATCATCGCCACCCCGCATCGCGGCCTGTTCACCGGCAATCGCGGCATCATCCACGATCCCCACACCAAAACCCTGACGCGGCGCTGGGCCAGCCCGGCGTGGCTGACCTGCGTCTGCGAATTCCGGGGCCGGCGGCGCGAGGTGATGGCCACCCGAAGCTGGACCGAGCTGTTCTTTCTCGATGAAGCCACCGCGCTCGCCGCCGGCCATCGCCCCTGCTTCTATTGCCGCCGCGACGATGCCGTCAGGTTTCGCGAGGCGTGGGAGCAGGGCAATGGCGTCAGCCGCGTCCTCGCCCGCGACATCGATGCCGTGCTTCACCGCGAGCGGCTGGATCGCGGCAGGAAGCGGCTACACGCGCTGGCGGTGCCATTGGCCGAATTGCCCGACGGCGCGATGCTGCAGGCGGGGACAGAGAGCTATTTGGTCGTGCAGGGCCGGCCGCTAACATGGTCGTCAGCCGGCTATCGCGCCGCATCTGATGCGATTTGGGGCCCCATGCTGCTGACGCCGCCCTCGACGCTGCGTGCGCTGGGCGCGGGATATGTTCCGGTGCTGCATCCCAGCGCGGTGGAGGCAATTGCTGCAACAACCTCACCGTCATCCTGAGGTGCGAGCCCCTTCGGCGAGCCTCGAAGGATGGCAGCAAGGATGGTGCTTGCGGCCATCCTTCGAGGCGCGCAAGTGCGCGTACCTCAGGATGACGGCGAAGCCGTTGCGTGAGGATGACGATGCCTACCAGGCGTAGCGTACGACTCCCTTGCCGGCGTAGCTGCGGGTCACTTCGGAGAAGGCGCCTTCGAAGGTAGCGGCGGCGGACCAGCCGTTCATCCACTTCATTTCCGCGGCTGCCGTGGTCAGCGCGCTGTTGTGCGCCTGTTGTGCGCCGTTGACGACAAAGGACGCGCCCGGAAGCGTCTGGAACGTGGCCCCGATGTTGCGGTCGGGGTTGAAATCGTAGGCCCAGGCGAGCCGTCCGCGCAGCGTCAGGATCGCATTGGTCATGGCGAAGGATCTATCGGAGCGCACACCGAGTTCGGTGCGGGTATCCGTCACGTTTTTCGATCCGTAGGCCAGCGCGAAGGTGTTGGCGCCGACGACTGCGCTTTCGGCATAAGACGGCAGTGCGAAAGTGGTGGATTGCACGGCGGCGTAGGGCGTGATGCCCAACCCGGCGGTGACGAAGCGGCTGCCGCCTTCGAGGCGGGCGGAGAAGGCGCTGGCGTTGAACTGGGCGCGCAACTGATCGATGCCGGCGACCGTCACCGTGCGGTTGGTGGTGACGTCCTGCCAGCCATACGCCAGCGCTCCCAGCAGATAGGATGCGCCGATGTTGTGGCGCAGGAAGCCGCCGGCCTGGAACAGGTCCGACCGGCCCGAGCCCAGTCCGTTGGCGATATTGAATTGGGTGCCGCCGCCGGCGAGCGCGAAACCGGCGAGGGTGGCCGGCGAGAGGCGAACATCGGCGCCGACCGCGGTGCCGTAGATGCTGCTGGTCGCGGTGTTCGAACCGAGTGCGGTATTGCCGTCGGTGGTCTGCGAACCGCCGTAGCCGGCCGCCCATACGCTCCAGCGTTGCTCAAACGGCGCGGCGCGCGGCGGCGCCTTGGTGTAGATGGCCGCCAGGGCGTCGTTCGGATTGCGCCGGCCGGCGTAGGCCATCGCGCCCTCATCGGCATAGCCGGTCGCGCCACCGCCCGCGCTGGCGGGATCGCCGCGTCCGGAAATGAACGGATCGGTCATGACGCCCATGAACTGGTTCATCGCGTCGAAGGTGGTCTGCTGGCTGCCGGTCGCGGTCTCGCCGGAGATCTGGGTCAGGCCCGCCGGCGTGAGGCCGCCGAACACCAGCGGAATGCTGCCGGTCGAGTTGAAGAAGTTGGTGAGCGCATTGGCGACGTTCTGCTGGTTGATGTTGCCGCCTCCGGGCAATGCGAATGCGAGGTTCAGATTGAGGAAGGCGTTGGTGCCGTTGTAGCTCAGGCTGGAAATGAACCCCGCGGGCAGGTTGGTGTTCACCAGCCCGTCGAACGTGCCGGTCACGCCGCCGGTCGCGGTGAGAATGGTGTACTGCTTGGCGACGTAGGCGCCGGCGGCGAAGTCCGCACCGACGGTG
>JBDRNF010000277.1:0-14665 GCA_043811435.1 Pseudomonadota bacterium
CAGAGCCTGGGCGCTTTTCTCCCCCCCCCCCCCGGCGACGCGGCGGGGCGGGGGTCGGGGGTGGGGGGTCTATCCGCGCGCACCTCAGCCAGCGAGTTTGCCGCGCCACCCCCCACCCCCGACCCCTCCCCGCCACGCGCAAGGGCGCGTGGAGGGAGGGGAGAAGAGAAGATCATCGCAAGACGATGCGTCTCGAAGGATGAAGCATTAGAAGCGGAATGCTCTGACGATGATCCTGCCGATTGAGCGCGTCCTCAATCACACGATCCCGCCGAGATAGAGCCGCTTGACGATGTCGTTGCCTTTCAACTCGTCGACCGAATCGGCCGCGACCACGATCTCGCCATGGACGATGATGTAGCCGCGGTCCGCGATCCGGATCGCCTGGTTGAAGTTCTGTTCCGCCATCAGCACCGTGAGACCGAGATGCCGGTTGAGCTCGCCGATCTTGGCGATGGTCTGCGAGACCAAAAGCGGCGACAGGCCTACCGAGGGCTCGTCGATCAGCAGCAGGCGCGGCGACGACATCAGCGCGCGCGCGATCGCCAGCATCTGCTGCTGGCCGCCCGACATGGTGCCGGCCAGTTGCTTCTGCAGCCCCTTCAGCGCCGGAAAGGTCTCGAAGGCGAGCGCCAGGTTGCGATCGATGTTCTGCCGGGCTTGCTTGCGGAAGGCGCCGAGCATCAGGTTTTCCAGCACGGTCAGTTTCGGAAACAGCCGCCGCCCCTCCGGCACCAGCGCCACGCCGAGATCGACGATGGCTTCGGCCGACAGCCTTGTCAGATCGTGCGCGACGCCGTCGATGGTCAGGATCATGCCGCCGCGCTCCGGCCGCACCAGGCCTGCGACGCACTTCATCAGCGTGCTCTTGCCGTTGCCGTTGGTGCCGAGCAGGGCGACGGTCTCGCCGGCCCCGACATGCAGACTGACGCCGCGCAGCGCCTTGACCGCGCCGTAACCCGCATCGAGGTCGGTGATGGCGAGGCTAAGTGCCAAGGTAGGCCTCCTGCACGCGCTGGTTGGCCATGACTTCGTCCGGCGTGCCGATCGCGATGATCCGGCCGGCCTCGAGGCACATCACGCGGTCGGAAAAGCGCATCACCGCCTGCATGATGTGCTCGATCATGATGATGGTGATGTCCTGATCCGCTAGGCTCATGAGCAGGTCGAGCACCTCGTCGACCTCCGAGCTGGAAAGGCCGGCCATCGCCTCGTCGGAAATCAGCAGTTTCGGATGCGTCGCCATCGCGCGCGCCAGCTCCATCTTGCGCAATTCGACCTGGCTGAGTTTGGTCGCCGACACGTTGGCCTTCGAGGCGAGGCCCATCCGCGTCAGGATCGACATCATGGCCTCGCGCCGGTGCGCCTCGGAGACGATGATGCCGGTATCCGCCGCGAAATCGAGCCCGACCATGAGGTTCTCGGCGACCGTCATGCTGCGGAACGGCCGCGGGATCTGGAAGCTGCGCGCGATGCCGCGGCGCGTGCGCACATGCGGCTGCAGCCGCGTGATGTCCTCGTCGCGGAACGTCACGGTGCCGGGTTCGGTGCGGAACGCGCCGGAAATGCAGTTGATCAGCGTCGTCTTGCCCGAGCCGTTGGGACCGATCAGGCCGAAGCGCTGTCCCGGCGGAATGTCGACGCTGACATTGTCGAGCGCGGTGAAGCCGCCGAAACGTTTCGTTAGTGCGGATATCCGCAGCAAGGGGGCCTGGGGTTCGGCTTCCATCATCCCTCGCCCTCATTTCGTTTGCGGCGAACTTTCCGGATCAGCCCGATGATGCCCTCGGGTGCGGCTACCACGAACAGCACCAGCATGACGCCGAGCACCAGCACGTTGACTTCCGACGAGATGGTGACGGTGAGCAATTGCTGCGTGGTGCCGAGCACGATCGCGCCGATCACCGGGCCGGCCCAATGCGCGGTGCCGCCGATCAGCGACATCGCCAGCGTCGAGACCGAGTAGTTGAGGTTGAACGCGGAGGCGGGGTCGGCATATTGCAGGTACATCGCGCCGGGGGCGCCGGCCGCGCACATCAACGCGCCGGAGATGACGCAGGCCATCAGCTTCAGCCGCAGCGTCGGCACGCCGGTGCATTCCGCGGCGAGTTCGTCGTCCTTCAGCGCCTGCAGGCCGCGGCCCATCCAGGATTTCTGGATGTAGCGCGAAACCGCCACCGCCAGCACCACCAGCAGCGCCTGCACGAAGAACAGCATCTCGACGTAATTGTCGAACGGCCCCGTCACCTCCGGCCGCTGCAGCTGGATGCCGGCCGCGCCGCCGACATAGCGCCAGTTGGTGATCGCGGTCTCGATGATGATGGTCGCAGCAATGGTCGCGATGGAGAAGAAGATGCCCTGCATCCGCAGGGTCAGCAGACCCAGGGCGAATCCCATCAGGGCGCCGACGGCGGCGGCAGCGGCGATCTGCACGAACAGCGGCGCACCGGTCGCCTTGAACAGGAACACGGCGGTGTAGACCCCCATGCCGAAAAACGCGGCGGTGCCGAAATTGACGTAGCCGGCATAGCCGCCGAGGATGCTCCAGGCCACCGCGAGCACGATGAACTGCAGGATCACGTAGCCGGCGAAGAACGGATACTGGTTGCCGATCAGCTGCGTCATCACGAGGGCGCCGGCGAGAAACAGCGCCGCTCCGGTCCAGAAATAGATGCCGGTGCGCTTCATGATCGCCTGCCGAACAGGCCCTGCGGCCGGACGGCGAGCACGCCGAGCAGCATCGCAAAGGAAATCGCCGGGGCCCATGAGGCGCCGAACAGCGTGAGGACGACGGTCTCGGCGACGCCGAGAATGATGGCGGCGACCAGCGTGCCCGACATGCTGCCGAGCCCGGCCATCACCACGACGCAGAAGGTCCGCCCGATATAGGCGCGATCCAGCGTCGGCTCGACGGGGGCGACGATGATGAGCAGGGCGCCGGCGATGCCGAGCACGGCAGTGGCGATGCCGAACGCCCATTGCTTGATCCGGATCGGGTTGGCGCCCATCAGCCGCAGCGCCTCCTGGTCCTGCGCCACCGCGCGGATGGCGCGGCCCATGAAGGTTCGCGACAGGTACAGCGTCAGCAGCACCGTCAGCCCGACCGCGACCACGAAGGCGACCACCAGCCGGAATGGAATCCGCATGTCGCCAAGCCGCCAGGCCTTGCCGACATAATCAGCGGTGACCGAGCGCTGGTCGACGCCGAACTGCAGGATGATCAGCACCTCGATGATGAAGGCGATGCCGAAGAAGAATGCGATGCCGCGCACGCCGGCGTCGCTGCCGCGCTTTTCGAAGGTTTCGTAATACAGCCGGTAGGCGACGAGGCCGAACAGGAAGAACAGCGGCGTGATCATGAGTCCCGCCAGCAGCGGATCGACCCCGTAATACTCGTTGAGGAAGTACACGGCGTAGGCCGCCAGCACCAGGAAGGCCGGATGCGCGACGTGGGGAACGTCGAGCAGGCCGAACGCGATGGACAGCCCGAGGCTGACCGCCGCATAGAAGCAGCCGAGCAGCACCCCGATCACCACCGCATCGAGCAGCAGTTCAAATGAAAACACGTAAGGTCCCCCCTGACCCGCGCTTCGGCCGCCGTTTCCCGGTCACGTCGTCGATCCCGTCACGGTTGTCGAAGGCGCAAGCGCGCCGATCCCCGATCGGCGCACCGCGATCCGGCCGCGAGTTCTACTTGCGCGCGGCCTCGAAGGGCGTGATCAGGTCGCCCGATTTCAGTTTCGGCGGGAACAGGATCACCTGCTTGCCCGGGCTGCGGAACTGCTCGATGTTCTTGTCCTTGATGCCGCGGAACTGGGCCTGCACGACCCCGCTTTCCTTCCACTCGCCGTCGGCCGAAAACGTGATCGATCCGACGATGGTCTTGTGGGTGTTCTCGCGCAGATATTTCGCCAGTGCCTTCTGGTCGAGCGACCCCACGGCCTTGATGGCCTGTTCGATCATCTGGCCGTTGGCGTAGCCGTAGGGCGCCAGATAGTAGCCGAGCGGATCGACCTTGGCCTCGACGGCGCGTTTGGTATAGGTCTCGAAGAATGCCTTGGTGCCCTCGTGATACATCGCCGGCTCGGGCAGCCATGTATTGTAGTTGACGACGCCGTTGAGCAGCGAACCGAGGTTCTCCATCACCGTGCCGAATTGCAGGCCGACCATACCGCCGCCGAACAGCTTGACGTTGTCGCCGATCCCGATCTCGTTGACGCCGCGCAGGATACCGGCTGAATCCGGCGGATAGGACGCGACATAGACGATGTCGGGCTTGGCGGCCTTCAGTGCGCGCAGGATGCCAGAGAATTCAACGGTGCTCGGCGGATAGGCCTGGTCGAACACGATCTTCATGCCGAGCTTGGTCGCGACTTCCCGCGCGGTCTTGGCCAGGTTCTGGGCGAATTCCTGGTCCGCCGCGAGCAGCGCAATGGTCTTGCCGCCGGCCTTCTGGCCGATGTCGAGGAAGGTGGATGCCCAACTGTCGGCCGGTCCCCATGGTGCGTTGTTGAACCACATGTCGTGGCCGACCTTGCTGTTCACCTGGAACGAGAAATTGCCCATCAGCAACATCCCGCGCTGTTTGACCAGCGGCATCAGCGGCGCCGTCGGCACCGTCGCGTAGGGGGCGAACAGGATATCGACCTTGTCGACGTCCAGCAGCTTCGAATAGATCGCAGGCGTTTCCGAAGCGCTCGATTTGTCGTCATAGACGACGAGTTCGACCTTGCGGCCGAGCAGGCCGCCCCTCGCATTGACGTTGTCGCGCCAGACCTCGATGCCGAGCAGCGAGGCCTTGCCGCCGCCGGCGAGGCCGCCGGTTTGCGCCATGCTCATGCCGATCTTGATGGGCTGCTGGGCGAGTGCGGCTGAAGCCAGCCCCAATAGAGCTGCGGCGACGGTGCCGCCGAGAAGCGTCCTGCGTTTCATGTGATCCTCCCCTGTGTTTCGTTTTCGTTGGCCTGGCCGCGTTCGGATGCTTCGCCCCGATTGCCGCGGACAGGATGGTGTCGTGCCGGAATTGGTCTCCTCGCGCCTCGCTTACGAATGCCTCAGGCGGCGCCCTTGGGGCGCCTTGCCGGAGGTTAGAACTAAAGATGGCCCTGCTACAAGCCACGATGGAACCCGCGGACGAGCCGTCGGTATGGATAGCTTGCAGCAGCGCGGGTGCGAAGGTCAAATCCGCCGCGCCAGCCCGCCGCCGGCGCCGATGTGGGGGATTGCCCATTCCCGGTCCTTGCCGGCTGTTTCAGGATCGCGGGCGGGTCGGCGCCGACGCGTCCGCTGATTTTGTCGGCGGCGCTTTCGCGCGACAGTCGCATATCGAAGCGGATGCGCGGCAACCCCTTGATAGGGCTATCCGGATCGTTCCCGCGATGTCGATGGCGAGGTCACCCGACGAGCCGAACACGACGTCGTCGGCAAGATGCGGATCGTCGCGCAAGTGGAGCGCCGTCACCAGTTCGCGAAAACCGGGAGCCGCGACCAGGAAGTGGATATGGGCCGGCCTCGTGCCATGCCGTCCCTGCGCCTTCTGCCAGCCGGTTGCCCTCATGCGTTCAGAAGCAACCGACGGGAGGAGCGTGCCCAAAATGCCGGCTGGTCCTCGCATCGGGGCTTCCAACCGGTTTGGAAACCGCCTATCTATCCCGGCTCGGGGTTCATCGAGGGATCCTGGCTTATGCGATATCAGCGGACAAGAAATAGCCTGCGCCATGAAGCGCCGGGCAGGGAGAAAACAAGAATGACAAGGTCAAACAAGATTTTCGCTGTGGCTTGCGGGCTGGCTGTCGGGCTGGCTGTGACGGTCGCACCGCCCGCTTCGGCCGCTGACATCAAAATGATGACCGGCCCGCAAGGCGGCTCGTGGATTCCGCTTGGCGGCCAGCTCAAGGACATGTGGGAAAAGGCGGTACCCGGTGCCAAGATTCAGGTGCTGCCGGGCGCCGGCATCGCCAATGTGCGCGGTGTCGATGAAGGTAAGGCCGATATCGGCTTCGGCAACTCGATCTCGACCGTCGACGGTCTGGCTGGCAACCAGCCGTTCCCGAAGAAGGCGACTGACATCTGCAACGTTGCCACGCTCTATCCGCAATATTTCCAGTTTGTCGTCTCCGCCGATGCCGGCGTCAACAAGATCGCGGACCTCAAGGGCAAAGCCATCACCACGCAGCAGCGCGGTAACACCGGTGAATTGATCACGCGCCAAATTCTTGGCGTTAACGGTCTGAGCTACGACGACGTCAAGGTCAGCTTCGTGGGCTATTCCGACTCGGTGAACCAGATGAAGGACGGCCATGCCGTCGGCTTCGCGCTCGGCACCCAGGTGCCGGCTGGCGCGATCATGGATCTTGCCTCCGCACGCGACATCAAAATGCTTGACCAGGCGTCGAGCTATCCCGGCATGAAAAAGATCAATCCAGGTTATACTCTGGTGAAGATCAAGAAGGGCAGTTATCCGAAGCAGGATGCCGACGTGGAGGTGATCGGTTACGCCACCCACATTTTCGCGTCGTGCAAATTACCGGCTGACGACGTCTATAAAATGACCAAGGCGATCATCGACAATTCGGCGACCCTGGCCAGCATCGCCAAGGCGATAGGCAGCCAGAAGGTCGCTGACTTCGGTGCCGATATTGGCGTGCCTTTCCATCCGGGTGCGGCGAAGTACTTCAAGGAAAACGGCGTTAACGTGACGTCGCACTGAAACAGACCGAAATCGCGGCGCGTCACCTTCAAGGTGACGCGCCGGTTTCGTTCTGTTTTCGCATCCTCATTTCCGAGCGCCATTGATCGCGGGCTTCGCATGAACATCGTCATGAAATTCGACTATCGTGGCACTGTCCGCGTCGTCACTGCCGCGATCGCCTTCGCCATGGTGCTTTACCACATGTGGGCGATCGGCTTCGGCACGCCCGAGGCGATCTATTTCCGCGGCATCCATCTGATGTTCGCGATGGTCCTGACGTTTCTGATCTTCCGCTTCACCGGCGAAATCGATGGCAGGCCGCGCGCATTCGATCTGATCCTACTGGCGCTCGGAATTACGCCGATCCTCTATCTGTTCGTCAACTACGACTACGTGGTCAATCGAATCTTCTACGTCGACGACCTGACGCTCGCCGACAAGGTCATGGGCGTCACCCTGATCGTGTTGCTGCTGGAGGCGGTGCGGCGTGTGATCGGGTTGGCATTGCCGATTACCGCGGCGGTCTTTCTGTTTTACGGGCTGGTCATTGCCCAGATCGAGCCGCAGCGCATGCTCGACCAACTGTACATGACCACCGAAGGTATTTTCGGAATCCCCCTGTCCGTGTCGGCGACCTATGTGCTGATCTTCGTGGTGTTCGGCACCTTCATGGAGCGTACCGGCACCGGGCAACTATTCATGGACTTCGCCACCGGGCTGACCGGCCATCATGTCGGCGGTCCCGGCAAGGTGGCGGTGGTGAGTTCGTCGCTGTTCGGCGCGATTTCCGGCTCGGCGGTTGCCAATGTCATGGTCACCGGCCAGATCAGCATTCCCTTGATGAAGCGCTCCGGCTTCAAGCCGGAATTCGCCGGCGCGGTTGAGGCGGTGGCCTCGACCGGCGGTCAGATCATGCCGCCGATCATGGGGGCGGCCGCCTTCGTGATGGCCGAATTCCTCGGTGTGTCCTACGGCGAAGTGTTGATCTGGTCGATCATCCCGGCGCTGCTTTATTACATCGCCTGTTTTTCCGCCGTGCATTTCGAAGCCAGGCGCCTTGGCCTGAAAGGCTTGCCCAAGTCGGAATTGCCGAAGCTCGGAATGGTGCTGCGCACCAACGGTCATCTGTTCCTGCCTGTCGTGGTCATTCTGGTCATGATGTATTCCGGCTTTTCCGCACCGCTCGCGGCGCTGGCTGGCACGCTGGCCTGTTTTCTGGTCGCGGCCCTGCGCGCCCATACCCGCGTCAAATGCACCTGGGAGAATCTCAGCGGCGCCATGGTCGATGGCGCGCGCAACACGCTGTCGGTCGCGCTCGCCTGCGCCGCCGCCGGGATTATCGTCGGCGTGGTGACGATCACGGGACTCGGCATCGTGTTCACCCAGTTCGTCGTACATCTGTCGCAGGACATGCTGTTGCCGGCGCTGATGCTGACCATGGTCGCCGGCATGATCCTGGGCATGGGCATCCCGACCACGCCAGCCTATATCATCATGACAGCGCTGCTGGTGCCGGCGATCGTCAAGCTCGGCGTCATCGTGCCGGCTGCGCATATGTTCGCCTTCTACTTCGCGATCCTGTCAGCGATCACGCCGCCGGTCGCGCTGGCGGTGTTTGCCGCCTCCGGTATCGCCAAATCCGATTTGTGGCGGACTGGATGGTCGGCGGTGAAAATCGGCGCAGCTGGCTTCATCGTGCCCTACATGTTCGTCTATGAACCGTCGCTGCTGATGATCGGGCCCTGGCAAACGATTTTGGCGAGTTGTACCACGGCCATTATCGGCGTCCTGCTTTTTTCCGGCGGCTTGCATCAGTTCTTCATCACCGCGACCAATCGGTGGCAAAGGCCAATGTTGATCATCGCCGGTTTGCTCCTGATCAAGCCCGGCTGGGAAACTGACATCGCCGGCGCGGTGCTGGCCATCACCGTGATCGTAACCCAGATCATCGGCCGGCGCGCTGCCGTGGCAGCCGCGCTCACGCCTGACATCGCCGCCGAATGATCAAACCCGGGTTGGCATAAATCTGCGCGTGTAGCGATAGCGGGGCCAGCCTGCTAAATTGGGCCAGCGTCGCTGCGCCGCGTTGCGAAAGCAGGTCATTTTATCGATTTCAGCAACTTCCGCGCTTCACCCAGCAGCGCCCCGATCCGCTTGCGCTCGGCAATTGCGTCGCCCGTGAACACCCCGTGCCGGCGCGCGTTCCGGTTTCCTTTCGGCGCGCCGGATCCCGGCGCGCCGCCGTGCTTGCGGCAGCGCCGCTTGCCGCGCATCGCCGGCGCGCGGCACGATCCGCCGGCGCGGGTTTTGGCACCACAGCGGCGGCTCGCCAGCATCGGATCGATATTGCGCGCGTGATCGCTCAAGCCTGGGCTCCCCGCCGCCCGGCGTCCCCGTCGGAAACCATCACGCTCGCATGCTGCGTGACGTTGCCAACGATGGCCTTGCCGCCATCCTGCACCGACACGTTCTGCACGGTGACGGCAGGCGCGCCGTTGTTGCGATGACGGTTGAGCGCCTCGATCTGCGCCGGAAAAATGCGGGCCAGCCGGCCCAGCGTACGCCCGGCGCTCTCCTGCTGAACGACGTCTTGCGTGCAGGCGAGGTGATGGGCGCATCGCATCGTCATCACGTGAACGGAAACCATCTGCGTCACCAGCATGGCCTCGATGGAATCCCTCGGCTTGATGCTCTCCACCATGGCCATCATGAAGGCCAGGTTGGCCGCGTCAGGCTTCCGCCGGTTCACGCTGGCCTTCACCAATTGCCGGAGGATGCCATACATTGCATCGCGGTCGCCGACCCCGAATGCGTCCGCCATCATCCGTTCGCCAAGCTCGGGATCCGGATGGTCGATGGCGTATCCGCCTGACGAGAGTTTCAGCCGCGGGGTCGTGGCAGTCCTGGCTTGAGCGGCGGCTATTGCCGTTGGCTTGTCGGGGTCTGGAATTGTGTCCACGTCGATAGCTCCTTGGAAGAAATTGGGACTTGGCAAGATGACCGCCACGTCAAGACTGTCGTCGCCCGGCCTGACCGGGCGATCCAGTACCCCGCGGCTTCTCGGCACTATCGCTCGCGTCTCTGGATACTGGGTCGCCCGGTCAAGCCGGGCGATGACAGCTGTATTTCTCGATTCATCGGGGTCGGTCCCAAGGCCGGTACCGAGCTGGGCAAGCGCGCCGAAGCGCCCGTTGGGCGGGATATGGGCGGTTACAAGGATTTCGCGATGCTGGAAATGTGCCGGTGATTTGCCCGACGTGTCAAAATGTTTTTTGAGGCGAAGCAGCGATGCCGGCGGCCTCTCCTACTGTACATGGGGTTGTTTTCGACATTTTTGGTGGAGGGGCGGTGGCTTGCCCAGCCGTAGCTCGCGGGCTGCGGCCTGCCTTCGCCCAAGAGGGCTTCGGCGGGGCAGCCTTCGCACGCTTCGCGAGCGAACAGGGGCTTGCCCAGCCGTAGCTCGCGGGCTGCGCCCGCCTTCGCCCAAGCGGGCTTCGGCGCGGCAGCCTTCACTCGCTTCGCGAGCGAACAGGGGCTTGCCCAGCCGTAGCTCGCGGGCCGCGCCCGCCTTCGCCCAAGAGGGCTTCGGCGGGGCAGCCTTCGCACGCTTCGCGAGCGAAGGCTGGTGGGCCCGGCAGGACTCGAACCTGCAACCAGACCGTTATGAGCGGCCGGCTCTAACCATTGAGCTACAGGCCCCGCCGGGGTGCCGCCGCGGGCGGCACGCAACGGTGCGGCCACCCCTTAACCCGTGGCCGGCGATCCCGCAATGCCGTGTTCCCGGCCCGGGAACTTATACGCGGCAACGCGCGTTAGCGGGGTCGAATTGAGCATGAGGGAGTGCGGGATGTTTCGCTGGGCCATCATTTGCCTCGTCATCTCGCTGGTCGCGGGCGGGCTCGGGCTGACCAACATTTCGGACTTCGCCAGGAAGCTGTCGATGATCTTCTTCGCGTTGTTCTTCCTCGGCTTCCTGGCGTTGCTGGGCTTCGCCTATCTGGTCACCGAGGCAGTCAGTCATAGCGAATTGGCGCCGGCGCTGGTGGCGGCCAGCGTGTAGCGGGATTTGCCGGCATTGTCGTTTTGGCGCAGCATGGTTCGGTGCATTCACTGCGGCGTGCTGCCGCCCGAGGGCCGCAACATGAACATCGCTCGTGTCGCTGGCGCCGCTGTCCTGCTGCTTTCGGGCAGCGCCGCGGCGCTGTGGGGCGCCGGCATCGGCTGGCCCGGATTCAGGAGCATGGCGGCAAGCCCCGGCGGCGCGCGGTTCATCGCGCCGGACGCGGCCGAGATCGCGCAGATCTCCTTGATGGCGTTCAGGTAGGACATCACGGATGAATAGACGCCGGCCTGCCACATCGTCGGCATCCGGTTCATCTTGGCGAAATAGCGCTTCGACCATTCGCGGGTCTTGTCGTCCATGTCCCAGTAGAACGAGGTGGTCAGCAGCAGGCCCTGTTCGGTGTCATACCAGCGCCGCGCGAGACCCGCGCCGACATCCGCCTTCAGCTGGTGGTCGCCTGAAATGATGGTGATGGGCTTGCCCAGCACCTTGCCGCCGAAATCATCCACCGCCATCTGCGCCGCGTCAACGGAACCGAAGCTCAGGCGGCGAAGCGGATGTGACCCGCCGGCGTGGCGTCATAGCCGGTGAGTTCCGCGGCGCGCTGCTTCAGCCTGATGTCGCCGAGGAAACCGATCAGCGCCTGTACCTGCGGGCGGAAATAGCTGCGCTGCCGCATCAACAGGTCGAAATTCTCCCAAAGCAGCGGGACGAAATCGAGCCCCGCCGATGTGGCGGCGGCGCGGGTGGCGATGCCGCAATCGGCCTTGCCGGCGCGGATCGCCGCGGCAAGGTCGGGGCCGGTGAGACATGGCGGCTCGAGCCGGCGCAAATCCTTTTGCTTGGCGCCGGCGCGCGTCAGCAGCACGTCGAGCAGCATCTGTGCGCCGGCGCCGGGTTGCCGCACCGCCATTTGCGCGCCGGAGGCCAGCACGTCGGCGAGGCCGCGCAATTGTTTGGGATTTTGTGGCAGAACCAGCAGCCCCTGTTCGCGCCGCACCATTCCGACCAGCACCGCGTCATGCAGACCCGGCATCGCGCGCAACGCCGCGATATTGCCGTCCCCGGCGGCGACGTCCTCGCTGTGGAAATGCACGGCGGCGGCGATCACCTCGCCGCGCTGCAGGCGTTCGACGCCGCGCGCGGTGCCTTCGGTCAGCGACGCGAGACCCGAGCCGGATTCGCGCAAGGTCCATTCCAGCAGATCGTCCTGGCTGCCGCCGACGATGGGCGGCGGATCCGTCGCGATCATGCCGGCCGGACGCGACAGCCCCGACAGCACCCAGAGATCGAGCTCCTGGCGCGGAAACAGCCACTTGCCCGTGACCTTGCTGCAGGGAATCTCGCCCGAGGTCACGAGCTCATAGAGCTTGCGCTCTCCGAGCCGGACATAGTCGGCAGCCTCGCTGGTGGTTAGAAAATCCATCCTGCATTTATATGCATAATCCTGTTCTTGTTCAATCATTTGACACAACAGGAGAATGTGCGGAACAAAGCGGCTGGAGGAAGCGATGTCGGACCAGCTCAGCGCCTGGCAACTGATCCTGACCGGCGATGCCGCGTTGTTCGCGATCGTGTGGCTTTCGCTCGCCGTCAGCCTGTCGGCGGTGGCGCTGGCCGCCCTGATCGGTATGCCCTTGGGCGCGCTGGTGGCCCTGGCCCGGTTTCCCGGCCGCTCCGTCCTGGTGGTGCTGCTCAACGCCATGATGGGCCTGCCGCCGGTGGTGGTCGGCCTTGCGGTCTATCTGCTGCTGTCGCGATCCGGGCCGCTCGGATCGATGGGCATCCTGTTCACGCCGACCGCCATGATCATCGCGCAGACCATCCTGATCGTGCCGATCATCGCGGCGCTGACGCGCCAGACCATCGAGGATCTCTGGGCCGAGTACCGCGACGAACTGACCGCGATGGACGTCAGCCAGGCCGGGCGAATGGCGACCTTGCTGTGGGATGCGCGCTTCAGCCTGCTCACGGCGTTGCTGGCGGGTTTCGGGCGGGCTGCCGCCGAAGTCGGCGCCGTCATGATCGTCGGCGGCAACATCGACGGCTTTACCCGCACCATGACCACGGCGGTGGCGCTGGAGACGTCCAAGGGCAATTTGCCGCTGGCGATGGGGCTTGGCCTCGTGCTGGTCGCGATCGTGCTGGCGATCAACGCCGCGGCCTGGGGCACGCGCGTCTGGTCCGAACGGCAGGCGGGCTGACCATGCGCGCAACCGTCAGCGATCTTCCCCTGGTTCTCGATGGCGTCTCGCTGCAGGCCGGCGCCACCACCATCCTTGATCGTTTGAGTCTTGCCATCACGCCGGGCGCGCCGACGCTGATCGTCGGGCCGAACGGATCTGGCAAGACCAGTTTGCTGCGGCTGTTGATGGGGCTCACGGCGCCCACGGCCGGCCGCGTCAGCTGGGGCGGCCGGACCGAGAGCAAGCCGTTGCGGCGCGCCATCCTGTTTCAACGCCCGGTGATGCTGCGCCGCACCGCCGCCGCCAATGTCGCCTATGCGCTGGCGCAGGCCGACACGCCGCGCAGCGAGCGCGCGGTGCGTGTCGCGGTGTTGCTGGAGCGCGTCGGGCTGTTCGACCTGGCGCAGCGCCCGGCGCGAAAACTCTCGGGCGGCGAACAGCAGCGGCTGGCGCTGGCCCGCGCGCGGGCGCGCGATCCGGAAATCCTGCTGCTCGACGAGCCCACCGCCAGCCTCGATCCCGCCGCCACCCGCGGCGTCGAGGAGATCGTGCTGATGGCGGCGCAATCCGGAATCAAGATCGTGATGGCCTCGCACGATCTCGGCCAGGTGCGCCGGCTCGCGGGCGAGGTGATGTTCATGGTGCGCGGCTGCCTGCGCGAGCGCGCCCCCGCCGCCGATTTTCTCGACCACCCGACCACCCCGGAAGCCGCCGCTTTCTTGCGCGGCGATCTCGTCATCTGATTTTTGCGGCAACAGGAGCAGCCCATGGCCTCTCGCTTTTTATCACTCGCATCAGCCCTCGTGTACGGCGTCCTCGCCGGTCTCGCGCCGGCCAGCGCCCAGGATCGCTCGATCGTGGTGGCCTCGACCACCTCGACGCAGGATTCCGGGCTGTTCGGCCACCTGCTGCCGCTGTTCAAGACCAAGACCGGGATCGAGGTGAAGGTGATCGCGCAGGGCACCGGCCAGGCGCTCGACACCGCGCGGCGCGGCGATGCCGACGTGGTGTTCGTCCACGCCAAGTCGCAGGAGGAAAAATTCGTCGCCGACGGATTTGGCGTGAAACGCTTCGACGTGATGTACAACGATTTTGTCCTCATCGGGCCGAAGAGCGATCCCGCTGGAATCAAGGGCACCAAGGACATCGTTGCGGGGCTGAAGGCGATCCAGGCCAAGGCCGCGCCGTTCGTCTCGCGCGGCGACAAGTCCGGCACCCACTCGGCTGAACTCGCGCTGTGGAAAGTGGCCGGCGTCGATATCGCGGCGACCAAAGGCCCGTGGTACCGCGAGATCGGGCAGGGCATGGGCCCGGCGCTCAACACCGCGGCCGCCATGAACGGCTACGTGCTGGCGGACCGCGGCACCTGGATATCGTTCAAGAACCGCGGCGACCTCGAGATCGCGGTTGAAGGCGACAAGCGGCTGTTCAATCAATACGGCGTCATCCTGGTGAACCCCGCAAAATTTCCGAGCGTGAAAAAGGAACCCGGCCAGGCCTTCATCGACTGGCTGGTCTCCACCGAAGGCCAGGCCGCAATCGCCGGCTACAAGATCGCCGGCCAGCAGCTGTTCTTCCCCAATGCGGAGAAGAAGGGGAGTTAGACTCATCTCCCACGTCGTCCCTGCGAACGCAGGGACCCATACCGCGTGATCTACCGATGAGACGCTGTGGCAGACACCTTCCCTCATCATTGACAGCGGTGGTTATGGGTCCCTGCGTTCG
>JBDRNF010000278.1:0-31622 GCA_043811435.1 Pseudomonadota bacterium
GTCGCGGAAGCAGGCCGGACAGGATCGGCAGAATTTCCGGCCGCGAGACCAGCAGCTCGTACGCGAAGCACCCCCCGATCGTCAGGATCAACGTGGTGACGAGCGCCTCCAGCAGCCGAAATCCCTTGTTCTGGAGGAACAGCACGATCATGACGTCGCAGACCGTCACCACCACCCCGATCGGCAGCGGCAGACCAAACAGCAGATTCAGCGCGATCGCCGACCCGACCACCTCCGCCAGATCACAGGCCGCGATGGCAATCTCACACAGCACCCACAGGATCAACGCCACCGGCCGGGAGTAGTGATCGCGACAGGCCTGCGCCAGGTCGCGCCCCGTCACGATGCCCAGCTTCAAGGCCAGGTACTGGAGCAGGATCGCAATGAAGTTGGAGATCAGGATGACCGACAGCAGCGTGTAGCCGAACTTCGACCCGCCGGCGAGGTCGGTGGCCCAGTTGCCCGGATCCATGTAGCCGACCGAGACCAGGTAGCCGGGGCCGGCAAAGGCCAGCAGCTTGCGCCACCAATGGCCACCCAGCGGGACCGCGACGCTCCCGTGCACCTCGGGCAGGCTCTTCTGGATGCCGGCCGCGGCGTCGGCACGCCAGCCTGATCCGTCCGGCAGTGGTTCCGGCGCGGGTTCAGAGGGTAAAATGGGTGTTTTTGCGTCCATTCGGCAAGATGAACCATCCTCGGTCTCAATGCCACTCATGTACAGGGCGCATTTGCAGGTGCACCCGGCGATCACGAAAACGGGAACTCAGCCCAGCTTGTAAAGTACTGAGGAAGTGCTTTATGATGCGCGCATGATCAAGATTTCCCACGAAACCGCCGCCGCCACGCTGCGCTACGCGCTCGCCCCCGATCGGGCCGCGGTCGAGGCCATCGAGGCCACCTTCGCCGCCTATGACCGGATGATGGTGATCCTCGCCGAAGTGGCGCCGGCGGGCGCCAACCTCGTCTCGCTGCACGCCCAGGCGTACGAAAAAATCCGCGTTGAGACCGGCCTGCCCGCTCGTCTGGTGACGCTCGGCCTGCGCGACCGCGCCGGCTACGTGGCTGATGCTGCGCCCCGCCGCATGCCACTCGACGACAAGTTGTTCGCGATCAAGGGACCAACTTCACTGACCATTAGCACTGTCAAAGGACGCGTCTTGGTGCCGTTCGAAGTCCCGGGATATCTTGCCGGCTGGGAAAGTCCCTTCCCGGCTCACCTGGTCTCCGACGGTCGCGGCTACGAAATCCACATCGCCGTCAAATCGAAATCAATCCAACCGGAGGAGAGGACCATGGTTCACGAAGGCATCCTTGCGCGCATGGGGCGGCTTCTCGCCGCCATCGCCAGCGAGACCATCGATTCCGCTGAGAGCAGCAACAAGGTCGCGCTGGTCAAGCAGGCGATCCGCGAGATCGATGCCGGCGCCGACGAAGCGCGCCATGCGCTGGGCAAATCGCGCGCCGAGGAATTTCGTCTCAAGCGGCGGCGCGAAGAACTCGACACGGAAATCGCCGGCCTGACGGAAAAGATCCGCCTCGCCGTTGCCGAGAACCGCGAAGATCTCGCCCGGGCCGGCGTCGCGCGCCAGATCGACCTGGAATCCCAGGGCATCGCACTGGAACGCGCGATGGATTTCATCGAACTCGAAATCGAGGAGCAGACCAAGGCGCTGCAGGCCATGCTGGGCGCGCGGCGCGAAGCCGAGGTCCGCCTCGCCGATCTCGAACAAAGCCTCGCCCGGCACGCGCCGCATGAAACCGGACAGCCGGCGCCTGCGACCAAGACTGCGAGTGCCGACCGCGCCATGGCGGCGATCGCGCGCGTCACCGGCGTTCCCGCCTCCGGCGCGCCCGGCGGCAAGGAACTCGATGAACTCGATCGCATGCACCGCGAGAAGGAAATCTCGGCACGGCTCGAAAGGATCGAAACCCAGCAATGAGTGCCCTCCAATGAGTGCCTTCCAATGAGTGCCTTGGCCGACATCCTGCTGGCGCCCGACGTGCGGCCGTTCGCGATCGCGGCAGCTATCATGCTCGCGCTCGGAGCCATCGAACTGGTGACGACCCTGGTCGGATTTTCGATCGGCGAATTCTTCAGCTCAGATACCGATATCGGCGTCGAGACCGGCAGCCACAGCGGCCTCGACGGCCTGTTTCTATGGATCAACGCCGGACGCATCCCGCTCCTGATCCTGATCATGCTGGCGCTCGGGGTGTTTTCGATCGAGGGATTCCTGCTGCAGGGCATCGCGCACGCCATCGGCACCACGGTGCCGGTCTCGATCGCGGCGGTGGCGGCCGCCGCCGGCAGCATTCCCGTGATCAGGGTCACCAGCCGCGCCCTCTCCCGCATCATCCCGCGCGACGAAAGCTATGCGGTCAGCGACACCGATTTCGTCGGCAAGGTCGCCGAGGTTTCGGTCGGCCCGCTCGATCAGGGCCTGCCCGGCCGGGTCCGTCTCAAGGACGTCTTCGGCAACTGGCATACCGTGGCGGCGCGCGCCAGCACCGATTCTGACGCGCTGCCGGTCGGCGCCAGCGTTCTGCTGGTCGACCGTGACGCCAAAGGCTTCATCGCTATTTCCGCACCCGCCGATCTCATTGCGCAACAACGAACATCAGACAGGGCATAAACCATGTGGGAACTCGCCGTACCCGTCGTCATTGGCGTCATTGCCATCTTCATCATCGGCTTCATGTTCGCGACGCTGTACCGGCGCTCGACGCGCGACGAAGCCTATGTCCGCACCGGCCTCGGCGGCCAGAAGGTCGTGCTCGACGGCGGCTCCGTGGTGCTGCCGGTGTTCCATTCCACCGCGGCGGTCAATCTGAAAACCCTGCGGCTCGAGGTCACCCGCGGCGGCCCGGATTCGCTGATCACCAAGGACCGCATGCGCGTCGACATCGGCGCCGAATTCTACGTCCGGGTCAAACCCGACATGTCGTCGATTGCGCTGGCCGCGCAGACGCTCGGCAACCGCACCAACGACGCCCAGGAACTTCGCGAGCTGATCGAGGCGAAATTCGTCGACGGCCTCCGTTCGGTCGCCGCCACCATGCACCTGGAAGAACTGCAGGAACAGCGCGCGACCTTCGTCAAATCGGTGCAGGACGCAGTCGGCGCCGACATCCAGAACAACGGCTTGGAGCTTGAATCGGTCTCGCTGACCCGGCTGGACCAGAGCGACATCAAGCACTTCAATCCGAGCAACTTCTTCGACGCGCATGGTCTTACCACCCTGACCAAGATCACCAAGGAGCGCGAGCAGGAGCGCAACCAGATCGTCCGCACCACCGAGGTCAATATCGCGCAGCAGGATCTTGTGGCGCGGCAGACCACACTGACCATCGAGAGCACCAAGCGCGAGGCCGAACTGGCGCAGCAGCGCGACATCGCCAACAAGACCGCGGCGATGCGCGCGCAGACCGCGCAGGTCGAACAGACCGCGCTGCAGAACGAGGCCGAATATCGCATCGAGCAGGAGCTGGCGGTCGCCAACAAGCAGACCGAAGCCAATCAGGCCCGCGATACCCGCAAGATCGAAGCCGATCTCGCGGTCAAACGCCGCACCACGGAAATGGAGCGCGACATCCAGGTCGTGGCGCAGGAGGCCGCGATCATCGTCGCCACCAAGAGCACCGAGCAGTCGGATGCCCAGACCATCGCCGAGACCGCGCGGGCGCTGGCCATTTCGGCCGAAGAAAAGGTCACCACCGCGCGCGCGGTCGAGGTAGCCGAACGCGACAAGATCATCAACGTGATCGCGGCGCGCAAGGCGGCGGAAACCGACGCGATGCCGATCACCGTGATGGCGGAGGCCGAAAAGCAGGCCGCCGCCAACAAGGCGGAAGCCATCAGCGTGCTGGCCAAGGCCGACGCCGACGCCGCCACCACCCGGGCCGCCGGCGTCAAGTCGCTCGGTCAGGCCGAGGCCGAAGTGGCGACGCTGAAGGCAGAGGCCCGCAACAAGCTCGGTTCGGCGATGATCGACTACGATCTCAATCTCGCCCGCATCAACATCATTCCCGACGCCCTCGCCCAGGCCGTCAAGCCGATCGAGAAGATCTCCGATATCCGGATCTTCGATAGCGGCGGTCTGCTCGGCCGCGGCGGCGGCAACAGCGGTGGCGGCGCCGGCGGAGGCCTCGGTCTCGGCGACGGCCTTGCCAGCCAGTTGCTCTCGGTCTCGGCATTCAAGCCGATCATCGACAAGATCCTCGCCGAGGCCGGCTTCGCCGCCGGTCCCGACGCGCTGACCAGCCTCACCAACGCACTGGCTGCGCAGCAACCGGCCCATCCCGTCGAACCGCCGGCGGCATCTGGCGACAGCACCGCTGCTCCGCCCACCACCATCTCGGGCACCGGCAAGGCCACGTTCGGCCCCAAGTCGTGAGCTCAATGACGGCTTGATGCGCCGTCCAGACCGAAATGAAACAGCCCGCCGCATTTCCGCGGCGGGCTCTTTCATGCCCCCTGCCGGGAAACGGGTGGGTTTGCACGTCCCTGGGATCGACAATGCGGTCAGATCGAATCCCAAGGGAATACGGCCATGTCTGACGACCGCATCGTTCATCTGCCGCCGACCTTCAACCGGCTGGCCTGGTCCAATCTGGCGGCGCAATCGGCCGAGCAGATCGCGCTGGCGGCGGCGCCCATCGTGGCCGTCATCATGCTCGGGGTCGGCGAAGGCCAGACCGGGCTGCTGCAGACCGCGCTCACGCTGCCGTTCATCCTGTTTGCGATCCCCGCCGGCCTGCTCGCCGATCGCATCTCGCGGCGCCGGCTGATGGCGGGCTCGGAAGGTTTGCGGGCGGCGGCGCTGGCCGCCGTCCTGGTGCTGATCTGGCTGGATTGGCTGTCGCTGCCGCTGCTGGCCCTGCTCGGCTTCGTCGCGGTATGCGGCACCGTCGCCTACAGCGTGGCGGCCCCGGCGCTGGTGCCGTCGCTGGTCACGCCCGACCTGTTGCCATTAGCCAACGCGCGGATCGAACTCGCGCGCACCGTGGCGTTCGCCAGCGGCCCGGCGCTGGGGGGCGCACTGGTGGGATGGGCAGGCGCCGCGCCTGCTTTCGGCGCTGCTGCCGCCCTCTCCGTGATGGCCGTGGTGCTGCTGGCGGGCATCTACGAGCCGGCCCGTGCGCCTGTGCCGCGCCGGCATCCGCTGCAGGAGATCAGGGAAGGCGCCGCGTTCGTGCTGCATCATCCACTGCTGCGGCCGGTGTTCGTCACCCAGTTCATCTTCAACACTGCCTCGTTCCTGCTGCTGGCGGTGTTCGTGCCCTATGCGGTGCGCCGGCTCGGACTATCGGCGACCGGCGTCGGCATCACGCTCGGGATGTACGGCGTCGGCATGGTATTCGGCGCGCTGCTGGCGACGCGGGTGATGCGCCGCCTCGCCTTCGGCACCGTGATCGGGCTCGGTCCGGTCACCGGTTTCATCGCCGCCTGCGTCATGGCGCTCACCACCTTCATTCCATCGCCAGCGCTTGCGGGTCTGAGCTTCTTCCTGCTCGGGGCGGGCCCGATCCTATGGGTAATCTCGACCGCCACGCTGCGGCAATCGGTGACGCCGCCGCGGCTGCTGGGACGCGTGTCCGCGATCAACATCCTGAGCTACGGCGCGCGCCCGGTCGGCTCCGCGCTCGGCGCCCTCGTCGGCGGGTTTTATGGTGCCGAGATCTGTCTCTACCTCGCCGCCATCATCTTCGGCGTCCAGGCACTGGTGATCCTGATGTCCCCGGCGGTGTCGCTGGCGCGGCAGCCGGACATGGTCGGCGACGGGCCGGAAGTGCTGCGGGCCTGCTGAGGAACGCTGGCTTTCATCGTCATGGCCGGGCTCGACCCGGCCATCCACGTCTTTTCCTTCTGTTCTGACAAGCAAGACGTGGATGCCCGGGTCAAGCCCGGGCATGACGGAGTAGAAAATTCCAAACTGGCCATTGGTGCTTTCCTGTCCCATTTGATATGATATACGTCATATCATTCACATCAGGCGGGAACCTCCATGGCCGACCAGACCGCAGCGATCGACGCAACTCCCCGTCCGGAGGTCTCATCGACCTTTCTGCGGATCGCGGTGCTCGCCGCATTGGCGGCGACCGGCACGCTTGCCACCAACATCCTGTTGCCGTCGCTGCCGCAGATGGCAGTCTCGCTGCAGGTTTCGACCGCCGAAGTGACGGCGTCGATCACGGTATTCCTCGCGGTATTCGCGCTCGGCCAGCTCGCGGTCGGACCGATCTCCGATCGCTATGGCCGACGCTGGCCGGTGCTCGGAGGCTTTGCCGTGTTCCTCGCCGGCAGCATCTGGTGCGGCCTCGCCACCGACCTTTCGAACCTGTTGATCGGCCGCGTCATCCAGGCCGCCGGCGCCTGCGCAACCTCGGTGCTGTCGCGCGCCATCGCCCGCGACCTGTTCACCGGCCCGGCGCTCGGCCGCGCCATGGCATTGATCATGATCGCGATGGCGGCGGCGCCGGGCTTTTCGCCGCTGCTTGGCGGCGCGCTCGACCATTATTTCGGCTGGCGCTCGGAATTCGTCTTTGTCGGGATCTTCGCAGCCGTCGCGGCGATCGCCTATGCCGCGGTGCTCGGCGAGACTCATCATGCGACGCGGACGCCGCTCAACCCGCTGGCCATTGCCAAAAGCTATCTCGGCCTGATCGCCGATCGCCGCTTCGTCGTTCCGGCCGCAACCGTCAGCCTGATCATGGGCGGACTGTTCGCGGTATTTTCGACAGCGCCGCGCGTGCTGATCGAAGGCATGGGCTTCACCCCGATCGAACTCGGCCTGTTCTTTGCCGACACCGTCCTGGTCGTGTTCGCCGCCGGCATGCTGGCAACCAGACTGGCGCCGTGGCTTGGGCTCGACCGCGCCATCCAGATCGGTCTGGTGCTCGCCGCCACCGGCAGCGTCGCGATCCTGCTGGTGTCGATCCTCAACGCCACCTTCCTGCCGTTCCTCGCCAGCCTGTGCGTGTTCCTGCTCGGCATGGGCATTGTCAATCCGCTCGGCACCGCGCAGGCACTCTCGCCGTTCGGCGAAAAGGCCGGCGCCGCCTCGGCGCTGGTCGGCTTCTGGCAGATGATGAGCGCCGCGACCGCGGTCTGGCTCGCCGCGACGGTGTCGCATCAGGCGATGTTCGCGCTCGGCAGCGTGCTGTCCGTGGCGTCGCTGGTGGCGGTGACGCTCTATGCGATGCGCGCGAAGGCAGGCTAACTCGCCAGATAGCGCTCATAGCTGCCGGCTACTACCTCGTCCGCGGCAATATCGGGATCGAGGGTGAAAAGATCCTGCGCGCGGCTGATGCCGCGCAGCGCGAACCGTCCTGTGGATACCAGGTATTTGCGTCCGGTAGCATCCAGTCCCCTGCAAAACTCCGATGACGTCAGCAGTTCGCGATCGACCGAGCGGCACATCGATGAAATGCGGCTGACCTCGTTGACCGCCGGTCCCACCACCGTGAAGTCGAGCCGGTCGTCGCTGCCGATATTGCCGTAAAACACCTCGCCGACATGCAGGCCGACATGGGCCGTCGTCACCGGCCGGCCTTCGGCGGAACGCTTCGCATTGAGCCCGTTCATGTTGTGCCGGAACCGATGCTCGGCCCGCAGCGCCGCGCGTCGGGCGGCCGCCAGGTTCTCGTGGGTGAACATTGCCAGCACGCCGTCGCCGATCAGTTTCAGCACCTCGCCGCCGGCGTCATGAATGGCGTCGATCGAGGCTTGCGCATAATCGTTGAGGAACGGGATGATCTCGTCGGGCCCGATGCTTTCGCTGATCGCAGTCGAGCCGCGCAGATCGGAGAACCACAGCACCGTGTTGATCCGCTCGGTGACGCCGCGCGAGATTTTTCCGCGCAGCACCTGTTCGGCGGCGTCGCGCCCGAGATAGACCCGGCCCAGCGTGCGGGCGACTTCGGCATGGGCGGCGGATTTGATCGCCAGCCCGAGCACCGGGACGAGATCGCGCAAGGCGGCGAGACCCTGCTCGCCAAAGCCCTCGTCGCGCCGGGTTGTCCAGGTCGAGTAAAAGCAATCCATCTGGCCCATGGTGCCGGCTTCGCCGAAGCGGTGCACGAAGGCGACAAAATGCTTGTGACCCTTGGCGGCGAGATCCTCGATCATCGAAAAGTCGAGCGAGGCGATGTCGGAAAGATCGATCCTGATCTCGTCGGTGCCGTGCTCGAGCATGTGGAAAAAGGTCGAGCGCCGCCAGTTCTCCGCGGCCGTGCCCTCATTGCTCGATCCGTATTCGAAGATGTCGCTCTCGTTGCTGTCGGAATCGTTCCAGCGAAATCCGCGCCCCTCGAAGATCGGATGCAGCGTATCGATGAAGACGAGACCGCGCGACAGCTCCAGCCCGCCTGCCCGGCAGCGCTCGCAGAAGCCCCGAACCAGATCGTTTTCGGGCAGGCCGGTCAGGCCCTGGCTGACCAGCCAGTTCATCAGGCGCAGGCGCGGCGTCATTTCCATGAGGATATTATGGGGTGCAATCGTGTCCGGCGGAAGATGGCGGAATCGTAGGGTGGGCAAAGGCGCGCTCTTCGCGCCGTGCCCACCATCTATCGACGCCATAGGTAGGGTGGGCACACCATCGGGCACGCGCATTCGCGCGACCCGCTGGCTTTGCCCACCCTACGAATCCCGCGCTCATGTCCGCGCTTCCTTGCTGACCTCCGCGGCAACCCCGGCGCCGGCCTCGTACCAGCCGCGCGACGCCTTCACGAGATAGACCACCGAGAGCATCACGGGCACCTCGACCAGCACGCCGACCACGGTGGCCAGCGCCGCGCCGGAGTTGAGGCCGAACAGGCTGATGGCGGCGGCGACCGCGAGTTCGAAGAAAGTGCTGGCGCCGATCAGCGCCGCCGGTGCGGCGACGCACCAGGCCACCCCGAAGCGCCGGCTCAGCCAATAGGCCAGCCCGGCATTGAGATAGACCTGGATCAGGATCGGCACCGCCAGCAACACAATTACCAGGGGCTGCGCGATGATCTGTTCGCCCTGGAAGCCGAACAGCAGCACCAGCGTCGTCAGCAGGGCAACCAGCGACACCGGCTGCAGCACGTGCTGGGTCTTCTGCAACGCCGCTGGCCCGCTGGCCAGCAGCGCCCGCCGCCACAGTTGGGCGATGATGACGGGCACGACGATATAGAGCACCACCGAGATCAGCAGCGTATCCCAGGGCACCGCGATCGAGGCGACGCCGAGCAAAAGGCCAACCAGCGGCGCGAACGCAAACACCATGATGACGTCGTTGAGCGCGACCTGACTCAGCGTGTAATGCGGCTCGCCCTCGCACAGGTTCGACCAGACGAACACCATCGCGGTGCAAGGCGCCGCCGCCAGCAGGATGAGTCCGGCGATGTAGGACGGAGTTTGCGCCGACGGCAGCCACGGCGCGAACAGATAGCCGATGAACAGCGAACCCAGCAGCGCCATCGAGAACGGCTTCACCGCCCAGTTGATGAACAGGGTGACGCCGACGCCGCGCCAGTGCTCGCGCACCTGGCCGAGCGCGCCGAAGTCGATCTTCAGCAGCATCGGGATGATCATCAGCCAGACCAGCCCGGCGACCGGGAGATTGACCTTGGCGACCTCCGCGCCGGCAATGGCGGCGAACGTCCCGGGCAAGAGATGCCCGAGTGCCACGCCCGCGACGATGCAAAGCGCTACCCACAGCGAGAGATACCGTTCGAACAGATTCATGGTGCTTCCGACGTTGCGGGCATGAGTCGTGGAGCCCTTTCCCACCCTTATCGGCCGTATCGAACAAGGTTGTGAATAGTGGAGATCTGAACGGCTTCCTATAATATGTCTGGATATCTCGATATATGGAATTAATATTTTGACGAATATCTAGCTTTTAAGTCCGTTCTACGCCATATCGTCATTAAGCTGTCACCCAACTCGTCCAGAGATATCGACATGAATTCAAACTCCTCATTTGCTGGCCCAATGGACGGAAGTCATCGAGAGGCGATTGCCATCCACGGCTTCGGATCGCTGGCGCAGCCGACGCGCCTCGCCGCGGTTCGGCATCTGCTCGCGGTTCATCCGCAAAGCCTGCCTGCCGGCGAGATCGCGCGGCTTTGCGCGGTGCCGCACAACACGATGTCGACCCACCTCGGTATTCTCAGCCGGGCGGGTCTGATTTCCGCCGAGAAGGACGGCCGCTCGATGAACTATCGGGCCGATGTCGCCGGCTTCCGGGGCCTGCTCAAATTCCTTTCGCAGGACTGCTGCCACGGGCGGCCGGAGCTGTGCGGGGACGCGTTCGATCTGCCATCCCAAATCATAGCCACGGAACCGACGGAGACCTTCATGACGCCCGCCTTCAATGTCCTGTTCCTGTGCACGCAGAATTCAGCCCGCTCGATCATCGCCGAAGCCCTGCTCGAGAAGATCGGCCGCGGCCGCTTCCGGGCCTATTCCGCCGGATCGGATCCAGCCAAAGAACCGGTTCCGGAGGTCATCGAGCGGCTGACGGCCCTCGGCCATGACGTATCCCGCCTGCACTCCAAATCTTGGGATGAGTTCAAGGGGCCCGACGCCCCCCGCATGGACTTCATCATCGCGCTCTGCGACGCACCCAATGGTCAGTTTTGTCCCGATTTCGACAATCAGTACGTCACCGGCGCCTGGCCCCTGCCCGACCCGGCGCTGTTCACGGGATCGCCGACCGAACGCACCACGCTTCTGAACGAACTCTACGCGATGATCCGGCGCCGGATCGAGATCTTCACCAGCCTGCCGTTCGACTCGCTGGACCGCATGGCGATCAAGGCCCGCCTCGACGAGATCGGCGATACCACGCGCGTATCGCCCTGAAGGAAACAACAATGAAGGTTGGCATCAATGGCATGGGCCGCATCGGCAGGCTCGCGCTGCGCGCGGCTCTCGGCGGTATCCATCGTCCCGAGAGCGATCCTCGCGCCGGCAACCGGCTGGAGGTCGTGCATATCAACGAGTTGAAAGGCGGCATCGCCGCGACCGCCCATCTGCTCGAATTCGACAGCCTTCATGGACGCTGGCACGATCCCGTTGCGGTCGATTCCGACAACGCCATTGCGATCGGCAAGCAGCGCATCGGCTTCAGCGAACAAGCCAGCCCGGGCGATGTCGCATGGGGCGATCTCGGCTGCGACGTCGTGCTGGAATGCACCGGAAAATTCCTCAAGCCGGATCAGCTGCAAGCCTATTTCGACCGGGGCGTCAAACGGGTGATCGTGGCTGCTCCGGTCAAGGACGAGGCGGCCCTCAACATCGTCGTCGGCGTCAACGACCAGCTCTACGATCCGGCCCGCCATCGGCTGCTGACGGCGGCATCCTGTACGACGAACTGCCTGGCGCCGGTCGTCAAGGTCATCCACGACGCCATCGGAATCCGGCACGGACAGATCACGACGATCCACAACCCGACCAATACCAATGTTGTCGTCGATGCCCCGCACAAGGATCTTCGCCGCGCAAGGTCGGCCATGCTGTCGATGCAGCCCACGACCACTGGAAGCGCGACCGCCATCGCGCTGATCTATCCGGAGCTCAAGGGCAAGCTGAACGGCCACGCGGTGCGGGTGCCGGTGCTGAATGCCAGCCTGACGGATTGCGTCTTCGAACTGAAACGCCCGACCACGGTCGAGGAAGTCAACCAGCTGTTCAAGTCCGCCTCGGAAAGCGTGCTGGCGGGCATCCTGGGTCTGGAGGACCGGGCACTGGTGTCGGCCGACTACAATAACGACCCGCGCAGCTCGATCGTGGATGCGTTGAGCACCATGGTGACGGACGAGACTTTGCTGAAGGTCTACGCCTGGTACGACAACGAGGTCGGATACGCCTGCCGCATGGTCGATCTCGCCAACATCGTCCAGCGCGCGGGCGTGTAATTCCATGGTCCGGAACTACCTCATCGTCACGGCGTCCTACTGGGGCTTCACGCTGGTCGATGGCGCCTTGCGGATGCTCGTCCTGTTCCACTTCTTCCGGCTGGGTTACACCCCCTTCACCCTCGCCTTTCTCTTCCTGCTCTACGAAGCGGCTGGAATTGCCGCCAACCTCGCCGGCGGCTACTTCGCATCGCGCTTCGGCATTCCCCGCATGCTCGCGGTCGGCCAGATGCTGCAGATCGCCGGCTTGCTGATGCTGTCGGCGCTCGATCCCGGCTGGGGGGCCGCGGCATCGGTCGCGTGGGTCGTGATCGCCCAGGGCATCGCCGGCGTCGCCAAGGACCTGACCAAGACCGCATCCAAATCCGCGATCAAGGCGACAGCGGCCGAAGGCAGCGGGCAATTGTTCCGATGGGTCGCATGGTTCACCGGTTCGAAGAACGCGATGAAGGGCGTCGGGTTTTTCATCGGCGGCCTGTTGCTCGACCTCGCCGGATTCACCCATGCGCTGTGGATGATGGCGGCATTGCTCGGCGTGATCTTCGTCGCCGGGCTGCTTCTGCTGCCCTCGCAGCTCGGCAAGGCCAAATCCTCCAAGACCATCCGTGAACTGTTCGGCAAGTCGCGCGGCGTGAACCTGCTGGCCGCCGCGCGCATCTTCATGTTCGGCGCCCGCGATGTCTGGTTCGTCGTGGGCTTGCCGGTGTTTCTCTACGCCAACGGATGGCGGTTCCTCGAAGTCGGCGGGTTTCTCGCGGCCTGGACCATCGCCTATGGCGGCATCCAGGCCATCGCTCCCATGCTGGTCAGCCGCAGCCCGGACGGCTTGAGCCGCGAGGTGCCGGCCGCCCGCCTCTGGGCCGCGGTTCTCGCCGCCGTGCCGATCGCGCTGGCCGTTATCATGCAGACCACCGGCGTCGGCCGCCCCGATCTCGTACTGGTCATCGGGCTGGCCCTGTTCGGTTTGCCGTTCGCGGTGAATTCCTCGCTGCACTCCTATTTGATCCTGGCCTATGCCGGATCCGAAAAAGCCGCCGAAGACGTCGGATTTTACTACGCGGCCAACGCCGCCGGACGTCTGCTGGGAACTGGGCTTTCCGGCGTTCTCTACCAGTTTGCCGGCATCACCGGATGTCTGGCGGGGTCGGCCGTGATGCTGCTGCTGTGCTGGCTGATCACCTTTCTGCTGCCGAGCAGGGAAGCGCTGTCTCCCGCCCAAGCCCGGCCGTGAGCTCGGATAGTCACCGAATCGTTATTTCGATAATACTGGAAATATAGTTGACGGCGATCCCACCGTCTGAAATTCTCCCTGTCATGAAACTCGATGACGCCGCCGCACATCTGGAAGCCCTGGGCAATCCGACCCGGCTGAAAATCTATCGCGCGCTGGTTCGCGCGGGGGACGCCGGACTATCGGTCGGTCGCCTGCAGGACAAGTTGAAAATCGCGCCCTCCACCCTTTCCCATCACATCAAGACGCTGATGGTGGTCGGCCTGATCAGCCAGGTGCGGGAGGCGACGACGCTGGTGTGTCATGCCAATTACGATGTGATGCGGGGGCTGGTCGATTTTTTGGTCGCCGAATGCTGCACCGGTGTCGCCGAATGCTCGGACGCCAAAACCTCTGCCAGGACCTCTGCCAAAACGGCCGCATAGTTTCTTGCGGCGCTTTATTTCGATACTTCTAGTTCGACAGGAGAACAGGATGAACCAGACCAAGACCGTCGCAATCATCGGAGCCGGCCCGGTCGGGCTCGCCGCCGCCGCCCATGTGCTGGAGCGCGGGCTGACGCCGATCGTGCTGGAGGCCGGCGACAGCGTCGGACATTCGGTGCGGCAATGGGGCCATGTGCAGCTGTTCTCGCCGTGGGAATACAATGTCGATCGCGCCGCCGAACGGCTGCTTGCGTCGACCGGCTGGAATTCTCCCGAGCCCGGGCAGTATCCGACCGGCGCCGAGCTGGTGGAACGCTATCTCGAACCGCTCGCGACCAAGACCGAGCTTGCGAGCCACATCCATACTTCGAGCCGCGTCACCGATATCAGCCGCGTCGGCTTCGACAAGCTCAAGAGCAAGGGCCGCGAAGCCGCCCCCTTCGAACTGCGCTATCAGAACGGGCAAGGCCCCAAGAGCGTGCGCGCCGATGCGGTGATCGATGCGTCCGGCACCTGGCATTCGCCCAATCCGGCCGGCGCCAACGGCTTGCGCGCCATCGGCGAGGCGCAGGCGGCGGACCGCATTGCCTATGGCATGCCGGATGTTCTGGGCAAGGACCGCGCGCGCTACGCCGGCAAGACCGTCGCGGTGCTCGGCGCCGGCCATTCGGCGATCGGTACGCTGACCGATCTCGCGCGGCTCGCGACCGAGTCGCCCGAAACAAAACCGGTCTGGCTGCTGCGCGGCAACGATCCCGCCAAGGCTTTCGGCGGCGGCGCCAACGACAAGCTGGCCGCGCGCGGCGAACTCGGCTCCGCCTTTGCCGCGCTGGTGGCGGCGGGCCGGATCCAGGTGGAGAGCGAATTCCGGGTTTCGCATCTCGGCGCCGACGGCCCTCGGCTCACCGTCGCCACCGGCGCTGGCAGTTGCTGCCGTCAGGTGGTGGTGGACCAACTGATCGTGGCGACGGGGTTCCGGCCGGATCTCGATTTCGCCCGCGAACTGCGCATCCAGCTCGATCCCGCGATCGAGTGCCCGGTGGCGCTTGCGCCCCTGATCGATCCCAACGAACACAGCTGCGGCACGGTGCGGCCGCACGGCGCGCGCGAACTGGCGCAGGCCGAACCCGGCTTCTATTTCGCCGGCATGAAGTCCTATGGCCGCGCGCCGACCTTCCTGATGCTCACCGGCTATGAACAGGTGCGCTCGATCGCTGCCGAACTCGCCGGCGACCATGAAGCCGCGGCGCGCGTCGAACTGGTGCTGCCGGAAACCGGTGTCTGCAGCCGCGCCGATGCATCAGGCGCAAGCCAGTGCTGCGGTGGACCGGCGCCATCTTCTGTTGACGCCTGTTGCGTCGACGACGCAAATGCCAAGCAACAGGGAAAAGCCGGATGCGGCTGCGGCTAACGCGGCCTGAACGGAGATCGGTGAGTCAAATTTCGCTGGAAGGCCGATCCGTCATCGTCGCGATGTGCCTGGGGCAGCTCGGCAGCCTGCTGCCGCACGTCGTGGTGCCGTCGGTTCTCGCCGCGTTCCTGATTCCGGAGTGGCAGCTGAGCGGCGCACAGGCCGGCCTGCTGGCGGGCTCCGGCGCCGCCGGCTACATGCTGGCCGTGCCGGTGCTGGCGACGCTGACCGACCGGATCGATGCCCGCAAGATCCTGATCGCGGGCTCGGCGGTCAGCGCGCTCGGCACGCTGCTGTTCGGACTGTTCGCCACCGGCCTCTGGTCGGGCGCGCTGTTCAACGCCATCGCGGGCATCGGCTTTGCCGGCGCCTATATGCCCGGCCTCAAGGCGCTGACCGACCGCCTCGCGCCGGGCGATTCCTCCCGCGCCATCACGTTCTACACATCGAGCTTCTCGTTCGGCGTCGGCCTCTCGTTCCTGGTCGCGCAACTGGTCGCTGAGAATTTTGGCTGGCGCAGCGCGTTTTATGTAACCGCGCTCGGTCCCATCGTGATGCTGGCGGTCTGCCTGCTGTTGCGGCCGGTCGCACCCAAACCGGCGCAGGGGCGATTGATGGATTTCGCGCCGGTGTTCCGCAACACCCAAGCGATGGGGTTCGTGCTCGGCTACGGCGCGCATTGTTTCGAGCTTTACGGCATCCGCACCTGGCTGGTCGCATTCTGGACGTTTGTCATCATCAGAAACGGACAAACCTCGATCCTGACGCCTGTTGTCGTCAGCGTGGTGTTTTCGCTGCTGGCGATGCCCGCCAGCATTTTCGGCAATGAACTGGCGCTGAAGTTCGGCCGGCATCGCGCCATCACGGCGGTCATGCTGTGCTCCGCTGCCGTGGCCTTGCTGATCGGATTGTTTGCGGACCGCTCGCCGTTGTTCCTCCTGCCCTTGCTGCTGGCCTATGCGATCACGGTGCCGGCGGATTCCGGCGCGTTGACCTCGGGCATGTCGATGGCCGCGCATCCGGACTATCGGGGCGCAACCATGGCGGCGCATTCCACCGTCGGCTTCAGCCTATCGGCGCTTGGCGCCTGGGGCGTCGGTGTCGCGCTCGACCTCGCCGGAGGGCCGCTCAGCGCCACCGCCTGGATGGCAGCATTCTCGGTTCTGGCGGCGGGCATCCTGCTCGGCCCGGTGGCGCTCTATTGGTCCAGAAGCGCAGCCCATTCATGACCCCGCCCCAACTTCCGATCATCCTGGCGCTTGGCACGACGCAGACGCTGGCATGGGCCTCGAGCTACTATCTGCCCGCGATCCTGGCCGATCCGATCGGGCGCGATCTCGGCGTTTCCTCGAACTGGATTTTTGCCGCGTTCTCGGCGTCGCTGGTGATATCGGCCCTGCTCGGCCCGCGCATCGGCCGGCAGATCGATCTGGTCGGCGGCCGCTCGGTGCTGTCGCTTTCGAACGTGACGCTCGCCGCGGGTCTCGCGCTGCTCGGCCTCTCCTATTCGATTCCGGTGCTGGTGATCGCCTGGCTGCTGCTCGGCGTCGGCATGGGGGCCGGCCTCTACGATGCCGCCTTCGGCGCGCTCGGGCGCATCTACGGCGACGCGGCGCGCCGCTCGATCACCGGCATCACCCTGCTCGCGGGTTTTGCCTCGACCGTCGGATGGCCGCTGACGGCGCTCGGGCTGGAGACCATCGGCTGGCGCAACACCTGCTTTGCCTGGGCGGCGGCGCATATCCTGATCGGCCTGCCGCTCAACTTCTTCATGCTGCCCGCCGTGAAGGGCGCGAAGGCGGCGGTCGCCGCAGCCGTCAAGCCGCACATCCCGATCGACCGCACCATGATCCTGCTGGCGTTCGCCTTCGCGGCGGCATGGAGCGTGACCGGCGCGATGGCCGCGCATTTGCCGCGGATTCTGGAAGCCACGGGCGCGACCACGCTGCAGGCGGTGGCTGCCGGCGCACTGATCGGCCCGGCGCAGGTCGCCGCCCGAATCTTCGAGGCAAGCTTTCTCAGCCGCTATCACCCGCTGGTGTCGACTCGCCTTGCATGCCTGACCCATCCGATCGGCGCGGCCATCGTCGGGCTGGTCGGCGGCCCCGCGGCAAGCGTGTTCGCGATTTTCCACGGCACCGGCAACGGCATCCTGACCATTGCGCGCGGCACCCTGCCGCTTTCGATCTTCGGCCCGCAGAATTATGGCTACCGGCTCGGCATCATCGGCGCGCCGGCGCGGATAGCGCAGGCCGCGGCGCCGCTGTCGTTCGGCCTCTTGATCGACGTGATGGGCAGCCGGGTCCTGATGGTCTCGTCGGCGCTGAGCCTGTCGGCCCTGCTGGCCCTGTTCCTGCTGAAGAAGCCGCCGGTGGCGCCATAACGGCCGGACGGATTGGCCCTTCCCATCCCGCGCCGTTTCGCGCAAAACCACCGCATGGAAAACCACACCGGCCCGATCCGACGTTTTGTGCGGTGGGCAATCACGCCGCCGCAATCCTATGCGATTTATCTCGTCGCGCTGCTCCTGGTGGCGGGATCGTCGTTCTACGCCGGGAGCCTGGCGCCGAAGAAGCCGACGGGGCTCGGACCTCCACCAGTATCGGCCCCGCGCAACTGAATTTCGGAGCTTGCCATGACCCGCGACGCCACGGCTTCGATCGTCCGCACCAACCCGCCCGAACTCGGCACGCCGCCCGGCTATTCGCAAGTCGTCGAGATCAGCGCCGGCAGGATCATCTTCATATCGGGCCAGACCGCGCTCGACCGCGACGGCAATCTGGTGGGCAAGCATGATTTCGTCGCCCAGGCCGAACAGGTGTTTGCCAACCTCGCGATGGCCCTGCAGGCTCGCGGATGCACCGCCGCCCATCTGGTGAAGCTCACCGTGTTCCTCACCGACATGGACAATCTCGGACGCTATCGCGAGGCGCGAAACCGGTTCTTCGCCACCGTCACGCCGCCGGCCGCGCCCGCGGTGACGCTGGTCGAGGTATCGAAACTCTACGGTCCGGATTTCATGATCGAGATCGAGGCCATCGCGGCGGCGTGATATCTTTCAGGCGCTGCTCGCATCCTTTTGGAGCGGGCACATGGATGATTTAATCTCGAACTCACGCTTTTCCTGCTGGTTGTGTGGGTAGTACAGGATGAACGTGACGGGCGCGTCAGCCTGTCGCGCAAGGTGAATTCCGGAGAGCCGGAACAAATGCGGTCTTCCTGCTTAGTAATCTCAACGTCAATGCGCTGGAGATTGCCATGTCGAGAACAGGATCGATGGTACCCTATGGAGCGGATCAGACCATCTACCTCGTCGTCGACCGCATGGGTCGGCAGGGAGCCGTTTACTGCGAAGTCGAGATCGAGCGACCCGATCCCGATACCATTGTCGCCGACTTCCTTGCCGGCCAGTTCAGCGACCCGGTCCGCGTTACCGCCTTCAACACCCTCGAACATTGGTCGCAGGACATCTCCGGCGATATCGCGGTCGAAATCCAGGCCCGTTGCGACATCGAGGGCGCAGCCGTACCCGAGCATATCGAAGACTTCGTCCACGACCACGCCGGACCGCGTTCACAGCAGCGGATCAGCCGCGACAGCGACACCGGGATGATACGATCGAATTAGCTGCCGAAAGGAGCTGCACGGTTACGCCTTGCCGCTTTCCTTGCCGCCCTCGGTCGTGGCGATCCAGATCCCGGCAAAGACGGCGATGAGGCCAAGCACCAGATTGGCGGTGATGGATTCGCCGACCAGCCGTGGATCGGCATCGCGTACGGTCTCTTGCCTGACGGCATCGTGCAGGCTTACATGTCCCCGGGAAACCATCGGGCCATGGCCTACTTCATCGTCAAAATCCTGTTGTCGGGCATCATCATCGCGGCCGTGTCCGAAATTGCGAAGCGCAGCCCGGCCTTTGGCGCGCTGGTCGTTTCCCTGCCGCTGGTGTCCCTGCTCGGCATTCTCTGGCTTTGGCGCGACACCAGGGATATCGAGCGCATTGCCGGTCACGCGGAGGCGACCTTCTGGTATGTGCTGCCTTCCCTTCCCATGTTTCTCGTGATACCGGCGATGCTTCGCGCAGGCGTGGGGTTCTGGATTTCGCTGGGCGCCAGCTGCGCGCTGACCGTCGTGCTGTATTTCCTCACGGCCTGGGCGCTGGCGAAGTTCGGGATCAATTTGTAACCTGGAGCGCGGCCCGCAAGCGGGCGATGTCGGCGATCCACCGATGGACCCGCATTGACAGCCGCTGCCGGTTCGCTTATTTGCCAGCCCATGGGGGTTCTGCGATCTCCCCACGAGGCGTCATGCCCAAGTATCGCGTCCCGTACTCTTCACGAGGGCGCATCCATGTCATCTTTCACAACGATATCCGCCGACAAGCTCGGACGCCTGATCGGCACGGCGAACACCCCCGCCTTGATCGACGTTCGCACCGACGAGGATTTTGCCGCCGATCCCAGGCTGATCCCGGGTGCGGTGCGGCGAAATCATCAAGACGCCGCCGACTGGGGCGGGGAATTCTCGGAACGCTCGGCCATCGTCGTCTGCCAGCGCGGCCTAAAACTTTCCGAGGGGACCGCGGCCTGGCTGAGACATGCTGGAGCTTCGGCCGAAGCCCTTGAAGATGGTTTCGAGGGCTGGAAGGCCGCCAAGCTGCCGCTGGTGCCGGCATCGAAACTCCCCGCGCGCGATGCGCAGGGACGCACGGTCTGGGTCACCCGGGCGCGACCGAAGATCGATCGCATCGCCTGCCCCTGGTTGATCCGCCGCTTCGTCGATCCCAACGCGGTGTTTCTGTTCGTGGCGCCGTCCGAGGTGATCGCGGTCGGCGAGCGCTTCAACGCAATGCCCTTCGATATCGAAAACGTGTTCTGGAGCCATCGCGGCGAACTCTGCACCTTCGACGTCATGGTCGAGGAATTCGGGCTGGCGACCCCGCCTTTGCTGCGGCTGGCGACGATGGTCCGATCAGCCGATACCGGCAGGCTCGACTTGTCGCCGGAAGCACCGGGACTGCTGGCGGCTTCGCTCGGGCTGTCGCGGATGTATGATGACGATCTCGCGCAACTGGAGGCCGGCATCGGGCTCTACGACGCGTTCTATCGCTGGTGCCGCGACGCTTCGGGCGAAACCCACAACTGGCCCACCAACAAGGCAAAGCCGTGAGCGACATTGCTGCGAATGAGAAGACGGCGGATACCGGCCACGGCATCAGCTTCGGTGAAGCCTTTCGGGTCTGGGTGCGGGTCGCCGTCCTGAGCTTCGGCGGCCCGGCCGGACAGATCGCGGTGATGCATCGCATCCTGGTGGAGGAGAAGAACTGGATCTCCGAAAGCCGGTTCCTGCACGCGCTGAACTACTGCATGCTGCTGCCGGGGCCGGAGGCGCAGCAGCTCGCGACCTATATCGGCTGGCTGTTGCATCGGACCGCCGGCGGCATCATGGCCGGCGGGCTGTTCATCCTCCCCGGCGTCATCGCCATCATGGGGCTGAGCTACATCTACGCCGCCTTCGGCCAGGTCGGATATGTCGAGGCGCTGTTCTTCGGGTTGAAGGCCGCGGTGCTGGCGATCGTGATCCAGGCTGTGGTCCGTCTCGGCAAGCGCGCGCTGCGCAACCGCATCATGATCGCGCTGGCCGCCATCGCCTTCGTCGCGATCTTCTTCTTCAACGTGCCGTTCCCGGTCATCATCATCGCCGCCGGCGTGATCGGATTTTTCGGCGCCAGGAGCGGACGCAGCGAATTTGCCGCGGTCGCGCACGGCGGCGGCAAGAACGCCGCGGCGGTCGACAGCCTGTTCGGTGACGAGATGCCGGATCATATCCGCCCCAGCGTCGGGCGGGCGCTGCGGGTCAGCGCGGTCTGGTTGCTGCTGTGGCTGGTGCCGGTCGCGGCGCTGCTGATCGCGTTCGGCGAGGCCAATGTGTTCAGCCAGATCGCGTTGTTCTTCAGCAAGATGGCGCTGGTGACGTTCGGCGGCGCCTATGCCGTGCTGGCCTATGTCGCGCAGCAGGCGGTCGAGCATTACCACTGGCTGCAGCCGCGCGAAATGCTCGATGGCCTGGGGATGGCCGAAACCACGCCGGGTCCCCTGATCATGGTGCTGCAGTTCGTCGGCTTCATGGCCGCCTTCCGCGATCCCGGCACGCTATCACCGATGCTGGCGGGCACGCTCGGCGGCCTGCTGGCGACCTGGGTCACCTTCACGCCCTGCTTCCTCTGGATCTTTCTCGGCGCGCCCTTTGTCGAAACTCTCAGGGGCAACAAGGGACTGGCCGGCGCGCTCGGCGCCATCACCGCCGCCGTGGTCGGCGTGATCCTCAACCTGTCGATCTGGTTCGCATTACACACCGTGTTCCGCGAGACCTGGCCGGTCCGCGCGTTCGGGCTGTCGTTCGACATGCCCTCATGGTCGAGCGTCGACATCGCCGCGCTCGCGCTGGCGATCGCGGCGGCGACCGCGATCTTCCGCTTCAACATGGGAATGCTGACAGTGCTGGCGGGCTCGTGCGCCGCCGGCGTGCTGCTGCGGCTCGCGGGGGTGATCTGAGATTTTGCGGCGACCTGCGCCTGGCCTATCAACGTCATTGCGAGGAGCGCTCGCGACGAAGCAATCCATGCCGCAGCACAAAGAAAGATGGATTGCTTCGCGGAGCCTGTCATCGGGCGCGCATTCGCGCGACCCGGTGGCTCGCAATGACGTTGATGGAGCAAGCGCGCTTTTACACCACTTCCGCCGGCGCCAGCTTGCAGTCATCGCTGCCCGCCTCGATCTGCAGCGTGGCGTGATCGATATTGAAGCGGCGCGAAAGCTCCGCGCAAACGTCGTGCAGGAATGAATCGTCCGACCCGCCGGGCCGCACCAGATGCGCGGTCAGCGCGGTTTCGTTGGTGCTCATGGCCCAGACATGGAGATCGTGCACCTCGGTGACGCCGTCGAGTTGCCCGAGATAATCCCTCACCTCCGCCAGCGCGATGCCTCGGGGCACGCCGTCGAGCGCGAGATTGACACTGTCCCGCGCAAGGCCCCAGCCGCTCGCCGCCACCACGGCGGCAATGACGAGGCTGATGGCGGGATCGACCCACAGCCATCCCGTCAGCATGATCGCAAGCGCGGCGACCACCACGCCGGCGGAGACGCCGGCGTCCGCCGCCATGTGCAGATAGGCGCCGCGAATATTGAGATCGCTGTCCCGGCCACGCATGAACAGCAGCGCGGTGACGCTGTTGATGGCGATGCCGAGCGTGGCCACCCAAACCACCGTCCAGCCCGCCACTTCGGCCGGTTGCCTGATGCGGTCGATGGCCTCGACCGCGATGGCGCCGACCGCGATCAGCAGCAGCCCGGCATTGGCCAGCGCGGCGAGGATCGATGCCCGCCGATAGCCATAGGTATGCTGCTCGGTCGGCCGCCGGCGCCCGAGCCATCCCGCCGCCCACGCCAGCACCAGCGCGATCACGTCGGAAAAATTGTGAACCGCATCCGAAATCAGCGCCAGCGAGTTGGCGGCATAGCCGAACACCAGTTCGGCGGCGACGAAGGCGGTATTGAGCGCAATGCCGACGGCGAACGCGAAGCCGAAATTATCCGGCGCGTGGCTGTGGCCGGCATGGCCATGCGCGTGGTCGTGATGATCGTCGTGATGGGCCATGGTGCCGAGACAATCGTTGCGGGGCCGTTTAGTTCGGCCGCCTGTGATTATAGCGCGCACGGAATGGCGAATACTATTACGGTTGCATACCCTGCTGGGATGCGGAACACACGGCGGCCTCCGATCGCACATCGACGGAAGCGTGAGTGGCAGCAGCGCAAGCATCATGCCGATCGTCAAAGTCGTCCGCAGCCGCCCGCTTCGCGTAAGAGAACACCAAGAAAGAGATCGCAGTGGGCCCGGACACCCGAGCGCCGGTTCGGCCAACGGCAGGGCGCAAACAAAACTATTGCAGAGCGACTGCTTGAGATCATAACGTACTGCCGGTATTGCCGATTGAAGGAACGAAACGCAATTACTCGAAAACGAGTCGATCCATGACAACCGATGGCAGCGAAGAAGCGTCCTTCCAGTATGACGTCGCACTATCATTCGCTGGCGAAGATCGCGCGGTCGTTGAGTCTATAGCTCGCGAGTTGGTGGAATGCGATGTAAGAGTTTTTTATGATGAGTTTGTTACGCACGAACTCTGGGGAAAAGATCTGTTTCAACATTTGTCTGCGGTATACCGGGACAAGGCGCGCTACTGCATAGTTTTCGTATCGAAGGCCTACAAAGAGAAGGTTTGGCCGAAGCACGAGTTAAAGCAGGCGCAGGAGCGCGCATTCTTCAGTTCCTCTGAGTATATCCTGCCAGTAATAATTGAAGACGTAGACCTGCCCGGCCTGAACAAGACAACTGGCTTTATTGACCTTCGCAAGACACTCCCCATGGCGATTTGCGGTCTCGTCTTGCGAAAAATTGGAGCGTTCAACGACACCCAAATCGATCGCAGTGAGGTTGCGCGTCGTAAAGATATGAAAAAGGTCCGAGGAAGGAAGGTCAAGTTCGCCGGTGCCGAAATGATAAGCACATGGCCTCCGCGCATCCGCAACGCGCAGGTCCTCAGACACCTGACGTATAACGCAACGATCAAGCGCATTCCCTACGGCAACGAAATCGTCCCGCGGTTGAATATGCGCAACAATTGCAAAGATTGTGGCGTGCGCCGCGGCCAACTGCACGTACCCGGGTGCGATGTGGAACGATGCCCCCTCTGCGCGGGACAGCTCCTGTCCTGCGATTGTCCTATTGGTGGCTACACATCCGAACCCTTTGAAGAAAAGCTCATGACCGGGAAAGAGCCTGAGCCGGTTACGCCGGCCGAGTTTTCTCCCGATAGATTTGAGTCAAGAACCGACATGTCGAAGCGAATTCGGCTACGACGAAAATCGTAACCGTCCCTTTGATGCTCCGATCGCTCAAGGCTTTGGAAGCAACGACAGCCCCTACTCCACGCCTACGCCGAACTTAGGCCAAATGCCAGGCGGCCGGCGTCGGCGCTCGCTTTTCGAGGCCGTATCACGCTTCAATTATGCAACCCACCTAAAATCGCTGCGTTGTCAAAGCCGGCCTATACTCTGTTTCCAGAAATAGCCTTAACGCGAAGGCCGCGGTGAACGCGGCTGTTTGATGAAAATCGTCGTGCTTTTCGGAATCGCCGAAATCTGAGCATGATTTAAAAACCAACCACCCAACCCTATTGTCGCAAGCCTGCGCAAATCCACTCGACTCCATTTCTCGAGCAACTGCTCGTTGATCTCTGTCAACGAGCTTTGTCCAATCTCCGTCTGCCATCAGCGTCTCATCGGCAAAGAAGATTCCCGGCGTTATCTTCAGATCAAGGTTACAAACCACTTCGTCTGAAACCAAATTGAGACTTGTATACTGACGAGCGTCGTTCAGGGCGCCCCGTAAACGATCTTTCCAACTCGCCCGCGCTGGATCAAAATAGTCTAGGAAATTCTTCATTCGAGTTGGCGGTGTATACGGCTCGTCCCTACGCTTGGTGCCTCCGAATTCCTCACGCCCTCCTGCTATGTCCCAAACACGGGTCGACGGAAACACATCGCAAAAATTTGTCTTATCCGGCCGAGAAGCAGTAATGCCGCAAAGGAATGCATCGGCCGGCGAGTAACGAGACAACAAGTGTTGCGTTACCAACGCCATATTAGCGTTGCGGGGACTGTTGACTGCTGCGATTGTGATACGCAACTTTGTCTGGTCGTGCATAGAGCATTCGCAAAAGTAGATTTTGTGACCATCAATATTCTCATCTTCGGACCTGCTTGGCTCTATGCCAAACGCAGCCAACGCAGCCCTTTGCTCCTTCGCAAGGGCAGAAACAATCAAAACGTCCGCCTGTTTTGCTGCCACCTTGCTCGGCGGGACTGCCGGAGACTGCTCCTGTTTCAATTCCGACTTCCTCAGGTGATCTGCACTAATGAGCCCCTGGGCCGCTTGTTTTGCTGCAGCCGGCCAAACGTCATCGTGCTTAGAAAAAAGCCTGCTTCGTAACAGATGCACAAGAAACGAGATATTGAAACTGCTCTGTTCCACGGCCTCGCTCACATCACCGACGCCCAGCGAGAATAATCCAAGTCGTACAACGCATAAAGATCCTCATCGGGTCGTCGATTTCCACTAAGGTCTAGCAAACAAATCGTGCACTTCACGCTTAATCCGATCGCCGCAACAACTATACTCAATCCGCTGAACGTTCTGCCAGAAAACGAAAACTCGTCGAAAATAACCACGTCTGGATTTTCTACTTTTATTCCGCCCTTAACGACGTTGAGCAACTGATTTATCGAGTCGAACTCGGGACTTTCACTCTCGAAGCGATCGCGCAAATCCTGGATCGTGGGCGCCTCCTTCTTCTCGACGGCGTAATCGATAACGTCCCTGCCAATAGCGATGTAAGAGCAACCAGAAAGTTCGCGCAAAGACTCCACAATCTTCAAAGCATGGGCCTCTTTGGGGCAGACAAGGACAAGGTTCGTTCCATCTTCCTTCCCGTAACGCTCTTTCATTATTCTTGAGATCCTTTGAGCAATAAAAGGACCGTTCAGCTCGGCAATCCGGCTCGAATTTGGAATGTATCCAATAAATTCTCTCGTCTTCGGCTTATAACTCTCATCAACGAGGCCGGCTTCAAGTATCATGCCCCAAGCGGCGCACGAGGATAGCTTCCAATCACGGGTTCCTGTCTCAGAGTGCTTTTCGCCGGGATACTCCTTCCAAACGCGCTGAATGTCCCCATCAACGTCCGTGACAAGAACGTCATACGAAACGTTGATCGAGAATGCCTGCCCGCTTGCACCAACGACAGACACAGGCCGTCGGCCCGCTTTCGGGCTTCCTCCCTTTGTCGAAAGAAGGGAATAGAAAAGAACGCTATTTCCAGCATTAAGTCCAAGCACTTGTGCGCAAACATTAACAATGGCAGAGCCAGTTCTAATGATCGGAAAATAGACGCAAGCGTTTGTGTTTAACAACGACACGGCATCTTTCGATGCATCGAAAGGACGAATTTTTTCCAGTAGACCTGCGGCTTCGGCGGCGAGAGTGAAAGGCGCCTTGAACCAAGACGACGCTCCGATGTCATAGTAAATGGTCGAATATCTAGCGAATTCATCCTTCACCATTCGCGTCAGAAGAACTTGATAGATTTCTTCCCTGCACTCAGCCCCGTCAAACAGGTGAGGAACGACTTCCTCATTGTGTTCGAACGAAAAGAAGCCGATGTGACGAACTAACTTTCTCTTTAGCTTTTCAACGACATCAACTGTGGCAGCCTCTAACAGGCCTGGCATCTTTTCCTTGTACACGTCCAATCTCTCAGGAATGTTGTGGCCGGTTCCATCACCAAAGATGACCGCAACTTTATTGGCCGTCGCCACAGGAAAGAGAAACTTTGCTGCGACGTCCTTATCGCTAATCGAAATCGCGAAGAAGAGAATGATTTTTGAGAAACGATTCTTCTCGACCAAGAGATAGATCGCATTTGCGATGCCCCGTATGATGTTTTGCCTGCAAACATCCCGCTCATCTGGCCCCCCAACATCGAGAAGCAGCGCGTCCTCTGTCGCTCCGTCTGCAATTCTTGCTATCTCTTCAGCCACCTCATCCGGCGAGACGCGATGTTCATAGTTGATCGAAATGGGAAGCGTGGTGCGGGTTAGGTTTCGATCGCTCTCTAATCTCTCAAGACGAAGCAGCGCTGTGTGAAATGCTTCATGCTGGGGCGACACTCGCCCTTCCGAAACAGAACCAAAACGAATAGGAATGACTAAGTTAGGCATGTTGCGGCACGATAGGAATCCGAGCAACAAGTAGGTTTCCGGTGAATAATGTGCTGGTAGACGGGAAACGTCGAATTCGAACGGTCAGATTTGCCGAAGGAAACTTCGTCGCTTCGTCGCCATCTGGCTTTCGGACATTCATAAAAAAATTCGAAGTTCTAAAGCTAACCTCCCCGCTCATCACCTCAACAACGGTGTTGATAAGAACGAACAGGCCCATCCCACGCTGCGCTAACCGGGGATGCGTACTTCTTAGCTCTTCATCAACGAAATGCTCTCCAACTGGGGCAGACGTCACCAATGGAAACAAGGTGGCAAGTAAAGCGATATGTTGAGGCGTACTCTGGTTTAGCTCAACATCAAATGGCACTAAGACATCTTGAGAAGGGGAATTTAGGTCCGGCTCATATCTCAACAAGTAGTTGGTTTTGAATTCATCCTCTTTGCCTTCGCGCACGCGTACGCCGCGCTGGATCGCCTTATAGAGAGTGTCGGCTATCGAAGCACCATTATCCCAGAAGTGAGCATTAAGGTAGGACAGCGCTTTCGATTTCTTGGATGCGGCTTGATCGATCGCACCCGTCTGGATCAAAGAAGCCCCAGGATGACGCAGCGCATTCATGATGGCTTCAAAAACGACACGGCTAGCAAAATAGCCGTAATTCTTCCCGATCTTCCGATGAAGCACATCTTGGACATGCTTGGCGTTCCAAGTGTTCTTAAATTGGTAAGCTACGTCGGCAGCCCTTTGCCCCCGCTCGACTTGTTTGCTGTAGATCGGAAAATGATTGAGAAAGGCCAGCTCCTGATGGCCTTTAGTACGATCCAGGTTAATTTCTGATCGGCGGAAGAATTTTTGTTCCTCGCCAAAATACACGTGGTCTTCGCGAGCACTCAACTCACGGAAAGTGCGCCCCGTAGCCGCTTCGAGCGCCTGAGGAAAGTTCCACGCACGCCAGAAATCTCGCTCTTTCTGTTGCCGGGGCAATTTGAACGAAACCTGCTTGCGTTGCGCCAATAACGTTCGGCAAATCGAAACGATGGACTGAAGTGCAGCGGGCTCCGAAAAATGAGTTGCGCTAAAATCGAGTTCAAATTCTTCCAAAGCACTATATGATGTCCGCGATACGTACTCGGCCATCAACACGCGATCGACAGCTGCCGCCGTCATCGACCCGCCGAAATCGAGAACGGCCGCCTCCGGCCGCGCTGAGGCGTCTACCGACATTTGCACGTCATCGTTTGGTGTAGAGAAAAGGGGAAATGTGACAGAGCGCGCTGTTCTATGAACCATGGGTTGTGCTGTCAATGCACTACATTGACGGGCACCCGGCTTTCATAGTCCCAAGGCTTGCAGGATGGTGCCGACGGCCGCACAAAGACATATGAAACTTTTCATAAGTCATTGATTTTACATTATTTTATTCACAGGCACGGCGAACCGTCGTCCCCCGCTGACCAAGCGACCAATCCCGGTTACTCCACGCCCTTGTTGAACTTGTTCGACTTCGGCAGGCCGTGCGCGAGGCGGCCGGCATCGGCGCGGTTGCCGCGCCAGTCGGTCAGTTCCTTCCAGCTCATGCTCTGGTCGCGACCAGCCGAATCCTTCCAGGCGAGACCCGCCTTGGCTTCGAAGGTGGCGACGTCCGACAGCGAGGCGCTGGTGTATTTCTGCAGCCGCACGCCGCGGCCGCGCGCCATTTCCGGCACCTGATCGAGCGGGAACACCACCATCTTGTGGTTGGTGCCGATCACGGCAACGGTGTCGCCCGACACGGTTGCGATCGCGCAGGCTTCGTTCGGCATTTCGACGTTCAGCACCTGCTTGCCCTTGCGGGTGTTGCCGACGCAATCGTCCTCGTTGACGACAAAACCCTGGCCTTCGAGGCTGGCGATCAGGAACTTGCGGCCGCCCTTGTTGACGAACAGCGAGACGATCGCGGTCTCCTGCTCCATGTCGATGAACATGCGGATCGGCTCGCCATGGCCGCGCCCGCCCGGCAATTTGGCGACGTCGAGCGAATAGAATCTTCCGTTGGTGGCGAACAGCAGCAGCTTTGACGTGGTCTCGGCGAAGAACGCCTTGTCGAGCTTGTCGTCGGTCTTGAAGGTCAGCGTCGAGAGATCGGCGACGTGGCCCTTCAGCGTGCGCACCCAGCCCTTTTCGGAAACCACCACGGTAACCGGCTCGCGCTCGACGAAGGCTTCCTCGATCGCGGCGAGGTCATGCTCGGGCGCGTCGGCGAACTGCGTGCGGCGCCTGCCGAGCGGCGTCTTCGGCCCGAAAATGTCGCGAACTTTCCGCACCTGCTCGCCGACCTTGGCCCACTGCTCGGATTCGGAGGCGAGAATGCCCTTGATGCCCTTCAACTCGGCACGCAGGTTCTTGTCTTCGGTGCGGATCTCGAATTCCTCGAGCTTGCGCAAGCTGCGCAGCCGCATGTTGAGGATGGCGTCGGCCTGGATTTCCGTCAGCTTGAACGCTTTCATCAGCGCGGGCTTCGGTTCGTCCTCGGTCCGGATAATCTTGATCACCTTGTCGATGTTGAGATAGGCGATCAGGTAACCGCCGAGCACTTCCAGCCGATGCTCGATCTGTTCCTTGCGATAATTGGTACGCCGCACCAGCACGTCGCGCAGATGGTCGAGCCATTCGCGCAAGCATTCGGCCAGCCCGAGCACCTTCGGGATACGGCCCTTTACCAGCACGTTGAGGTTCAGCGGAATCCGGCTTTCCAGCTCGGTCAGCCTGAACAGCGATTCCATCAGCAGTTCCGGATCGACCGCGCGGGATTTCGGCTCGATCACCAAACGGACGTCCTCGGCCGATTCGTCGCGGACGTCGTCGACCAGCGGCAGCTTCTTCGCGGTCAGCAGCTCGGCGATTTTTTCCACCAGCCGCGATTTCTGCACCAGCCAGGGGATCTCGGTGATGACGATCACCCAGGTGCCTCGCGCCCCCTCTTCCTGCGCCCATTTGGCGCGGGTGCGGAACGCGCCGCGCCCGGTCGTGTAGGCCTCAGTGATGCTCTCCTTGGAATCGACGATGATGCCGCCGGTCGGGAAATCCGGACCTTTGACCCATTTCAGCAGCGTCTTCGATTTCGCATCGGGCTTGTCGATCAGATGCAGGGCGGCGTCGCAGAGCTCAGCCACGTTGTGCGGCGGGATCGATGTCGCCATGCCGACCGCGATGCCCTGCGCGCCGTTGGCGAGCAGGTTCGGAAAGCCGCCGGGCAGCACGACCGGCTCTTTCGACTGGCCGTCGTAATTGGGGCGGAACTCGACGCCGTCCTCGTCGATGCCGTCCAGCAACAGCCGCGCGACCTCGGTCATGCGGGCTTCGGTGTAGCGGTAGGCCGCGGCATTGTCGCCGTCGACATTGCCGAAATTGCCCTGGCCGTCGACCAGCGGATAGCGCGAAGAGAAATCCTGCGCGAGGCGCACCAGCGCGTCGTAGATCGACTGGTCGCCATGCGGATGGAACGAGCCCATCACGTCGCCGACGATTTTGGCCGATTTCTTGAACGGCGTGCCGGGGTCGAGCCGCAGCAGGCGCATGCCATAGAGGATGCGCCGGTGCACCGGTTTCAGGCCGTCGCGGGCGTCCGGCAGCGCGCGATGCATGATGGTCGAGAGCGCGTAAGCGAGGTAGCGCTCCTCGAGCGCGTCGCGCAGCCCGACCTCGTGGATCTCAGCCGGGTCTTCAGGCGGAATCAGTCGTTTTCCCATGGGCACGGGTTATCCGCTGACGGCGAATCGGGCAAGAAATGAATCGCGTTCCCCACCCCCGGCAGTTTCGTCAGGTTACCTTCAGGGCGCTTCCCGCCGCAGGCCAAGTTTCTACTGTACATGGGGTTGTTTTCGCGATTTTTGTCGCGACCCTGCAACTCCAACCCAGCGCGCGCTACGGCAACACCGCCGCCGCCTTGGCCCGGTACCTCGTCACCGCATTGATGAACCCGTCGCGGGCATCGGAATGGCCCTGCCCGCGCGGCTCCAGCACGTGGCGCAGCAGGAACCGTCCGGTAAGGACAAAACCATCCTGCAGGTCCTGGTCGGACCAGCCATTGGCGCCGCCGCCGCCCTCCCGCAAGAACGCCGGCAGCCGCAGCAGCCGGTCGCGCCAGGGATCGCCGGCCCGCCGCGACACCGCGCCGCCGGATTTCGGCGAGACATAGATCAGGTCCGAGGTCTCGCCGGTGGCGGCGCAGTTTTCCAGGTCGAGCCCGAAGCCGAGTTCGGTGAGCATGGCGAGTTCGAATTTGATCAGCTGAATGGCGGCTTCGCCGATATCGTCGAAATCATCCAGCGTGCGTTCCAGCATTTCGTAGATGTCTTCGTGCGGATCGCGCTCCGGCAGCAGCCGCGCCAGCGAGGCCAGATGGGTTACGCCATAGGTCGCATGCGAGGACGCCAGCACGGTGGCCGCGCGCAGCCGGGTGCCTTCCAGGACGTAATAGCCGAGATGCTCGTCGAGCCGCGCCCGCCATACCGCTGAGACGCTGTTGCCGGGCTGCAGCAAGGGGCGCATCCGCTTGCCGGCGCCGCCGCGCACCAGGCCGAGATGGCGACCATGGCCGCGCGTCAAAAGCTCGACAATGGCGGAGGATTCGCCATGCCGCCGCACCCCGAGCACGATGCCTTCGTCGGTCCATTCCATGGGAGGAAGCTTACAGGATTCCGTTGGGAGGCGCAGCCATCTCCGCGTTCCCCGGACGCTGCGCAGCGCCATAAGCGCGTTCACGCGCGTCTTCGACGCGCTATGGTGATGCGTTGCTGAGCCGGGGTCCAACGCAACAATTTGGGTCCCGGCTCTGCGGAGC
>JBDRNF010000279.1:0-13143 GCA_043811435.1 Pseudomonadota bacterium
GGCCGGGCGGCGGCCGGCGCGGCGGCGGGGCGCGCGTTCGGGCCTGCCGGTTGGCCTCGGCCAGCCGCGTCTCGCGGACCCGCTCCTGGACCCGCGCCCGTTCCCGATAACGCGCCAGCGCGCCGGCGGCGGCGGAACTTCCCCGGCCCCACAGGCCGATGACATGCCCGGCGACCCGGCCGGTGGCGCCGCCGGCCCAGACCAGTTCGAACGGCGAGAACAGCCGCCAGCGTTCGTCGCCCCACAGGATGCTGCGCGCGATCAGCATTCCCGCCATCGCGGTCGTGTTCAGGCCGTGACGGCCGAAGCCGCTGGCGACCCAGAGCCCTTTGCGCAACTGGCCGATCTGCGGCATGCCGTGCACGGTCTCGCCGACCACGCCGCCCCACACCTCGGCAATCCCGACCTTGCCGAGTTGCGGAAAGATGGTGTGGATCCTGCGGGCAATGGAGGACCCGAAACGGTCGGGCCGCGCCGCCCAGGTAGTTTCCGGACTGGCCCACATCAGCCGGTCGCCCTCGACGATCCGGAAATGGTCGATGCCGTCGCTGTCGCTCACCGACCCCTGGAACGTCATGGCGTCGGCCAGCCGCTCGCCGAGCGGCTCGGTCACCGCGGCGTAACGCCAGATCGGCAGCAGCGTTTCCGACAGCCGCCGCAGCGGCGCGCCGAGATGGACGTTGCCGGCGAGCACGATATGCGACGCGCGCAGCCGCGCCGACGGCGTCACGATGCGCTTGCGAATGCCCGAGGGATCGATGCTGACGACCGGCGTGTCCTCAAAAATCCGTGCGCCCGCCCGCCGCGCCAGCGCGGCGAGGCCATGGAGATATTTGCGGCCGTCGACCTGAAACGCTTTCGGATAATACACGCCGTGGAAATAGTGATCGGTCCTGAGTTCGGCGCGGACGCGATCGACCTGCCAGCCCTCGACTTCGGTATCGAAGTCCTCGCCGAGCATCTGCAGCCGGCTGATCAGGGCATCGCCGGCCTCGACATTGGAAACTTCCAGCGCCCCCTCGCTGAGCGCAATCCCCGGCATCTGCGCCTCTGACGCGTTGGCGCGGACATATTCCGCGCCTTCCTTCGACAGCGACCAGAGCTCGCGGGCATCTTCCAGGCCGATGCGCGCGATGATCTCGCCGAGGGCAAGTCCGTACCCCGGCATGACGGTGCCGAGCTGATGGCCCGACGCGTTCCAGCCGACATGGCGGCCCTCGAGCACCGCGACGCTGGCACCGAGCCGCGCCGCCTCCAGCGCCACCGTGAGGCCGGCAAGCCCCGCCCCGACCACGCAGATATCGACATCCAGGTCGAACGACAGCCGCGAGCGCGCCGGGGCGGCATCGGCTCCGTCGGTCGCGCTTGTGAAAGTCTCCTCCATATCGTTTTCTTAGGGACCGATCGGGCGCTTGTCACCTTGTCTTGTCACCTTGTTCCGGGCATGCGCTTGTAGATTGATCCTGAAGGCCCGAACCGAATCGAGATTGCGCCATGCGCCGTTTGCTGCTGCTGCGTCACGCCAAGACCGAGAACGACGCGCCCTCGGGCCGCGATCAGGACCGCCGGCTGGACGACCGCGGCCGGCGTGACGCCGCCGAGATCGGCGGCTGGATCGGCCGGCATCCGCCTTTTCCGGATTCCGTGCTGGTTTCACCGGCGGTCCGCTCCAGCCAGACCTGGGAAATCGCCTGGGAGGCGATGCAGGCGCTGATGCCGCTGCCGCAGGTCGAATTTCCACCGGAGCTCTACGGCGCCGATCCGACGCAACTGCTGGAAGCGGTCCATGCCGCTGTTGCAACCGACCCGAAGGTGCTGATGCTGGTCGGGCACAATCCCGGCATGCATGAACTGGCGCTGATGCTGGCCGGCAGCGGCGACGCCGCCGGGCGCAAGGCGCTCGACGACAACCTGCCGACATCGGGGCTGGCGATCTTCGACTTCGAGATCGACGACTGGAGCGACGTGGCATTCCGCCGCGGCCGGCTGGCCAGGTTCGTCAGCCCGAGGTTGCTGCGGCCGGAATCCAGAGATTAGCCGCCTGCGCGACGAGCGCCCGACTGCCCTCCCCCACAGGGTGACTACACGTCCGTGGCGATCTCGCCGGAGATAATGGCCTTCAACAGACTTTCCGCATCATTGATCACCGTGAGTAACGGCGCGTCTGCGTTAACCCTGAAACGATTGAGGGCATCCTGGATGCTTGCGCTGTCCGTTTCGCGGGCAAACCCCTTGTTGATCAACACGATGAGGGCCACGACGAGCCTGTAACGCACGTGCAGACGCGCGACCTTCCGGGCTACGCCGAGCAAGCGGCCAAGATCGGCCTGTTCAGGACGCGCCACCACGGCGGCTGCGAATGCAACATAGAGGGCCTCGTTGTCGTCCTGCACGAGCAGATCGTGGGAGACATCGTTCGCCAGAACGATGTCTCCCATCTCACGCGCATTTTCGTTCTTGAAGCGAACCCGTTCGGCGTGATCGGAAATTTCGGTCTTGAGATATGCCTGCGCCAGATCGAGAAGCTCCGCCGGCAATTCTTTGCCGGTGGTCGCAGCCGCCGTCTTGCGGCGGCCCCTGCTACGGGCGGCCGGCGGCGTCATTTGCTCATGGACTGCCTGAAGCGCCGTGACCCGCGCGTTTGCCGCAGCGATACTTTCACGCAATTTGATCTCGACGCCCTTCGTCCCGACTTTAATTCCCACGGCGCGGTCAACGGATTCGGTGAGCTTTCCCGCGAGGTTCTTCACCTCAGCCCTGAGGAAGTAGAGCACTATCAGCACCGTTCCCGGCCAAATGAACGGATGAACGAACTCGCCAATGTCGTGCAACATGGACCACCTCGGATATCGCCTTAAAAAAGCGCATCAAGAGCCGCCGGCAGCCCACAATTGCCTCGCGTGCCGATTGATTTACATTATACTATCGCGTGCAACACAAGCAACCTGCACGCTCGAGGGGGCACCATGGCGTATTCGACCAATTGGTCCATTGAGAATGACAACCTCATCAAGCAGAACTCTAGCGGTCCACCATTACGCGAATACGCCGAAGCAAACCTCGAAATCTGCAGGGACGTCGTTTCCGGACGCAATTTGTACAAGGATGAGCAGGACGACGAGAGCGGGGCCAAGATGGTCGCCAACATCTCTTCCGCCTACGTCCCGGCTTTCTGCCAAGCGAGCAAGAACGACGAGAGCAGTCCCTACAAGAACGGCTACGATCTGGGGTGGTTCGGGCTCGGAGACGAAAAAAGGCAAAAAGGACCGCGCGAACTGGTTGACGACGCCCTTCCCTTGGGACACCGGCCTCCTTGCGACTTCTATTACGGGGCCGTCGAGCTGACTGGATCGGGGATCAGATTTTACGGCGACGTCTGTCTGGTGCTTCGGCGCAAGGCCCTTGAACCATCAACACTCGTGCTTGATCGCAACTCCTTCGACCTGATCAGCGAGCCGTTGCGCACCAGGATCAGGGCCGCGCAGATTGGTGAGAAGCCGGCGCGAAAATTGGAAGCCAAAAGACTGGCGGGGACCTGGAAAGCTGATGTCGGCGATATGGCCGCGGTGAAGGCGTTCCAGACGATAGGCTTCAAACCGCGACGGTTTACCAGCGGCCAGGTCGCGGAGGCAATTCGGCACGACGAAGATTATCTCGAAGTGATCAAGTACAAATCCTTCAGCACCGACGATATCGAGGAGGCGCGGTTTTCCGCGACCGATGCGGCCTATGATGCATTGACGGCAGAGCGAGATGCCAAGGGCCCTGCGCCCAGGCTGGAGGCGCTGTTATGGCGCCACCGTCGCCGCATCGCGGAGGAGCAACTCCGCGAGAGCAATGTCCCGGTCCGCGTCGTCACCACGTCCGGCCGCTCGCGCGATTGAAGGAGCGGTCATGGAAGACCCGGTCTGGAGAATAGATACCCTCGACGCCCGCGCCGGGCTGGCCTTTGCCAGCCTGCGCAAGGCTGATTTCCCGGAAGATGGGGTACTGCCGAATGCCGAAGCGGGCGCGGCGCGAAACCCTCCCTGCGTTTTCATCAGCGCACCGGGATTTCAACCCGAGATGGTCGCCAACCGCGCGTTGGCGCTGGCCGGAATGCGCGGCACATTCCAGTTTCGCTTCTACATCGGAGGCGACGAGGTCGGCTTTCGCACGCTCGCGGATCTGACGGATTTTGTTCGACGGGCATACCTGCGCAGTGGTGGTGGCGACGGTGCCGATGGAGGCGGTGGTGTCAGGCCCTCACCCCGGCCGACAGATGGTGACCGTCCCAAGCTCCCGCCACCCCCTGAGTACCAGGACATGGACGGGTCTTTAGCCACGAAGCTGGCGATCGCCGCGGAGGATTTCCATAAGGCTAGCAACGTCTGTACGTTGGGTACCGTCTCAAAGTTCAAATGGCCGCCGGACGCGCGATCCGGTGGCGGCGGCGCACTTACGCAAGGCCCTCATGTGTTGGCTAGCGCCGCTTTGGCTTTGATCTTTGAAATGATGCACCGCATGCCTGATGGCAAGGACGCGGACAAGACGAACCGATGGCACGACGATGCGCGGACGCTCGGATGCCAGCTGACTGCCATGAAGCTGTGGCCTGTGCTTGACCAGCCGCCATACCGACATCTTCTGGAAACGCTTATGGCGTCCCTGAACGGAAAGACTCCATTGCTTCAAGCGCTAACGGTTGCGGACGACTTTCCTGGCGATTGGCGATACTGTTTTCTGCGTTTCGTGTTGTTCGGATCCGGGCCGGCATTGGACGACGGGAAGCGGGCCGTTCGCATCCGCGACGCGACGCACGAGTGGTGGTATAGGGATTGGCCGCTCATCCCTAATCCCTATACGCGCGCACTTGTTGACCCCATCGTCGACCTATGCAGGCTGCCGCTCCCGCCCGCGTTTGCGACTTCCATCAGAACCGAAGGCAAGTCGGGAACACCAGACAAGAGCGGCGAGATCAGCCTCTACCACGCACTGGTAGCCTCCATCGGTTCGCCGGCAACGCTAAAGTCGAGCCCCCTGCTCTGCGCGTTGGTGCTTTTTGCGGCCACGTGGGTCGTGACGCACAACGACACGCCCGGCGCCGACTTTCGTTGGCCGAGGGAATTTCCGATACCGCCATCGCCATTCGACGAAGCGGCACTGCAATCGAAGCTCGATCGCGGATGGAGTTGGCTGCGGGAGCACCTTCCCACGCATTGCTTCGCGCTGGCGGTCGAGCAGGCGATCGAGGGCGCGTCTGATCTCAAATACCGTCAAGGCCCGACGCTCAACGCGCGGGCTGGGGCTTGATTGGCGCCGCTTCGTCGATTCGTCGTTCCAGGGCGGTTACAAGTTCCGCAAGCCAGGCCGTGAAGGCGCCTGCCCAGATACCATTATGGCCGTCGATAATGTCACTGCCTGTCGTGGCCACAATGAATGGGTTGTGCGGCTGAACCAGACCTCCGGCCCGATTAAGCCGGGAAAGGCAGAGATTTGCCGCGCTGAAGTTTTCGCTGACCGAATTGGCGCCTGACGTGCCGCAACTGCCTCCGGCGAGCGACCGCAAGCTGTGCGTAAAGAACGGCTTGTAATTGCCCAGAGTGGTCAGCTCTCGTTCCGAACGCGCTAACCCCAGCCACTGACCGATCGGAAACGCATTTCGCGTCGCCCAATCATTGTCAGTCGACACTGTGATGATCAGCGGCGGCTGCCGTTGGACGAAGGTTTCGTCGAAGCGCGTGACATCGTCGACCGCCGAATAGCGCGACGCTTCGAACGCGGGATTGAGGAGAATCACAGCGTCCGCAGACCCCTCCACCAGCCGGTATTGCCCTTTCGGAAAGCCGGGGTGAGCCTGTTCGGTCTCGTAAATCAGGGATTGCGCGGTCGCGGAGAACAGCATCCTGGCGCCGAAACTGTGTCCAATCGTGATCAGTTGGTCCTTCCGGTCGGGCGCGGCCTTGGTGATGGCCCCTAGAGCGCTGACAATCTTCGTCACGACGGCGCTCTGAGCAATGCGGTCAGCGTTCTTCTTCTTGACCCAGAAGGAAGCGTTCTCGAATATCCCGTACAGGTCCGCGCTTGCGTTCCAACCAACGTAAATTCCGATTACCTGCTTCTTGTTTTCGTGGCGTTTGCGCAAATCCCCGATGAAGGCGGTGAAATTCTTCAGATCGGTGTCACTGCGGTCCGCGCCATGCTTCCAGCCATGGATGTAGAGCACGGTGAGCCTTGGGAGCGGCTGTGCGTTGGGACACGTGTCGGCCCCAAAAGAGCCCTTCGGAGTGGGACGATCCCAATTCAGCTCATAGAGCGCATTCGTCAACTCGCATCGATCGGCGAACTCGCCCGAATTGGTCAGGCGAATGACCTTCACATCGTCATTGGGTCGGCATATCCGGCGCGGATCATTGCTGGGATCCGTCCGATGCTTTTCACACTTGTTCTGCGGAACTCCGGACTCAGGATCGTGCCGATCGAACCAGAGTGGGGCGAGGAGGAACGCAGCGAAACTGAAAATAATCAATACGGAAAGGAAATTTCTCCGCAAAAATCCCAGCACCATCGGGGACGCTCCCTGATTCTCCACCGACAAACATTAAAAAGAGTAACATTTCCTATTCTCTACCTGGAATAGTCAGACGTCAACGGGCTGTGCTGGACGCATCGATGCGCGCCATGCCCGCGCATAAGCGAACCCGATATGCTAGGCTTGTCGCGGGACACTTGCTACGCGCGCCGCTTAGGCGCGCGTAATTGGGGAGGCGCAGATGTTCAAATCGATTCTCGTACCGATCGATCTGGCCGATACCGATCTCGCGAAGGGAGCGATCGCGACGGCGGCGACGCTGTCGCAGACCTGGAGCGGCAATGTGCGCCTGCTCAACGTCCTGCCGATGACGCCGGTGATGCTGGCCGAGTATGTGCCGGCCGATTTCGATGCCCAGCAGCGCGAGACCTCCGAGGAGGCGCTGACCATCGTGGCGCGGGAATCCGGCATCGAGCCTTCCCGCATCTCCTGCGCGGTGCGGCAGGGCGGCATCTATCACGAGATCCTGGAGGAAGCCGCGGCGATCAACGCCGACCTGATCGTGATGACATCGCACCGGCCGGCGATGCGCACCTATTTTCTCGGCTCCAATGCCGGCCATGTCGTGCGCTACGCCAAGTGCTCGGTGCTGGTGGTGCGGCACTGAGCGCCCGGCCTCCGCGCGCAAAGTCGCGAAAACAACCCCATGTACAGTAGGGAAGCCCAGGAGTTACAAGGGCTTGCGAATCCGTCCCATGTGCGGATTGAAGGCGCCGCCGACCGCCGCCTCGATCTGGCTGCGCACCAGGCCGATGTCGCGCAATTCGCGATCGTCGCGCTCCATCAGCGTCCTGATTGCCGCCCGGCGCTCGCAATAGGCGGCCGCGGCCAGCGCCCCGGCGCCGATCCAGCGCAGCAACCCACCCGACAATGAGGGGATCGAAGCTTGCGGGGCGGTTTGGGGTAACGTGTTCATCTTTCTTCTCCAATCGGCTTTAAGCCCGGCATAGCGATGCCGTCGGCGCAGGCGCTGGTGACAGCGGCGGCGCCCCGGCGACCTTGGATTGCTCTCGCTCTCCTCGGTGCAATCTCGGGCTTGATGGGGCTTAAATGATCCTGTAATTGTACCGGTGCAAGTAAAACATTGCTCTCGGTGCAATAATGTCGAAATTCGAATATGCCAGGCTGGCCGATGCCGTCGCCGCCGAGATCGCCAGCGGCGTGCTCAAGCCCGGCGACCGCCTGCCGCCGCAGCGCACCTTTGCCTATCAGCGCAAGATCGCGACCTCGACGGCGAGCCGGGTCTACAGCGAATTGTTGCGCCGGGGCCTCGTGGTCGGTGAAGTCGGACGCGGCACGTTCATCTCGGGCGAGGCACGCCGCGGCGCCGCCGCGACCACCGAGCCGCGCGGCGCCAGGATCGATCTGGAATTCAACTATCCTGTTCTGCCGACGCAATCGGTCCTGATCGGCAAAAGCCTGGAGGGACTGAACCGGCCGGAGGCGCTCGACATCGCGTTGCGGCAGGCGACCAGCACCGGCACGCAGGCCCTGCGAAAAACCGCGGCGGATTATCTCACCCGGCAAAACCAGGACTGGTCGCCGAAACCCGAGCAGATGGTGTTCACCGCCAACGGCCGGCAATGCATCGCGGCCGCGCTGGCAGCCGTCGTGCCCGCCGGCGGCCGCTGCGGGGTCGAAGCCCTCACCTACCCCTTCATCAAGGGAATCGCCGCCCGGCTCGGCGTCACCCTGGTGCCGCTTTCGATGGACGAACATGGCGTGCGTCCGGACGCCGTGCAGAAGGCGCACCGCGAAGCGCATTTGTCGGCGATCTACATTCAGCCGGTGATTCAGAATCCGCTCGGGATCACCATGCCCGCCGCGCGGCGCGCCGATCTTTTGCGCGTGGTCGAAAAACTCGACCTCGTCGTCATCGAGGACGCCGTCTATTCCTTCCTCGACGACGCGCCGCCGCTGGCGGCGCTGGCGCCGGACCGCTGCCTCGTGCTCGACAGCCTGTCCAAGAAGGTGGCGCCGGGCCTATCGCTGGGCTTCATCGTGGCGCCGCCGCGGCTGCGCGAAAACGTCATGGCCTCGGTGCGCTCCGGCGGCTGGACCGCGGCGGGATTTGCCTTCGCCGCCGCCCAGCAGCTGATGGCCGACGGCACCGCCGCCGAGCTGGCGCGGCTGAAACGGCTCGACGCGCAGGCGCGCCAGAACATCGCCGCCGCCTGCCTGGCCGGCCTCGAGGTCCAGACCAACCCGAAATCCTACCATCTGTGGCTGACGCTGCCGCCGCACTGGCGCTCGCAGACCTTCGTCGCCGCCGCAGCCCGCCGCGATATCGCGCTGACGCCGTCGACCACCTTCGCCGCCAGCCCCGGCCATGCCCCGAACGCGGTGCGGCTGGCGCTCGCGGCCCCGCCGATCGACCAGCTCGAAGCCGCCCTGCGCACGCTGGTGGGGATGCTGGGTTCGACGGAGGAGGATTTTGATCTGACGGAATAGTAGAACGAACACCTCGACCGCGTCCCGGACGCGGCGCAGCGTTCTTCACGATGCACCGCAGAGCCGGGACCCATGGTGGTGCACGGCAGGTGGGCCCCGGCTCAGCAGCGCACCGCGAAGGGCGCTGCGCTGCGTCCGGGGCACGGTACCTTCACGGCAGCAGCGCGCGGGGCAGGTGATCGAATGTATAGGCCTGCGGACGGTTGCGCAGCATCAGGCCGCCGATCTGCCAGGCGAACAGCGCGGCGAAGCCGAGCAGGAACAGGGCGCCGCCGAACTCGCCGGTGGCGAGCGAGCGGACCAGCAATCCGGCGATCGCGATCGCGACCAGCGCCGCCACCACGGCGCTTGCGATGTAGACCGCGGGCCGGATGCCGCCGGTCAGCGCGGCGGCGCTGCCCGCGCGCTGCATCCGCGCATGCAGCGCGGTGATGAAATCGCGGTATTCGCGATCCTGCGGCGCCATCAGGGCGACGGTCTGCCAGCTGGTCGACAGGATGGCGATGCTCTGGCCGTCGTTGCGGGTGATATCGCAGCGAAAGCGGCGCGACTGCATCGACACCGGCCGGTATGACAGCCGCACGGTTGCGATATCGGCATAGGACCAGACGCCGGACTTGCCCCGGACCTGCCACGACAGCCCCTCCTCCGTCAGTTCGAATTCGTGGGCGCTGCCGACCAGCGACGCCTTGTAGGCGTAGCGGGTGGCGGCAGGCCCGATCGGCGGATCGCTCGTCATGGCGGTGTGCAGACCTCAAGGAGATTAAACGCGGCGTCGGTCTTCTCCCCTCCTCCCGCGAAGCGGTGGGGAGGGGCGTGAAGAACACGACACCATGCCCACAAAACCGCCGTTGTGGCGAGCGCGCGGGCGGCTTGCGCGTGCCGCCGGCTTTACCCTACAAACGGCCGATGGCCGAGACGACGTATTTTCCGCGCCGCCTGATTCTGGCGGGCGCGATGATCTCAGGGGTGCTGCTGGCGCTCGCCGTCCACATGCTGGGGGTGCATTACGGCCTCGACCTCGGCGGCCTCTGGCGCGGCGGGACCGGCGTATTCATGCCGACGGGCGCCGCCATCGCGTGGTGGCTGATCGCCACCGTCGGCTTCTCCGGCGGCTATTTCACCGCCACCCTGATGGACAGCGCGGTATCCGGCCAGATCCCGCCGCGGATGCGCCAGTTCCTGATCGCGGTCGGCGTCCTCGTGCTGGCCGGCGCCGGCCAGGCCGCCTCGGCGCCGAGCCCGGTCCCGACCATCTCGGGCGTGCTCGCCGGCCTCGCCGCACTGGGCCTCGGCGCCGCGATGGCCTTTTGCGGCGCGTATTTCGCGCTGCGCAAGGCGTGAGCGGCATTCCGTAGGGTGGGCAAAGCTTCCGCCGCAGCTCGACGAGCGAAGGCGGAAACGTGCCCACCACGTTGCGCGCATTGATGGATGGCGGGCACGGCGCCAAGGGGCGCCTTTGCCCACCCTGTGACAACCAAGATGTCGAAAACAACCCCATGCACAGATAGAAAGTGCCGCCGGGGCCGATACTTGCAGCGACCACTGCGAGAACATTTTTCGACACATCGGGCAAATCAGCCGTAAATCTTCATCGTCACGAATATGCTGATATCAAGCCATACATCATTGGCCTGTTTGAGGGTCCGGTCGATGTGGCGAACCGCGACGGCCCTCAAACCCCACGTCGGTCCTACCGCCACGGCCGATGCGATCTATGCACTTCAAGCAGATTGAAACTGCGCTTCTCGATATCCCGCACCACAGGCCCCCTCGTCCTTGCGAGGAGCCTTCGCGACGAAGCAATCCAGCTTTCCTGATATGACCAAGAAAGATGGATTGCTTCGCTGCGCTCGCAATGACGGCGGATTGCGCTTCGCTAATCCGCCTTGGATGCTATCATCCGCCACCTGAGCAGCGCGATGTCCTGACAGGCAAATGGCATGAGTACTTTGGAAATTGATGTCGGCGATATCAGGCCGGTCTCGGTCGCCTTCACCGCGGATGATCTGGTGGTGACGCTGGCGTGGTATCCGCGGCTGCGCGAGGCCGACGCCGCCGCGCGCGGGCGCTTCGAGCTGATGCCGATGGGCATTCACTGGCCCGACCTCGACGAAGACCTCGGAATTGCCGGGATGCTGCGGGGACGGCCGGGCGGTTGAGGCGGTTTTCGTCATCCTTGCGAACGTGAGAACGCATATTTTGCGACCGGAGGCCGCCAATGCGGGTTTCGAAATGGGGCGACAGCCTGGCCGTGCGGTTGCCCCACGCGCTGGTCGAGAAACTGGGTCTGATCGAGGGCGACGAGATCACCATCGTCGAAGTGCTCGAACGAACGCTGGTCGTGCAGAAGGAGGACCGGCGCAGGGCGGCGCTCGCGCGCATGACCTCGCGCAACTGGACGCTGCCTCCCGATTACAAATTCGACCGGGACGAGGCCAACGAGCGGTGACGGCGTTGTGACGCCGACGTTATGCGGCGACCTCGGATGCTGACATGGCGGATTACGCTTTGCTCGTCCGCAAACGCGCTGCTGCATCGCATTCCGGCCGCTGGCGCCTTAGCGGAGGAGCCGCCCCCCACCCGACGGGCCTTCGGCCCGCCACCCTCCCCACCGCAAGTGCGGGGGGAGGGATAAGCAAGGGAACACCCGGAACACCCCCATCCCCGCAGCCGTTGATCCCGGTCAATGCCCGACCCGGGTTTTCCGCGTTCACGCTTATATACGAAATGTGACAGCCGCCCCGCGGAGGGCCGATAGGGCGGGCGTTGTCAAGGACTGCCCAACGCGCCGTTTTTGCCTTATGGATCGTCGCGGAGCGGCGATCGGCGCAACGGCTGTCATCGATCGCTGCGAAGAGGCTTTCATATTGTTGCCGCCCCGCCGGGAGGACGAATGCATCGACTGCTGACCGCGCTGGGGCGCGGCTTCAAGGAACGGATCGGCTGGAAACGGCTCGGAATCGCCGCAAGCCTCCTCATCATCGCCTTCGCGATTTCCACCATGGTCCGCACCCTCAAGGGGGTCGACTCCGGCGTGATCCTGACGGCGCTGACGGAGATTCCGCTCGCGCATATCGCGCTGGCGGCGCTGTGCGTGATCGGCGCGTTCTGCACGCTGACCTTCTATGATTTCTTCGCGCTGCGGACCATCGGCAAGAACCACGTGCCCTATCGCACCGCGGCGCTGGCGAGCTTCACCAGCTACACGATCGGCCACAATATCGGCGCCACGGTGTTCACTGGCGGCGCGATCCGGTTCCGGATCTATTCGGACCACGGCCTCGGCGCCATCGACGTCGCCAAGATCTGCTTCCTGTCCGGCCTGACCTTCTGGCTCGGCAACCTGTTCGTGCTGGGCATCGGCATGGCCTGGCACCCGGAGGCGGCGAGCGCGATGGACCTGCTGCCGCCGGCGGTGAACCGGCTGATCGCGATCGGCTGCCTCGCCGGCATCGCGGCCTACTTCGTCTGGCTGGTGACCGGCAAGACCCGCCGCGAGCTCGGCCAGAACGGCTGGAAAGTGGTGCTGCCCTCGGCGCGGCTGACGCTGCTGCAGATTGCGATCGGCGTGGTCGATCTCGGGTTCTGCGCCCTGGCGATGTACCTGCTGATGCCGGCCGCTCCCGCCATCGATTTCGTCTCGCTCGCGGTGGTGTTCATCCTGGCCACCCTGCTCGGCTTCGCCAGCCACGCGCCGGGCTCGATCGGGGTGTTCGACGCCGCCATGCTGGTGGCCCTGCCGCAGTTCGTCAGCGAGGAACTGCTGGCGACCCTGGTGGTGTTCCGGATCCTGTATTTCCTGATCCCCTTCGCGATCTCGATCTCGATCATGGGCAGCCGCGAATTATGGCTCAGCGTGGTGCGGCCCTGGATCGAACGCCGCCGGCTGAACGAGCTGGGCGGGGCCTGCCCGGCCTCCGCCGTGCGCCAGCCGGCGCAGAAGCGCCAGGCGCAGGGGTAACGCAATTTCGGGCACCCGAGCCCGCGCGCACTTTCTTCGCCCCTCCTCCCGCGAAGCGGTGGGGAGGGGTCGGGGGTGGGGGGTCTATCGGCTTGAACCGCTGCTTCGGTGAATGCCGCACTACCCCCCACCCCCGACCCCTCCCCGCCACGCGCAA
>JBDRNF010000280.1:0-14201 GCA_043811435.1 Pseudomonadota bacterium
CCGGTTGCCCTGTGGTCCACTCGTGCGCCTGTTGTGCGTACGACCGCGGGTGCGATCGGCACCCGGCTTTCCCCGCGCCCTCTTTTCTCATGGAGGGCGAAGCTGATGCACAACCCCGGGCGCATCGCGCCGCGGGCGTTAAAACGCATGTCTGTACCCATGACGTTGATGGATTTGGCTCACACTGCGCGCATAACCACCGCTGTCATCGCCCGGCTTTTGACCGGGCGACCCAGTATTCCAGAGCCGCCAGCGATTGAGCCGAGAAGCCGCGGCGTACTGGATCGCCCGGTCACGCCGGGCGACGACAGCTGTGATGGCGGTGCCGCCTCGCTTACCGGATGCGCCTGCGCCGCTTGCGCTGATCGGGCCATGCGAAGCTGCCTTGCGCCGTGGGGGCGGTATTCTCGTTTCGCGATGACAGAAAGCCCTCGATCTGCTCCGGAGCTATCGGCCGGCTGATCAGGTAGTCCTGGATGTCGGTGCAGCCGTCGGCGGCGACGCGGGCCATTTGCTCGTCGGTTTCGACGCCTTCGGCGACCGTCGCCATCCCCAGGCTTTGGCCGAGCGATGCGATGGCGCACACGATGGCGTGGCCGACCGGGTCGTCCGACGCGCCGCGGACGAAGGATTGATCGATCTTGATCCGGTCGAACGGAAAGCTGCGCAAATAGCTCAGCGACGAATAGCCGGTGCCGAAATCGTCCAGCGCGACGCGAACCCCGATGCCGCGCAGGGTCTGCAGCATCGCCAGCGCGCTTCCCCGCGCATCCAGCATCACGCTTTCGGTGATCTCGAGTTCGAGCCGCCGCGGATCGAGGCCGCTTTCCGCCAGCGCCGACAGGATGGTCGTGACCAGGTTCGGGTTGTTGAACTGGATCGCCGAGACGTTGACGGAAACATGATGCGCGCCGGGCCAGCCGGCGGCCTCGCGGCAGGCGGTCCGCAGCACCCATTCGCCGATCGAATTGATGATGCCGGTATCTTCCGCCACCGGAATGAATTCGAGCGGCGACACCGCGCCGCGGGTCGGACTTTGCCAGCGCAGCAGCGCTTCGAATCCGGAGACCGCATTGAGCTGCAGATTGACCTGCGGCTGATAGACCAGCGCGAACTCGCCCAGCGCCAGCGCGCGGCGCCGGTCGCTCTCGAGGTCGCGCCGGTACCGCATCCTGTCGTCCATCGCCTTCTCGAAGAAGCGATAGGTTCCGCGGCCGTCGCTCCTGGCGCGATGCAGCGCGAGGTCGGCGTTCTTCAGCAGTTGCTCGCAGTCGGTCGGACCGGCGGGCAACAGCGCGATGCCGACATGCGCGGCGGTGTCGATCAGCTGACCCTCGACCATGTAAGGCCGGCCGATGGCATCGATGAGCCGGCCGGCGAGGTCGGCCGCCGATTGCGGCTGCGGCTGGCCGGTCTGGACGATGGCGAACTTGTCGCCTCCCAGCCGGGCCACGATATCGTCGCGTTCGAGGGCCGAGCGGATCCGTTCCGCGACCTGCCGCAGCAGCGCGCCGCCGATCTCGCGCCCGAGCGATTCATTGATCGCCTTGAAGCGGTCGAGGTCGATCGCCAGCACGGCGGCGGTTTCGGCCGCCCGATCGGGCTTGGCCAGGAACTCGGCGGCCTGTTCGTGGAAGCTGAGACGGTTGCCGAGTTTGGTCAGGGTGTCGGTGCGCGCCTTGGCCGATCGTTCGGTCATGTCGTAGGCGCTGACCAGCCAGCCGCCGTCCATCGGGATGGTCTCGACCCAGAACGCGCGGCCATCGGACAGCGTGATCTGGCGATCGGTCTTGCCGTTGTGGGCGCCGGCCTCGCGGTTGATGCGATCGATCAGCTCATTGTCGCCGAACAGTCTGGCGAACACGATATTGGGCTGCAGCAGCTTGCCGTCGGGCCCGACGATCGCAACGGCCCGGTCCATGCTCATGAAGGCGCGCAACGCCAGTTCGGCCGCCCGGTCGGTCCGGCCGGCGGATTCGTTGCCGGGCCCGGGTCCGATGGAACCGGCCGGGGCGGTTGGAGAAGGTTTCGCGGAAATGCGTGTCGTCATAATGCCGCCAACAGAGACGGTTGGCGTTGCGAATCCGTGAACCGCCGGGAGTGACGATGATGACGGTAAACAGCTGGTTCCGGACGACAGGTAAACACCTCGTCGCGCGCAGGAAATGCGTCGGGCTGGCGTCATGGCTCCGTATTTCAACGGGGCGGCAGCTCAATCCTTGCGGAACACGATCGACGCCATCCAGCCGGTCATCAGCGCCATGAACGCCGTGGCCAGGCCATAGAAAAAACCGTTGTTGCGGGCGGAGTTGGCGACGAACTGCTCGAAGCCGACCTTGGCGATTTCGAACGCGGTTTCGGTCTTGGTCACCAGCGCGCCGTTGGCGAACAGCTTGATCTCGACGTCATAGGTGCCGATCGGCACTTCGCCGGGCAGCGGAATACCGGTGCGAAACAGCGTCGGCGTCAGGAACGTCACAGCCGAGGTCGCCTCGCGGTAGAGCCCGTGCTCCGCGCGCAGCCGCACGAAGGCGCTGCGGAACGGATCGTTGGGCACCACGTCGGCATAATCGGGCCCGACGCGCTGGGTCAACAGCACGTTGTTGAGGCCGAGCTGCTGCCGCCGCATCACCTCGGGCGAGGCGATGGCGTCGAACGGCCGGTTGGAGAACAGCGCCAGATAGGTCGGCACCTGGAGAAACTGCCGCGAGTCGGTGTTGATCCAGATGCCGAGCTTGCGCTCCTTGCGGCGCGTCACCATGTCGGCGCGCGGTCCGGCGACGGTCACGACCAGATCGTAACTGGTGCGGGTCGCCGGCGTGGAGGCGTCCTTTTCGACCGAACCGAACAGCACCAGTTCCTCGCCGGAATAGTTCGGCGTCACCGTCACGCGGTGGTTCGAGACCGAGACGATCAACTTCTCTGCCTGGGCCGGCGATGCGGTGAAGCCCGCGCCCAGCGCCAGTGCGGCGACAACAGCTGCGAGTGAGGCGCGCGCGATCATCCGGCGCCTCCGGTTTCCCTGACGGTGAAAAGCTCGTCGGGGCGGATCCCGAGTTCGACCGCGAAACGGATGCCGACCGCGAGAATCAACAGGCCGAGCAGCAGCCGCAGGTGCTCGCCGCGAATCTTCTGGCCCGCCCGCGCGCCGAACTGGGCGCCGGTGACGCCGCCGACCATCAGGATTAGCGCCAGCACCGCATCGACCAGATGGTTGGTGACCGCGTGCAGCATGGTGGCGATCACCATGGTCACCAGCGTCAGCACCATCGAGGTACCGATCACGGTGGAGGTCGGCACCCGCAGCAGATAGATCAGGATCGGGATCAGGATGAAGCCGCCGCCGATGCCCATCACCGCGCCGATGAAGCCGATGATCAGGCCGACCGCGATGACCGGAATCACCGAAAGGTAGATCTTGGAGCGCTTGAAGCGCATCTTCAGCGGCAGGCCGTGAATCCAGCCATGGCTGCCCGAGCGCCGCGCCAGCGGCGCCACGCCGCGTCGCGCCCGCAGGATGGCGCGCAGCCCTTCCCAGAACATCAGGGTGCCGACGGCGGTCAGCAGGATGACATAGGACAGCGCGATCATCAGATCGAGCTGGCCCAGCGAGCGCAGCAGCGTGAAGGTCCAGACCCCGAGCCCGGTGCCGACGATGCCGCCGCTCAACAGCACCAGTGCCAGCGCCGGGTCGATGGCACGCCGGCGCCAGTAGCTCAGCGCGCCCGAGAATGACGAGGCCGCGATATGGCTGGCGACCGAGGCGACCGCGACCGCGGGCGCGATGCCGACGAAGATCAACAGCGGCGTCATCAGGAACCCGCCGCCGATCCCGAACATGCCGGACACGAAGCCGACCGCCGCGCCCATCGCCAGGATGAGGAAAACGTTGACCGGAATGTCGGCGATCGGGAGGTAGAGCTGCACGCGCGGTTACTTCTGCTATTGGCCGCAAGATCGGCCGGAGCCGCTCACGGTCTGGTTTCTTGATCGAGCATGGCCGGCAGGGAATTCGCGATGCGCCCGCGAAAGCGGCGAACGCCCGATTGCCGAGCCCCTGCATAACCGAAATCGGCAGTGGGAGGGACTAAAGAATCCGCGGCAAGGGGATTAAATGCGTGAAGTCGCCGGGCGACCTCGCGGCATGGTTGATGATTCAGATTAATGCGCGGCGGCGGCGCGCTTGGCCGTCGTCGGCCTTGCCGCGGGCTTCACCGGCTTCGCCGCGGTGGCCTGCGCCGGGGCCGCATCCCAGCCGCCGGCCGGGGTCGCCACCTTGATGGCGTCGTCGGGCTGGGGCTCCGGCGTGAAGGTCTGGATCGCGAGCTTGGCCGCCGCCAGCGACTGGGCGTCGAGCCGCTTGGCGACATCGTCGCGCTTGCGGACCGAATCCGCGTCGCCCTGCGCCGCGGCCAGGCTGAACCATTTGAAGGATTCGGCGAGGTTCTGTTCGACGCCGATGCCGCGGGCATAGAGGATGCCGAGGTTGAACTGGCTGTCGGCGACGCCGCGATCGGCCGCCTTGCGGAACCATTGCGACGCGTTCTTGTAGTTGGCGCCCTTGCCGCCGCCGTCGGCGTCGAGCACCGCCAGATTATGCATCGCCTTGGCGCTGCCGCGCTCGGCGGCCTGCATGTAATAGCGCCGAGCGATCTCGACGTCCTTCTTCACGCTGAGACCCTTCTCGTAGAGGGTCCCGAGCCGGAAGATCGCCGGCACCACGCCGGCCTGGGCCGCGCGGTCGTACCATTTGGCGGCTTCGTCGTAATTCGCCGCGACGCCTTTGCCTTCGGCGAAACGCACGCCGATCTCGTAGGCCGCGGTCGCATCGCCCTTCAGCGCGGCCGCGCGCAGCTTCGGTCCGCCGATCGTCTCGGGAAGCCGTTCGCTCGGCGGCACCTGCACCTGGCTGAGTTTGCGGCTGGCAGGTGGAGCCGCCTGGACCGGCTGGGCCGGAATCGCACCCGTGATGTCGCTTGCCGCTGCCGGCGCGGCAGCGGGGATCGCCGCCGCCGGCTGCGGGATCGCGACCGTCGCGATGCCGTCGGCGGGTGCGGAATTATTGAACGATTGCCGGCCGATCGGCGTCGGCGACGTCATCGAGGGCAGCGCGGGCGCCGGCGCGGCCGGGCTGGCGCTGTCCGCAGCGGGCGGCTGGGCGGCAGGCGCCTGCTCGATCGAACTCTCCATCGCCGGCATCGGCGGGGCGGTTTCCCAATCGAGCAGCGTCATCGCCATCTTGAAGGTGCCGAGCACGATTACGACCACGCTCGCGCCGACCAGCAGCGAGCGGATCCTGGAGGTGATGGTCGAAGGCTCCTTGTTCGGATCCTTGCTCGAGTCCTTGCTCGCATCCTTCTTCGCATCCTTGGCCTTGCTGGCGGAGGACCTGAACGGGCCGCGACCGGCCTTTTCGGCAGGCGGTGCGGCGGCGGCGGCCTGCGCGGCGCGGCGCGCGGCGGCAATGAAACTGGAGGTGCTGACCGGCTCGCGGCTCTCGGCCGGAATTTCGCTGATCGCGCTTTCGGAAGCGGCGATGCGCTCCGACGGCGTCGCCGCCCTGGCGGTGGGGCGGGTTCCCGGTTCGAGCGGATGATCGGGCGGCAGATCCGGCGCCATCGCAGGGCGCGGCGCCGTGTACGGTTCGAGAATCTCGCTGATGGCGCGCGGCGCCACGGCGACGGCCGTCGCCTGCGGCGGCTGTACGGCCTGGAATTCGCGCGGCGCGGTGGCGAAATGCTCATGCGCTGCGGCCGGATTTGGCATTTCAGGCTTCGGCTGCGGCGGCATCGCCACGCGCGGCGCGGCCGCTGGCGCGGGAGCGGGAGCGGGTTCAGCCGCTGGCGGCATCTGCAGCTGCGGCGCGGCGGGCAGGGCGCGCGCGGTGCGCAGATCGCCTTCGATCATGGCGAGCCGGTCGACCACATGGCCGAGCGTGGAGTGGACGGCTTCCAGCGAATCCTGGGTGCGGCGGTCGGTTTCCGACTGGTTGAAGCGGATGTCGGACATCTCGCGCTTGACCATGTCGACGACGCCGTTGTCGAGCGGCTGCGGCGCGCTGGCAGTGCGGTTGTTCTCGGCCAGCGCGACCACGGCCGCATGCTGGTTTTCGAGGTGGCGCAGGATGTCCTGCAGGCCGGACTCGACCCGGCCGAGATTGCCGGCGCCGGGATCGGTCGAATTTTCGATCCGCTCCAGCAGATACGACACGCGCTGTTCGAGATGGGCGAAAGCCGACGCGCTGTCATTGCCGACCGGCATGCGGTCGAGGCGGTCGGACAGCGACCGCAGCGCGCCTTCGAGATGTTCGTTGTTGCCGGCTGGCGGCGGTTCGCGGGTTGCGATCGTCGAGGTCAGCGCCGCGATGCGCGCTTCCAGGCTTGCGAAGGAATCGCTGTTGCCTTCGTTGCGGGCGAGATGGTCGACCTTCGACGACAGCATGTGCACGTCGTCGGACAGCCGCGCCAGCGCGTCGTTGGAGGCGACATTGGAGACGATGGCGCGAAGCGCCGAGATCGCGCCTTCGAGCTGCTGCACCGTGGAGGGATCGTCATTGGCGCGCAGGATGAGGTCGAGCTTGCCGCCGAGGTTGCGGATCGCCTCGTCGTAGCCGGCGAGTTGTTCCGCCGGCTTCAGCGAGAACAGCACTTCGCGAATCTCGGAGAGCGCGCGTTCGATGCCGGCGAGCTGCTGGCCGTCGGTGCCGTTCTGACGGGTGTCGTCGATGCGGCGGGACAGCGAGCGGATTTCGTTCTCGATCGATTCGATCGCCCGGCGCGGCATCGCCTCGGTGATGGCGGCGCGAATGTCCGCCAACTCGGAACGGAACGCGGTGATCGATTGCTCGATGCCGTCGGGACGCTGCAGCGCCTCGATCTGGCTGGTGATCTTGAGCAGATGCCGCTCCAGCGAGGAGAAATCCGGACCCGTAGGTGCCGCCGGCTGCGTCGGCGGCGGCATCGGCATGGCGGGCGCCATCGAAGCTGGCATGGCGGCTGTTCTGGGTGGTGCGCTGCGCGGCGGCACCGATCGGGGCGCGGGAGCGTCGAGTTCGTTCTGGCGCGCGGCGATTTCCGCGATCGCGAAATCGAGCGACGCCGGGCTGAGCGGGGGCGAGGGGCGATAGACCTGGCTGGCCGCGCGCTCGACCATCTCGGCCTGGCGCTGCCTGTCCTGCATCGGGGCCTGTCTCGGCGCCGGATTGGAGATCTGCGACAGCCGCGCGTCGAGGCGCGAAATCGCGTCGTTCAATTGCCGGGCGACGCCCGGAGCTTCGTTCCGCGGCATATCGGCGGACGGAACATCGCGGCGCGGCATGTCGCTGCGCGGCACCTCACCGCGTGGCCTGGGCTGCGAAATCTGCTCGATCTGGCGGGTGATCGAATCCAGCCGCTGGTGGATGTCGGAGACGTCGGGCGCCTCCGGCTGCGGCATCGCGGCGGGCTGGTCGTAGGGGCTCTGAAAACTGGGCCGGGCGGAATCGCCGAGGGTGGAGTTGAGCCAGTCGTTCAGCGACATGCCGGCGCGGCGCGCGGCGGCCTCGGCCCTCTCGCGCACGGCTGGATCGATGCCTTCAACACTCCACGATACGCGCGAATTCATGCTCTCGTCCGGTTCCGACTCCGGCGCGCCAACCTGCGCCTTCAGCCTCCCCGCGCGTCCCAATCAAGAGACAATCGAATTCCGCGCAGGTCGTCTGCCTCAGAAATCGACTTTTTCGTGTTACGGTAAAGAACCGGTTAAGGAATGGCCCGGCGGGCCCGGAAAGTTACTGTGCGGGCGAAATTGAAGGGCCGCCGGCGCTGGCCGGCAGGGCATGAAGGGCCTCCTCGCACCACTCCACCACGACGCGCTCATGACGAACCCCCAGCCGAAGCGCCAGCAGCTTGCCGATATCCGCCGGCGAGGCGGTTCCGTCAGGGAACCGCTTTTGCAGGATGCGTTCGTAGCGGGCACAGCGGTCGCGGTGGTGTTCCAGCCGCGCCATCAGGTCGGCGCGCAGCGGGCCGATATCGACACCATCGAGCGCGTAGAGCCGCACCAGCAGGTCGTCTTTGATCGACGGCGGCACGCTCGGCCGCGCGCCCCAGTGCCGCAGCGCGGCCCGGCCCTCCGTTGTCAGGGTGTAGACCAGCTTGTTGGGCTTGCCTGTCTGCACCACCTCGCAGCCTTCGATGTGGCCGCGGTCGCGCAGCCGGGTCAGCTCGCGGTAGATCTGCTGGTGGTTGGCTTTCCAGTAGAAGCCGATCGACGCGTCGAACGTCTTGGCGAGCTCATAGCCCGTCATCGGACCTTCCGTCAGGCATGCAAGGATTGCGTCACCGAGCGCCAAGCGGAACCCTCCCGAGTAATCTTGACAATATGCATAAAGGTGCATATGCGTCAATGTGCATATGATGGCGCGCCAGCCGTGCCGTTATGGACAGGAGACGTCCGATGAGCATGACCGGCCTCGACAAATGGTACGGCTATATAAAGTCCCATGACCGTGCGGCGCTGTGGGATCTGCTGCATCCGGACGCGGTGTTCGAAAGCCCTGTCGTGCACACGCCGCAGCGCGGCCGTGACATCACCTTCAAATATCTGGCGAGCGCGGACAAGGTGCTGGGTGGCCCGGGCTTCGCCTATGTCGGCGAATGGCGTAGCGACACCGGCGCGGTGCTCGAATTCCAGACCGAAATCGATGGCATCAAGCTCAACGGCGTCGACATCATCACCTTCGACGCCGACGGCCGGATCACGAATTTCAAGGTGATGGTGCGCCCGCTGAAGGCGATCAACCTGCTGCACCGGCTGATGGGCGAGCAGTTGGCGGCGTCGCAGCCCGCGGCCTCGAAGTAGCTCCCTATCAACCCTGGAACCGGATAAGGTTCCTTCTGAAACCCAACGATTGCTGCAGCTCCCCCTGGATGGAGCGAGCCAGCCGGGAGGATGCGAATGCCGATCTACAAAGCCCCTGTGGAGGACGTCACTTTCCTGCTCAACGACGTGTTTCAGATCGACCGCTACGACAATCTTCCAGGTTTCAGCGACGCATCCGCGGATGTTCGCGACGCGATCCTGGGCGAGGCCGCCAAGCTCAGCGAACAAGTGCTGCAGCCGCTCAACCGCGTCGGCGATCTCGAGGGCTGCAAGCGCCATGACGATGGTTCCGTGACCACCCCCAAAGGCTTCAAGGCAGCGTTCAAGCAGGTCGCCGAAGGCGGCTGGCTGGGCTTGTCGGCGCCGACGGAATATGGCGGGCAGGGCCTGCCGGTCACGTTGACCCAGGCGGTCACCGAATTCCAGTCTTCGGCCAATATGGCGTTTTCGATGTATGGCGGCCTGACCATGGGCGCCACTGCGGCGCTGATGGTGCACGGCAAGCCCGACCAGAAGAAGATGTTCGTGCCGAAGATGGTGGCCGGCGAATGGGCCGGCACCATGAACCTCACCGAGCCGCAATGCGGCACCGATCTGGGCTTGCTCCGCACCAAGGCCGTCAAGCAGGACGACGGCAGCTACAAGATCACGGGCACCAAGATCTTCATCTCCTCCGGCGAGCACGACCTCACCGAAAACATCATCCATCTGGTGCTGGCGCGCATCGAGGGTGCGCCGGCCGGCATCAAGGGCGTGTCGCTGTTCGTGGTGCCCAAGATCCTGGTCAATGCCGACGGCTCGCTCGGTGCCCGCAACGGCGTCACCTGCGGATCGATCGAACACAAGATGGGGATTCACGGCAATTCCACCTGCGTGATGAATTACGACAGCGCTACCGGCTGGCTGATCGGCGAGGAAAACAGGGGCATGCAGGGCATGTTCGTGATGATGAACGAGGCCCGGCTCGGCGTCGCGGTGCAGGGGCTGGCACAATCCGAAGTGGCCTACCAGAACGCGGCCAATTATGCCCGCGAACGGCTGCAGGGCCGCTCGCTCACGGGCGCCAAGGCGGCGGACAAGCCGGCCGATCCGATCATCGTGCATCCCGACGTGCGCCGCACCCTGCTCACCATCCGCGCCTTCAACGAGGCGGCGCGCGCCATGGTGATCTGGACCGCGCTGAAGAGCGACGTCGCCCATCGCTCCAGCGATCCCAAGGATCGCCAGGAGGCCGACGATCACATGGGGCTGATGACGCCGATCATGAAGGGCGTCATGACCGACGTCGGGTTTTCCAACTCGGTGCTGGCGCAGCAGATGTATGGCGGCCACGGCTATATCGCCGAGCACGGCATGGAACAGTTCGTGCGCGACGCCCGCATCGCCATGCTCTATGAGGGCGCCAACGGCATTCAGGCGCTCGACCTCGTCGGCCGCAAGCTGCCGCGCGACGGCGGCCGCGCGGTGATGGCCTTCTTCGGCGAAGTCGCCGCCTTCGCGAAAGACAACGGCGCCGACGAGGCCATGAAGCCCTATGTCGCGCCGCTCTCCACGGCGCTCGGCCATCTGCAGCAGGCTACCACCTGGCTGATGCAGAATGCGATGATGAAGCCCGACAATGCCGGCGCCGCCGCCACCGATTACATGCAGCTGTTCGGCCTCGTCACCTTCGCCTATATGTGGGCGCGGATGGCGAAAGTCGCCCAGGACAAGATTGCGGGCAGCGGGGCGACGCCCTATCTCTCCACCAAGCTGGTTACCGGCCGCTTCTTCATGGAACGGATGCTGCCGGAAACCGCGCTGCACCTCGCGCGCATCCAGACCGGATGCGACACGACAATGGAATTGGCGGCGGAAGCTTTCTGATCGCAGAAGCCTCCGCGGCCCGACCGGACCACGAAAACTTTCATCGCTACGAATAATGATCCTCATACCAGGAGGGCTTCATGCCTGAGGCATTTATCTACGATCACGTTCGCACCCCGCGCGGCCGCGGCAAGGCCGATGGCGCGCTGCATGAGGTGACGGCGCTGGCGCTGGCCACGGTGCCGCTGAAAGCGCTCAAGGAGCGCAACAATCTCGGGGAAGACATCGTCGACGACGTCATTCTCGGCGTGGTCGATCCGGTCGGCGAAGCCGGCTCCGATATCGCGCGCTTCGCGGCCATGAATGCGGGCCTCGGCGAAGCCGTCCCCGGCATCCAGATCAGCCGCTTCTGCGCCTCGGGCCTCGACGCGGTGAATTTCGCGGCCGCCCAGATCATGAGCGGGCAACATGAGCTTGTCATCGGCGGCGGCGCCGAATCGATGAGCCGGGTCGGCATCGGCGCCTCCGGCGGCGCCTGGCCGATGGATCCCTCGATCGCGGTGCCGTCCTACTTCATGCCGCAGGGCGTGTCGGCCGACCTGATCGCGACCAAATACGGGTTTTCGCGCGACGACGTCGACGCCTACGCGGTGCAAAGCCAGCAGCGCGCCGCCAAGGCCTGGGACGAAGGCCGCTTCAAGAATTCCGTGGTGCCGGTGAAGGACATCAACGGCCTCACCATCCTGGCGAAGGACGAGCACATGCGTCCCACCACGACGATGCAGTCGCTCGGCCAGTTGCAGGCCGCCTTCGCGGCGGTCGGCGCCATGGGCGGCTTCGACGCGGTGGCGATCCAGTCGCATCCGGAAATCGAGCGCATCAACTATGTGCACCATGCCGGCAATTCGTCGGGGATCGTCGACGGCGCCGGCGCCGTGCTGCTCGGCAGCAAGGAAGCAGGCAGCAAGCACGGATTGAAGCCGCGTGCCAAAATCCGCGCCTTCGCCAATATCGGTTCGGAGCCGGCGATGATGCTGACCGGCCCGGTCGACGTCACCGAAAAGCTGTTCGAGCGCTCGGGCATGAAGAAGTCCGACATCGACCTGTTCGAGCTGAACGAGGCCTTCGCTTCGGTGGTGCTGCGCTACATGCAGGCCTTCGACATCGACAGCGCCAAGATCAACGTCAATGGCGGCGCCATCGCGCTCGGCCATCCGCTCGGCGCCACCGGCGCGATGATCCTCGGCACCGTGCTCGACGAACTCGAGCGCACCAACAAGTCGACCGCCCTGATCACGCTGTGCATTGGCGGCGGCATGGGCACCGCGACCATCATCGAGCGGGTGTGATCGTAGGGTGGGCAAAGGCATCTTCGCCGTGCCCACCAGACACATGCATTGACGAAGATGGTGGGCACGGCGCGAAAGGCGCGCCTTTGCCCACCCTACGATTACGCGACGGCGGTCACCGCGACCGGGCGCGTGAGCAACGGAACATCCGGAAGCGCCATCAAGGCGGGCTTGGCAAAATGGTAACCCTGGAACAGCGAAATGCCGGCGGCGCGCAGAACGGTGAGTTCTTCGTCGTTCTCGACTCCTTCGCCCAGCACCTGAATGTCGAGCGCGCGGGCGATGCCGACGATGCCGGCGACGATCGCCTGCTTGGCGTGGCTGAGATGAATGTCGCGCAGCAGTTCCATGTCGATCTTGATCAGGTCCGGCTGCAGCCGCGACAACAATCCCAGTCCGGCATAGCCCGCGCCAAAATCGTCCAGCGCGGTCCAGAATCCGAGATTGCGGTAGGCTTCGACGATCCGCTGCACATGGGCGGGATCTTCGATTTTCTCGTTTTCGGTGAACTCGAACATCAGGTTTTGGTGCGGGAACCCGGCGCGTTTGGCCGCGGCGAGCGATTTCTGAATGCAGGCGTTCGGTTCGTAGACGGCGTTGGGCATGAAGTTGATCGAGAGCCGCAGGTCTCGTCCTGCGAACAACCGCCCTGCGGTTTCGATTGCCATCACCCGCGCTGCCTGATCGAACCGGTAGCGGTGTTCCTCGGAGACCTGATTCAGGATCGAGAACGCGGACTCGCCGTTTACGCCGCGCACCAGCGCTTCGTAACCCCAGACGCGGTGCTCGGCGACATCGACGATCGGCTGGAATGCCATCTTGATTTCAAAGGGAAGCGCGACGTCCTCGCGGCATCCGACACAAACATTGCCCATGGATCGACCCATCACTGACTGAATTCGGGTGAAACCCTAGGCACAAACGATTGACCGCTTCTTAAAAGCATATGAGCTAAACCGGACAGAGGAACAAACCCATGGCCTTCAAGAACTTCAAGCTGGAAACCGACGCCGACGGCATCGTGCTGGTGACCTGGGACACCCCGGGCCGTTCGATGAACGTGCTCGACGAAACCTCGGTCACCGAGCTCGAGGAGATCGTCAAGCAGACCTCGGCCGATGCCGCCGTGAAGGGCGTCGTCATCACCTCGGGCAAGGAGGCGCTGTGCGCCGGCGCCGACCTGTCGATGCTGGAGGGCATGAGCAAGCAATACGCCGAGATGCTGAAGGCCAGGGGCGAGGTCGCCGCCAACCAGGTGCTGTTCGACCAGAGCCGCCGCTTCTCGCAGGTGTTTCGCAACATCGAGACTTCGGGCAAGCCGTGGGCGGCTGCGATCAACGGGCTGGCGCTCGGCGGCGGCTTTGAACTGACGCTGTCCTGCCATTACCGCGTGGCCGCGGAAAATCCCAAGACCCGGCTCGGCCTGCCCGAAATCAAGGTCGGCCTGTTCCCCGGCGCCGGCGGCACCCAGCGCGTGCCGCGCATCGTATCGCCGCAGGACGCGATGCAGCTGTTGCTGAAGGGCGAGGCGATCAATCTGGCCAGGGCCAAGGCGCTCAATCTGATTCACGCGATCGTTCCCGCGGCCGATCTGATTCAATCTGCAAAGGACTGGATCAAGGGCGGCGGCAAGGCGATCGCGCCCTGGGACGAGAAGGGTTTCAAGCTTCCCGGCGGCCCGGTGTTTTCCAAGAACGGCATGATGATGTTCCCGGCCGGCAATGCGATCTATCGCCGCGAGACCTACGACAATTATCCGGCGGCGCGCGCCATCATGAGCTGCGTCTATGAAGGCCTGCAGTTGCCGATCGATGCCGCCCTTCGGGTCGAGTCGCGCTACTTCACCAAAATCCTGCGCTCCAAGGAAGCCGCGGCGATGATCCGCAGCCTGTTCCTGTCGATGCAGGAATTGAACAAGGGCGCGTGGCGCCCGCAGAACATACCGCCGACCAAGGTGAAGAAGCTCGCCATCATCGGCGCCGGCTTCATGGGCGCCAGCGTCGGCTACGTTTCGGCGCGCGCCGGCATCGACGTGGTGCTGATCGACCGCGACCAGGCCAGCGCCGACAAGGGCAAGGGCCACGCCAAGGCCGTGATCGACGACCTGATCAAGAAGGGCCGCGCCAAGGAAAGCGACAGCGAGGCGATCCTCGGCCGCATCACCGCGACCGCCGACTACGACGT
>JBDRNF010000281.1:0-3530 GCA_043811435.1 Pseudomonadota bacterium
CGTCAAGGTCGAAGGCAAGCTGATCGAGGTCATGGAAGAACTCGATGGCATGGACCGCTTTGCCGCGCGCAAGGAAATCGTCGCCAAGATGGACGAAATCGGGCTGCTCGATCATGTCGAGCCGCACACCCACATGGTGCCGCATGGAGACCGCGGCGGTGTACCGATCGAGCCGTTTCTGACCGATCAATGGTATGTTGATGCCGCTGAAATGGCCAAGCCGGCGATTGCCAGCGTGCGCGAGGGGCGCACCAATTTCGTCCCGAAAAACTGGGAAAAAACCTATTTCGAGTGGATGGAGAACATCCAGCCATGGTGCATTTCACGGCAATTGTGGTGGGGCCATCAGATCCCGGCCTGGTACGGACCGGATGATCAGGTCTTCGTTGAAAAGGATGAGGAAACCGCGCTTGAGGCTGCGATCCAGCATTACATTGCCCATGAAGGTCCATGGAAGGCCTGGGTCGAAGAGAAGCTCGAGAACTTCAAACCGGGCGAAATCCTGACCCGCGACGAGGATGTGCTGGACACCTGGTTCTCGTCAGCGCTCTGGCCGTTTTCCACGCTCGGATGGCCTGAAAAGACGCCCCAGCTTGCACGCTATTACCAGACCGACGTGCTGGTGACCGGCTTTGACCTGATCTTTTTCTGGGTCGCCCGGATGATGATGATGGGCTTGCATTTCATGAAGGAAGAGCCGTTTCACACGGTCTATATGCATGCATTGGTGCGGGACATGCACGGCGCCAAAATGTCCAAATCCAAGGGCACTGTGATTGATCCGCTCGAGCTGATTGACGAATATGGCGCCGATGCGTTGCGGTTTACCCTGGCCATCATGGCCGCCCAGGGACGGGATGTGAAACTCGATCCGTCGCGCATCGCCGGCTACCGCAATTTCGGCACCAAGCTCTGGAATGCCACACGCTTTGCCGACATGAACGGCGCGGTGCTCGATCCGGCTTTCGATCCGGCCTCAGCCAAGCTCACGATCAACCGCTGGATCCTGACCGAGCTGACCCGGACTTCCAATGAAGTGAAGGCGGCGATCGAGGCCTACAAGTTCAATGAAGCGTCAGGCGCTCTCTACCGGTTTGTCTGGAACCAGCTCTGCGACTGGTATCTTGAACTGCTCAAGCCGGTGTTCAATGGCGAGGATGAGGCCGCCAAGGCCGAGTCGCGCGCCTGTGCCGCGTATGTTCTGAGCGAGTCGGTCAAACTGCTGCATCCGTTCATGCCGTTCATGACCGAGGAGCTTTGGGAGCATCTGGCGGGACCGGACGCCGGGCTTGCCTGCCATGCGGCATGGCCCGAGCCGGTGTTCATGGATGAAACCGCGGCCGCCGAAATCAACTGGCTGGTCGATCTGGTCTCCGGATTGCGTTCGGTGCGGTCGGAAATGAATGTGCCGCCTTCAGCCAAATCGCAGCTGGTGATGGTGGGAACCAGCGCCATTACCGGGGAGCGGCTGGCGCGCCATGAACCGGCGATCAGGCAATTGGCGCGGGTGACCGACATTGTGCTTGCAAGCACGGCGCCGGGCGGATCGGCGCAGATTGTCGTGGGTGAGGCGACTGCCTGCCTGCCGCTGGGTGAGCTGATTGATCTCTCCGCGGAGAAAGCCCGCCTGGAAAAATCCGTGTCAAAAGTCGCGGATGAGATCGACAAGGTCGAGCGCAAGCTGGCGAACGAGAAATTTGTCGCCAATGCCAAGCCGGAAGTCGTGGAGGCGGAACGCGAAAAACTTGCGGATTTGCTGGGTCAGAAGGACAAGCTCGTGCAAGCCATTGACCGACTCGGCCAGGCCGGCTGAGTGGGCTGGCCGAGGCAATTGCTCCGCGTTCTGCCATGTGTGGCTTAGATCATGGCAGAACGCGTAAAATCATGGCAAATGTGACCGAAATGCAACAAAAACGGGGCGGCTGGCGAAATAGCGTGGGTTTTGTCGGTTGAACGCTGCATTGTCGGCTCGACAGCTTCAGTTTGGCGGAAAAATTCGCTGTTTTCCGAGTTTTATGGCGTAAACTGAACCCCTCATGCGTCGGCGTGTTCGCGGATGCTGTTTACAAACGACCCAAATGCATTACGTAATCTCTTCATTCGTAAGCTATTAAGTCCTGGAGGGGATTCATGATTCGCGTTACTTTGAAATCATTGGTTGCTGTGATGGCCGCCAGCGTTGCACTTGCTTCGGCTGCACAGGCGGGAGGCTATGGTCGCGGATCGGCCAATCTCGACCCGTTGATGGATGATGGCACGCAGTTGTCGACATCCTTCACCTATGTTGCGCCAAATCGCGGCATGTCGACGGTTCGACCGCTTGGCGCGCCGGCTGCCGTTCCCGCCAGTCTGATAACACCTAACGCTTTCCTTGCCGCGGCTGGCGCCACCGGCAATGCGGCGGCGAAATACACGGAATCCTACACGGTGTTTGGCGGGACCGCGGCCATGGACGTGGTGGGTCCGACCCGTTGCGCCGGAACCTTTGCCCAACCTTTCGGTGCGAAAGCGGATTACGGCTGGACACGGATTATGTCGGGCGTCAGCACGACGACATCGTCTGAAATGAGCACGATGGAATTCGGCATGACCTGCGCCTACAGGGCGGAAGTCGGAAAAGGCAATCTGTATGTTCTCGGCGGCGTCTTCTACCAGACGATTGATTACGAGGAAGCCCGCGCCTTCGGTTTCGGCTCGATCCTTAACGGTGGCGATATTGCCATGGACGACGGCAGCATCGGCTACCGTGCAGGCATCGGCTACACCATTCCGGAAATCGCCTTGAAGGCATCGTTGATCTACCGGTCGCAGGTCGATCATGAGATGGCGGGCATTGTCCGCAACCCGTTGTTTCCCGGCGGCAGGGTCACTGCATTTGCGAACGCTTCGACACCGAAAAGCGTCAAGTTGAGCGTCCAGACCGGCGTCGCTCCCGGCTGGCTGGTTTTCGGTTCGGTGGAATGGGCTGACTGGAGCGTGTTGCAGCAGGTGCAGGTCTACGCCAATGCAGGCCAGCTTGCAGCTGTTGCCGTGCCGATTGCAGGCGTTACCGTTGATGCGTTCTTCCGCGATGGCTGGACAGTGTCGGGCGGCGTTGCTCACAAGTTCAATGACAGCTTCTCCGGGCTTGCCAGCTTGACCTGGGACCGCGGAACCTCCACCGGCCGTTCGAGCTTCAGCGATACCTGGACGAATCAGCGGGCGGCTCATACACGATCAACGAGAATGCCTCGATCCGTGCCGGCTTGGCCTACTCGTTCCTGGACTCGATTACCGAAGTCAATACCGGGGGTCACACCATCGGATACGGTCGTGACTACTCGATCGGCGGCGGCTTGTCGCTCAGCGTGAAGTTCTAAACAGTCCAACTATTGAGCTGCTTTCAAACCCCGCCCATGTGGCGGGGTTTTTGCGTTGTCCGGTTGAGCTGCCGGCTCGTTTGATTTCTTTGGGAAAACCTGCCGATTTTTCCGCGAGATTGACGGAGATCACGCAATGTGACGATTCCGCAACACTCTTTTGCGAATGCA
>JBDRNF010000282.1:0-59091 GCA_043811435.1 Pseudomonadota bacterium
TGCCGGGCGATGGCGCTGAGGGATGGGGCCAGGCGACGACGTTTCGGAAATTATCAATGGTTCACCCGAATCTGCTAGCACTGCGGCATGACCAGCTCTCCCGACAGCCTGCCCAAAGCATCGATCGTCCCCACGCCCCGCGCCTCCTGGCGCGAGGCGTGGGCGGTCTATCTGCAGCCGCGCGTGCTGATCGTGCTGCTGCTCGGGTTTTCATCCGGCCTGCCGCTGGCGCTGTCGGGATCGACGCTGCTGGTGTGGATGCGCGAATCCGGCGTCGATCTCGGCACCATCGGGCTGTTCGCGCTGGTCGGCACGCCCTACACGCTGAAATTCATCTGGGCGCCGCTGGTCGATGCGCTGCATGTGCCGTTCTTCACCCGCGCCTTCGGGCGCCGGCGCGGCTGGCTGGTGTTCTCGCAAGCCCTGCTGATCGGCGCGATCCTGCTGCTGGCGCTCACCGACCCGGCGCGCTCGCCGCTGTTCGTGGCGCTCGGCGCGCTGCTGGTTGCCGCGATGTCGTCGACCCAGGACATCGTGGTCGATGCGTTCCGCGTCGAGAGCCTGCCCGAGAGCGAGCAGGCCGCCGGCATGGCCTCCTACGTCGCGGCGTACCGCATCGGCATGCTGGTCTCGACCGCCGGCGTGCTGTTCCTGGTCAGCGCGTTCGAGGACACCGGCATCGGACGCTCATCGGCGTGGATGTGGGGCTATGTGACGATGGCCGCGATGGTGCTGATCGGCACCGTCACGGCACTTGCCGCCACCGAGCCGGAACAATCCGCCCGCGCGGAGGCCGCGACCCGCGGCGAGGCCGCGTTCGCCCGCGTCATGCATGCGGCGATGGGCGCGTTCTCCGAATTTCTCGCCCGCAAATACGCCTGGGCGGCGCTGACCTTCGTGGTGTTGTTCAAGCTCACCGACGCCTTTTCCGGCGTCATGACCGCGCCGTTCGTGATCGACCTCGGCTTTACCCGCAACGACTATGCCGCCATCGTCAAGGGCGTCGGCCTCGCCGCCACCCTGGTCGGCGGTTTTGCCGGCGGCTACGTAGCGCGGCGCTATTCGCTGGCCGCGAGCCTGTGGATCGGCGGCGTGCTGCAGGCGCTCTCCAACCTGGCGTTCTGCTGGCTCGCCTTTGCCGGCGTCAATCAATGGGCGCTGGCCATAGCCATCACGGCGGAGAATTTCACCGGCGCGATCGGCACCGTGATCTTCGTCGCCTATCTCTCGGCGCTGTGCCAGAACCCGCTGCACACCGCGACCCAGTACGCGCTGCTCACCGCCCTTGCCGCGGTCGGGCGCACCTATCTGTCCTCGGGCTCGGGCTATGTCGCCGAGGCGACGGGCTGGCCGCTGTTCTTCGTGATCTCGGTCGCGGTCGCGGTGCCGAGCCTGATCCTGCTGGCGTGGCTGCAGCGGCGTGGGCATTTCGATGAGCTGGGACCGGTGCGGGTTTAAGGCTGCCCGGATCAGGGGAACGCCGCGTCAGCAACTTCAGTTGTCGTCCTCCGCGAAGGCGGGGGACCCAGTATTCCAGAGACGCCAGCGGTTGAGCCGAGAGGGCCCGGCGTACTGGGTCGCCCGATCAAGTCGGGCGATGACAGTGGAGTGTGGGCAACAGCGGTGCGTCCGTTGCGCTCGACGCGATCAATGCTTCGTCACCACGCTCCATTTCGTCACCACCGCTTCGCTCATCTGCCCCGCGTCCTGCGCGCAGGCTACCTCCTCGACCTTGATCGAGATTTCCTTGCCGAGAAAACGCTTCAGTTGCGCGGCCTGCGCCTCGCTGGACGTGATGAGCTGGAAGGTTTCCGGGCCGGTCTCCAGGTTGCAGAGTCCGTTCGGCGGCGGCAGCCGGCGCGGTTCGCTGGTAACCTGATAGGTGGCGACGCGCTTGCCCCTTTTGCCGCCGCGCACCCTCATGGCATTGAGCTCGCCCGACAGCACGTCGCCGGCCTTGATCAGCCGGCCCGGCTTCGGCACAGGCTCGGCCTGTTGCGCCGAAGCGGCCGGCGCAGCGCATGTCACCGCCATCGCCATCACCAAAGCAAGACGTTTGCCGAATCGTCGAATCATCATGTCGATCATTTCCGTTTGCCGTGTGTCAGAACAGAGTCCGCTGCCGCATGGCGGCGGACAGGGTGCCTTCGTCGAGATAATCGAGTTCGCCGCCCACCGGTACGCCGTGGGCCAGCCTCGTCACCTTCACGCCGGCCTCCTGCAGGAGGTCGGTGATGTAATGCGCGGTGGTCTGGCCGTCCACCGTCGCATTCAATGCCAGGATGATCTCCGTCACGCGCGAATCGTGCGCGCGCGCCACCAGCGCCTCGATAGTAAGATCCTGCGGGCCGACGCCGTCGAGCGGCGACAGCGTCGCGCCGAGCACGTGATAGAGGCCGTTGGTGGCATGCGCGCGCTCCAGCGCCCAGAGATCGGCGACGTCGGCGACCACGACGATGATCGACGGATCGCGCCGCGGATCGGTGCAAACCGTGCAGGGATTTTGGGTGTCGATATTGCCGCAGGTCTTGCAGACCTGGATCTTGTCGATCGCCACTTGCAGCGCCGCGGCCAGCGGCGTCATCAGCGCCTCGCGCTTCTTGATCAGATGCAGCGCCGCGCGCCGCGCCGAACGCGGGCCGAGCCCCGGCAGCCGCGCCAGCAGCTGGATCAGACGTTCGATTTCAGGACCGGCAACCGCAGAAGCCATGTGGGCTAGCCGAGCCCCAGTCCGGGCGGCAGGCCGAGCCCGCCGGTCAGCGCCTGCATCTTCTCCTGCACCGCGGCTTCCGCCTTGCGCTGCGCGTCGTTATGCGCGGTCACCAGCAGGTCCTCGAGGATTTCGCACTCGTCCGCCTTCATCAGCGAGGGGTCGATCTTGACCGCCTTCACCTGCATCTTCGCGGTCATGCGCACGCGGACCAGGCCGCCGCCGGAAATGCCCTCGACCTCGACGTTGCCGAGTTCGTCCTGTATCGCCTGCACTTTCGATTGCAGCTGGGCTGCCTGCTTCATCATGCCGAGAAAATCAGCCATGAACGCTTCCTTCAAGATCTAGAGATCGTCGCTGTCGGGAGTCTCGGCGGGGTCTTCACCGCTAATATCGGAATCCGGCGTCTCGGGGGCAAGCTTGCGCACCTCGACCACCTTGGTGCCGGGGAACCGGGCCAGCACCTCCTGCACCCGCGGATCGGATTCGGCGGCGCGCTCGCGCTGGTTCTTCTGTATTTCGTTCTGCGAACGCAGCGTCGCCTGTCCAGGCTCATTGGACACGATCACGGTCCAGCGCCGCCCGGTCCATTGTTCCAGCTTGCGCGAGAGATCGTTGACCAGGGTCCGCGGCGCGGTGGGCTCCAGCGCGAGTTCGAGCCGTCCGTCCTCGATCCGGACCAGCCGGACATGGGCTTCCAGCGCGCCCTTGATCATGAGATCGCGCTTCTCGCCGGCCAGCGCCACCAGTTCGGGAAAGCTTGCGATTTTCATCGCCGCCGGAGCCGACTGCGCGTCGGCTGCCGGCGCCATCATCTGCGGTCGCGCGGACGCCTCGGCACTGGCGCGCGGCGCGGAAGATGCGCGTGCTGCCGACGATGACATCGAGGACACCGTGGACGACGACGCGGCCCGCGCCGACGCGGAACTCGACGCGACCACCGGCGAAGCGCCGCCATTCTGGTCCAGCATCCGGATCGCCTCGTCCGGCGTCGGCATGTCCGCGACATAGGCGATGCGCACCAGCACCATTTCGGCGGCCGCCGCCGGCCGGGTCGCGGTCTGCACCTCGGTGATACCCTTGAGCAGCATCTGCCACATCCGCGACAGGACGCGCATCGAGAGCTTCGAGGCGAAGTCGCGGGCGCGCACGCGCTCGGTTTCGCCGAACGCGACATTGTCGGCGGTGGCCGGCACGATCTTGACCCGGGTAACGAAATTGACGAATTCGGCGAGGTCGCTCAGCACCACGATCGGATCGGCGCCGGTGTCGTATTGCTCGCGGAACTCCCTGAACGCGCTGGCGATGTCGCCGCGAACAAGCGAATCGAACAGGTCGATCACCCTGGTGCGGTCGGCGAGGCCCAGCATCTGCCGCACCGCATCGGCGCGCACCGGGCCCGCCGCATGCGCGATGGCCTGGTCGAACAGCGACAGCGAATCGCGCACCGATCCCTCCGCCGCGCGGGCGATGATGCCGAGCGCCTCCGGCTCGACCTCGACGTTCTCCTTGCCGGCGATATTGGCAAGATGGCCCATCAGCACGTCGGCATCGACCCGGCGCATGTCGAAGCGCTGGCAGCGCGACAGCACGGTCACCGGAACTTTGCGGATTTCGGTGGTGGCGAACACGAATTTGGCGTGTTCCGGCGGCTCTTCCAGCGTCTTCAGGAAGGCGTTGAAGGCCGCGGTCGAGAGCATGTGGACTTCGTCGATGATGTAGACCTTGTAGCGCGCGCTGGCCGGCGCGTAGCGCACGCTGTCGTTGATCTGGCGGACGTCGTCGACACCGGTATGGGATGCGGCGTCCATTTCCAGCACGTCCATGTGCCGGCTTTCCATGATGGCCTGGCAATGCACGCCGGGCACCGGCATGTGGATGGTCGGCCCCTTCACCGAGCCGTCCGGCAATTCGTAATTCAGCGCGCGGGCGAGGATCCGCGCCGTGGTGGTCTTGCCGACGCCGCGCACGCCGGTCAGGATCCAGGCCTGCGGAATCCGCCCGGTTTCGAACGCATTCGACACGGTCCGGACCACGGCGTCCTGGCCGATCAGGTCGTCGAAACTGGAGGGGCGGTATTTGCGCGCCAGCACCCGGTAATGCTGGCCGGCCTGCGGCGGGCCGCCGAGGTCGAAACCGCCCTGATGGACGCTTTCGGGATCGTCGGGGGGCGTTACGGGAGTGCCAGCGTCGGTCATCGATCGATCCGCAATGTTTGTCTCTCGAAGCCGGCTTGCGGAACGGGAAGGGAATCGAGCGCAGGACGGGATGGCCCATCTTGCGCGATTCGCTCGAAAAAACAGGTAGGAGACTGACGAGCGACCCGATCCGGACCTCGTTAGGGCTGCTTCCTTCCGGACCTGACCCGGTTGGCGAGTGGCTCGTCCACCGCCAATCTCCCGGTCCTTATTTGGGGCCAAAAGCCCCGGAAAGCAAGCGGGGTCCCGGGTCTGGGTTTAGGGCGCCGGAACGCTCAAATTCGTCATGGCCGGGCTTGTCCCGGCCATCCACGTCTTTCTTTCCAGCGGCGCACCAAAAAAGACGTGGATGCCCGGCATAAAGCCGGGCATGACGGGTGTTGTTTGCAGCTGCCGTCTCTGCGACGCTGCCGCGCTTGTTCGAGAACCCACATGCCTTCTGACGCTCCCGCCTGGTCGCTGCACTCCCAGCTCAAGAAAGACACCATCGACATCGGCGACCTGCCGCTGTGCAAGGTGCTGGTCATCAAGGATGCGCATTACCCCTGGCTGCTGCTGGTGCCGCGCCGGGCCGACGCGGTCGAGATCATCGACCTCGACGAGGTCGAGCAGGCCCAATTGATGACCGAAGTCAGCCGCGCCGCCCGCGCCCTGAAAGAGGTCACCAAGTGCGACAAGCTGAATATCGCCGCGCTGGGCAATCTGGTGCCGCAACTGCACGTTCATGTCATCGCGCGCCGCACCAGCGATGCCGCCTGGCCACGGCCGGTCTGGGGGGTGATGCCGCCGCTGGCGCATGATGCGGAAGAAGTCCAGAATTTCATCAGCGCGCTTCGTCGCAGGATTTGGCTTGGTTGAACTCATGACAGCATTCGATTCCTTTCCGCTCGGCCGTCCCGCCTTCGTCAGCAACATTCTCGACCGCGCCGCGCATCTGCGCCGCAGTGACGAGAAACTGTTCGCGCTGGAAGGGCATCGCGACGCCCGCGCCTATGTGGTGCACCGCGATTCGCTGGTCGTGAAGCAGGACGCCGGCGGCCTTCGCGCGCTCCTCACCATCGACGAGGCGCTTAAATTCGGCGCCAATCCCGGCACGGTCTTTCTGGGGTTGCGCGAAGGTGCTGCGGTATTCGGCATGGGGATCTCGGCGGCATCGGTTGAAAAACTGCTGACCCGCGACGACGTCGCCGTCACCGAACTGCGCGGCATGGCGATGCAGGGCGTGGTGCCGCCCGAGCAGCTTTCGGCGATCGCGATGGCGAAATCGATGGTGAGCTGGCATCAGCGCCACGGCTATTGCGCCAATTGCGGAACCCGCACGGCGATGAAGGAAGGTGGCTGGAAGCGCGACTGCCCGAGCTGCAAGGCCGAGCATTTTCCGCGCACCGACCCGGTCGTGATCATGCTGGTGACCTCGGGCGACAAATGCCTGCTGGGGCGGCAGAAGCAGTTTCCCGCGGGCATGTGGTCGTGTCTGGCGGGTTTCGTCGAAGCCGCCGAGACCATCGAGGACGCGGTCTGCCGCGAGATCCTCGAGGAATCCGGGATCCGCTGCACCGACGTGAATTACTACATGACGCAGCCCTGGCCCTACCCGTCGTCCCTGATGATCGGCTGCACCGCGCGCGCCACCACCGAAGACATCATCGTCGACCACATGGAACTCGAGGATGCCCGCTGGTTCGACCGCGCCGAGGCGACCCTGATGATCAGGAGAGAGCATCCCGACGGCCTCGCCGGGCCGCATCCGTTTGCGATTGCCCATCACCTGCTGGGGCGCTGGCTGCATGATGGCCCGGATACACACGCATAGCGGGGAACACGCCATGGTTCCATCGATTAACCCCGGACCCAGGTTCCGGCAGAATGCGGAGCCGCTATGACGGATTCCCGCATGAACTTTCACGCCGCCGCGCCAAAAATCCCGCCGCGCATCCTGTGCATCGGCATGCCGGTGCGCGATCTCACCTTCCGCGTCAGCGGCGTCCCGGCGCGCGGCTCCAAGGAGAATGCCACCCATTACGACGAGATCTGCGGCGGCAACGCGCTCAACGCCGCGATCGGCATCGTCCGCCTCGGCGGACGCGCCTCGATCTGCGGCCCGATGGGCGACGCCCGCGAAGCGGCCAGTCGCTTCATCTTCGAAAAGCTCGCGCATGAGGGCATCGAGACCACGCACATCATGCACATGCCGGGACTGGTGACGCCGATCTCGACCGTCATGGTCGATCCCAGCGGCGAGCGCACCATCGTGACCTTCCGCGATCCGGAATTGTGGAAAGTGCGGCTGCCCGACACCGAGAAGTTGCTGGAAGATTGCGCCGCCATCCTCACCGAGAGCCGCGCGGCGGAATTCTGCACCGATTTGTGCGCCGAGGCGCGCCGGCGCGGCATCCCCGTGGTGGTGGATGTCGACCGCGCGATGTCGCTGCGGGAGGGCTTGCTGAACGCGTCATCGCATCTGGTGTTCTCGAGCGAGCCGTTGCAGGAGACCGCCGGCATCGCCGACGACGGCGAGGCCCTGAAGAAGATCGCCAAACTGACGCCGTCATTCCTGGCGGGGACGCGCGGGGCGAAGGGCACGATCTGGCTCGACGAGCAGGGCAATCTGCAGGAGACGCCGGCGTTCCCGGTCCACACCGTGGATACGCTGGGCGCCGGCGATGTTTTCCATGGCGCGTTCGCGCTCGCGGTCACCGAAAAGCAGGAATTGAGGCAGGCGCTGCGGTTCGCGTCAGCCGCCGCGGCGCTGAAATGCACCCGCCATGGCGGCGCCTTTGCCGCCCCGCAACGCGTTGAAGTGGAACAGCTTTTAAGCCAGGGCCAGCCTTTCGCCCCGGCCCGGGGTGAGCAGTAGCGGCTTGTCTTGGAAGAATTTTCTCTATATGAGGGTAATTGCGCCACCATATGGAACAAAGTTCTTCTCATGACCGAAATTGCCCTTCAGATCACCGAGCCCAACCGCCGCCTCGACGCCATCGACCGCAAGATCCTGACCGTGCTGCAGGAAGACGCCTCGCTCTCGGTCGCCGAAATCGGCGACCGCGTCGGCCTGTCGTCGACGCCGTGCTGGAAGCGGATCCAGCGGCTGGAGGCCGACGGGGTCATCCTGCGCCGGGTTGCGCTGGTCGACCAGAACAAGATCGGGCTCGGCATCACGGTGTTCGTCTCGGTCGAGAGCGCGGATCACTCCGAGGCCTGGCTCAAGACCTTCGCCGGCGCCGTCAGCGCGATGCCGGAGGTGATGGAATTCTACCGCATGGCCGGCGACGTCGACTACATGCTGCGCGTCGTGGTCGCGGACATGGCGAGCTACGACGTCTTCTACAAGAAGCTGATCGGCGCGGTGCCGCTGAAGAACGTCACCTCGCGCTTTGCGATGGAGAAGATCAAGTCGGTGACGGCGCTGCCGGTACCGGCGATGGCGTGAGGCCGCGCTCGCGAACAACTAATGCTGTCGTCGCCCGCGAAAGCGGGCGATCCAGTATTCCAGAGACGTTAGCAATCGGCCGAGAAGCCACGGCGTACTGGGTCGCCCGGTCAAGCCGGGCGATGACAGCGATGGGTGTCGCGCGCTCGAGCGTTCTCTCAAATCGTCTGATTATACGCGCCGACCTCGGGATGCGTCCGCAGCACCACGTTCATCGCCTCGAACAGATCGTGCATGCGCTGCTCGCTGACCGGGCTCTCGACCACGACCACCAGTTCCGGCTTGTTGGATGATGCCCGCACCAGGCCCCAGCTGCCGTCCTCGACGGTGACGCGCACGCCGTTGACGGTGACGAGATCGCGGATCTTCTGCCCGGCGACCTTCTCGCCCTTCTGCTGCATCGCCTCGAAATGCTTCACCACGGCATCGACGACGCCGTATTTGGTTTCGTCGGCGCAATGCGGCGACATGGTCGGCGACGACCAGGTTTTCGGCAGCGCGTCTTTCAGTTCCGCCATCGACTTGCCGGGCGCGCGATCGAGCATCTCGCAGATCGCGATCGCCGAGATCAGGCCGTCGTCATAGCCGCGGCCGAGCGGCGCGTTGAAGAAGAAATGACCGGATTTCTCGAAGCCGGCCAGCGCCCCCAGCTCGTTGGTGCGGCGCTTCATGTAGGAATGGCCGGTCTTCCAGTAGGTGACCTTGGCGCCCTGCTTCTGCAGCACCGGGTCCGTTACGAACAGGCCGGTGGATTTGACGTCGACCACGAATTCCGCATTTTTCGTCACCGCCGACATGTCGCGCGCCAGCATCACGCCGACCTTGTCCGCAAAAATTTCCTCGCCGGTATTGTCGACCACGCCGCAGCGGTCGCCGTCGCCGTCGAAACCGAGGCCGACATCGGCTCTGTGCTCGAGCACGGCATCGCGGATGGCATGCAGCATTTCCATGTCTTCGGGGTTGGGATTGTATTTCGGGAAGGTGTGGTCGAGTTCGGTGTCGAGCGGCACCACCTCGCAGCCGATCGCCTGCATCACTTGCGGCGCGAACGCGCCCGCGGTGCCGTTGCCGCAGGCGACCACGACCTTCAGCTTGCGCTTCAGCTTCGGGCGCTTCGTCAGGTCGGCGATGTAGCGCGCCGGAAAATTCTCGTGAAACTGATAGGAGCCCCCGACCTTGTTGCTGAACCCGGCGTTGAGCACGATCTCCTTCAGCCGGGTCATCTCGTCCGGCCCGAAGGTCAGCGGCCGGTTGGCGCCCATCTTGACGCCGGTCCAGCCATTGTCGTTATGCGACGCCGTCACCATCGCGACGCAGGGCACGTCGAGATCGAACTGCGCGAAATAGGCCATCGGCGTCATGCACAGCCCGATGTCGTGAACCTTGCAGCCGGCGGCCAGCAGCCCCGAAATCAGCGCATATTTGATTGAGGCCGAATAGCCGCGAAAATCGTGTCCGGTGACGACTTCCTGCTTCACGCCAAGCTCCGCGATCAACGTGCCGAGCCCCATGCCCAGCGCCTGAATGCCCATCAGGTTGATTTCCTTGCCGAACAGCCAGCGCGCGTCGTATTCGCGAAAGCCGGTCGCCTTCACCATCGGCTCGGATTCATACGCATAGGTATTCGGAACCAGCGCGGGCTTCGGCTTCGGAAACATTCAGGCCTCGTTGTGAAACGGGAAAAATGGGCACCGCAGCCATAGCGAATGCACGGGCGCGGCGGAAGGCGGGACAGCGGTTTGTGGCGATTAAATGCGGCGGTTTGGCAGCGAAGACTGCCTATTGCTCCAGCACCAGCCTGCCGTTGGCGTACTCGAACCGCTTCAGCTTCGACAGGAACGACAGTCCGAGCAGGTTTTCCGACAAGGCCTCGTCCGGCAGCACCATGGCATCGACGTCGCGCACCACGATGCCGTCGAGTTCGACCATGGCGAGCCGCGTTCGCGCCGCCTTGATGGTGCCGTTGGCGGTCGAGACGGTCGTGGTGTAGTCGCTGCGGGAGGGGCGGAAGCCGAACCGCGCCGCGGACTTCTCGTTCAGGGCCACCACGGAGGCGCCGGTATCGACCATGAAGTCGATCCGCTGGCCTTCGATCCTGCCCTCGGTCTGGAAATGGCCGCGGGCGTCTCTGGGAATGCTGAGGCTGCGGCCGCCGGGTTGCGCCGGCATTTCGACGGCGGCTTTTTGGGAGACGCTTTTGGCGAGCGCCGGCGACGCCGTCATCTTGTCCGCCAGTTGCGCCATCAGGGTGCCGAGGCCGACCATGAACGCGGCAATAATCATTATACTACGCATTACGCCACACTCGCTGAGAGACCGCGATCTCACCACAGAAGCCGCCGAGCCGCGACTGACCGGCATTGGCGCCAGCTGCCATTTTGACGAAAAGGATGAGTGAAGGGTTAACGGGGTTCTTCACCTCTCCCCGTTCTTCACGGGGAGAGGTCGGGTTGCCTCGGCGCTGCGAAGCATCGTCCGATGCAATCCGGGTGAGGGGCGAGGCAATCCGCCAATTATTTTCGTCAGAGTTTGCCGATCGAAGAGCCCCTCACCCCAACCCTCTCCCCGCAAGCGCGGGGCGAGGGAGTAGACGGAGCGCGGCGCGCCCCTCACGTCCCCCGTGGCTTCACCCGCCTTGTCGGCGCGGCGCTGGCGGGGTCTTCGGGCCAGGGATGCCGGGGGTAACGCCCGCGCAGATCGGAGCGCACCGCCGCATAGCTGCCGCGCCAAAACCCCGGCAGGTCGCGCGTCACCTGCACCGGCCGGTGTGCCGGCGACAACAGCTCCAGCACCAGCGGCACCGCGCCTTTGGCGATCGACGGGTGGGTGTTGAGCCCGAACAATTCCTGCAGACGGACCGCGATGGTGGGCCCCTGCTCGGCCTCGTAGTCGATCGCGAGCATGGTGCCGGTCGGCGCTTCGAAATGGGTGGGCGCTTCGCGTTCCAGCCGCGCGCGCAACTCCCAGGGCAACAGCGTCATCAGCACGTCCGACAGATCGCCCGCCGAAACGTCCTTCAGCGCGGTCTTGTCGTACAGCGCCGGCACCAGCCACGCCTCGCGCTGCTCAGCGAGTGCGTCATCGGACAAATCAGGCCACGACTCCCCTTCAGCCTTGCGCAAGAACATCACGCGGTCGCGCCATTGCTTTGCCGGTTTCGACCAGGGCAGCCGGTCGAGGCCGCCGGCGACCAGCCCGTCGGCCAGCACGCGCGCGGTTTCCGCCGATGGCTTTAGCGCCATCGGCGTCTCCGACAGCGTGATCGCATGCAGGGTTTTCCGGCGCCGCGCCCGCAACGCCATCGCACCGCGATCGAACGAAATCTCGTCCGCGCTCTCGATCTGGTCGGCGAAGTGCCGCTCGATGTCGGCTTGCAGGATCGGCGCCGCCAGCAGGATGCGCCCGCTGGCGGCCGTGCCGGTGAGTTCGGCGACCGCGATATAGGGCGTGCGCGCCAGCGCGGAGGTCTGATCGACGGCGGCGCCGCGGCCATTGGCGAGCACGAAACTGCCATTGCCGCGGTTGCGCGCGACGCGGTCGGGAAAGGCCAGCGCGAGCATCACGCCGGTCGAGGGCGAGGTGTCCTCGATGGCAGCGCCCTCGGTGGCCGCGACCTGCGATGCCCAGCGTTGCGCCAGGCTGCGCGCGCTGCTCGACCGCTGCGAGCGGTCGCGGCGGAACTGATCCAGCCTGGCGTCGAGATCGACGCTGTCGCCGCCGAGGCCACGCTCGGTCAGCACCGCCGCGATGTCGGCGGCTTGCTCGCCCGCGCCGAGACGGTGCGAATCCACGATCATCCGCGCCAGCCTTGGCGGCAGCGCCAGTTCGCGCAGGCTCTTGCCTTCGGCGGTGATGCGGCCGTCGGAATCGAGCGCGCCGAGTTCGCCGAGCAGGCTCCTCGCCTCCTTCAGCGCCGGCGCCGGCGGCGGATCGAGAAACGCCAGCGTGGCGGGGTCGCTGACGCCCCATTGCGCGAGGTCGAGCACCAGCGAGGACAGGTCGGCGGAAAGGATTTCGGGCTGGGTATAGGCCGCGAGCGACGCGGTCTGCGGCTCGTCCCACAGCCGGTAACAGACGCCGGGCTCGGTGCGGCCGGCGCGGCCGCGGCGCTGATCGACCGCGGCGCGCGAGGCCCGCACGGTTTCAAGCCGCGTCAGACCGATGTCGGGTTCATAGCGCGGCACCCGCGCCACGCCGGAATCGACCACGATGCGGACGCCCTCGATGGTCAGCGAGGTCTCCGCGATCGAGGTCGCCAGCACCACCTTGCGCTGGCCCTTCGGCGCCGGCGCGATGGCGCGGTCCTGCACGGCGGCGTCGAGCGCGCCGAACAGCGGCACGATCTCGATTCCCGCGTCGTGGATCCGCTCGCCGAGAAAATTCTGCGTGCGGCGGATTTCCGCGGCCCCCGGCAGGAAGGCCAGCACCGAGCCCGGATCGGCGCGCAGCGCCATGGCGATCGCGTCCGCCATCTGCCGCTCCAGCGGCGCATCGGCCTTGCGGCCGAGATAGCGGGTTTCCACCGGAAAGGCGCGGCCCTCGCTGGAAATGACCGGGGCATCGCCGAGCAATTTTGCGACGCGCGCGCCGTCCAGCGTCGCCGACATCACGAGAATGCGCAGATCCTCACGCAGACCGACCTGTGCGTCACGCGCCAGCGCCAGACCGAGATCGGCATCGAGCGAGCGCTCGTGGAATTCGTCAAACAGCACCGCGGCGACGCCGGACAATTCCGGATCGTCGAGAATCTGGCGCGAAAAAATGCCCTCGGTGACGACCTCTATTTTGGTAGCGCGCGAGACCTTGGAACCGAAGCGGACGCGGTAGCCGACGGTCTCGCCTGATCGTTCGCCCAGCGTCTTGGCCATACGCTCGGCGCTGGCGCGGGCCGCGATCCGGCGCGGCTCCAGCATGATGATCTTCCTGCCTTGCAGCCACGGCGCATCGAGCAACGCCAGCGGCACCCGCGTGGTCTTGCCGGCGCCGGGCGGCGCCACCAGCACCGCGGCGTTGTTATCCGCGAGCGTGCGGGACAGTCGGTCCAGCACGGCGTCGATCGGGAGCGGGGTGTCGAAGCTGCGGGGCAATGAAACCCTTATCGTGCTGGCGGATATTCTTCCTTCCCTTCTCCCCTTGTGGGAGAAGGTGGCAGCCGGAGGCTGCCGGATGAGGGGTCTCTATCCGCGGAGACAGACCCCTCACCCGTCGCGATGCTGCGCATCGCGCCACCCTCTCCCACAAGGGGAGAGGGAAAGGAAGAGATCAGATCGTCCCGCGCCCCACGCTCTCATACGTAAACCCGAGCGCCGCCATGTCCTCGGGGCGATAGATGTTGCGCAGGTCGACCACGACCGGCTGCGCCAATTCCTGCTTCAGCCGTTCCAGGTCGAGCGTGCGGTACTGCACCCATTCCGTCACCACCACCATGGCGTCGGCGCCGCGCACGCAGGCGTAGGGGTCGTCGCAAGATTCGATATCGGGCAGGTCGCGGCGCGCCTGCTCCATGCCGACGGGATCGTGCGCGCGCACCTTGGCGCCCATGTCGAGCAGGCCGGTCACCAGCGGGATCGACGGCGCCTCGCGCATGTCGTCGGTGTCGGGCTTGAAGGTGAGGCCGAGCACGGCGATGGTCTTGCCGCGCAGGCTGCCGCCGGCCGCGTTCGACACCTTGCGCGCCATCGCGCGCTTGCGGTTGTCGTTGACCGCCAGCACCGCCTCGACGATCCGCAGGTGCACGTCATGGTCGAGGGCGATTTTCACCAGCGCGCGGGTGTCCTTCGGGAAACAGGAGCCGCCGAAACCCGGCCCGGCGTGCAGGAACTTCGAGCCGATGCGATTGTCGAGCCCGATGCCGCGCGCGACTTCCTGCACGTCGGCGCCGACTTTTTCGGCGAGATCGGCGATCTCGTTGATGAAGGTGATCTTGGTGGCGAGGAAGGCGTTGGCGGCGTATTTGATCAGTTCCGCGGTGCGCCGCGCCGTGTACATCAGCGGCGCCTGGTTCAGTGACAGCGGCCGGTAGATATCGCCGAGCACTTTTCGCGCCCGCTCGTCCGAGGTGCCGACCACGATGCGGTCGGGAAACTTGAAGTCGCGGATCGCGGCGCCCTCGCGCAGGAATTCGGGGTTGGAGGCGACCGCCACATCGGCCGACGGATTGGTTTCGAGAATCAGCCGCTCGACCTCGTCGCCGGTGCCGACCGGCACCGTCGATTTGGTCACCACCACCGTATAGCCGGAAAGCGCGGCGGCGATCTCGCGCGCGGCGGTGTGGACGTAGCTCAGATCGGCGTGGCCGTCGCCGCGCCGCGACGGCGTGCCGACCGCGATAAACACCGCATCGGCCGCGGCGACCGGCGCCGCGAGATCCGTGGTGAAATCCAGCCGGCCGGCCTTCACATTGGCGGCGACCAGCGCATCGAGGCCAGGCTCGAAAATCGGGATCTCGCCGCGCCGCAGGCTGGCGATCTTGTCGACGTCCTTGTCGACGCAGGTAACCTTGTGGCCGAAATCCGCGAAACAGGCGCCGGACACCAGTCCCACATAGCCGGTGCCGATCATGGCAATGCGCATGAAACATCCAAATCGTGATGGTTAACGAAAACCCTGGGGCGTTCGCCGCGTCTTAGAGCATTTTCCTGTGACAAGGAAAACCCGCCCGAAAGGGACCCCCAAAGGACCGCCTGGGCGGATCACATCGGCGCGAGAACGGCACATTCCTTGAAGGGGATAAGGCAATCGAAACTTTGGGGCCCGAAGATGCCACCAATCCGTGCCGAAAAGGGACACCGATGACACCAAACGGCACATCCGCCGTTTCCGAGCGGACCAGCTTTGCAGGGCAGTCTGCGCCATCGGCGCTGTCAGCGCCTGAGCGCATCGACTGGGTCGACTATGCCAAGGGCATCTGCATCGTCATGGTGGTGATGATGCATTCGGTGCTGGGGGTCGAGGCGGCCACCGGCCAGACCGGCTTCATGCACTTCCTGGTCGCCTTCGCCAAACCGTTCCGGATGCCGGACTTTTTCCTGATCTCCGGGCTGTTCCTGGCGGTCGTGATCGACCGCGACTGGCGCACCTATCTCGACCGCAAGGTGGTGCACTTCGCCTATTTCTATTTGCTGTGGGTGACCATCCAGTTCGGCTTCAAGGCGCCCTCCTTTGCCGCCGAGAGCGGCTGGGCCCATGTCGGCCTGATGTATCTGCAATCCCTGATCGAGCCGTTCGGCACGCTGTGGTTCATTTACCTGCTGCCGGTGTGCTTCGTCGTGGCCAAGGCAACGCGCCGGATGCCGCCGCTCGCCATCTGGGCCGTGGCGGCACTGCTGGAGGCCTCGCACATCTCGACCGGCTGGACCGTGATCGACGAATTCGCCGCGCGCTTTGTCTATTTCTATTCCGGCTACTGGCTCGCGGGCTATGTGTTCGCCTGGTCGGACCGCGCCCGGGCGCGTCCCGGCTGGGCGCTGGCCGGCCTGGCGCTGTGGGCGCTCGTCAATGGCGGCCTGGTCGAACTGGATGTCAGCGAATGGCCGCTGGTCTCACTGGCGCTGGGGCTCGCCGGCGCGCTGGCCATCGTCACCGTGGGCACGCTGCTGGCGCGCATGCAGTGGCTGAACTTCCTGCGTTACTGCGGCGAGCATTCCATCGTCATCTATCTCGCTTTCTTCCTGCCGATGGCAGCGACGCGGACGCTATTGCTGAAGACCGGATTGATTCACGACATCGGAACGATATCGCTCATCGTCACGGTGATCGGCATCGTCGGTGCGCTGGCGATCTGGCGCATCGCGCTCAAGACCGGCGCCAATTTCCTGTTCGAGCGTCCGGCCGCATTCTGGCTTGCGCCGAAGAAGGCGCAAACAACGCTGCAGCCGGCAGAGTAACATCAACCACAACTGTCATCGCCCGGCTTGACCGGGCGACCCAGTACGCCGTGACATCTCGTTTACTCACGAAGGCCTCTGGAATACTGGGTCACCCGCTTTCGCGGGTGACGACAACTTGAGTTCGCTCACGCTCCCTCGATCTTCACGCCATCCTTCATCCCGGCAAGCTTGCCGCGAAACGCGCCGGCGTCGCCGAAATCGGCAAAGCCCTGGTAATGCGGGTGCGGACCGAGCACGCGGCGGGCGTGCTTGATCGGGCACCAGTAGACTTCGGTGCGCGCCGCCACCTCGCGCACGAACGCGATCGCGCCGTTGGCGTAGGAGCAATAGGCGCAGTTGACCTTCTCGATGATGTTGAGATAGGCGAGATGGTGGCGGTCGAACACCAGATAATCGCGGCGCCGCACCTTCGGGATCTTGTAGATCGGAAAGCAGATCGCCTGGTAGGCCATGACCCAGAGGTCGACGAATGCGATCGGGATGATCAGCGAATAGATCACCGGCGCGCTCAGGATCATCAGCGGGTTGGCGTCGATGAGATAGCGTGTCGCCCGCGTCTTGAGTTCGCGGTGGATCCGCAGCACTTCCCGCTCGAACACGATCCGGCGGTTTTCGAGGTGGAAGCGCAGTTCCTCCCTCCGTTTCGCCAGTTCGACCTCGATTTCAGCCTGAACCTCCCGCAGCTTCCCCATGAGTTCGTCGAGTTGCGCGGTCATGATTGGTCCTTCCGGTCGTGCAAGGCCGCAGGGGCTCATGGAACGGGCGCCGACGCAACCATTTCGAAGGAATGGCGACCGCGAAAAATCCCGGCACGAAGGCTGTCATTTCGCGCAAAAATCCCTAAGTTGCCGCCATGCCGAAAACATCCGAAAAAGCCGCCGCCAAACCCGCTGCACCTGCCGTCAAAGGCCTGGCCCTCAAACCCCTTGCCAAAGGCGACCACGTCTTTCTCGTCGACGGCTCCGGCTATATTTTCCGCGCCTACCACGCGCTGCCGCCGCTGAACCGCAAATCCGACGGCCTGCAGGTCAATGCCGTGCTCGGTTTCTGCAACATGCTGTGGAAACTGCTGCGCGACATGCCGCCGGACAACCGGCCGACCCATCTCGCCATCATCTTCGACAAGTCGGAAGTCACCTTCCGCAACAAGCTCTATCCCGACTACAAGGCGCACCGGCCGCCGGCGCCCGACGACCTGATCCCGCAATTTGCGCTGATCCGGGAGGCGGTGCGGGCGTTCGACCTGCCCTGCCTCGAGCAGAGCGGTTTCGAGGCCGACGATCTGATCGCGACCTATGTACGCGAGGCCTGCGAGCGCGGCGCCACCGCCACTATCGTCTCTTCCGACAAGGACCTGATGCAGCTCGTCACCGACTGCGTCACCATGTACGACACCATGAAGGACCGCCGCATCGGCATTGCCGAAGTGATCGAGAAATTCGGCGTGCCGCCGGAAAAGGTGGTCGAGGTGCAGGCGCTGGCCGGCGATTCCACCGACAACGTGCCGGGTGTGCCCGGCATCGGCATCAAGACCGCCGCCCAGCTGATCGTCGAATATGGCGATCTGGAAATGCTGCTGGCCCGCGCCGGCGAGATCAAGCAACCGAAGCGGCGCGAGGCCCTGATCGCGAATGCCGAGAAGGCGCGGATTTCGCGGCAGCTGGTGCTGCTCGACGACAAGGTCAAGCTCGACGTGCCGCTCGACGAACTCGCGGTGCACGAGCCCGATGCGCGCAAGCTGATCGCGTTCCTGAAGGCCATGGAATTTTCCACCCTGACCCGCCGCGTCGCCGAATATTCGCAAATCGACCCGTCGGACGTGGAAGCCGACGACAGGAACAGCAGCGGTGGCAAGGGCTCTGCCTCGCCTCCCCCGCTTGCGGGGGAGGTCGGATCGCGCAGCGATCCGGGTGGGGGCCTGTTCGATCAAGGCGCTGGCCTCTTCGCTCGCGGAGAGACCCCCACCCCACCCTCCCCCGCAAGCGGGAGAGGGAGCGTTCCACCGAGCAAGCCAGGGGACCGTCAGGACCGAGCGGGCAGCCTCAAGGGCGACCCCATATCGTTCGCCGCCGCGCGCGCCGAGGCAGCGCGGAAGACGCCGGTCGATCGCAACAAATACGTGACCGTCCGCACGTCAGCCGAACTCGACGGCTGGCTCGCGCGGGCTCACGATCTCGGCCATGTCGCCATCGAGGCCAAGGCGAGTTCGATCGATCCGATGCAGGCGGAGATGTGCGGCATCGCGCTGGCGCTGGCGCCGAACGACGCCTGCTATATCCCGCTCGCCCACAAGCAGTCCGGCGATGGCGCCGGCCTGTTCGCGGCTGGGCTCGCGCCCGACCAGATCAGGGCCGCCGACGCGATCGAGGCGCTGCGGCCGCTGCTGGAATCCGCGGGCATCCTGAAGATCGGCTTCAACATCAAGTTCAACGCCGTGATGCTGGCGCAGCATGGCGTCACCATTCGCAACCATGACGACGCGCAGCTGATGTCGTACGCGCTCGATGCCGGGCGCAATTCGCACGCGCTCGATGCGCTCGCCGAAAGCCGACTCGGCCACGCCGTCATCAGCCATGGCGAACTGACCGGCAGCGGCAAGGCCAAACTGACCTTCGATCAGGTCGCGATCGACCGGGCCACCGCCTATTCGGCCGAAAGCGCCGACGTGATCCTGCGGCTGTGGAGCGTGCTGAAGCCGCGCCTGGTCGCCGAGCGCATGACCGCGGTCTACGAGACGCTGGAGCGGCCGCTGATCTCGGTGCTGGCGCGGATGGAGCGGCGCGGCATCTCGATCGACCGCCAGGTGCTGTCGAGGCTGTCGGCCGATTTCGCCCAGACCGCCGCCAGGGTCGAATCCGAGATCCAGGAGATCGCCGGCGAACCGGTCAATGTCGGCAGCCCGAAGCAGATCGGCGACATCCTTTTCGGCAAGATGGGCCTTCCCGGCGGCAGCAAAACCAAGACCGGGGCGTGGTCGACCACGGCGCAAGTGCTCGACGAACTCGCCGAGCAGGGCCACGATCTGCCGAAGAAGATTCTCGAATGGCGTCAGGTCTCGAAGCTGAAATCGACCTATACCGACGCGCTGCCGACCTACGTGCATCCGCAGACCCACCGCGTTCACACCACCTACGCTCTGGCGGCGACCACCACGGGGCGGCTGTCGTCGAACGAGCCGAATCTGCAGAACATTCCGGTTCGCACCGAGGACGGCCGAAAAATCCGCCGCGCCTTCATTGCCTCCAAGGGGCACAAGCTGGTGTCGGCGGATTACTCGCAGATCGAATTGCGGCTGCTGGCCGAAATCGCCGATATTCCCGTCCTGAAGCAGGCGTTCAAGGATGGCCTCGACATTCACGCCATGACGGCGTCGGAAATGTTCGGCGTGCCGATCAAGGACATGCCGAGCGAAGTCCGCCGTCGCGCCAAGGCGATCAATTTCGGCATCATCTGTGGCATCTCGGCATTCGGCCTCGCCAACCAGCTCGGCATCGCCCGCGAGGAAGCCTCCGCCTATATCAAGAAATATTTCGAGCGCTTTCCGGGCATCCGCGCCTACATGGATCAGACGCGCGATTTCTGCCGCGCCCACGGCTATGTCGAGACGCTGTTCGGGCGGAAATGTCATTACCCCGACATCAAGGCCAGCAACGCCTCGATCCGCGCCTTCAACGAGCGCGCCGCGATCAACGCGCGATTGCAGGGCACCGCCGCCGACATCATCCGCCGCGCCATGACGCGGATGGAAGACGCGCTCGCCGAGAAGAAGCTCTCGGCCCAGATGCTGCTGCAGGTGCACGACGAACTGATTTTCGAAGTACCCGACGACGAAGTCGCCGCGACGATTCCGGTGGTGCAGCACACCATGCAGGACGCACCCTTCCCGGCAGTGCTGCTGTCGGTGCCGCTGCATGTCGATGCCAGGGCAGCCAACAATTGGGACGAGGCGCATTGAACCGGCTGCTGTCGCATGCCGGCCCGGGGGCGTGGCGAGGTCCCTGAAACGTCATTGCGAGGAGCCCTTGCGACGAAGCAATCCATTCTTCTTTGCATGGATAGATGGATTGCTTCGTCGCAAGGGCTCCTCGCAATGACGGCGGTTGGCGATGACACCGCCGCAACCGAATTGCTCTCGGTACAATTTACAAAATGACATCGCGACCCGACGCGCGCTAACAACGTGCGTCAATCCCGCCCGCGAGTCCCGCCATGCCCCATTACACGTCCCTGATCGGTTTTGCCCTGGTCTCGCTGGGCATGGTGCTGACGCCGGGGCCGAACATGATCTACCTGATCTCGCGCTCGATCACGCAAGGCGCCACCGCCGGCCTGATCTCGCTCGGCGGGGTCGCGGCGGGCTTTGTGTTCTACATGCTGTGCGCGGCGTTCGGCATCACGGCGCTGCTGTTCGCGGTGCCCTACGCCTATGACGCGCTGCGGCTGGCGGGCGCGGCGTATCTCATGTGGCTGGCGTGGCAGGCGCTGAGGCCGAACGGGCGTTCGCCGTTTCAGGTGAAAAAGCTCGCGGTCGACGGGCCGCGCAGATTGTTCGCGATGGGCCTGTTCACCAACCTGCTCAATCCAAAGGTCGCCATGCTGTATCTGGCGCTGCTGCCGCAATTCATCGATCCCGCCCTGGGCAGCGTGCTGACGCAGTCGCTGGCGCTCGGTTTCACCCAGATCGCGATCAGCGTCAGCGTCAACGCCCTGATCGCGGTCGCCGCCGGCTCGATCGCGCTGTTTCTGGGCACGCGGCCAACGTGGCTGTTGCTGCAGCGCTGGCTGATGGGCACCGTGCTCGCCGGGCTGGCGGTGAAGATGGCGCTGGAGACCAGACGGGCGTGATTCTCGATCGTCATGCGCGGGCTTGACCCGCGCATCCCTCGTCTGCGCAAGCAGACGAAAATATGCTTTCCGAAGAGGATGGATTGCCGGGTCAAGCCCGGCAATGACACCGAAACCTCAATCCAGCTTGGCTTCCATGCCGCGCTTGGTCGCCGGACGCGCCAACAGCGTGTTGTACCAGCGTTCGACATGGGGAAAATCCCCAAGCTCAACCTTGTGGCGCGGATGCCGCCAGGCCCAACCGAGAATGGCGAAATCGGCGACCGACAGCGGACCTGCGACGAACTCGTTGCTCGCGAGCCGACGGTCCAGTACGCCGTAGAGCCTGACCGTTTCCGCCATGTAACGCTTCAGGCCATAGGCGCGGTCCGCCTCGTTCTCCAGCGCGATGAAGTGATGCACCTGGCCCGGCATCGGCCCGAAACCGCCCATCTGCCACATCAGCCATTCATAGACCGGAATGCGCTCGATCAGCGGCACGGGGAGGAACTTGCCGGTCTTCTCGCCGAGATAGAGCAGGATCGCGCCGGATTCGAACACGCTGACGCGCTTGCCGCCGGGCCCGTCGGGATCGACGATGGCGGGGATCTTGTTGTTGGGGCTGATGGCGAGGAAATCCGGCGCCATCTGCTCGCCCTTGCCGATGTTGATGGGAAAAACCTTGTAGGGCAGCCCCATCTCCTCCAGCGCGACCGAGATCTTGCGGCCGTTCGGCGTGTTCCAGGTGTGCAGTTCGATGGTCATTTTTTGGTTTCCCCCTAGGCGGAGTATCCAGTAGCCCGGAACCCGCCCATGTTACAACCGCCGTCGCGGCCGGGCCGCTGGTGACACTATGCGCTGTTGACGGGGCCGCCCCGGCTCTGGAATGTGGCGGCGTCCGCCGATAGATTGCGCACGCTCCAGCCCCTCTCGAGAACCTCGCATTGTCCAAATCAGCCTCCCGCGCCCGCCTCGCCGAGATCATCCGCAAGCGCTCGTTCGGGCGCGGCGAAATCACGCTGGCCTCGGGTCGCAAGAGCGATTTCTACTTCAACCTCAAGCCGACCATGCTGGATCCCGAAGGCGCCACGCTGCTGGCGGAACTGACCTTCGAGGCGCTGAAGGACGACAATCTCGATTATGTCGGCGGGCTGGAAATGGGCGCGGTGCCGCTGGCCGGCGCCATCGCGCAATTGTCCTGGATCAAGGGCCACCCGATCGCGGCGTTCTTCGTGCGCAAGAAGCCGAAGGAACACGGCGCCCGGCTCGCGGTCGAGGGCCTGGCCAAGGGCGAGAGCCTGCAAGGCAAGCGCGTGGTGATTGTCGAGGACGTCACCACCACCGGCGGCTCGGCGCTGAAGGCGGTCGAGGCGGTGCGCGATGCCGGCGCCGAGATCGCGCTGGTCTTCACCATGGTCGACCGCGAGGAAGGCGCCGCCGAAACTTTTGCAGAGGCCGGCATCGCGTTCCGCTCGCTGTACAAGGCGGGTGAATTTCTGAAGGGGTGAGATTCTCCCTCGCCGTTCGTGTCCCGGACGCGGTGCAGCACCCTTAGTGCTGCTCCGCAGAGCCGGGACCCACAATTCGTGCTGTGCGCAAACAACATGGGCCCCGGCTCAGCAGCGCACCGCAAGGGCGCTGCGCTGCGTCCGGGGCACGGAGCCTTCCGAACGCATTTTCTTTTCGGCCGGTAGTTTCACCGCTCGTTTACCATCTCCGCCCTAAGGTGAATTCGTGCCGAGGCGCCGACCGCCGCGGCCGGTCCGTTGGGTGGAGTGTGCGTTGCGTAGAGAATTGACCGATCCACGCATGCGGCGCCGCATGATGATTGTTGCCGCCGCCGTGCTCGCAGGCTCGGTTGCCGTGACGCCGCGCGCCGCGTTGGCCGAAGGCCTGTTCGATTTCCTGTTCGGCGGCATGCCGAAGCAGCAGCAGCGCCAGGCCCCGGCGCAGGCGAATTTCTTTGCCGACCCGTTCGGCCTCAACCCGCAGCCCGCGCCGCCGCCGCGCCAGATGGCGTCGGGCTCCGGACCGGCATTTTGCGTGCGCAGCTGCGACGGCAAATATTTTCAGCTGATGCGCGGCCACGCCTCGCCGGTGCAGATGTGCCAGGCGTTCTGCCCGGCCAGCGTGACCAAGGTTTTCTTCGGCAGTTCCATCGGGAGCGCATCCTCGAGCACGGGTGAGCGCTATGCCGACAGCGAGAATGCCTTTGCCTATCGCAAGGCGCTGCGCGCCGACTGCACCTGCAACGGCCGCGATCCCGCAGGTCTCGCCCCGGTCGACCTGACGCTCGATACGTCGCTGCGCTCGGGCGATGTGATCGCCACCACCTCGGGGCTGGTGGCCTATACCGGCGTCAAACTCGGCGCCAGCCAGACCGCCGAATTCACCCCGGTTGCCTCCTATCCAGGCCTCACCGCCGATGTCCGCGCTCGGCTCGGCGAGATGAAGGTGGCGCCGGTGAGCGCCGAAATGGTCGCCGCCGACGCGCCGCTGCCGGAGGCAGCCCGCGATGTCGTACCGGCTGTAACGACGGCACCGAAATCGGCAGCGTCGCGAGACAAGCGCGCCGAAGTAAACTAGGCGGCAGACAAGTCCCCCCATCATGGTGAGGAGTGCGCCTTCGCGCGCGTCTCGAACCATCTGGCACTACGCCCGACGCCATCCTTCGAGACGCATCGCTCTGCGATGCTCCTCAGGACGAGGACTGAACGTGGATCACCGTCCGACGATGACGCCGATCACGTTCGGCGCCGACAGGTATTTTTCCTCGATGTCGGCGCGCGCGGCGGCGCGGTTTTCCGGCGTCAGCAGGCCGCGCTTTTCGGCCAGGATCATCCAGCAATAGCCCCACCAGTCCGTCAGCATGCCCTGATCGTCGACGAGGTCGTAGCCCTGCTCGGCGGCGAAGATGCGCGCATGCGCTTCGTCGAGCCGGTCGAGAAAGGCGTGGTCCTCGCCGGAAAACAGGTCGTCGCTGAAATCGTCCGTGGTGTAGCCCCAAACCGACATGCAGACCGCGTTGAATTCGCGGTCGATCTGGTCGTCATCGACGATCCTGCGGCGCGAGGCCTGGTGCAGCCGCGACAGCGAACGGGCGAAGTCGGCGATGCGGGTGAGCGCAAATTGATCGAAGGCGATGGTGGACATGTAGTCCTCGAAATCCTGGATAACCCTAGATATTGTATCGGCGGGGCACCGAATCACTATGATATATCAAAGACTTGCTAAAGTGTTCTTAATTTGTTCCAAAGATGAGGCAAGGTTCGAACACGAAACCCGCCAAACAATTTACGAATGCCGGAGATACTCCGCGCGTCCGGCGGGAGACGAGTCTCAACCGAATCAGGGAAGCGGCATGCGAGGCATCGTGGCTTTTGCGATCATGACGGCCATTCTTGCGGTGATCGATGCAGCCTTTTTCAAAGGCAAGTACCTCAATGATACGCAGGATGCGATCACGGGCCTTGCGTCGATATCGACGCAAATGGGGCGCCGCTAAAGCATGTGACGGCCGAAGCCGCAGCCGTAGGGTGGGCAAAGCGTAAGCGTGCCCACCGTCTTGCTTTGGTTGATATCTTTGGTGGGCACGGCGCCAAGAGCGCGCCTTTGCCCACCCTGCGAATTCACATCGCCGACAGCAGCTTGTCGCCGCAATAATTGGCGTGGAATTTTCCGCCGCACTGCTTGCGGATCGCGGCGCAGCGGGCCGCGGGCGAGGCATTTTTTGCGACGCTGAAGGAGCAGCCGAGGCCGTCGGCGCTCTTGTTACCCTTGCCGGCCTTGCCGGCGGCGAACGCCGCGCTGGTGGCACTGATGCAGACCACCAAAAGCGCCGCGGCGGCGATTTCGATCATCAATTTCATGGCGCGGGGTCTCCATCGGCTGTTGCGTATCCGGCCTCCAAAGCCCGATGATAACACCAAAGCGCGTTCACGCGGAGGCCGCAATTCGGCCCGGTCCTTGCATAAAATCATACCAGCGCAGTGCACAACAAGGCCCCCGGCGGTTTCGATCCAAGGGCAAGGCGCGTATGATTCGGCGGGGACTCCAAACTTCAGGGATTCACGATTTGCCAAATCAGACTTTCCCAGGGAATTTTCCGGTGCCGGGCCAGCCGATCGACGAACTGGCGCTGGCCGAGATCAAGAGCGCGATCCTGGTCAAGCTTGCGCTGGCAGTCGGCAAGGACGCCGGCATGGCGACCCGTCGCGACTGGTACAAGGCGGCGGCGCTGGCATTGCGCGACCGCATCGTGCACCGCTGGCTGATCACGGACAAGCAGAGCTACGACGAGGGGCGCAAGCGGGTCTATTACCTCAGCCTGGAATTTCTGATCGGCCGGCTGTTCACCGACGCCCTGAACAATATGGGGCTGTTGCCGATATTCGAGACGGCGCTGAACGATCTCGGCGTCGGGCTTTCCGATTTGCGCAAATGCGAGCCGGACGCGGCGCTCGGCAATGGCGGCCTCGGACGGCTGGCGGCGTGCTTCATGGAGAGCATGGCGACGCTGGCGATTCCCGCCATCGGCTACGGCATCCGCTACGATTTCGGCCTGTTCCGCCAGATCATCACCGACGGCTGGCAGCAGGAATATCCGGACGAATGGCTCGGCTTCGGCAACCCCTGGGAATTCCAGCGCCCGGAAGTGGTCTATCACGTGCACTTCGGCGGCGGCATCGAGCATATCGAGGACAAGGGCCGCGACCGCGCGATCTGGCATCCGGCGGAAACCGTGAAGGCCGTGGCCTACGACACCCCGATCGTGGGCTGGCGCGGCCAGCACGTCAACGCGCTGCGGCTGTGGTCGGCGCGCTCGCCCGATCCGCTCAATCTCGACGTCTTCAACACCGGCGACTATCTCGGCGCCAGCGCCGAGGAAGCGCGCGCCGAGTCGATCTGCAAGTTTCTCTATCCGAATGACGAAAGCCCCGCGGGCCGCGAACTGCGGCTGCGCCAGGAATATTTCTTCGTCTCGGCCTCGCTGCAGGATCTGGTCAAGCGCCATCTCGCCTCCGACGGGCAATTGCGCGGGCTTGCCTCGAAGGCCGCGGTGCAGCTCAACGACACCCATCCGAGTCTCGCCGTTGCCGAACTGATGCGGATTCTGATCGATCTGCACAATTTCCGCTGGGACGAGGCGTGGAAGATCACCGTGGCGACGCTGTCCTACACCAACCACACGCTGCTGCCGGAAGCGCTGGAGACCTGGCCGGTCGAACTGTTCGAGCGGCTGTTGCCGCGCCATCTCGAAATCATCTACCGCATCAATGTCAGCCATCTGGCGCTGGCGGAAGCGCGCTGCCCCGGCGACGACGATTTCAAGGCCTCGGTCTCGCTGATCGACGAGAGGTCCGGCCGCCGGGTGCGGATGGGACAGCTGGCATTCGTCGGGTCGCACCGCATCAACGGCGTCTCGGCGATGCATTCGGACCTGATGCGGGAGACCGTGTTCCACGATCTCAACCATCTCTATCCGGCCCGCATCACCAACAAGACCAACGGCATCACCTTTCGCCGCTGGCTGATGCTGGCCAACCCGAAGCTGACCGGCCTGTTGCGCGAGGCCTGCGGCGAGGCCGTGCTCGACGATCCCACCCAGCTCTCGCTGCTCGAAGCCCGCGCCAGCGATGCCGCGTTCCAGCAGAAATTCCGCGCCGCCAAACTCCACAACAAGATGGCGCTGGCCCGGCTGATCGGGGAGCGCCTCGACGTCAAGGTCGATCCGAGCGCGCTGTTCGACGTCCAGATCAAGCGCATGCACGAATACAAGCGGCAGCTGCTCAACATCCTGGAGGCAGTCGCGCTGTATCACGCCATCAAGGACGACCCGCAACGCGACTGGGTGCCGCGGGTCAAGATCTTCGCCGGCAAGGCGGCGGCGAGCTATCGCTACGCCAAGCTGATCATCAAGCTGATCAACGACGTCGCCGACGTCGTCAACAACGACCCCGTGATCGACGGGCGGCTCAAGATCGTGTTCCTGGCCGATTACAATGTCAGCCTCGCCGAGGTGATCATCCCCGCCGCCGACCTGTCCGAGCAGATTTCGACCGCGGGCATGGAGGCCTCCGGCACCGGCAACATGAAACTGGCCCTGAACGGCGCGCTGACCATCGGCACGCTGGACGGCGCCAATATCGAGATCCGCGATCACGTCGGCGCGGAAAACATCGCGATATTCGGCATGGAGGCGATGGACGTGGTGGTGCGGCGCAAGCAGGGGCTGGATGCGGCCGATGTGATCCGGCGCTCGCCGCAGCTTTCGCGCGCCATCAGCGCCATCGGGTGCGGCGAATTTTCGCCTGGCGATCCCGACCGGTTCGAATCGATCGCGCACGCGCTGCGCCATCTCGACCACTACATGGTCAGCGCGGATTTCGGCTCCTATTACGAGGCCCAGCGCGGCATCGACGCACGATGGCAGGTGGTTCCGGCCTGGACCAGGGCCTCGATCCTCAACGTGGCGCGGATGCCGTGGTTCTCGTCCGACCGCACCATCCGGGAATATGCCGGAGAGATCTGGGACGTGCCGGTCAAGCCGGCGCCGCATCCGGCGTTGCAGGAGCCGGGGGCACAGCGCGGGACCCGCTGATTTCGGCGCGCGGAAATCCATTACCTCCGACGTCATTGAATTGAGCCGGATAGCCGTGATACTGCGTTGATCTCTCAGCGTCATTGCGAGCGCAGCGAAGCAATCCATGCATCAACAGCAAGAAAGATGGATTGCTTCGCGGAGCCTGTCATCTGGCGGCGCCCTGCGCCGACCCGTTGGCTCGCAATGACGGGCGGTAGACCGATTGCGTTTCCGAGGACTCCCATGCTGACCAAAGCCCCGCACCTCTTCGACGACGCCACACGGGTGACCGCCGGCGACAGCCGCTGGCAGGGCCGCACCAGCGACGATTACTGGGCCTTTGTCGGCCCGTTCGGCGGCGCCACCGCCGCCACCATCCTGCGCGCGCTGATCGATCATCCGGAGCGCGCCGGGACGCCGCTCGCCCTCACCGTGAATTACTGCGCACCGATCGCCGCCGGCGCCTTCGATCTCGACCTTCGCCTGGTCAAGGCCAACCGCTCATCGCAGCATTGGTGCGTCGAGCTGACGCAAGAAGGCGGCGAGGTGGCGACGCTGGCTACCGCCGTGTTCGCCGAACGCCGTCCGTCATGGTCACATCAACCGGCGCCGTTTCCGCAGGCCACGCCATTCGACCAGATCAGGCCCTATCCCAAGATCAAGGCAGCCTGGGCCAATCAGTATGATTTTCGTTTCATCGAGGGCAATCCGGATCTGGCCGGAGCGACGCCACAGGCCGAGCCGGCGAGCGCCTATTCCAAAGTGTGGATCGGCGACCGCATCCCGAGGACCATCGACATGCTGTCGCTGATGTCGATGTCGGACGCGTTCTTCGCCCGCATCTTTCACGTCAGGCGCGAATTCGTGCCGTTCGGCACGGTATCGCTGACGACCTATTTCCACACCGACGCCGACGATCTCGCCGCCGAGGATACCAGCCGCGTGCTCGCGGTCGCCGACGCCAGGATCTTCAACAAGAGCTACGGCGACCAGCACGGCGAATTGTGGTCGCCGAACGGCCGCCTGCTCGCGACCACGACCCAAATCGCGTATTTCAAGGCGTAGGGAACGTAGGGTGGGCAAAGGCGCGCCTTCGCGCCGTGCCCACCATCTTCGTCCGACAACACCAATGGTGGGCACGCTTCCGCCTTCGCTCTTCGAGCTACGGCATAAGCTTTGCCCACCCTACGATTCTAAAGGCCCCTGATGTCCGACTCGTCGAAAACCCCGCGCATCGCCCTGCTCGGCATTCCCCTCGAGATCGGCGCTTCGCAACGCGGCACGCTGATGGGACCGGATGCGCTGCGTACGGCCGGCATCGGCCGGGTGCTCGGGCAATTGGGATTTTCGGTCGAGGATCACGGCAATCTTTCGATCGCAGCAGTTTCGCTCGCCGAGGGGCCGCCGCCGGCCCGTGCGAAATACTACGACGAGATCAAGAGCTGGATTCGCGCGCTCAGCGAACGCGCTTTTGTACTCGCGCGCTCGGGCGCCATTCCGATCTTCATGGGCGGCGATCACAGCCTGTCGATGGGGTCGGTCAACGGCGTCGCGCGCTACTGGAAGGAACAGGGCCGGCCGCTGTATGTGCTGTGGCTCGACGCCCATGCCGACTACAACACGCCCGACACGACCGAGACCGGCAACATGCACGGCATGTCCGCGGCGTATCTATGCGGCGAGCCCGGCCTCGACGGGCTGCTCGGCGACCAGCCCCGCGTCTCGATTCCCGCCGACCAGCTCGATTTGTTCGGCATACGCTCGATCGATCCGCCTGAAAAAGAGCTGGTCCGCAACCGCCGCATCGCGATCGCCGACATGCGCGCGATCGACGAATTCGGCGTCGGCGTCCTGATCCGCCGGGTGATCGAAAGGGTCAAGGCGCAGGGCGGCGTGCTGCATGTCTCCTTCGATGTCGATTTTCTCGATCCGGCGGTGGCCCCCGGCGTCGGCACCACGGTGCCCGGCGGCGCCACCTATCGCGAGGCGCACCTCGTCATGGAACTGCTGCACGATTCCGGATTGGTGCGCTCGGTCGACATCGTCGAACTCAATCCGTTCCTCGACGAACGCGGCCGCACCGCGCGGGTCGCGGTCGAACTGATCGGCAGCCTGTTCGGCCTGCAGATCACCGACCGTCCGACGCCGAGCAACGCGGTGTTTCCGGATGATACGTGAAAACGAAAATCTAACGTCGTCCCGGCGAACGCCGGGACCCATACTCCGCGGCGCTCGTTGTGCGACAGACATCGACGGCAACGCGATAACGAGAAATCACGCGGTATGGTTCCCGGCTCGGAGGCCGGGACGACGGGATGGTTAGTCCCCTCACTCCGCCGCGAGCTTGAGATCCGGGGCGGCGGCGCGGACGTCGGCGTCGACCTGGGCTTCGAACTTGGCAAAGTTCTTCTGGAACATACCGACCAGCGCGCGCGCGGTCTTGTCGAACTCGGCCTTGTCCTTCCAGGTGTTGACGGGATCGAGGATCTCGCTCGGCACGCCAGGCAGCGCGGTCGGCACCGCGAAGCCGAAATATTTGTCGGTGCGGAATTCGACATTGCGCAGGCTGCCATCGAGCGCCGCGGTCAACAGCGCCCGCGTCACCTTGATCGGCATCCGGGAGCCGGTGCCGTATTTGCCGCCGGTCCAGCCGGTGTTGACCAGCCAGCAATCGACATTGTGCTTCGCAATCAGCTCGCGCAGCATGTTGCCGTAGACCGAAGGATCGAGCGGCAGGAACGGCGAGCCGAAGCAGGTGGAGAATTCCGGCTGCGGCTCGTTGCCGAGACCGCGCTCGGTGCCGGCCACCTTGGCGGTATAGCCGGACAGGAAGTGATACATCGCCTGCGCCGGCGTCAGCTTGGCGATCGGCGGCAAGACGCCGAACGCGTCCGCCGCCAGCATCACCACGTTCTTCGGATGACCGGCGCGGCCGGTGCGCGAGGCGTTCGGGATGAAGTCGAGCGGATAGGCCGAGCGGGTGTTTTCGGTCTTCGAGCCGTCGTCGAAATCCGGCACCCGCGTGTCTTCGTCGAGCACCACGTTCTCGAGCACCGCGCCGAAGCGCTTGCTGGCAGCGTGGATTTCAGGCTCGGCTTCCTTCGACAGCTTGATGCATTTGGCGTAGCAGCCGCCTTCGAAGTTGAAGACGCCGTCATTGCCCCAGCCGTGCTCGTCGTCGCCGATCAGCGTGCGCTTCGGATCGGCCGACAGCGTGGTCTTGCCGGTGCCGGACAGGCCGAAGAAGATGGCGCTGTCGCCGTTGGGTCCGACATTGGCCGAACAATGCATCGGCATCACGCCCCTGGCGGGCAGATAATAGTTCAGCGTGGTGAAGACGCTCTTCTTCATCTCGCCGGCATATTGAGACCCGCCGATCAGGACGATCTTGCGGGCGAAATCGATCGCGACCACGTTCTCCGAGCGCACGCCGTGGCGTTTGGGATCGGCACGGAAGCTCGGCATGTCGATCATGGTCAGTTCGGGCACGAAGTCCCTGAGCAAGGAGGCTTCGGGCCGGATCAGCAGCGTGCGGATGAACAGCGAGTGCCAGGCGAGTTCGGTATAGACGCGGGTCTTGATCTGGAAGCTCGGATCGGCGCCACCATAGAGATCCTGCGCGAACAGCGTCTTGCCTTCGGCGTGCTTGAGGAAATCCTGATACAGCGCTTCGAACTGCTCCGGGGTGATCGACTGGTTGCCGGCCCACCACATCTTCTCGGTGGAGGCATCGCGAACCGTGAACTTGTCCTTCGGGCTGCGGCCGGTGAAGTCGCCGGTGTCGGCGCAAAGCGCGCCATCGGCAGACAGCACGGCTTCGCCCGCGGTCAGCGAGTATTGATAAAGCTGCGGCGCTCCCAGATTCCAGTGCAGCCGCTTGAGATTTTTTAAGCCGAATTTGTCGGCGCCGAAGGCACCGTTACGTATACCCGTCTCTTGCACTGAAGAATCCTCCTGGAAACCCGCGTATTTCGATCGCGCGAATGCCGCCAGACGCGCCTCTATCGCGGTGACCTTCTATTATAGCCTTCCGGCTTTGGTCCCGCGACCTAATACTTGGCAACGCCGGGCTTGCCAAGCCGATCCCGCAGGATTTGGTTTATTCGAAGGCGGGGTCATTGATGCGGCTCAATGCTTGTCGCGTATTGTCGCATTTCGGGGCCATGACAGCGCGATCATTCGCCGTGATCACAGTTGGGGGCCAGTCGCGCAGGTTTTCTATTGCGACGCACAATCCATAATTTCAAACGCGCCAGGCTGTCGCCGGCAATCGCCGTTGCACGCCTACAGCATCATCAATCGGCGTCGAGTTCTAATTCAACTCCCGCTCGGCAACCCGTCGTCGAGTTCAGCTGGTTGAAGACTCGGCGCCAGCGACGACTCGGCGAGAGCTGCGGCCCACCACAAGAATGGGTGGCAAAATACACGATCAATAATCTGACGGCGCCGCGCGCTTCATCGTCGTCCTGCTGGCGTCACCGCCGAGGTGAATACCGGCAGCGGCAGCGGCAGCGCCCGCCTCGTTCACGACCGGCTATCCCTCATTATTTCTTGGCCCTCGCCTCGTCCGCCAGCCTCACCAGCATCTTGCGCAGATCGCCCGGGCCGGTGACCCGTTCCGGGAAATCGAGCCGCAGCGTGACGGCACCGGCCTGCAGGTCCATGCCCTCAGGGTCGCAGCCGGTGCAGCTCCAGTCGGCGGCCTCGACGCCCAGAAGCCGGGTCGCATAGAGGTTGATGGCGTCGCGATGGTCGGCGTTCATATGCTCGATGGCGCCCTGTTCGGCCTCCAGCACCGCGCCGGCATCGGAAATATCGGTCAGGAACTGCTCCGGCTGGAGGTCCACGATCCGCCCGAATCCCGCCACCAGATGCGCGCCGGTCGGCCGTATCAGAAAGAACGAAAAATCCTTAAAGTTCACAAAGGCTTCCGCGGACGGATGGGCGCTGAGGTAGCGCCGGCGCAGGATCGCCAGCTGGTCGGCCCCGGCCTCTTCGGCGCGGCCCGCCAGCATGATCCGGGCCCCCTCCAGCGGGTCGCCCTCGGCCCGCTCGTCCAGCATCAGCGAGACCCTGGCATCGCCGAGAATATTGCGGGTGTGCAGCGCCAGCCGGGAAATCAGCAGGATCGGCGAGCCGTCGGGATGGCTGGCGAGGTTCACCAGCGAGCAATAGGGATCGCCGGTTCCGGTCATCAAGGTCGCCAAAGCCCCTTGCCGGCAGCGCCGGAGCAGCGATCGGGTCAGCCGGCCGGCATCGAAATCAGTGGTGGGCTGCATCGATCATCTCCAGACATCTCATTGCTATCAGGCCCTTTTCCCGGCTAAACGGGTGTCTATATAGCGGGAACCCAAGGGGTAGCTTAGGCGTTTTGCGGAACTCGGTCACACTTCAGCCCAGCTTGCATTGCTCGTTGACCGCGTACGAAGCCCATTTGGGCGGCGCATCGCTGGATTGCTCGTTCCAGCCACACTATTTCTGAAAGCAGGCTCATGCCCACAATCGCCCTGGTCGACGACGACCGCAACATTCTCACATCCGTCTCGATCGCGCTCGAAGCCGAAGGCTATCGCATCATGACCTACACGGACGGTGCGTCCGCGCTCGACGGCTTTCGCACCAGCCCGCCGGACCTGGCGATCCTCGACATCAAGATGCCGCGCATGGACGGCATGGAGACGTTGCGGCGGCTGCGGCAGAAATCCGACCTGCCGGTGATCTTCCTTACCTCCAAGGATGAGGAAATCGACGAATTGTTCGGCCTCAAAATGGGCGCCGACGATTTCATCCGCAAACCGTTCTCGCAGCGCCTGCTGGTCGAACGCGTCAAGGCCGTGCTGCGCCGCGCCGCGCCGAAGGATCCGGCCGCCGTGCCCAAGGAGACTGACGCCAAGGCGCTGGACCGCGGCCTGTTGCGGATGGATCCGGAACGCCACACCTGCACCTGGAAGAACGAGGCGGTGACGTTGACGGTGACCGAATTCCTGATCCTGCAGGCGCTGGCGACGCGCCCCGGGGTGGTCAAGAGCCGCAACGCGCTGATGGACGCGGCCTATGACGACCAAGTCTATGTCGACGATCGCACCATCGACAGCCACATCAAGCGGCTGCGCAAGAAGTTCAAGGTGGTCGACGACGATTTCGAGATGATCGAAACCCTTTATGGCGTCGGCTACCGCTTCAAGGAAACCTGATTTTCAGGCATCCGGCGCGCGGTTGTCGACTGACGCCGCCGCCCGGATCGGCTAGGATGCGCGCGACGCAAGACGCCCTCGAAACAACCGGCAGTGTTGGCCATTGCTCGATCGAACGCAGCCCGATCCGAACCTGAATGCCGAGGACGCCTCGCGGGCGCTGGACGGCGATGCCATGGAAAGCCCGCCGGTGCGGGGCTGGCAGCGCCCGCTCGACTGGCTGCGCCGCGCCGGCCAGTTCTTCTTTGCGCTGAGCTTCTCCAGCCTCACCCGCCGCATCGTCTCGCTGAATCTGGCGGGCCTGGTCGCGCTGGTCGCGAGCATTCTTTATCTCTCGCAGTTCCGCGCCGGCCTGATCGATGCCCGCGCCGAAAACCTGCTCTCGACGGGCGAGGTCATCGCGCGCGCGATCGCCGCGACCGGCACCACGGAAAGCCACGCACTCACCATCGACCCGGACCGTCTGCTCGACCTGAAGCCCGGCGAAAGCTACGGGCCGTCCGACGCCGTATTGTCGGGACTCGATTTCTCCATCAATCCGGAACGCATCGCGCCGGTGCTGCGGGGCCTGGTCTCTCCGACCAAGACGCGCGCCCGCATCTACGATCGCGACGGCGTGCTGATCCTCGACAGCCGCAGCCTCTACAGCCGCGGCGACGTCATTCGCTTCGACCTGGCTCCGCCCTCGACCGGTACGCCGGGGATCGCCGAGCGCGCGATGATCGCGTTTCGCACCTGGCTCAACCGCGGCGACCTTCCGCTCTATCGTGAACTCGGGCCGGAGAACGGCAAGGGTTACCATGAAGTCGGGCGCGCACTGGGCGGCGTCAAGGGCTCGATGGTGCGGATCAACGAGCGCGGCGAAGTCATCGTCTCGGTGGCGGTGCCGGTGCAGCATTTCCGCGCGGTCAACGGCGCGTTGCTGCTGTCGACGCAAGGCGGCGACATCGACCAGATGGTGACCGCGGAGCGGCTGGCCATCCTGAAGATCTTCGCCGTCGCGGCCGTCGTGATGATCGCACTTTCGCTGTTGCTGGCGAGCACCATCGCAGGGCCGGTGCGCCGGCTCGCCGACAGCGCCGAGCGGGTGCGCCGCCGCATCAGGACCCGCGTCGAAATTCCCGACTTCACCCGCCGCCGCGACGAGATCGGCCATCTCTCCGGCGCGCTGCGCGACATGACCAACGCGCTCTATAGCCGGATCGAGGCGATCGAGACCTTCGCCGCCGACGTCGCCCATGAATTGAAGAACCCGCTGACGTCGCTGCGCTCGGCGGTCGAAACGCTGCCGCTGGCGCGCAACGAGAACAGCCGTTCGCGGCTGCTGGCCGTCATCGAGCACGACGTCAAGCGGCTCGACCGGCTGATCTCGGACATCTCGGACGCCAGCCGGCTCGATGCCGAACTGCAGCGCCAGGACATGACGTCGGTCGACCTTCGCCGCCTGCTGACCGCGCTGACGACGGTCGCCAACGAAACAAGGCGCGGCAACAACGTTGCGGTGGAAGTCCGCTTCGAGGGCCGCGGTCCCGCCGACACCTTCTCGGTGCCCGGCCATGATTCGCGGCTCGGACAGGTGATCTCCAACCTGCTGTCCAACGCCCAGTCGTTTTCCGAGGCCGGCGGCAAGCTGCGCATCGTCTGCCGCCGCGTGAAGAACGAAATCGAAATCGTGATCGACGACGACGGCCCCGGAATTCGCGAGGATGCGCTGGAACGGATCTTCGAGCGCTTTTACACCGACCGGCCGCACCAGGGCTTTGGGCAGAATTCCGGACTGGGGCTGTCGATCTCCAAGCAGATCATCGAGGCCCATGGCGGGCGGATCTGGGCGGAAAATCGCGCAGGCGCCGTCAATGCCGAGGGCGAGCCGACCATCGCGGGCGCGCGCTTCGTGGTCCGGCTGCCCGCGCCATGACGGGCGCGGAAGCCGCCAGCGTGCATGCCTCGGCCGTGCTGGTGGGCGATCGCGCGGTGCTGATCCGCGGGCCCTCGGGCGCCGGCAAGTCACGGCTGGCGTTCGATCTGATCCTGGCCGGCCGCGCCGGACAGATCCCTCCGGCGGTGCTGGTCGGCGACGACCGCGTGCTTCTCGAACATAGCGATGGACAATTGGTCGTACGCCCGGCCCGCGAACTGGCCGGCCTGATCGAGGTCCGCGGGCTCGGGATCTTCAACTGCGACTTCGCGCCTCAGGCCATCGTCGGCCTGGTGGTCGATCTGGCCGCCGCGGATGCCGAACGATTGCCGCCGCCGGAAGCGCTCCGGGTGCGGATAAATGGTATTGAACTACCAAGAATTCCCTCGAAAGTTGGTATGTATCCGCTTCCACTCGTAATTGCTGCGCTGACGATGACCGCGATTTCATCTTCCGCCCGACCTTCGGCCGATTGCCCGAAGGGAATTGGTAACCATATCAGTCCCACACTCGCGACCGAATAGACCGGCGCCAGCTCCCACCCCTACCCTTAATTCCGGGAGAATCGCGAAGATCCCCTCTTGCGCAGGGGCTCTGGATGGTCAAAGTGGCGCGTTCGTGCGGTGCACCAAAAAGCACCCGCGAGGAGTTTCCGATGATTGGTCTAGTACTTGTGACCCATGGGCGCCTTGCCGACGAGTTCAAGGCAGCGCTCGAACACGTCATGGGCCCGCAGAAACAAATCGAAGCCGTCACCATCGGTGCCGAGGACGATTCAGATTTGTGTCGAAGTGACATTATCGAAGCGGTGAACCGCGTCGACAGTGGCGATGGCGTTGCGATTCTCACCGACATGTTCGGCGGCACGCCCTCCAACCTCGCGATCTCCTGCATGAGCCGCCCCAAGGTCGAAGTGCTCGCGGGAATCAATCTTCCCATGCTGGTCAAGCTGGCCAAGGTGCGCGAAGAGCGATCGCTTCCCGACGCCATCGCGATGGCCCAGGAAGCCGGCCGCAAATACGTGACCATCGCCAGCCGGGTTCTCGCCGGCAAATGAGCGACGACGGCGCGGCACCCCAGGACAATGCCGGGCCGAGCATCCCTTCCGGCGCGGTGACCCGCGAACTTCCCATCGTCAACAAGCGCGGCCTGCACGCGCGCGCCTCCGCGAAATTCGTCCAGATGGTCGAGCGCTTCAACGCCGAGGTCTGGGTCACCAAAGGCAGCGAGACGGTCGGCGGCACCTCGATCATGGGGCTGATGATGCTGTCGGCCGGACCCGGCACCTCCATCACCGTCTCCGCGATCGGCCCCGATGCGCAGGCCGCCATCGATGCGATCACCGAGCTGGTCGCCGACAAGTTCAACGAAGAAGGCGTGTAGGCCTTGAATTTGTCGCGCTGCTGTCGCCGCAGCGGCAGTGCGCCCCCTCGCCCCGCCCTTGCGGGGAGAGGGTTGGGGTGAGGGGCTCTCTCAGCGTTCACCAACGTCAAAGCGAGCCCGCGGTGAATCCCCCTCACCCGGATTGCTTCGCAATCCGACCTCTCCCCGCAAGCGGGGCGAGGTAAGAAGCTACTTCGCCGGCGGTACGATAAAGACCTTCCAGGTGATCGCCGGTCCGGGAAGGCCCTTGAAGAATCGCTGGGTGGTGATGGCGAGGCGCTCGGCGCCCACGGCATTCGCCGCCATCCACGCCTCGCAGGTCGGCAGCCGGCTATCGGTGGTATCGCAGACGCCGATGAAGCCGAGGCGCCTGGCTTCTTCCAGCGAAGTCAGCCCTGACGACCAGAGCTCGCCCGGCGTCAGCGGCGCCGGATGGTCCGGACTGTAGAATGTCAGCGGCTGGTTGATTTCCATGGTGCCGGCGACCACGGCCCAGCGCGAATGAAACCGCGTCCGCCACGCCTGCGTCAGCTCGCGGGCGAGTTCGGAGCGCGCGCCATAGGACGCGGCCCCGTTCGGATTGAACGCCATCTCGCGTGCCGCGATGTAGGGCGAGGCGGCCAGCACCGTCAGCGTGATCGCGAGCCAGATCGCGGCGAGATGAAACAGCGCGACCTTTCGAAGGCGCAGCGCCGGAATCGCGATCAACGCCAGCGGCGTCAGGAAGAACAGCGAGATTCCCCAATCGGTCTTCATGTAGATCATGAAGGCGAGCGCGCCGAGCACCGGGCCGATCGCGACCACGGCCTGGATGATCCAGACATTGAGCGCCTGCGAGAAGTTCACTCCCGGATTAGGCCCCCGCGACCATGTCTGCGCGAACAGCGCCGACAGTTGCCTCGTCCTGCACGCCCATGCCAGCGCCAGCGACGCCAGCGCCACGGGCACGACCAGCAGCGCGACATTGTGGCCGATGTAGCCCACGACAAGCTGCACGTTCTGGGCGCGTGTCAGATACGTATAGACTTCGCCGGCATAGGTCAGCGGCACGAAATCCACTTCCCGCAGCCACACCAGATGCGGGGCCATCACCGCCAGCAGCGTTGCTATCGCGACCCACGGCGCCGGCGAGCGCAGGAACTTCAGGCGATCCGGATGCAGCAAGGCCGCCAGCCCGACCGCGCCGATCATGGTCAGTACCCAGTATTTCGTCATCAGCGCCAGCGCGCCGGCGAGGCCGAGCCACAGGCCCGATCGCACGCTGCGCTTCTCGAACGCGTCGAGATAGGCCAGCACCAATAGCGGCAGCGTCACCAGTTGCAGCAGGTCCGGATTGTACTTGAAACCCTTGAAGTTGAAGATCGGATAGAGCGCCAGCATCACCACGACGAAAAAGGCGCGGCGGCGATCCACCACGCGCAGCGCGATCAGCCAGCAGATCACGAGGCCGCAGCCCAGCGTCGCCATCGCCAGCGCGTAGGTGGCCCAATTGGCGACGGGAAACACCATGAACCAGAGCCCGGCGACCCAGCCGGACAGCGGCGGATGCTTGCCATAGCCCAACTGGAACTTCTGGCCCCAGGCATAGGCTTCCGCGACGTCCATATGGACGTCCTGCGCCGCCTTGAGATTGACCAGGATCAGGGTCCAGAGCACGGCATGGGCGGCGGCAAAGCCGATCACCAGCCAGAGGGAGGCCTTGGGATCAGAGGCCTGCGCGGCGAGCCAAGCCGCCCAACGCCGGACCTTTGGCCAGCGCCGCGCGCGCGAGGCCGCGGCGGGCAAAAATGATGCAGTCGACATGGTCCGTGCGTACCGCGTTTTAGCCGGAAGTGGAATCAGCTTGGCGTGAAGAAGCCCGCCAAAAAGCCGCATTATGGTTGCCGCAGCGGGGTGCCAATGCTATCCCGCGCCCATGACATCCATCCCTATTTCCAACATCCGCAACTTCGCCATCGTTGCGCATATCGACCATGGCAAATCGACGCTGGCCGACCGTCTGATCCAGACCACCGGGGGCCTGCAGGCGCGCGAGATGAAGGAGCAGGTGCTCGATTCCATGGATATCGAGCGCGAGCGCGGCATCACCATCAAGGCGCAGACCGTGCGGCTGACCTATCCGGCCAAGGACGGCAAAACCTACATCCTCAATCTGATCGACACCCCCGGCCATGTCGACTTCGCCTACGAGGTTTCGCGCTCGCTGGCGGCCTGCGAGGGCTCGCTGCTGGTGGTCGACGCCAGCCAGGGCGTCGAGGCGCAGACGCTCGCCAACGTCTACCACGCGCTAGACGCCGGCCATGAGATCGTGCCGGTCCTGAACAAGATCGACCTTCCGGCGGCGGAACCGGACCAGGTCAAGCGCCAGATCGAGGACGTGATCGGCATCGACGCCTCCGACGCGGTGATGATCTCGGCGAAAACCGGCATCGGCATCGACCTCGTGCTGGAAGCCATCGTGCACCGGCTGCCGGCGCCGAAGGGCGACCGCAACGCGTCGCTGAAGGCGCTGCTGGTCGACTCCTGGTACGACGTCTATCTCGGCGTGGTGGTGCTGGTCCGCATTGTCGACGGCGTGATGAAAAAGGGCCAGCGCATCCGCATGATGGGCACCAATGCCGCCTATGACGTCGAGCGCGTCGGCTTCTTCACGCCGAAGATGACGGCGATCGACGAACTCGGCCCCGGCGAAATCGGCTTCATCACCGCCGCGATCAAGGAAGTCGCCGACACCCGCGTCGGCGACACCATCACCGACGACAGGAAGCCGATCACCGAGATGCTGCCGGGCTTCAAGCCGGCGATCCCCGTGGTGTTCTGCGGCCTGTTCCCGGTCGACGCCGACGATTTCGAAACGCTGCGCGCGGCGATGGGCAAATTGCGACTGAACGACGCCAGCTTCTCGTTCGAGATGGAAACCTCCGCCGCCCTCGGCTTCGGCTTCCGCTGCGGCTTCCTCGGGCTGCTGCATCTGGAGATCATCCAGGAGCGGCTCTCCCGCGAATTCGACCTCAACCTGATCGCGACCGCGCCGAGCGTGATCTACAAGATGCACCTCACCGACGGCCAGGAGATCGAGATCCACAATCCGATCGACATGCCCGACGTAGTGAAGATCGCCGAGATCGAGGAGCCGTGGATCGAGGCCACCATCCTGACGCCGGATGAATATCTCGGCAGCGTCCTCAAGCTGTGCCAGGAGCGCCGCGGCTCGCAGAAAGAACTGACCTATGTCGGCAATCGCGCGATGGTGAAATACGAGCTGCCGCTCAACGAAGTGGTGTTCGATTTCTACGACCGGCTGAAGTCGGTTTCGAAAGGCTACGCCTCGTTCGACTATCACCTCACCGACTACAAGCCGGCCGATCTGGTCAAGATGCAGATCCTCGTCAACCTCGAGCCGGTCGACGCGCTGTCGATGCTGGTGCATCGCACCCGCGCCGAAGGCCGCGGCCGCGCCATGGTCGAGAAGATGAAGGAGCTGATCCCGCCGCACATGTTCGTGATTCCGATCCAGGCGGCGATCGGCGGCAAGGTGATCGCCCGCGAAACCGTCCGCGCGCTGCGCAAGGACGTCACCGCCAAGTGCTACGGCGGCGACATCACGCGCAAGCGCAAGCTTCTGGAGAAGCAGAAGGAAGGCAAGAAGAAGATGCGGCAGTTCGGCAAGGTCGACATCCCGCAGGAAGCGTTCATTGCCGCGTTGAAGGTGGATAGCTGAGGCGGGCGCGGGACCGCTGAAGCATGGTGAGATTGGGTCCGATCCGGGGCTTATCTGACCGGAAAACAAAAATATCGAAAACAACCCCATGTACAGTAAGACGACGGTGGCGTGATACCTGAAGCATCCGGCGAAGCCATTTGACACGTCGGGCAAATCACCGGCACGATTCCATCATGGCGGCGTCCGAGAGATGGGTGGATTACGAACCCATCGGGGCCAGCGCAATCATACCTCACGGGCGTGAAATCTTCTGGTCCATATTCCACAGTAGGCATTCATTGCGTCGTTGAGGGGTGGATAGCTGGGCTATTTGCCATGCTTCCGAATCTCACGAGTCAATTCGTATACAGTTGAGCTAGGGTTGCCACGCGAATTGCGTTCTTGAGCACGTCGCTTATCCATTTGCTCTGCCCGGCGCTCCGCTAATTCGACGCCATCACAAATTTCAGCAAACGAAATCTCTTTTGACCCTCGCGGATTATAGCTTGGCATTAGAGACCGCAAGGCACGCTGTATTTGATCGCGTCGCGCGGGCGCATCAAAATCTCTATAATGCAGGACAAGCCAAAGTTCAAAACAAGGATTGGAATAGCCAATCGAAACGCCGGCTTCGCCAGCTTCGCGTATAACGCGCGCAACTTCCGGATGATCATCGCAATCGAATACGGCCCACACCTGATCGTTCTGTCCGAACTCCTCTTCGGGATACCTAATTAATTCGCGAGCTTTCCTTAAGATGGATAGAGGAACTCCTGCCGCCCCCCTAATTACTAAATCCAGAGAGATAAGGCAGCCGTAGTACCTGGCGAGTTCATTAAGGTATTGCGGCTCCGTTATCTTACCCTCACAGACAACGGTAATTTTCGCTCGGGGATTTTTTTTGGGCTTCCGCCGGTCGAGCCTTGCGGGCGGCTGGCGCGGTCGTCCTCCCATTGCTTACTTAGACCCAGTGAATAAATCTATTGGGCCCCGAAACGGAATTGCGCCAAACCGGCCTTGCAAATAGCCTTTCTCCAAATTTTCTGTCCCCCGAGTTCGTATATCGGTCAGTGGATATAGAGTCGAAGCCCCCGCGCCATCCTTCTCCACAAACCAAATTTGGTCGCGCCGCACGCAACCAGCTGAAAGCAGATTTGTATCGTGGGTTGTAGCAATGAGTTGCGCTCCACGGGGATTCGTTTTTTTTGAATTGAACAACATTACAATCTTCTCAGATAAGTATGTATGCAGACTAGCGTCCAGTTCGTCGATTACGAACAGCGAACCTTGGTCCAAGGCCTCAAATATGGGCTTAAGAAGCACCAATAACCGAAGCGTTCCCGCGCTTTCCAAGCTTAGTTTCAAGAACTCGGCGCGTTTTGCCGCAGTTCTGTGACCAAGCGAGATTATTTTCGTTTCCATTTCCTCTAGGTCTGACGAAAACTGCCCTCCCTCGGGCGCATACTTTTTAAAGACATTCACAAGATCCCCCATGAAGCTCTTTTTATCGATGTTCGACCCTGAAAATAACTCTTCAAAGCGGTGGGCCACAATACCGGTGTCAGCCTGCTGCAGGAATCGAACTATTCGCTCATCAATCGAGCCATCTGAAAATACAGCGCCAGCTTCTGAGGAATGGTTTTGGATTCTATAACTGATTTCAAATTGGCTGAGGTACTCGAACACGGGGGTCAGCTGCTTGTGCGCATTCTGGGCTGCAGCAGACAGAAAAAGACTATTGGGGCGAGTGAGCCCCTCAATTGTCTTTAAAGAACCTTTTAGGCTCTTACCGAATCGAATCGAGCGTTTATCTGAATCTCTATAGAACCAAACCTGCTTCTTTCCGGAAGGAAAAGCGTAAAGCCACTCTTCCGTGAAGGCATCTGTAGTCGCCACAAACCCGTAGTGAAATCGAACTTTATTTAGAAAAAAATCTAGATCGATTTTTGTCGGTAATGATTTCGATTTCTGGTCAAGGCGGAATGGGGAGCGCGGTATATTGCCTTTTGGTTTCGCGTCTGCATGCGAAGATCTGACAACTCGTCGAAGAAAACTGAGAGCCGCAATCAAGTTGCTCTTGCCTGAAGCATTCGCACCATAAATTAGGGCTCCAGGAACTAGATTGAGATTGCCTACACGAATTAGGTCCGCACCCTGATCTTGAAGACCAGTAGCAACCATTGATAGCTCTTGCCTATCTCTGATGGAGAGAAAATTCTCGACGGCAAAACGGATGAGCATGGCATTTGGTCCTTAGGGCTTCCTAATATATAGTTACTTGCACAAAAATTGCAAAAAAGGGCCTTTAACGACTAGGCTTCCTATTCCATAGGTTAATATTCCTTACCCTCGTGATATAGATATTCAGGTTCCGCGGCATGCGCCGCCGTCTCCTCACGCCTGCCGAAAGCTTCCCGCAACACCCCCTTGAGCGCGTTCTTCAAGGGGAGAGGTGCGCGCATCGGTTCAGACCAGTGTTATACGCGCTGGCTCCACTAGCCTGGCAGCGCCAGCGGAAGATACGCCACCGTTCTCGAGCGAGTGTCAGTTCGACTGACCTGGCGGCCTACAGCAGAGCGTCAATGCCCGACACCCCCCACGCGCCTTGCCCTTCGCTATCGGATGAGCCACCATCGCGTCTGCTCAATCAACCACCAAAAAATGCGAGGAAACGCATGAGCCAATCAGCCGGATTCAACTATGGCTGGGTCGTCGTCGGCACCGGCGCGCTGATGACGTGCGTGGGCTTCGGCTCGATGCTGTCGCTGGCGGTGTTCCTGCAGCCGATCTCGGAGGCGATGGGCTGGTCGCGCGCGGGCGTCTCGGCGGCGTCGACGCTGAACTTTCTCTGCATGGGGGTCGCGGCGTTTTTCTGGGGCGCGCTGTCGGACCGCTACGGCACCCGCATCGTGGTGCTCGCAGGCGCCGTGCTGCTCGGCCTTGGCCTGGTGACGGCGAGCATGGCCAGCAGCCTGTGGCAGTTTCAATTGCTGTTCGGCGTGCTGATCGGGGTCGCCGCCGGCGCGTTCTATGCGCCGATGATGGCGATCGCCAGCGCCTGGATCGAACACCAGCGCAGCCTCGCGGTGTCGCTGGTGTCGGCCGGCATGGGCGTCGCGCCGCTGACAGTGGCGCCGTTCGCGAGCTGGCTGATCACGGCCTATGACTGGCGCACCGCGATGCTGGCGATCGGAATCGTCGCCTCGGCATTGCTGATTCCGGCCTCGTTCCTGATACGCCAGGCGCCGGAGCCGGCAGCGCCTTCAGCCGGAGGCGGCGCGGAGGCGCCTGCCGTGGAGTGGAGCGCGGCGCAGGCGTTCCGCACGCCGCAGTTCATCACGCTGGCGCTGGCGCATTTCTGCTGCTGCGCGGCGCATTCGGGCCCGATCTTTCACATGGTGAGCTATGCGATGGTCTGCGGCATCGCGCCGCTGACCGCGGTCACCGTCTACAGCCTGGCCGGATTCTCCGGCCTCGGCGGCCGCCTCGCCCTCGGCGTGATGGCGGACCGCATCGGGGCCAAGCCGGTGCTGGTGGCAGGGCTGTCGGTGCAGGCGCTGTGCGTGGCGACCTATATCGCGGTCGGCCAGCTCGGCGAATTCTACGCGCTCTCCGTCGTGTTCGGCCTCGCCTATGGCGGGGTGATGCCGCTCTATGCCGTGCTGGTGCGTGAATTTTTCGGCGCGCGCATCATGGGCACGGTGTTCGGCGCGGTTTCCGCGTTCGCCAGCCTCGGCATGGCGCTCGGGCCATGGGCCGGCGGCTGGGTGTTCGACACCTTCCACGGCTATTTCTGGCTCTATGTCGGCTCGTTCGGCATCGGAATCGCGGCGGTCGCGGTGGCCTTGAGTTTCCCCTCGCCGCGGCGGCCGTCACAGCCCGCGCTCCGCCTCGGGCCCGCGGCGGCCTGACGGCACGCTCCGTCAATCGCGCCCTTCACCGCCCTTGCCTCTCTTGATCGGCGGCGGCGGATGGACCACCATTACGCCGCCACCCGACAAGAAGCCCGACAAGCGGCGCAACCAGGGGCGAGGAAATAGATGAACAAGCTTCCCGGTTTCGACCTCGTCGAGCGGGCGCGGGCGCTGCAGCCGCTGATCGCGCGCGAGGCCAACGAGATCGAGCGGACGCGGCGCCTCACCCAGCCCGTGGTTTCCGCGCTGCTCGAGAACGGACTTTATCGCGCGTTGCTGCCGAAAAGTCTTGGCGGCGCCGAGGCGCCGCTCGAGATTTTCATGCAGATGCAGGAGGAGATCGCCAAGGCCGACGCCTCGACCGCGTGGTGCCTCGGCCAGTGCGGCGTCTGCGCCATGATCTCGGCCTATCTCGACCCCGAACCGGCCAGCGAGATTTTCAACGTCGCGCCCGGCATTCTCGCCTGGGGCGCGGTCAATCATCAGGTGCAGGCCGTCCCCGGTGGCTACAAGGCCAGCGCGCGCTGGGATTTCGCCAGCGGCTCGCGGCAGGCGAGCTGGCTCGGCGCCCATGTCGGGATTATGGAGGCCGACGGCTCACCCCGCCGCAAGCCCGACGGCGCGCCGGAGATCCGCACCATCCTGTTTCCGATGAGCAGCGCCACGATGTACGACGTCTGGGACGTGATCGGCCTCAACGGCACCGGCACCGATTCCTATTCGGTCGAGGACCTCTTCATTCCCGAGCAATTCACCGCGCTGCGCGACGACCCCGCGGCGTTGCGAGAGCACGGCCCGCTGTACCGGATCCCCACCCAGATGGTCTACAGCATGGGCTTTGGTGCCACCTCGCTCGGCGTCGCCCGCGCCACGCTGGATGCCGCCATCGAGCTGTCGCGGTCGAAGCAGCCGCAGGGGCTTGCGGCGATGCGCGAGAACAACGCAGTGCAGGGCCTGATCGGACGCACCGAAGCCCGGCTGCGGGCGACGCGCGCCTATCTCTACGCCACCGCCGCCGAGGTCTGGCGCGACCTCGTGCGCGGCGATGCCTTCACCGAAGCCCATCGCAGCGCGCTGCGGCTGGCCTCGACCTGGACCATCCATCAGTCCACGTCGGTGGTCGATACCGCCTATCACATGGCGGGCGCCACCGCCGTGTTCAGCGCCAACCCGTTCGAGCGCCGCTTCCGCGACATGCACACCATCGCGCAGCAGCTGCAGGGCCGCGACAGCCATTATGAGGACGTCGGCAAGGTGATCCTGTCGGGCAAGCTCGATGCGGCGACGAAGCCGCACCCGTAATATTACGGGTGCGCCAGTAGCTGGATTCCCAAATCGGTGTCGCAGCCCACGCTTCGAGACACGGCGAAGACGCCGCTCCTCAGCGTGAGGTTAACCTGTCGAAACACAACAACCTCATGCTGAGGAGCGGGCGACGCGAGCGTCTCGAGGCATGAGCAGCAAGCGACTCACCTATCTCATGAGCTCAGTACCAGCTACCCCATTTTGTTAAGCAGTTTCTGGGAACTTGCGAATCTTCCTTCTTGCGGAGCTTCGGCAACCCCCATGTTCAAACTTCAATCGATCGCGGCCCGGCTGATCCTCGCCATTTCGCTGACCGTAGCTGCGGCCTGCGCCATCCTCGGCACCTTTTCGATCCTCCAGCAGCGCGCCCTGACGCAGCTCGCGCTCGAACAGCAGCTCAAGCTGCAATATGACAGCGTCATCGCCGCGATCGAGTATGAGGGACGCGCCACGCTGGCGGTCAGCTCGGTGATCGCCGCACTTCCTCCGGTCGGCGACGCCATCGCCAAGGGGGATCGCGAAGGCTTGGCGGCGCTGCTCGACGCGCCGATGAAGGCCTTGAAGGCGCAGGGTATTCCGCTGATCACGTTCCAGACTCCGCCGGCGATGGTGTTCTACCGCGTCCACGCGCCGAAGGTCTTCGGCGACGACATTTCGGGGCGCCGCATCACCGTGGTGGAAGCGCTCAAGACCGGCAAATCGATTGTGGGCGTCGAACCCGGCCGGGAGGCCCTGAGCATTTTCGGCATGACGCCGATCATGCGTGATGGCAAGACGCTGGCGAACGCCGACATCGGCGCCGCCTTCGGCAAGGAATTCGTCGACCGCGCCAAGAAGCGCTTCGGCATCGACCTTGCCGTGCACTCGTTCGACGGCAAGGCATTCAAAAAGCTCTCCTCGACCTTCGGCGATACCGTGGTCGCGACATCCGAGGAGCTGAAGAGCGTATTCAACGGCGCAGCGATGCAACGGGACGCGACGCTCGGCGGCCGCCCCGCCGCCCTTTATGTCGGGCAGATCAAGAATTACGCCGGCCAGCCGGTCGCGGTGCTGGAAGTCATCAAGGACACCACCGAATACGAGGCCGCGGCGGCGAGTTCGCAGCGCAACCTGATCCTCGGCACCATCGCCATCCTGGCCGGCGCCGTGCTGCTGGCGTTCCTGCTCGGCCGCGGCCTGTCGCGGCCGCTGACGGCGATCACCGCGGTCATGAACCGGCTCTCCAGCGGCGACACCGAGGTCACGATACCCGGCGGCGAGCGCAAGGACGAACTCGGCACCATGGCGGTGGCGGTCGATGTGTTCCGTCGCAGCATGCTGGAAGCCGGCACCATGCGCGCGGCGCAGGAAGCCGCCAAGCAACAGGCGGAGGAGGAAAAGAAGGCCTTGCAGCGCCAGATGGCCGACCGCTTCGAGGCCGACGTCAAGAGCGTCGTCAGCGCGGTCGCGCGCGCGACCCAGGACATGCAGCGCGTCGCCGGCGAGATCACGGCCAGCGTCAGCGGCACCTCGGAACGGGCCACCGCCGCGGCTGCCGCCTCTGAGGAAGCTTCCGCCAGCGTCAACACCGTCGCCGCCGCCACCGAGGAACTGGCCTCCTCCGTGGCCGAAATCGGCCGCCAGGTCACCCATTCCAGCAGCGTTGCCGACGACGCCGTGCTCAAGGCCGGGCAAACCACCGAAATGGTCGGCAGCCTCACGGCGGCCGGCGAAAAGATCGGCGACGTGCTTCGCCTGATCGGCGCCATCGCCAGCCAGACCAACCTGCTGGCGCTCAACGCCACCATCGAGGCGGCACGCGCCGGCGAGGCCGGCCGCGGCTTTGCCGTGGTCGCGTCCGAAGTCAAGGAACTGGCCAGCCAGACCGCGAAGGCCACCGAGGAGATCGCCGGCCAGGTGACCGCGATCCAGTCCGCCACCGGCGATTGCGTCACCGCGATCGGCGGCATCAGCGACACCATCCGGGAAATCAGCGGCATTGCGACCACGATCGCCGCCGCTGTCGAAGAGCAGGATTCGGCGACGCGCGAAATCGCCCGCAGCGTGCAGCAGGCCGCCGCCGGCACCAGCGAGGTCTCCGTCAACGTGGCCGGTGCCAGCCAGGCGGCGGACCAGTCGCGCGCCCTCGCCAACAACGTGCTGGTCGCTTCCGGCGAACTCAACCAGCACGCCACCGCGCTGTTCGAAAGCGTCGACAGCTTCCTCGCCGGCCTGCGCAACGCCGCCTAGGCGTCGCGGCGCGCGGCGTCCCTCCCCCTCTTCGGAGCGGGCGCCGCGGCCCCGATTGACTCGGCGCCGTTTGCAACGGACGATCGGCCGCGATTCTGACAAATCACCCAGGGGAGCAAAATCATGGCTTACAAATTCGAAGTCTACAAGGACAAGGCCGGCGAGTTTCGTTTCCGGTTCAAGGCGCCGAACGGCGAGAACATGTTTTCGTCGGAAGGTTATGCGCAAAAGGCATCCGCCATGAGCGCGATCGAATCGATCAAGAAGAATACGCCGGGCGCCACCACCGACGATCAGACCACATAGGGCCGTCGCGGCCTCCTGAAGGCACGATGCCGCAAACACCGAAAAAGACCGGCGGGAAAAAGCCCCCGGCCGGCAAGCCTCGCGCGGGATTTTCCGATCCCGCGGTGGCCGCGGTCTTCAGCGCCTATCCAAAGCCGCTTCAGGCAAAACTGCTGGCGCTGCGCCGGCTGATCCTCGACACCGCCGGGACGACAAAGGGCGTCGGCGCGATCGAGGAAACCCTGAAATGGGGGCAGCCGAGCTATCTCACGACGGCCACGAAAAGCGGCAGCACGATCCGGATCGACCGGCTCAAGGCAGGCCCCGGCGACCGTTACGCGGTGTTCTTCCATTGCCAGACCGATCTGGTCGCAACGTTTCGCGAGCTGTACCCCGAGCTGAATTACGGCGGCAACCGCAGCATCCTGCTGGACGCCAAAGGCAAGCTTCCCGAAGCCGAGTTGCGTCACTGCGTGGCGCTGGCGCTGACCTATCATCTGAGGAAGCGCAAGACGGGACGCGGATAGGCACTTCCTACTCTCTCCTGGAAGAAGCTGGCGCTCAGAAAGCTGGCCGCTAAAATCAAGACTGTCGTCGCCCGGCTTGACCGGGCGACCCAGTACGCCGAGGCTTCTCGATTTATCTCAAACGTCTCTGGAATACTGGGTCGCCCGGTCGAGCCGGGCGATGACAGCGGTGTTTGTGCGAGCGGTGCACTCCACTCCAACTGCGCACTCCGACGTCGTATTCAAATTTCAAACAGCGAGAGACAGGGTAAGAGTCGAACCCTCACGCCACCAGCGCGGCATCGTCGGGATCTTGCGGCGCGACGAATTCCGAGCCGCGTTGCGCCTTCAGGAGCGCCACGATCTCGGTGTTGGGCCGCGCGCGGCTGAACAGGAAGCCCTGCCCCTCGTGGCAGCCCTCGGCGCGCAGGCAGCTCAGTTCGGCTTCGGTCTCGACGCCCTCGGCGGTGATGGTCACGCCGAGGCCCATGCCGAGGCTGATGATCGAGCGCACGATCGCCTGGGCGTCGCGGTTGGAGCCGAGGTCGCGCACGAACGACTGGTCGATCTTGATCTTGTCGAACGGAAAACTCCTGAGATAGCTCAGGCTGGAATAGCCGGTGCCGAAATCGTCCATCGAGATGCGGACGCCGAGCGCGCGCAGCGCGTGCAGCGTGGCCAGCACCTGGCTGCTCTTTTCCAAGAGCAGCGTTTCGGTGATTTCCAGCTCCAGCCTTCGTGCCGGCAGCCCGGTTTGCTTCAGCGCATCCATCACCAGCGACAGCAGATTGCCGACCCGGAATTGCAGCGGCGACAGGTTGACCGCGACGCGGACGTCGTCGGGCCAGAGCGCTGCGTCGGCGCAGGCACGGCGCAGCATCAGGGCGCCGAGCGGATTGATCAGGCCGGTCTCCTCGGCGACCGGAATGAATTCGGCCGGCGATACCATGCCGCGCTCATGATGCGGCCAGCGCACCAGCGCCTCGAAGCCGGTGATGCGCCCGGTCGCGAGGTCGACCAGAGGCTGGTAATACGGCCGCAGCACGTCGTTCTGGATCGCGTCGCGCAGGTCGATCTCGATCTTGCGACGGCTCTGGGCGCGGGCATCCATGCCGGATTCGAAGAAGGAAAACGTGCCGCGCGAATCGTTCTTGGCGCGCGACAGCGCCATGTCGGCGTTCTTGAGCAGTTTCTCGGACTCGTCGCCGTCGCCGGGCGCCATGGCGATGCCGATGCTGGCGCCGATCACGACGGAATGGCCATCGAGCAAAAAGGGATCGCCGATCGCCTCCAGCAGCCTCCTGGACAGCAGCACCGCATCCTCGGGGCGCGTCAGCCCGCTCTGGATGATGGCGAATTCGTCGGAGTTGAGGCGGGCGATCGTATCCTCCTCGCGGAGGGTGGATCGCAGCCGCTTGGCGACCGCGCGCAGCAGCTTGTCGCCGATGCCATGGCCGAGCGTATCGTTGACCGCCTTGAAATTGTCGAGGCCGAGCACCAGCACCGCGACCTTTTCCGCGCTGCGCCTGGTATGCAGCAGGACGTCGTCCATTTGCTGACGCAACAGGGTGCGGTTCGGTAGCCCGGTCAGGCCGTCATGCTGGGCCATGAAGGCCAGCCGCGCCTCGGCGCGCTTGCGCTCGGTGATGTCCATCAGCGCCAGCAGCACCGCGGGCTGGTCGTTGTAGACCAGCTGGCGCGAATAGATCGCGAGATCGATCAGCGCGCCGTCGGCCCTGACATGCTTCCAGGTCCGCGCGGTCTGTTCGTCGCTGGAGCGGTCGCCTCCCCATGGCAGTTCGGTCTCGAAGGCCTGGACGCTGCGGATGGTCAGCTTCTCGAATTCGGCACGGCTGTACCCGTAATGTTCGATCGCGGCGTCGTTGACGCCGAGGATGCGCTCGTCGTCCAGCGCGCAGACGATCATCGGCACGGGATTGCTGTCGAACAGCAGCCGGAACGAGGCCTCGCGCTGCTTCAGCTCGGTGATGTCGACGCGCAGGCCGACGACGCCGCCGTCCTCGGTCAGCCGCTCCTCGATCAGGATGCAGCGGCCGTCGGCCAGGGTCTGCTCGTGGCGTGCGCCAGGCCGATACATCCTGGCGAGCCGCTCGGCGATCCATTCGTCCTCGCGGCCAACCGCTTCCGGATAGTCACCGCGCGCGACGCCGACGCGGAGGGTATCCTGCAGCCGGGCGCCCGGCTTGAACTGGTCGGAACTGCGGTTGTAGATCTCGGAATATTTCTTGTTCCAGAGAATGTAGCGCCCGTCGGCGTCGAGAAACACGATGCCCTGCGGCAGGATGTCGATCGCCTCGCGCAGCCGCTCATGTGATTTTCGCGCATCCGCGATGGCGGCTTCCGCCTCGGCGCGCTTGCGCACGATTTCGCCGATCTCGGGCGAAACGCGACGGCGCTTTTCAAGCTTATCTTTAGGCCTGCCTTCAAGCTTGCCTTTAAGCCTACCCAAGAGCTTCGGACTGGGCTTCGCCGGTCGGCCGGGAATGCGGGTGATCGCCGCATGTTTGCGTTTCTTGGCTGGCTTCGGCCGGATACTGTGCATTCGCTACGCCCACTCGCCTTCTGCGACCCATGTTCTCCGATAAGTGTCTGAAAAATTGGTAACACTTGGCGGCGATGCGCTCGATCGAAGGTTTGCGGCTGGATCGAGTCATGCTCCGGGTGCCCTAAAAAAAGGCGAGTTCGCACGAGCAATGTCATCCAGCCGACGCATGAGCGGCGCGGCGCGCGTAGCGTGCAGCAAAATCGTGCACCCGGATGACGATAATTGACGAAGATCAAGCCTGCGCGGCAAAAGCGCTCGAATTCCCCATCGCGCGCACGAAATTTCACCAATGCGCAACAGGGTTATCGGACGGTTAAGCGCGCGTCAGTTCGAGATCACGATCCGGGTATTATGCCGGCCGCGGCGCTCGACCAATGCGAACAGCGCCGCCGCATTCGACGGATGCAGCCTGACGCAGCCATGCGAGGCGGGGCCGCCGAGCCGCGCCAGCTCGTAGGTGCCGTGAATGGCGTAACCGCGATGGAAGAAGATCGCGTGCGGCATCGGCGAATTGTAATATTTGCGCGAGAACCAGCGCCGCGCCATCATCTGCGGACGGAACACGCCGCTCGGCGTGCCATAGCCGCGGCGGCCGGTCGACACGGGCCAGGAGTATCGCATCGTGCCATCGACGCTCACGGCCATGCGCTGCGACGACTTGTCGATCCGGACCACCACCTCGGCGCGCGCCGGTGTCAGCGCCAATCCCGCCATGACCGCCACGGCTGCAAATACCAGCCGTACCAGCCGTCGCTGCGACAGCCGTTTCATGATCGCACCCTGCCACCCGTTTTTATGGCGGCATGATGTCGTTCCCGAATGCGGGTTGTAAAGACCAGGGCCACATCCGGACGCGGCCAGTCGCGGTTAATCTTAACCTGCCGCCTGGCGAAAGGCCCGGCGCGGGAACCCGGGCCATGGCGGTGGCGCGGCTTTTCGCCGGCTGCCGATTTCGTGCTAGGCTTGGCCCGATGAATCTCCGCCTGATCCTCACCCTGCTGCTGATCTCCGCAACCTGCGCCAGCGCCACCGTGGCGCGGGCGCAGGACAAGGGCAGCGTCAATCCGAAACCGCTGCCGCCGCTGGCCAATCCCAACGATCCCAAGCTCGGCGCCAAGGAACTGTTCGGCCGCAAGGTGCTGCCGGCGGCGATGCCGGCGCGCGTGGTCGGCTTCTATGCCAGGGGCTGCGTCGCGGGCGCGGTAGCGCTGCCGATCAATGGCGAGAACTGGCAGGTGATGCGGCTGTCGCGCAATCGCAACTGGGGGCATCCCGACCTGGTGGCGCTGGTGGCGCGGCTGGCGGTCAAGGCGCGCAAGGAGGCGGGCTGGCCGGGAATCCTGGTCGGCGACATGTCGCAGCCGCGCGGCGGCCCGATGTTGACCGGCCACGCCAGCCATCAGGCCGGCCTCGATGCCGATATCTGGCTGACGCCGATGCCGAAGCGGCGATTTTCGCGCGAGGAGCGCGAGGAAACCTCCGCGGTCATGATGGTGCGCTCCGACCGGCTCGACATCGATCCCAGGGTCTGGACGCCGACCCATCTCAACGTCATCCGCGCCGCGGCCCGCGAGCCGAGCGTGCAGCGCATCTTCGTCAACGCCGCGATCAAGAAGGCGCTGTGCCGCGAAGCCAAAGGCGACCGCAGCTGGCTGCACAAGGTGCGGCCGATGTACGGCCACGACTATCACTTCCACATCCGCATCAAATGCCCGCCGGGCAGCGGCGAATGCGAGGGCCAGTCGGAGCCGCCGGCAAGCGAAGGGTGCCGCGCAGGCGACCTCGCCTACTGGTTCAGCGACGCGGTGCTTCACCCGAAGCCGCCGAAGGTGCCGCCGAAACCACGGCCGCCGATGACGCTGGCGCAATTGCCGGCCGCCTGCAAGGCGGTGCTGACCGCGCCGGACGCGAAGCAATAGCGGTCGATATCGCAGGCCCTTTGCGCCGCACCGGCAATGCTGTAAGCTTTCGCCCTGCGATGTCCGGGCGGATCGTAAATCCGCCGGATTGCCGGAACGGCGCTTCCGCCTGTCGCATTCCATCATCACCGCCCGAGTTGCGTGCGCGACAAAGCGCGCGCGGGCACGCATGGAGCGCCCGATGCATCGTCTTGCCGGTTATTTCGCTGCCTTTTCGATCCTGCTCGGATTGAACCATTCACCCGCTTTGGCGCAGGACAAGAGCCTGACGGTGTTTGCCGCGGCCTCGATGAAGAACGCGCTCGATGACGTCAGTGCCGCCTACACCGCGAAGACGGGCGTCAGGATCGTCGTCAGCTATGCCGCCAGTTCGGCATTGGCGAAACAGATCGAACAGGGCGCGCCGGCGGATATCTTCGTGTCCGCCGATGTCGCCTGGATGGACTATGTGATCGGCAAAAAGACCATCAACGAGCCCACCCGAATCAACCTGCTCGGCAACAGCCTCGTGCTGATCGCGCCGAAGGATTCGAAGACCGACAAGGTCGCGATCGGGCCGGGGTTCGATCTGGCCAAACTCGTCGGTGACGGCAAGATCGCCATCGGCGACGTGAGAGCGGTTCCGGCCGGCAAATACGCCAGGGCGGCACTGGAAAAGCTCGGCGCCTGGCAGGCGGCGGAACCGAAACTCGCCATGGCGGAAAACGTCCGCACCGCGCTGGCGCTGGTGGCCCGCGGCGAGGCGCCGCTCGGGATCGTCTATTCGACCGACGCGAAAATCGAACCCGGCGTCAGGATCGTCGGCACTTTCCCGGCTGGCTCCCACCCGGCCATCATCTATCCCGTGGCGGCGACCGCGACCGCCAAGCCGGAAGCCGCCGCCTATCTGGCCTTCCTGCGCTCGTCGGCGGCCAAGACCATCTTCGAGAAATACGGTTTTGTCTTTCTCGTCAGCCCGACGACCTGAGCGTGTTCGAGATTTCGCCGGAGGAATGGACGGCCATCCTGCTTTCGCTGCGGGTCGCCGCGGTGGCGACGCTGGTGGCGACGCCGCTCGGCATCGCGCTGGCATGGCTGCTGGCGCGGCGTGACTTCTGGGGCAAATCGGTGGTCGATGCGCTGGTGCATCTGCCGCTGGTGCTGCCGCCGGTCGTGACCGGTTATCTGCTACTGCTGACGTTCGGCCGGCGCGGCCTGGTCGGCGGCTGGCTCGCGGATCATTTCGGCATCGTGTTCGCGTTTCGCTGGACCGGCGCGGCGCTGGCCTGCGGCATCATGGCGTTTCCGCTGCTGGTGCGGCCGATCCGGCTGTCGATCGAAGCGGTCGACCGCCGGCTGGAGCAGGCCGCGGGCACACTGGGCGCGCCGCCCTGGCGGGTGTTTCTCACCATTACGCTGCCGCTGGCGCTGCCAGGCGTACTGGCCGGCATGGTGCTCGGCTTTGCCAAGGCGATCGGCGAATTCGGCGCCACCATCACCTTCGTGTCCAACATCCCGGGCGAAACCCAGACCATTTCCTCGGCGATCTATTCGCTGATCCAGACGCCCGATGGCGACCGCGCGGCGCTGCGGCTGGTGGTGGTTTCAGTCATCATCGCACTGGCGGCATTGGTCGGCTCCGAGTGGTTCGCGCGGCGCGCCACCCGACGCCTGCACGGGAATTGAGCATGCTGCGTGTTGAGGTTTCGAAACAGCTCGGCGACTTTTCCGTTGAGGCTTCGTTCGCCAGCGAGGGACGCGTGACCGGGTTGTTCGGCGCCTCCGGCGCCGGCAAGACCTCGCTGATCAACATGATCGCCGGCCTGCTGCGGCCGGACCGCGGCATCATCGCCATCGATGGCGAAGTGCTCGACGATACCGCTGATGGCCTGCACATTCCGCCGCATCGCCGTCGCATCGGTTATGTGTTCCAGGACGCGCGGCTGTTTCCGCATCTCGATATCAGGCAAAATCTCGACTACGGGCGGCGCATGAACCGGCTGGCCGCGGATCCCGCCCTTTGGGCGCGCGTCACCGGCCTGCTCGATATCGGCGGGCTGCTCGACCGCCGCCCCGGCAAGCTGTCCGGCGGCGAACGCCAGCGCGTGGCGCTGGGGCGCGCGCTGCTGGCACAGCCGCGGCTGCTGCTGCTCGACGAACCCATGGGGTCGCTGGACGAGGAGCGCAAGGTAGAGATCCTGCCCTACCTGGTGCGGCTGCGCGACGAAGCCAATGTGCCGATGGTCTATGTCAGCCACGACGCCGGCGAAATGCGCCAGCTGGCGACGCAGGTCGTGATGCTCCGGCGCGGACGCGTGGTGGCATTCGGCGGACCCGAAGTGTTGCCGGGGACGACGCTGGCCTGATACCGCCGCCGACCCGGCCATGCCGGGACGGCCTGCAGCCAACCGCGGCTCGCTGAGTTCGTTCCGAGGTTCGCGCCATTGATCTGCGTCAAGACAAAGCGGCTCCAGGGGCACGAAAAGTGTCGGGGCCGGTGAACCAACCCGGCAGCGCCGCTCGGACATGGCCGCTGATCATGAGTACGCATTCTTTCGATCAGCCTTATCCCCTGCTGCGCCGGTTCCTCCGCTACATCGTTCCGGGACTCCTGATCCTTCTGGTCTTGTCCGCGGTCCTGACCGGCGTCGGGGCGCGTCAACTGGCTGAAGGGGTCTATCTCGGACAGGCGACACGGCGTGCGCAGATCATCGACCGTGCGATGACCGAAGTGGCCCCGGACCATTGGCAGCGTTTGAAGCGCGGCGAAGCGCCCGCATCGGTCTATGGCGACGCCCATGGCCAGACCCTGCTCGCCGAATTAACCCGCGAAGCGCGCGAACTCGACCTCACACATCTGAAGATCTACTCCGCCGCCGGAGTCATCCAGTATTCGACCGACGGCAGCCAGATTGGAATGGAGGACCGTAGCCCGGCATTCGTAGCGGCCGCGGAGCGTGGCGCCAGCACGGTGGTGTACAAGACCGCGGCTGACGGATCGGCACTCTATGAACTCTACGTCCTGGTCGCCGTGCCCGGCGGCTCCCCTGTCATCATCGAGCTGTATGAACCTGTCAGCCACCTGAATGCGCTGCTCTGGCGCGCAGGTATCGCGGCCGCCGGCGTGCCGAGCGTCATGTTGATAGCACTCATGCTCGGGATGACACGCCTGGTCATGCTGGCGCAGAAGAACATCAACAGCCGGGCCGCGCTGGTAGCTGAATTGCGCGCGCGTCTCGAACGGCTGCTCTCGGGCGCTGCATCCCAGGCGGTTCACGACGCCGTCAGCGTGGGTGGCGGCATCCTTTCGAGCCGAACGCTCTGCACCCTTCTGTATTCGGATATTCGCGACTTTACGTCATTCGCAGAGGCCCATGGACCGGAGGAAGTGGTTCGCTTTCTCAACCAATCGATGACGATCCTGGTCGGCGCGATCACGCGCGCGGGCGGCGATGTGGACAAGCTGATCGGCGATGCGGTTCTGGCGCGCTTCCAGGGCGCGCGGGCAGAGGCGCGCGCCATCGGCGCGGCGCGCGAGGCGCTTCGCCTGCTGGACCGGGCCGACCTGCCGCGCGGCGTCGGCATCGGCATCTTCACGGGCGAAGTGATTTCCGGCACCGTAGGGCCTGCCGACCGCATGGACTTCACGGTCATTGGCGATTCCGTGAACCTCGCCGCGCGTCTGTGTGCGGCCGCTTCACGGGGTGAAGTCGTCGCAGATGCGGATACCGTGCGAACTGCCGGCGATGCGGAATTCAGCCCGGCCGAAGTGATTTCCGTGAAGGGCCGGCGGAGCCGGCTGGAGATCCGGCGCTGGCAGTCGGTCGATCCGGCTTCCACTTAGGGTCACGAACTCAAACCCGGCCGGCTAATCCGGCAAAGTTTCGCCAGAGCCGCCGAGTTCGGCGGGCAGATCCCGAAACTTCGGCAGTCCGTCGCTCACGGAAACCATCTTGCTTCCGTAATTCGCATGCAGCGTCGGCTGATGCGTAAAACCCTGCAGCAGATTGGCATAGACGTCTATCAGCCGCATGCGCGGATGCTCGGTCATGAGATGCCCGCCGCAGATCTTGCAGAACTTGCGGTGGGAATTTTCGGTCTTGTGGAAGGTGCCGATATCGGCTTCGCCCCTGATGATCCGCACGCTGCTCGAAGGCCACAGGCTGAAGGCGTTGATCGGTGCCGCTGACCAAGCCTGGCAGTCGTGACAGTGGCAGTAGCCCGAAAAGGTCGGCTTGCCCGTGACCTCCACCTCGACCGCACCACAGAAGCAACCGGCCTTGTGGACGTCGGCAGCCTGCTTTTCCTTTTCACCGGGCGCCAGCAGCTTGCTGTATTCCGGATGCTTGGCGATATAGGAGCGGATGAAGTCGCATTCGACGGTCAGTTTCCAACCCTGCGCCCGCACCGCATCGAGGGTGGCGAGCCCGAGCTTCGAGCCTACTCCCCGCCCGCCAAGCTCCGGCGGCACCTCGGTATGGACCAGCGTGATCGCGCCCGGCGATTTGCGATAGGTGATGAAGGCGATATGGCCCTCGACTTCGAGTTCGAAGCGCTGGCGATCCCCGTTGTCATGAAAATTCTCGGCCATGCGCACTCCCTGCTTTCGGCGCCGGGTATTGGCGATTCACCCCTTATACCAGCACGGAAGTCCTGTTGCATCAGAACGGCGCCCCAGCTTGCCGCGGTTGATCTGCGTCAAGACAGTGCGGCTCCCCGGAGCACAAGAACGGCTGCGCCCGGTTGATCGGACCTCCACGCGAGATATGGGCTGAAGGATGCACGGGGAATGTCGGCTGAGATCACCTATCGCATGGCCCGCTCCGACGACAGCGGCGAGCTGGCACGCTACATGTGCATCGCCGGGGGCGGTGTCTACGAATTCTTGTTCGATGACTTGATCCCGTTCGTGACCGCCGTCGACCTGTTGTCGGCCGGCATCGGCAGCGAGCGCTATCCCGTTTCCTGGCGCAATTGCCGCGTTGCCGCCCTCGGCGATGACGGCGCGATCGTCGCCGCTGCGAATGTTTTTCCCGCCGACCTCTTGAAGGACGATAATTATGTGTTGCTCGGCTCCGAGCGCCACGACCATATCCGGCCGATGCTGGAGCTGCAGGACTGGGGCAGCATGTTCCTGAACAGCCTTGCCGTCGGCGACGCCTACCGCGGTTGCGGCATCGGTGCCCAATTGCTGGGATGGGCCGAAGCCCGCGCGGCGGAAGCCGGTTATGACCGCCTGAGCCTGCACGTGTGGGCGGACAACATCTCCGCGGTGAATTTCTACAAGGCTCGACGCTTCGTCCAGGTTGGACTCGCCGGGATTCCGCCGCACCGGAGGCTGCCGCACAATGGCGGCAGCATCCTGATGAGCAAGGCGGTGCGGCCCGCGGCATGATCGGCGGAAACCGCTTCATGCGAATGAATAATGTCAGGCAGAATCGCGACTGCGGGCGGCGCGTCCGCCGGGGGCGAAGTAGTTTGGAAGGCTTTCTTCTCCCCTCCCCCCGCTGTGTCCGCCGAAGCCGCTTGGCGAAGGCGGGCGCTGCGGTGGGGAGG
>JBDRNF010000283.1:0-74886 GCA_043811435.1 Pseudomonadota bacterium
CTGCAGCGCAACGGCGACCTCGCTGAACGCTAAAGGAGCCGGATAGCCGCCGGTATTGAGAACGAGGTCACGACCACGGGATGATGCCTGAACCCGGACCTTGCGGCCTTGCAGATCGGCAATGTGCGCCACAGGGGCCACGCAATAGAGTTGAAACGGTGTGCAATCCGCGCAGCTATCAATCACCATCCGGTGCGGAGCGATGCTGGAAATACCAGCATCGGCATATGCCTGTGCGGTGCGCGCGCTCGCCGCTTCGATCCGCGCGGATTTGGGTGCCGTGGAGATATTTGCCACGGGTATGGCGGCTGCTGGCGCGGGTACGGGCTGCGCTTTTTCTGCCACAGGTACCACGGCTGGCGCAGCAGACTGATCGGTTGCGGGACGGGTCGGCCGAGACGGCTGGGACAGGAGATAAAATGCACCGCCGACGGACAGAACGCCAATAAAGAGTACGGGCAAGAGCAGGGAAGATTTCTGCCGCGCACCCGAGGGCGGCGCGGACCGGGAAGCGCTTTGCATTTTCGGCGCTGCCGGTTCGGGTGCAGGCGGGAGAGAAGCGGCTTGCCCTACAGGATTTTTCGCAACTGGCGCGCCACAGCCACCGCAAAATTTCTCAGTGCCTTCAAGCGGTGCATTGCAGGATGGGCAGGCACTCATGATCTTGCTCCCTTACGGAGGTGCCATTTCGGGCTGGCAGCAATGCCAAATCCCACACTCGGTGCGACCAAAGCAACAGACATACAATCTACGTCCAACTTGGATTTTGCGTATTGCGATCAAATAATCCATTGTTGCGAGTGCCTAACTACTAGGTAAGTTTACCTACCCAGTTTTGGCTGCGAAATCGTGCATGAATTGCCATGCTGGCCGCAAGCATATGAACATATGGGGCCCCAACGTCAGTGAAAGCGCCGCGCTACGCTACCTCGCCAATTATCCTCAGCCTACTCCTTGTCCTGGCGCAACTCGTGTTCGCGGGGCCGAGCGCGCTCGCGGATGAAACCGGAGGAGAATTGCTGGGATTTCACATCGCCCAAAAGGTGCCGCCAGATCTCGGCATCTCCGAGCTTTGCTGCACGGATTTGTTTGCAACACAAACTCCCCACGTCACGCGCGGAACGACGGCGCTCGGCGAAAGTGTCACTTGGCTACGCATTGCGGGACCACTTCCGGCCGGGCTTGTTCAAGTGTCGCCGATTGTCGATCGCGCAACGCTTTTCGTACCGGATGCAAACGGCGACTGGACCAAGATTGAAACAGGCGACATGGTAGCCAATTCAACCAAGCTGTTTCCGTCTCCCTTCATGGCGCTACCGCTTCCAGATAGTATTGGCGATGGCCCGGTATTTATCAGAATTGTTCAAGACGTCCCGGTTTCGATACGAGTACGGCATTGGGACCTTCCGGCATTCTCCGCCATGCAGTCCCAGGATAAAACCCTTAAAGTGCTCCTGCTCGGAATGCTGGGTGCGATGATTTTCTACAATCTGCTTGTATCGGTTGTGGTGCGTGATCCAGCGTTCGCGTTGAACGCAATCTCTATTTCCGCTTTGCTGGTGATTGCGCTCTACCTTTCGGGATATGGCGCGGCTTATGTCTGGTCAGCGGCGACCGGTTTGAGCAATACTATGCTGCTGAGCGCACTTCTGGCGGCCATCGTCAGCGGCGGAGTGTTCATCTGGTTGTTTTTGCGCAGCGCAGGCGAACCTTTGCGGCGCGGTTGGCCCCTGCTCGTCCCACCGACGATCGCGAGCGTTCTGCCGTTCACTCTTTTTGTTTTCCCAAACTGGCTGGTCACGGTGCTTGCGCTGGTGACGTCGGCGCTGCTTTTTGCGACCGCCTTTATCATCAGCGTCAGGCGGACCCTTGCCGGAGAACCGAAAGCCCGCATCTTGCTTATGCCCTTGTTGCTGGCGATGATACCTGGAACCGCCATGGTGGCGCTCGACAAATATCTCGGCGTGCAGCTTTTGCAGTTTGGCAATAACGGCATGGAAATAACCCTTTGCTTTGAGGCGGTATTGTTCTCGCTGGCGCTGGCGTCTCGCATTCGCGTTACCGAGGCCGAAGCCCGCTTGGCCAGCGAACGCATTGTCGCGCTGCAAAACGAAGCGGCCACCAGAAGCATTGCCGCGCAGGACAAAGAGCGCAGGCGGTTGGCCAAAGAGCTGCATGATGGCGTGGGGCAGGATTTCCTTGTTGTGCTGGGCGGCCTGAAGCAGATTTCGGGCCTGCCCGCCGCCACAAACCTTGTATCGCGCTTGGATATTTTGATTGGCGCTGCGAGCAATGCTCTCGCCAATCTGCGGAGCATCGCCCGCGATATGCACCCGGCGAGCCTTGAGCATTTGGGACTGGCCAGGGCAGTGACAGAATTGGTCAAGCAAGCGGAGGCCGCTGACGCGATTGCAATCATTTCTGAAATCGACATCAATGAGGAAGGAATGGATGCGGATACACGTCTGCACATCTATCGGATTGTGCAGGAGTGCCTTTCAAACACGTTGCGGCATGCGCAGGCCAACAGATGCTGGGTGTGCCTGATTGGCGATTCAGCTATGGTGCGCTTGATTGTCGAAGACGATGGTATCGGTTTTGCCGCCGGGTTTGGAGGCGAAGCGGGTTCTGCTGTGGGGCTTGGACTTGCCTCAATTGGCGAGCGGGTGAAGGCCTGTGGCGGGCGATGGAGCAAGGGTGTTTCCGGGTATGGCGGGGCTCGGCTTGAGATGGTTTTGCCGGTTGTGAAACCGGAAAGCGAGGTGGCATGAACCCGATCATGAAAGTGCTGGTTTGCGACGACCACCCGCTGTTTCGTGCCGGCGTCATTTCCTGTTTTGCCGAACGTGCGGACATCAAGGTGGTGGGCGAGGCGACGGATGGCGACGCCTGCATCGCCAAGCTGGAATTGTTCACCCCGGACATTCTGATCGCCGACCTGTCCATGCCGCAAAAGGACGGATTTCAAGTCCTTGAATGGCTCGCCAAGCACCAGCCCCAGACACGCGCCTTCATCCTGTCGATGCATAGCGATCTGGCTTATGTGCAAAAAGCGCGCGATCTAGGCGCATCCGGTTTCCTCGCCAAGGAAGATGCTCAAGCCGAATTACTGGCGGCAATCGCCAAAAACGATGGTCAGTTCTATACCAGCAGCTCAATTGGTCGCTCCAGCCCGGCGATCGAACTTTCGTCGACCGGCAAGAAAGTGCGCGATGGCTTGCGGGACGTGTCGGAAGCTGAAATGCGGGTGCTGACCTTGTTGACTGAAAACATCACCAGTCGCGCGATCGCTGAAAAGCTGAACCTGAGCGTGCGAACGGTGCAGGCACATCGTGTCAGTTTGGCAGATAAACTGGGTGCGCGCGGCCCCAACAAGCTGTTGGAGCTTGCACTGAAAAATGCTCAGATGATCCGACATTTCGTGCGATAGAATCTTCGGTCCAAATAGCCGTCTTATCGCGGTCGAGAATATTGGCAGCACGACAGATTCATCATGAGGCCGATCCGGTATCGATCAATCCCAGTACCTGCGCCATCAGTTCGCCGCGATTGCGCACGCCTGTCTTGCGATAGATGCTTTGCAAATGATTGCGCACGGTGTTGCGCGTCAGCGCTAGCTCATCGGCGACATTCTGGAGATCCAGCCCGCATGAAATCGATGAGAGGATTCGGGTTTCGGACGGCGTAAGCCCGAACATCGCCGGCGCCGTCCGTTTGAGGAATCCGCCATATTGGCGCGGATCGCGAATGAATAGTTTTGCCTCATGGCTGCCCGGCATCGGCAGCGCCTGCACAATCAACAAAGCGGCACGCTCCCGCAGCGGCAAGTGCAGCAGTCCGGGTTTGCCGGATACGGCCTTTGCAATCAGGTTGCGAAGCAGATCGTTCAATGAAAGATTGTTGGTCAGCAGTTCGCCGTCGACAAGATACAGTCCGCTGAATTCCTCGATCAGGCGATCTGCCGCCCGATTGGCGGTGAGGACCGCGCCATTTACGTCAATCGAGAATACACCCCACGGCAGATGTTCGTAGAGCGGATCGGCACGGGCTCGCTGCCGGTCGTCTGCCGGGCTCGACTTGGAAAGCTTCCAGGCTTTAGCAAGATTGCTCGACGTGCGAGAGAACGCGCTGATTTTTTCGCTGTCGGGATGGCCGTGCTTTGCTTCAAATTCAATCGAATGAAATACTGAAACATCGCCCTCGTCGTAAAGCCGAGTGCCGAGAAAATAGCGAACATTGCTGATCCGCTGAATGGCTGCGTAAAACTCGCTGCGGTCAATTGCGGCCTCAGAGATAAACCGGGCTTCATAAGCGACATGGCCCGGCGCGTGGCGCAAGGAGTAGCGCATGCGCGGATTGATCGCGTTAAGATGATTGATATACTCTTGAGCGCCGTCTTGAAGTCCTGGCCCGATCCAGTTGCTGATTTTTCCGGTCTTGCGGTCCAGCTCGAAAATGACACCGCCGCCGCTGTCGTAGTGGCTGACTATCTTTTCGAGAACGCACTCAAACTGCAATTCGCCGAGCGCGGCGTCGAACATCAGACCGTCAAGTTGGGAAATGTTGTCAATCCGTGACATCAAGATTCCCACCCTGTGTAAAAATCACGGCCGGCTCAGACCTGAGCATGCCGCGCGGCGGAAAACGATAAATAGCGATAAATTCTGATGGCCTTGAAATGCTATCGGCAAGCAACCATTCGGCAAATGTGGCAAGCTGTCACAGACCCGAGCGGTAAGTTGCGAAGTGCAGCGCAGTCAGAGGAACATCGCTACGGGTCCAGGTTGTGTGAAAACGTCGCTCAGTGCTATGATTCTCTTTTGATTTGTCGGGAGGATTCGAAAGACGCGCTTTGTCGTTGGTGATGACTGCAGTCAGAGCACGTTTTTTCCCGAGCGGCTGGAAGACTATTCTGCCGAAGATAATCCGGTCCGGGCGATCGATATCTTTGTCGATGAGCGTGATCTGGCTAAATTGGGCTTTGCGGCGTTGAGCCGTTGCTGAAGAACGTCTACGGCTGCCTCAATCGGGTGCAGTCGAGCCGGCGTCAGGAACGGGAGTGCCAGTGCAATATCGAGTTGGTTTGACTGACCGGCCGGCTGATGCCGGACTTCAAGACCATAGCCGACTTCCGTAAGGACAATGGCGAAGCGATCCGCAGGGTTTGCCGCGAGTTCGGGATGTTGTGCTGACGCCTTTTATTGTTCGACGAGGCGAGCGTTGCGATCGACGGTTGCAAGTTCAAGGCCGTCAACACGCGAGACCGGAACTTCACCCAGGCCAAGATGCAGCGGAGGTTGGCGCAGCTCGACGAGAGCATTGCCCGCTGCCTCTCGCAGCTCGACAGCGCCGATCGCCAGGGGGAAGCGGTTATCAGAGGCCAAGATCGCCCGGCTCACTCGACATACACTGGTCTCGTTGACCGTCGGCATTTGGATACTCCACCTCCCAAAGCGTGTTGTTCGCCCATCGTCCGCTCCATCCGGCCTGCGGGCCGAGGCTCTGCAATATCTGCACATCGTCATGCGCGGTCTGATGTGCCTCGGCGCGTTATCATCGCCAGAAAACCGGCATGGTCTTAACGCGTAGACATCGGGCTTCCGTCACTCAGAGACGCCAGTGGTGGCCAACACCGCAGTCAGCCGTTCCTGCGCCGGCAATTATCGGACTGTCATCGGCGGCTTGCATTGGCACACCTACCTAAAAATTCGGCACTTCGAACAATTCCATATATCGGCCTCAGGGTTCAGGCTGCCTTGCACAAGTTTTGGTGCGATTGATCGAGTTCCGGTTGAAACAAGGCCTTGCCATGTTGGCATCGATGCTGGTTTCCACCTTTGTGTTTGCTCGGAGCGGAGATTGGGCGGTTTGGCCCGGCCATAGTCGGCATCCCTATGGACTGACGTCGCTCCGGCGGGAAAGCTGTTGCCGTAACCTGCGACGTCGGTTGCAATCGCTTTTTTGAACCGTCCGTAACCGTTGAGAGGATGCAGCAGGCCATGCCCGGTTTTGTCAAATTAGTGATCGTCGTGCTGATGATGGGTGCCGTCTTACAGGTTTATCGCAGCGCCAACCGTGAAAGGCTGAGCAGAATAGGCACGCAAAATGCGATGGAGGCGCGCAGGGGAGGCCCGGCAAATCACGGCAAAGCCGGCATCCGCCGACCCGAACCAAAAGTGCGGCAACGGCCATGATCCTGATACGCCAACCAATCCTCTGGGCCTTTGGCCTGGTAGTGATGCCGATGCTGATTGGTATCGGCCTTGCGCAGGCGCAGAACAAACCTGCCGTTTTCTATTTCGCCAATAATACCAATGCCAGCATAGCCATCCGCATGGTCGAGGGTGCTGATCGCAGCGGCTTTACGCCTCGCAACGTGCTTCCCAAGTCCGATATCAGTATTGAGCTCGCCCCCGGCTATCATGTCTTTGACCTGAAGGCTTTCAAGGCATGGCCACCGCATACCCACCGCATCGGCATCGATGCTGTTGCGGGCGAAACCTCAATGTATCACCTTGGAACCGCGCGGATGGGGCTTTACCTTTTGGAGGATGCAGAAAAGCTTTCGGCCATGGGCATTACGCCCTCAGAGCCACCGGCCGAAGAAATGTTTGCGGACAAGCTCCCAGGCGGCGTGTTGGCCAGTGTTGCAGGCGTATGCCAGCCGCCGTTTGATCACTGGGAAAGCCTGGTGCTTTGGATCAGCGCCGAACAGGCGCAGTACTACCGTAGACAAGGCAACATTTTGTGCGGCGCGAAAGGTCAGGACCTTTTCCGCCAAGATGGCCCGGTGCATTCCCACTACATTTGTGACGCTGGCTGGGACCGTTGCGTCCGACACCGGGAGGGGGATTTTCGCGCACTGCCTGGAGAGCGCACCACGGAGGTGGTTGATACGGCCATGCAACTGGCGTTGGCGGACGATCCACGCGCTGCATTTTCCCGCACGCAGACGATCATTACCCGCACGGATTCCAGGCAAACCGCCAACATGACGTCCTATATCTCGTTCCATCCCGACAAGCGCGACGTGCGCTGTCCCGACGGCCATCGTTTGCACTATCAGGGCTTTTGCATCAGTATTGCCGATGAGCAGGCTGACGATCCCGAGGCTGGCGTGCGCATGCTGCCGCCAAGGCCTTAGAGGCTCGTTTGATCGCTGCCGCAGTGGCGCTGAATCGCCGGGGTTCTAGTACTTTTGTACCAAGTCGAGGCGATGATTTTTGGTTCCGCTTCGTGCAGGTTCGCAATTTCGAAGGTGGACAACGCGCTCCGGACGAACGGAGCAAACAGCGCAAAGGCCATTTGCTCCATGCCGATTTCTTCGCGCAAGATCTTTACGTTTATTGCCGCCGCGGCGATCGTCGCAATAGTGCCGCTCGACTTTGCCGCTGCCTGCTCATGCGCGCGTCCGCCGACCGCCCAGAAAATTTACGATTACTCCGTTGCGGTGTTTACCGGCATTGCGCGCAGCAACGTTGCAGCCGAGCGCGGCAGTTCAATCACAACCTTCGAAGTTATCGAGTCATTCAAGGGCATGGCGGCGAAGGCGACCGTCCAGGTGCACCATCGCAGCGGCTTGTCGGCGTCTTGCGGCGTCAAGTTCACGCCTGGCGCGACCTACACATTGTCGGTGCGTCGCTCGTCGAATGCGACGGGCCTGACCACATCCTTGTGTCAAAACTGGATGTTTCGTCGAGGCGAAATGAGCGAAAAGTTGATAACGGAACTCCGGGCTATGAGCCAGCCTGCTCAAGGCTCTCCGCCGCAAACAGTTTCACCGACGACGCGCGAGACCCGCGACAAGTTGCACTCGATTGAGTGACGGGTCCGTGGCAGGGTTGCCGAAAAGTCCTCCGCTCGCGGGCGAGCGGAGCAGGCTTCCCTCTAACGGTAAGTGAGCCAGGAGGAGCAATGAGACCGATCGTGCGTCGGATTGTTTTATCGGCATTCCTTGCAGCGCTCGGTCCCGGCTTCGCTTGTGCTCAGGAGCCTGCGGCTCAATCTGAGCGGGCAGACTTCGCATTCTGGGAGAGTATCCGCGACAGCGGCGACGCGTCCGAGTTTGAGGCCTATCTGAAGGCATTTCCGCAGGGGCGCTTCGCGCCACTTGCCACCATCAGGCTGAGCAGACTGAGGGACGGAGTTGCCGGGCATAAACCTGTCGAACAGGCCCCGGTGCGGACGCAAGTACGCGAGCATGCCCTCGCCGCAGTTCCAGATGCGCCGCCAGCCAAGACCCGTGGATGGATCGGTGCCGAGATTCGCTCGATCGATGCAAAGCGTGCGAAAGAGATCGGCTTGGCGGCTGCCAGCGGCGCCGAGATCGTTGCCGTCTCCGGCTTTGGGCCGGCGTCGAAGGGTGATCTGAAGCCGGGCGATGCCTTCGTATCGGTCGGTGACGTCGCTGTCATCGATGCCGATCATTTCGTTCGCCTGACGAGCGCGCTGCAGCCCGGCCAAACAGCCAAGTTCGTCATCGTGCGAGGCAGGGAGCGTCGGACCGTCACGCTGATGGTCGGGAAGTTTTTTGAGGATCAATGGAAAGCCGCGCACCGAGGCGACCCCGTCGCCATGCGGCAGATCGGCATCATTTATTCGAGTGGCGTTCTAGTAGCGCTCGATCATGAGCAGGCCAACGCTTGGTTCCGCAAGGCGGCCGACGCCGGTGACGTCTGGGCGATGAATGCGCTCGCCAAGCAGTATCGCTTTGGCCGCGGTGTTGTTCGCAGCGATGTCGAGGCGTTTCGCTGGTTCCGGAAAGCCGCCGATACCGGCGACGTCTACGGCAGTTTCGCTGTCGGATTGCTCTACCAGCAGGGCAAGGGTGTGGAACGCAACGTTGGTCAGGCTGCCCGCTGGTACAGGCTCGCAATTGAGAAGGGCAGTGCCGCTGCGATGCAGAATTATGGCACAATGCTGCAACGTGGCGATGGTGTAAGAAAAGACGAAGCGCTGGCCTTGGAATATTTTCGGCGGGGAGCCAAAGGCGGACAGCTGGAATCCTTTGCTTCGATTGCGTCCGCATATTATTCGGGCATTGGCGTCGGTAAGGATTTGAAGCAGGCGGCGTATTGGTTTCGCGAGTCCGCAAATCGCGGCGTTCACTGGGGATTTGCCGGCCTAGGCAAGATGATCGAGAGAGGCGAAGGCGGGCTGCGCAAGGATCGCGCCCAGGCTGTCGCAAACTATCGAAAAGCGGCTGAACAGGGAAACGACTTCGCGCTCAAGCGCCTGAAAGCGCTCAAGACCAGCATCTACGATCCGAGGGAAGTGCAGCAATTGCTTTCAGATCTCGGATTCGATCCGGGGCGGATCGATGGGCGATTGCGGGACCAGACCAGAACGGCGATCAGCGCGTTTCAAGGCAGCCGCGGCATCGCGAGCAACGGCGAGGCATCGCTAAGTCTGGTCGGCCAATTGCGCGAAGCAGTCAAGCAGAAGGCCGCCGCGGGCCCAACGACCGTGCAATCGGCCGTGGCGCCGAACTCGGACAAGCCTTCGCCCAAGCTGGGCGGGCTGAGCGATCTCGAAAAACTCGATGAACTGCAATGAATGCCGTACCGGCCGCCGGGCTACGGAGTTGGAATCAATGTTGACTGGACCCAGAATCGCCACTGTTCTTGCCGCAGGATTGCTCGTTATAGCCGCAACAGGCAGCGGCCGATGCGATCCGGTCCCGGTGGTTTTCGCCGAGGCGTCCGCTGCCGAAATCGAATTCTGGCGCAGCGTCGAGGGCACCAGCGAGCCCAAGGAACTTGAAGCCTATCTCGCGGCCTATCCAAACGGACAATTCGCCGCATTGGCCAGGCTTCGATTGCAGAAACTCAAGGGCCTGGCTCTCCAAGGGGCGGCAGCAAGCCGCCCGGAGACCGCAGCGCCGCCGGCGCCTGCGGCCACGTCGCAAATGAAGGACATCCCGCCAGCGCCGCCGCACAAGGTTCGACGCTGGATCGGCTTGAGGGTTCGTCCCATCGACGACAAGCGTGCAGGCGAACTCGGCCTGGTGGCAGCCAGCGGCGCCGAGATCGAGCGCGTCACGAAAGGTAGTCCAGCGGAGCGCGGCGGCTTCAAGATCCACGACGTGGTGCTGGCCGTTGACGATGTGCCCGTCACTGATCCCTTGCAATTCCGCCAATTGATCCTCACGCGGCCCGGAACCGAATTAAAGATCATGGTGTTGCGTGACGGGCAACGAATAAGCCTTGGTGTACCGGTCGGAGACTACTTTGAGTTTTCGTGGGCTTCTGCGCATCGCGGCGAGCCGGACGGTATGCTCAACCTCGGGGTAATTTATTCGTCTAACAATTACGTAACGAAGGACCTCAGGCTTTCAGAGGAATGGCTTCGCAAGGCTGCGGGCGCCGGTGAAGCCGACGCGATGCGCGTACTCGGCGAGCGGTACTACTTCGGCAAGGGCGTGCCGGTGAATGACATCGCCGCGTTCGAATGGGCGCGCAAAGCGGCACACCATGGCTCCCCGCAAGGTCAATTTCTTCTTGCCTTGATGCACGGCAAAGGCCGGGGGACGGCCAAGAACGATGCCGAAGCCGTCCGCTGGTACCAGAAATCGGCCGATCAGGGGCTGCCGGCCGCGATGGTGAATCTTGGACTCCAGTATCAATACGGTCAAGGCGTGGAAAAAAATTTGGAAGTCGCTGCAAATTGGTACGAAAGGGCGGTCGAGGGCAAGCTTGTATACGCCATGTCCTACCTTGGGTTCATGTACCGATTCGGGCTCGGCCGGCCGAAGAACATTCCCGAAGCATTGCGATTGTTTCGATCGGCAGCGGATAAGGGCAGTGGCACTGGCCTTCGGTATCTAGCGATGATGTACAAGGACGGCGTCGGCGTGGCCAAGGACCGCGATGAGGCTATTCGGCTGCTGCGGCGCTCTCTGGATACAGGCGATCAACAGTCGCTCGCTGTTCTCCAACAAATGGGAGCCAGCACCTTCGACCCGAAGGAAATACAGCAGCTGCTTTCAGACCTCGGCTTCGATCCGGGGGCTATTGACGGACGGCCGGGACACCAGACCAAACAGGCGATCCGCGAATTTCAAAACAAGCGTGGCCTGTCGGTGAACGGCGAGGCATCGCTAAGTCTGGTCGGCCAACTGCGCGAAGCGGTCAAGCAGAGGAAGAGCGCCGCGACCGCCAAGAAGCCGGACGCGCCGGGCGCAGCCGCGCAAGCCGCCAGCGGCTCTGACATCAGAGATTTGCGTGATCTGGAGAAGCTGGACTCATTTGACTAGGCGCAAACAGCCGCCCGAGAGGAACGAACCGATGAGCCGAAAAGCTGTCGAAGTGCGAGTTTCTGAGAGCAGGCCGGTCCGCCTGCCGCCAAGATTTGTCATGTTGCTGTTAGGGGCCATGGCCTGGGTCAGTGATTGCATTCCTGTGCAGGCCCAGGATGCAGGCCTGGTCGACGGACTGGAAATGCTTTCGGTGTACAAGAATGTTCATCCGCAGGCCGGACAGGCGTTCGACGAACTGATGAAGCAGGTGCCGGACGACGTGCGCCAGAAGGTGCAGGCCTCGGGCCGGTCTGCCACGCAGACGATCAAGACGCCCAAACAATTGGAGGATGCCGCAGCCGATACCGGCATGCATCTGGTTCAAACGCCGGACGGCCTCATCGCGCTTCCCAAGGACAAGCTGAAAAGCGGTGTCCAGGGCATAGCCGGCTATGCGATCGATCACGTCGATGCCGCGAAGATGCAGGCGGCGCTCAAGTTGGTCGAGAAAGAGATTCCGGAGGAACTGCAAGGAGCGGCCCGATCGATCGCAGATAATCTTGGCTCAATTGCCGGCAGCAACGGGTTTTTACGAAACCTGGCGAAAGGCGGTATAAACGCCGCGATTTCTGCCACTGTCATGCCTGAAATCGACCGTCGGCTGACAGAAATGACCGATAAAATACGCGACGATTTAGGCATCAGTGGCGCCGAGAAGGTGCTGGCAGATGCACAGCAGCGTGCCGCGGACCTCAAGCAGCGTGCCGCGGAAGAAGCGGACAAGCTGGCAAAGATTGCCGCCGACAAGGCTGGGGCGGACGCGGAGGCGCAAAGCAGGGCCAAGGCTGAGGCTGAACGGGCGGCGGCCGCGAGAAAGACCGCGGATGAGCTTGCAAGGCTGAAGGCCGATATCGGCGAGGCCATCAGCGAATTGGAAAGAGCGATTCCAGCCATTGAGAACGCCGGCGCCCAATGCCAGCGCATTGTGAGTGCGACAGACCCGCGCCTCCTCGGTGATGTTGATGGTACTCTCCAAAGGAGTACGGATGCTATCGCTAAGGTGAGGATAGCGTTGCCGGAGGCGAAACGCGTCGTGTCGAGCGCCCAAGCGTTGTCGGACCTTGTGGCGCCGGCGCAGCGGGCGGCCGACAAGGCATGCGCTGCCGCGACGTCGGGCACGGCCACGAACGACAAGGCGGGCCTCGACGTCATGCGCGATGCGGCGCGCCGGACCTATGACGGAATCAAGGGACAGGCCGAGGCGGTTCTGGCGCAACTGGCGACGCCGGTCGATCGGGCGGGCCTCGACGCGATCATGGCTTCGACCAAGGGCAAGAACGATCTTTGCGCCAAGCAGCCGGACAATTTGTTGTCTCGCGTGGCCACCGAATTCCTCGATCCGAAGTCTACTGCCTGGCTCAGCCGTGTCAGCGGGCGGCAAAAGGAGGCCGACAACGTTTTCGAGGCTGCGGAGAAGATCGGTGGATTGCTCGACATCGAGCTCATCGCGTTCAAGGCTGAGTATCACAAGCTTCTCGCGAAGCTTCGCACCAGTTTTCGGCCGACCGATAAATGCTTCACGGATGCGATGGAGATCACCAAATATTGTAAGGCAGGTGCCGCGAACGACGAACTCGGTAAGATTGGCGTCAAGATCGCCGAAGCGACCCAGTTCGAGAAATTCCGGAGCGAGACGCACCGGACGCTCAGCGATCTGCTCAACAAGATCAATAGCGACTACACGGCTACGACTCTGGCCATTGATCGCGGACAAACCTGCATCGTGCGACCTGCCGATGTCGGAGACCTTGCCAACCCGTCGAAGGCGAAATGCGATGCGTCCGACCTGCGCAACCGCGCGGCTGGGCTCCGCAATCCGAAATTCTCAAACGTGCCGGGGATCAAGGACAAGGCCGCTGAGCTGGAGCGTCTGGCAGGACTGGTCGCTGCCGCTGAGGCCGACTATGAACGCTCTCGCGTGGCTTATTTCAAGGGCGACACCAAGACCGCTATCGCCGAACTGGGCAGGGCCAAGAGCCGGCTCGATTCGCTCAACAGCCCGCTGAATTGCTCCTCGGTTTCCGAGAAGATCGCCGAGAGCACCGACCGATCCGAGCGCCTCACCGAAGCGCTGGAACGCGGCGAGGACACTTTGCGGCAATGCGTGCCGGCCACGATGCAGGCGCATATGCAGGCGATCGAAGAGAGGGCCAATCATCCGGCGCTGACTGCACTCAAGCTACGAATGGCGGCGCGGCTGGCGGCGCAGGCCGCTTACGCGCGGGCTGACGCCGCCTTCGGGGCAGGCGATACGCAAGGCGCGCGGAATATTTTGGCACGCATCAAGTCGTCCTATCCCAGTGCTCACCCGGGTGATTGCGCTGCAGACCGGACCAGGGTCGATGCTCTGGATCGCAGCATCGCCGAGGCGGAGCTACTGAATAGCACTTGCAAAAAAAGCTACGATTACCAGGCGCTCGGTGCTGGTACACCGGCAGGCCGAGCCTTGCGCGAACGACTTCTCGCGATGGATGAATCTTGCAACCAGAACGGCAATGAACCCAATCCCGGCGGCACGGGGCCGAATGTCGCCACCGCGCCGCCACCTCCGCGCGTGACCAGACCTCCACCTCTCACCGGTCCGCCGCCGACCACGGGACCAGCGCCGGTCCGGGGAGCGCCGCCCGTCACGATGCCGCCGCCGATCGGAGGCGTCGTGCCGACGGCCGGTCCGACAAAAACGCCGAGCCAGACCCAGGTCGCGACTGCGCCACCGTCAGGATCGCCGACGCCGAAAACGCCATCCTTTGCGCCAGGCACCGGCAAAACGACGACCTCGCGCACTGACTGCGATCCGACCAAAGTTGCCAAGGTCAAGCCGAAGACCAGTGACGGATTCACACCGATGACGCTTGGCGACCCCAACGAGGGGCGATTCAACCCGGATTGTCCGCCCTTTGGCGCGGCCGCGAAGGGCGTGGACGACGGCGCGCCGATGAAAGATTCGACCCAATCCGGCGGCTCAGCGGCGTCGGCATGCAGCGCCGCCGATACGGCCCTCGCTCGGGGCCGGGAGCATTATCTCGCCGGCCGCGTCACGGAGTATCGTGTCGCATTGGCCACTGCCGAGCGCGGGGTCGGGCGGTTGAACGATGCAAAGGCCTGTACCGACCAGCGCACCAAGATCGCCAAAGGCACCGATCAGGCCGACCTTCTTGAAAAGGTCGTCAAGTTGACCGATCAAGCGCTGGAGAAATGCGAGACGCAGCAGCTGCGGACGCTCTCGGGTAAACTCGGCAAGACAAAGCACCCGCATGTCACCAAGCTGCGCGGCCGCATCGACCGCATGGCCGCTATCACGGTCAAGGTCAGAGAAGCCGACGCCGCCCTCGAGGCTGGGGAGAAGGATCGCGCCTCGACGATCTATCGCGAGGCTGCTGCCGGCCTAAATGCTGATCCCGGCGCTTGCCGCGATCTTGCGGAGCGGGTCCGCGACGCACAGGAAAAAATCAGAACGGCGTCCGATGCGCCGAAAGCCGACGTGATCGTGAAGGCCCTGAACGCGTGCCAAGCCAGGCTCGGCGTGCACGGCGTCGCGCTGCCCGATCCGGACACTCTGACCGGCTACACCTGCGATTGCGCTGATCCTTACGAGCAAAACGGCTACGCCTGCGTTCGGCGCAAGTCCACCGGCGAGCTTGCGGAAGCGGCGCACGACGTGTGCCGAAAGCAGTTCGGGAGCGCCGCCTTCGCCACGCCCAAGAAGGCAGACTACAAGCAATACACTTGTTCCTGCGGCAAGGGACATGTCTGGAATAAAGCCCAGTCCCAGTGCGTTCAGCAGAACCGAGCGCAGATCATCGCTGATGCGAACCGGCGCTGCCAAATCGCCAACAAGAACAAGAGTGCCCGCGCCGCGAAATATCTCGGCAACGGTCAATGGAGCTGCGTCATCAACCGGACCAAAGGACAGGTGCTTGCCGACGCTCATCGATCCTGCCAGCGGGCGAACCGCAACCGTCGCGCCCGTGCTGCGAGGTATCTCGGCAATGGCCAATGGAGCTGCTACATCCCAGGCCACCAGCAGCGCCAGCCGAACTATGATGCGGCCGCGTCTGCCGCGGCAGCAGGAGCGATCCTGCAGGGCATCGGCGCGATCATCGGAAGTCAATCACGCCAGCCGCGCGTCCGTGGCCAGCACCTCGAATAAAAGGGGCGACCAGAAGCTTATTGCGTCAGGAGGTGCGATGTCGAAACTCAGGACACGGAATCGCGTCGATGGAGCGCAACGAGATGCAGCGCGTCACAGGTGAACTTGCCCTCGCAAATCGCCAAGTACGAAGGCGATCGCGTCAAGCTGACGCGATCGCCCTGACCGACGACCAATTGGAGGGGCTGCCGTCGTTCGCGACAGCCACGAAGCGGAAAGACCCGCGAAGTCATTAGCCAACGGCGGCTCCTTGTATGGCTGGTTGCGTGCGGAATGAATGCACGAATTCCAGTCGCATCGGACCTTCAATCTGGCCTTCCTCGCGGCGGCTGCCTTCGGCTTGGTAGGGGAAGGCGTGCCGGCGCCATCGGATATGGCGCGCGTCGGCATGGGCGGCAAAGTCGGACTGAACGACAGTGTCTCCTTCACCACCGATTTTCAGACCGATCTCTATCGAACCCCCACTCGGGCCAGGCAGGCATTCGTGTAGCTTGGTAAGGGCGGTCCATTTGATGGAATGAGCTGCTGCCGGTTTGATGGACACCCGGATTGGGTGTTTCATACAGCCGGAGGTGGGTTACACGCGCTCCGCGCCCAAGGTACCCTATGCCTCACGCCTGTTCGGCGACACCCCGCAGGAAACGCTCTCCATAGCGAAGAAATCGATTGCCGACGGCTTCAAGGCAGCGAAGTTCGGCTGGGGACCGATCGGCCGCGGCACGGCGAAGGAAGATTCCCATCACTTCACCGCTGCGCGTGAAGGTCTCGGCAAGGATGGAATCCTGCTGGTTGATGTGGGCCAGATCTTCGTCGAGGACGTCGCGCGCGCGATGGAACGGCTTCCCGCACTCGAGCAGGCTGCTGCCGTCTGGCTCGAGGAGCCGTTTGCTGCCGCCGCCTACGAGGCCTACGGTGCGCTCGCCAAGAAGAGCGGCAAGGTAAAGCTTGCCGGCGGCGAGGGCGCACACGACACGCACATGGCCCGCCACCTGATCGACTACGGCGGCATCGGCTTCGTCCAGATCGACTGCGGACGTATTGGCGGGATCGGCCCGGCTAAGTGGGTCGCCGATTACGCAGCCGCGCGCGGCGTCGTCTACGTGAATCACACGTTCACGTCGCACCTTGCCTTGTCGGCATCGTTGCAGCCCTATGCTGGACTTGCCGATCATCGCATTTGCGAGTACCCGGCCGCGCCGAAGCCCGTTGCTCTTGCGTTCGTCGCGACACCACTGCAGCGCGACCGCAACGATGAACTCTCGGCCCCCGACAAGCCTGGGCTCGGCGTTGAAATTGACCGCGCAGGGCTGAAGCAGTACCTGCTCGACGTCGATATCAGGGTCGGCGGCAAGACACTTTATCGAACGCCGGAACTCTAAATGAAGTCGCCGACGGCGGGTGCAGGCCGCTAAGCACGGCGGACCTGAAGAATTTGTTGGAGATGTCGCAAGACCCCGATGTCTGCCTCGACGAGTTCGAGCGGCCGGTTCTGGCGCGAAGCGGACCTTCGGGAGTTTGAAGAAACGGCAGCCTCTTCGTAACCGGCGGAGACTCTGGTAACAAACCTGACGCATTACGCCTACAGTGCTTTGCGGGACACGGGTTCCAGGCTGTCTAATGGTGAACCGAGAGATATTCTTCGGAACTTTCCGCTTCGACGCGGCTACCCGCACACTATGGGACGGAAGCGTTCCAGTTCGGCTCGGCGCGCGCGCTTTGGCGATCCTGCACGTCCTGCTTGAAGCATCTGGCGCAACTGTCAGTCGGAGTATCTTGATCGAAAGTGCATGGCCAGGCTTGCACGTTGATCAGAGCAATTTGCGCGTCCAAATCTCAGGGTTGAGAAAGGCACTGCGTGAATACGGCGGCGCAATTCAAGCTGATCCATCTCGGGGCTACCGTTTCGACGCTGACTTGGTTGTGAAAGAGCCGACCGCACGTTCTTCTGAAAGCCAGCCGCGGTTCGGCGTTCCTAGGCTTGTTGGAAAGCCAATCGGGCGCGAGGCGGCAGCGGCAGGAATTCATGAGCTTCTCGATCGCCGACGACTTGTGACGATCCTTGGGCCGGGTGGCATCGGGAAGACGACAATTGCATTGCAGGTGGCAAACGAGCGGGCCGCCAACTACGCCGATGGCGTCTACTTTGTCGATCTTGGTCGAATATCGTCGATTGACCTCGTCCACACTGCATTGGTGAATGCGGTCGGCTTAAGGGTGGCAGAATGGCCGAGTACTGAGCAAATCGTTCTGGCCCTCCGCGACAGGCGGGTGCTTCTGATCCTGGACTGTTGCGAGCATGTGCTCGACCCGGTGGCGAAACTCGTCGACAGCCTGCTCGTCAACACGGCGTATGTGGATATTCTAGTTACGACGCGAGAGCCGCTGCAGCTTGACGACGAGGCCCTCTGGCGGCTCGCCCCCCTTGCGATTCCCCCGAAGGCTGCCGAAGAACATGCGGGCGACGTCGAGACCTATTCGTCTGTCCAATTGTTCTTGCAGTGCCTCCATCGGCGCGCGGCAAAGCTGCATTTCGATGATCGCAGCGCTGCCGCCGTCGCAGAGATTTGCCGACGGCTCGATGGTATCCCGCTGGCAATTGAAATTGCTGCTTCGGTGACCGCGGTGCTTGGCTTCGAGGAAGCACTACGCAGCCTGGACGAGCAATCGTCGCTGATCAACATGGATCGCAGAAGCGTCGTTCCCCGTCAGCGATCGCTGTTCCTGACGATAGACTGGAGTTACAATCTGCTGTCCAAGGCAGAGCAATCCGCACTTCAACATATCGCCTGTTTTGCCGGGACCTTCTCGCTTGACGCCGGCATCGCCGTGGCAAGCGGCGATCAACTCAGCGCATCCGTAGCGCACGACGCCATTACTGGACTTTCACGGAGGTCGCTTCTCTCCTCCGACCCGCACGCGACGCATGCGGAGTATCGTCTGCTGGATACAACGCGGGCCTATATAGCTCAGTTGGACTTTTCCGGTCGCGACATGGCGCAGAGGCGCCACGCGGAATACTTCCTCCTGCTGCTCGACGGCATCGATTGGGACCTCTATGACGACACGTCCGAAGACACGAAAATGCGGGCCTGCCTGGACGAGGTCCGGGTGGCCCTTGATTGGGCGTTTTCCTCGGATCCCGAACTCGGCATAAAACTCGTACTCGCCGCCGAACGGCTTTGGCTTGCGCTCACTTCATTGGTTCAGGGAGTGCCCTATCTGACCAAGGCATTTCAGGTCGTCGATGGCAGTTTGAAATTCGATGCCGCTGTGCGGCCTCGCTTGCTGGTATCGCTTGCCTCCGCGCAGGTATACCTTCCGGGGTTCGAGGGAGCGAGCTTGTACGAGCGCGCCTGGAACGCGGCGCAAGCTGCAGAAAACGATCTCCTGGAGCTGCGAGCCCTCTACGGCATCATTCAGAATTTGCTTCTCACCCGTCGCGAGGCGACACACTATCTCGAGGCCTTTGCCAAGGCAGCAGAGCGGTCCAACGCTCCCGACGTGCACTATCTTCTCCAGCGAATAGCCGCATTCAACGATTTCGAAACCTCTGCCATACGATCCGCCCAGCTCCGGTTCGAGGCGTTCCTGCAGGACTGCCCGTCGATTTCGAGAAGCTCCTATTTGTATTTCGGAGGAATCAACTCGTTCATCTCCTGCAAGATCGGGTTGTCACTTGCCAAGTACTACATGGGATATTGCGATCAGGCATTGTCGCTTTCGAATGCGGCGGTGGACGAAGTCGAGGCACAGGGACACCTGACAACCACCTATTTTGTTCTCGCCCAGGGCGCAACATGGGTGAACATAGCCTCGGGGGAGTTTCAGCGTGCGCGCAGCTATTTGCAAAAACTGGAGGAAGTGTCACGACAGTACCGGCCCTGGCATGCAGTTGCCGAGGCGTTTCGAGCGCTTCTCCTCAAATATTCCGATGGAGACGCTGAATCCGCCGAGCGCGTCCTGACTTCCTGTCTGGCAGACGAGTTCATCGTCAAGACCGGCTCGCTTCATCCGATTCTTTGGACCGAACTCGCGGATGCACGACGAATGGTTGGCGACCTGGACGGTGCGGACTCTGCACTCGACAAGGCGATGAGCCAGTGTTTGGGCCCTTCCGATGTTCGTCTCATCGGCAAGCACCACCCAATCCTCGCCAAGGTACTCATTGCTCGCAACCGACCCGGGGACGTCGATGCGGCACGCGCGCTATTCAGACGAGCAATCGAGCTCAGCAAGCTGCGCGATTTCTATTTCTATGAATGCGAAGCGACCGTCGGCCTCGCCGAGCTCGAGCTTGGGGTGGGGCGACGGTCGGCAGCTCGTGATGCAATCGTCGATCTTCTATCTGATGTCGGGGACAGAACGTCTGTACCGTTTCTCGTCCGCGCTCGAGCTATCCTCGCCGAAATCAACGAGCCCTGAAGCCCATCGCCGCTCGCACAGTCTCGAAAAGGCGGTATTCCGGCGGACTGATCTGATGATTTACGATCAGGAAGGATTTATTGGCGAGCGCGACAACCGCCTCGCGAACGACAGTTGGACCCATAGCGTCATCACCGGCGACCGCGACCGCAGCATCGAGGGTGAAAGCGCCAGCGAAGTGCGCCAAACGGCCCAGCACCGCTCGCTCGTTGAGCGGCAGAAGATCGTAGCTCGGGTCGGGGGTCGAGAACAGGGAGCGTTGCGGGGGTTTGGCAGCCTGGCGATCGGGCTCCAGTAAGGAAGAGCGTCGATCAAGGCCGCGGCAAATCTCGCCGATGTCGAGAGTCCCGACCATGGAAGCCGCGGTCTTGATGGCCAGTGGAATTCCGTCCAGACGCCGGCACAGCTCGACGATGGCCGGAGCGCTCTCGTCGTCGAAGGTAAAGTCACCCGAAGCTTCGGCGGCGGTCCTCGTGAACAGCTGAACGGCAGAGTATCGTGCAGCATTCGCCGCGGTAGCGATCGAGGAGGGCGGCGGTACTTCGAGCGGCTCGAGGTGCCAGACGAATTCAACTCCGACCCGCAACGACTCGCGGGACGTCACCAGGATCCGGACCTGATCGGAGAAGCTTAGAACATGCTCGACCAGCAACGCGGCGGCATCGGTAACGTGTTCGCAGGAGTCGATTACCAGTAAAAGGTTTCGCCCCTGCAGCGTTACCCGTATCTGCTCGAGAGCAGGCGCTTCACCGACCGGAAAGTCGAGCGCGTGCGCGATTGCTCCATAAAGCTGATCATCGCGCGCAATCCCGTTGAGATCGACGAAACAGGTTTCATTCGCAATGGTATCGGGCAGTCGATGTGCAATCGCGAGCGCGACCGTTGTCTTCCCGATACCGCCGGGACCAAGGACCGTCACAAGACGGTTTTCCTTCAGAAGCCTGACTATGTCCGCAACCACATCGTCGCGGCCAATAGGCTCGATGAGACGCCGTGGCATTGAAAAGCACCGCGGCGGAATGTCGCGATCCGGATCCCTCCGCGCCATTTCTCCCAGAAAGCGATAGCCCAAAGAAGCTTCGGCCCGGATCAATCCTTCATAGCCGCGAAGTGCTCTTCGCAGGGCGGAAATCTGTACTTTGAGATTGGCTTCGTCGACGTGGCCATCAGGCCATGCCCGCGCCAGTAGTTCGCGCTTCGCCACGAGACGTCCGGGCACCTCGGTGAGCGCACTCAGAATGGCCATCGCCCGGGCCCCAACCTGCAATAAGGTATCTCCTTCCCACAACATTCGCCGTTCCCGGTCGAACCGGTACGGCCCGAACGATATATCCGCGTCAGGCCCATGCGCGGGAGGCTGATCGGTGCGCCTTTTACTCGCTGACGTCGTTGAAACGATTGATCGAGACGCCGCCTTCACTGAATTACCCCGCGTGCAGCAGAAGCGAGCCGCCAGAGGGTAAGCCAGCCACGATCAGTAATTGCGTCTTGTGAGCCGGCGCCCTTGATCGAGGACATCTCGCGATTCGACCGTTATGTGAATCAAATTTGACAGAGTTGTTCCTAACAAGTCTTGAGCGGCAGTCTATCCGCAGAGGGGCTGTCGGCCAAGCGGGAACCCGCGCGCAGCGGGCGTTGGCCGCAGCAGGAGAGCAACGAAGATCGGTGCCCTCGGGCCGGCAGAATCTGTCGCGTGCAGGCCGGTATTTTGGTCAACGGCAAGCCGCCAAGTTCAGTTCTCGGCCATTCCCGTTACTTCTTGGGCAAACTGAGGATCGCCATGCGCATCACTTCGACGCCACCCTCGGCAAGATCCGGAAGCTTGGCAAACCACTCCTGGACGTAGGGCATGGCGTTATGGGCATCGAAATCGGACTGACTGGAAAAAATCTCGTAAAAGATGAAATGACCCGGTTTGGCACGGTCTTCCTGCAGAAAGTAAACCAGATTCTTGGGATCGGCGCGAACCAGATCGATGAGCGGCAAGGTGGCGGCCCGCAGGGCATCCTCCTTCCCGGGCTTGGCTCGCACCTGGGCGACCACTGAATAGGCGCCTTCGCGAATCTCCTGATAGCGCACATGCGGCACCTGTTGAGCGACCGCTGCCGGCGCCGTCAGGGACAGCAAGAGGGCGAACGGCGCCGTGGCGAGCGACGTGCGGCGAATGGTCTGCATCATGAATCCCTTCAAATCGTTGTCGTGAACATCCGGTCAGGGCGAGCAGGCAATCGGCTCGGATCCGGCGGCCGCCCAGCCCGCCGCCGGACCCTGCGGATCAGCGTGCGGCGGTCTGCTGCCGTTTCGCCAAGGCCTCGCTGAAGCGCATCTTGACGGGGCCCAGTGCTTTGACAAACTCGAGTTGCTCGCCTTCCGGGCCCTTGCAATAGATCAACTCCCAGCCATCCGACGGCGGCACGGTAACCCGGTTCGTGTTGGCGCTGCGGGGAGCGGCTTTGCGTTCCGGCTCGGTCGAGACCCTCACCGTGCGGTTCGCTCTCACCTGCGTCATGCCGCGGCGAGCGGATTCAGCTTCCAGATCGGCAATGAACTTGTTGAAGTCGACATCGTCGCGAACATGGAAGCAGATGTGCATCATGCGCGGAAAGGCGGGGCTCATGTGCTCCAGCGGTTCGGCGAAACTCTTCGAGCTGCCCATTGGCTGATCGGCCTCACGATACTGGAGCAACTCGAGGACCATATTGTCGAACTGGATGAAGCGGACGTCGAGCCTCTGCGCTCCGCTCCGCAGATCGGGAACACCGATCGTTCGCGGATTGACCCCGCGTGCGTTCGCCTCGATCTCCTGGTCGGCCAGCAGGGTGTTCTGCACCATGTCACCCTGGAAATCGCCGTGACGGAAAATCTCGGTGCCCCCCAGCACCTCCGTATAGAACTGATAGGCCCGCTCCATCTTCTGGACCGTAAGCCCGAAGTGCTGCATTCCCTGAAGTCGCGCGCCGAGCGGAGCTTCGTTGCGCTCGGCTGGCGACATGCCGGCAGATCCCTGTGCAGCAGCGGATGCGGCTGATGACGCTCCGGCAACCGCGAAGCCCGTGATCATCGCTGCCCCGGCGGTTCGAAGCAGGGTACGGCGCTCGATTTCGGCAGCGTTGTTCGTTTCATCGCTCATTCCTGTCTCCTCGGTCCTTGGGTGACTGTCGTATGCTCGCCCCGCTCAATCGGTAACGGGAAGAGGAGCGGTTGGATTGACGAGGCCGGCCAGGCGAAGTTCGCGCCAGAAGTCGATGGGGATCACCTCCGCGAGCGCAGCGCGATCTTCCGCGATACGTGAAGCGCGGCTCGCGCCCGGAATGACCGCCGCGACGACCGGGTTCGCGAGCGCGAACTGCAAGCCCGCTCCCTTCATGCTGACACCGTAGCGGTCGGCGATCGCCTTGATCCGCGCTATCTTGTCGAGAATTTCCCGGGGGGCCGGTGCATATTCGAAGTTCGGGCCGCCGACGAGTGCACCCGAACTGTAGGGACCGCCGACAACGATACCGAGTTCATGTTCCGCAACCATCGGCATTACCCGCTGCAGGGCGCGGGCATGATCGAGCAACGTATAGCGGCCCGCGAGCAGGAAACCGTCAGGGCGAGGACCTTCGAGCGCAAGCAGCAGTTCGATCGGCTCCACCCGGTTGACGCCGAGGCCCCAGGCCTTGATGACGCCCTCGTTACGCAACCGGTCGAGCGCCTTGAATGCGCCGTTGCGCGCGCTTTCGAATACCGCCAGCCACTCGTCGCCATAAAAGTCCTGCGCCACGTCATGCACGAAGGCGATGTCGATATAGTCGGTATTCAGCCGCTTCAGACTGTCCCCGATCGAGCGCAAAGTCGCATCCGCGGAGTAGTCGTTCACGATCCTGTTCGGGCGCCCGTATCTGAAGACGCCGCCCTTCTCGCCGAGGTCGCGGGCGCTGACATCCTCGATCTCGTCGAGGATCAGACGGCCGACTTTTGTGCTGATGACATAGTCGTTCCGCGGCCGGCCGGCGATGGCGGCACCCATACGAATTTCCGCGAGCCCGGCGCCATAAAACGGCGCGTTGTCGAAATAGCGGATGCCGTCGTCCCAGGCCGCATTCACCGTCGCGAGCGCTTCCTCCTCCGGGATATCACGAAACATGTTGCCGAGCGGCGCCGCGCCGAAACCCAACTTGCCCGGCAGAATATCCTTGAGGGCCATACCTCGGATCCTTCGTTTGTGGCACGCTAAGCCGTGCCGGCCCGTTGGGAGAACGCGGAACCGGGCGATTGATAATCGACCTCGAGCAAAGTCAGTCAGCAGCGGACGTGTCTGCGCTCCTTATGAATGCCGCGACCTCGCGCGGACGCGACAGCATCATCGCGTGGCTGCTTTTCAGCTCCGCCACCCTTGCACCGGACCGCCGGGCCATCTTGCGTTGCGCCGTCGGGGGGATCATATGGTCCTCACTTGCCACCATGTAGTAGGTCGGCTTCAGCTTCCATGCCACACGATCGACCTTGGTCTGCACCGCCTGCAGGCCCCAAGGGAGTTGAGCGGCACCCATGAAACGGGTCGTGGCGAGGTCGACGTCGGCCGCGAACGACGCGGAGAATTTATCGCGGTCGACAAGAAGATAGTTGCCTTCAGCGACAAGTGGCGCCTTGTGCTCGCCCGCCGGCGTAGGCCCTTCTGCAAGCGTGCTCACGGACTCTCCTGCATCGGGAGCAAAAGCCGCGAGGTAAACCAGGCTCCGAACCTTCGGGTTGTCGCCGGCCTCCGTGATCACCATGCCCCCGTAGGAATGCCCGACGAGTATCACGGGATGTCGAGCCTTGGCGATCACGCGTTCGGTCTCCTTGACATCGTCACTCAGCGTGAGGGTCGGCTGCTGGACGACGAGAACCTCGTAGCCCGCATCCGAGAGTATGTCGTAGGTGCTCTTCCACCCCGACCCGTCGACGAAGGCGCCATGGACCAGGACAATGGAAACAGTCCTCTCGGCCGAAGCCGCCGTGGCGACCTGGGCCGTCGCTATCGATATTGCGGCAATCGCAGAAACAAGCGGCTTCATGTGAAACTCCAGTTCCCGATACAGCGGAATTGCGGTTTGATGATCCATCACTAGATCACGCGCGTCTTGCGGTATTTCCGATTCCTGCGCGATAACGGACGCATCTTGCTCATCCGGCGCAAGTCGGCCTGGCGAGGGTCAATCGGCCGCGTGGCCAAGCCTTTGCTTCGCTGGCCTTTTACCTCTTTTAACAGCTCTACCTCTGGACACCGCTGCGGCGGCCTGTGACTCTCGACGTAGGCAGCGATCGAGACTTCGACTGTCCATCGAATGGAATCAACGCTCGCTCGCGCACGAGAGTCACCGGAGGTCGTGATGACGCTCGCCACACATGGAGATCAAAGGTACCGGAACAGCGAGAAACTCGCGGAGGCCTCCTGGCGCGCCCTGAGCATCGAACATCGGAAGTTCGAGGCGGGGTGCCAGGCAACGCCCGTCGCGATTTGTACGGAGATCATTCTGCTGCTGTCAGGTGGCGGGATGGTGTGCCGGACCGGCAATGGTGAAATTCAGAGGAGCGTTGCACGACCGGGCATGAGCTATCTCGTACCCGTGGGAACGCAGGAGAGCCATCTTGAGCTGTTCGACCGGATGGAATGTCTCCATCTCTATCTTCCTCCGACACTGCTGGACCAAAGTGCGCTCGCTGACCTCGACATCGATCCGGCCAAGGTTCAGATAGCCTATGCCGACGGTTTGGCGGACCAGGTGCTCTTCCACATTTGCTCGCCGCTTCGTGATCTGCTCCATCGTCCCCGCCAGCCAACCGATGCACTTTTCGTGGGGGGGATCCAAATCGCGCTGGCGGCCCATCTTCTAGGGCATTATTCGATTGACCGTTGGCGCCCGCCCGAAAAGTCACCGTCGCTTGATCCTCGAAGGCTCCAGCGCGTGCTGGACTATATCGAAGCGTCACTTGGTACCGACATCAGGCTTGAGGAGCTGGCGGCCCAGGCTTGCCTGAGCCCCTACCATTTTTCCCGGCTCTTTCGCGAGGCGAGCGGACTGTCACCCCACCGCTATGTGATTGATCGCCGCCTTCAGGCTGCCCGGCAAGAACTCGCACGCAGTAGTTTGTCCCTGGTCGAGATTGCCTTGCAATTTGGTTTCGGATCACAAGCCAATTTCACGCGTGCGTTCCGAAAGGCAATGAATCTCACTCCGGGACAGTATCGCGAGTTGTGCTGCGGCCGAGTCGATAGCAGGGCGGTCTACAACGGTCTGAATTCAGCAGGGATTGCACATGATCCCGCATGATCTGCAAATACTGCCCGGCGTCGGTGCGCCAGTGTTACCGCACCAGCGGAACTGGATATCCCGGCCAGCCTCAGCCGGATGAGGGCTGGCGTGCGCAAGGGAGCAGTCCCGAACGATCGGATCGAACGCCAAGGGCATACGCTGTTCCGATGACGATAATAACATCCGCCAGGGGACCAATCGACATGATCGCGCTGACAGTAAATGGGGTCAATCACCAGGTGGACGTCGTTCCTGAAATGCCATTGCTTTGGGTGTTGCGCGACGAACTCGGCATAACAAGCCCGAAGTACGGTTGCGGCGTGGCACAATGCGGCGCTTGCACCGTCCATATTGACGGAAAGGCCGTTCGTTCCTGCCAATCGCATATCGGCGAGATCGCCGGTAAGTCGGTCGTTACGATCGAAGGGTTGCGCAACAGGGACCAGAACCGGGTCGTGCAGGCCTGGATCGAACACCAGGTGCCGCAGTGCGGGTATTGCCAGACCGGCCAGATCATGCAGGCCATTTCGCTGCTTGAGCTAATCCCAAGGCCGACGGACGAAGAGATCGATGTGGTCATGTCCGGCAATCTGTGCCGCTGCGGAACCTATCCGCGCATTCGCGCAGCGATCCATGCGGCTGCGGCGAAAATGGCGGGGAAGTGATATGCGAGACGTACAGGACCTTTCCCGCCGCGCTTTCATTGTCGGTACCGCCGCGGTAGCAGGCGGCGTCGCTTTTGGCTCCTACAGCTATGCCCAGGATGCGGCCAAGGCCACCAGTGGCAATCCACTGGCCGCCGGCCTCGGGCCCAACTCCGTGACTTTCAATCCCTGGGTCGAGATAAGCCCGGAAAAGATAACGCTCATTGCACAGCACGCCGACATCGGCCAGGGCGTCGGCTCGGTGCAGCCAATCATGATTGCCGAAGAGATGGATCTCGATCCCGGCCAGTTCGAGATCCGGTTTGCAGGACCCAGTCCTGCCTACTTCAACACCGGCTTCGCCGATGAGTTCGCGCCGTTCCTGGCAGCAGATCAAAGCCCGGCTGCCGAAGAAGCGCGCGCTGCGGTGCTGGAGAATCTCAGAAAGTCCGGTCTGCAAATGACCGGCGGCTCGAGTTCGGTTCCCGACACTTACCAAAAGCTCCGCGCTGCGGGCGCAGCCGCGCGCGAGACACTGAAGGCCGCGGCGGCCAAACGTTCGGGCGTTGCTGTAGCCGATATTCGCACCGAGTCCGGCCATGTGATCCTGCCTGACGGAACCAGAATTCCCTACGTCCAACTCTCGGCCGACGCCGCGAAGATCCCCCCGGTTCTGGACGCAAAGCTGCGCGATCCCGCCAAATGGCGGATGCTGGGCAAGCCAATGGCGCGGCTCGACGTTCGATCGAAAGTCATGGGCGAGTTGAAGTTCGGCATTGATATGAAAATGGACGGCATGCTGTTCGCCGCCGTCAAGCTGAACCCCGGCAAGGGTCAGCCCCTGAAATCGTACGACGCAAGCAAGGCGCAGTCGATGCCGGGGGTCAAGAAGATCCTCAAGCTCAAGAATGGCGTCGCGGCGATCGCGACCAACAGCTGGTACGCCATGAAGGCGGTCGAAGCGATCCGGTGTGAGTGGACCCCCTCGAGCTATCCCGCCGAGCAGGCTGACCATTGGAAGGTTCTGGAAGCGTCGTTCAAGCCCGAATTCCTCGGCAAGGAGTGGCGGAAAATCGGCGATGTCGAGACTGCATTGAAGGGGGGCACGCTGGTCAAGGCGGAGTATCGCGCACCCTATGTGGCGCATCAGCCTCTGGAGCCGCTGAACGGGGTCGCCATCGTGTCCGACGCAGGGATGGAAATCTGGGTTGGCCATCAGAGTCCCCAGGCCGTGCAATACGCCGCAGCGACCGCGATCGGCATCAAGCCGGAACAGGTGACCTTTCACAATCAATGGACCGGCGGAAGCTTTGGACACCGTCTCGAATTCGAGAACGTCCGTGTACTGGCCGAGATCGCGGACCAGATGCGCGGAACGCCGATCATGCTGGTGTTTTCGCGCGAAGAGGATTTTCTCCAGGACATTCCGCGACAGATATCAATCGCCCGGCACCGGGGAAGCGTCCACAACGGCAAGATCGTCGCGGCCGACCTTCAGTTGGCAGCGACGGCGCCGCTGAATGGGTTGCTTGAGCGTATGGGGGCCCCCTCGAAGGATCCCGATGCTCAATTGGCCGCCGGCATGTGGAATGTCTATTACGACATCCCGAATTTTCGGGCCACGACCTATGAGGCGCGGGGACTGTCGCCATGCACGACGTGGCGGTCGGTCGGAGCCTCCACGGCCGGCTTCTTCACCGAAAGCTTCATCGACGAACTGATCCATGCCGCGGGTCTCGATCCATTGAAAGCCCGGATCGAGATGTGCGCCGTTCCGACCTATCGCAAGGTGCTGGAGTCGGTCGCGCAGATGTCGGACTGGAAGGGACCGCTGGGTAAGGGCAGAGGGCGCGGCGTCGCATTCGTCGAATCGTTCGGAACACCGGTGGCCGAAGTCGTCGAGGTGACGGTGACTGATAAAGGCATCAGGATAGACAAGGTCTGGGTCGCGGCCGATGTTGGCAAGGTCGTCGATCCCGTCAACTTCGAAAATCAGGTTCAGGGCGGGGTCATCTGGGGGCTCGGCCACGCGATCAACTGCGAACTCACCTATGCAAAGGGCGCGGTGCAGCAGACCAACTTCAATCACCACGAAGCCATGCGGCTCTACCAGTGTCCAGTGATCGAAGTTCGCGGGCTCGAGAACGATCCCAAAGTGAGAGGTGTTGGGGAGCCGCCTGTTCCTCCCGCCGCGCCCGCGCTCGCCAACGCGATCTTCGCGGCGACCGGAAAGCGCATCCGCGAAATGCCCTTCAACAAGTTCATCGATTTCGTGTGAGGGGTAGTGATGAAGAGAACCATGATCGCGCTCGCGTTCGCCGCTTCATCGATTGCGGCCGTCACGGGGATCGTCGTGGCCAAAGACCAGGCAAAGGATGCGTTGCCGCGGGGCAGCGTCAGCCGCGCCAAAGGGCTGGAGGCCTGGACGAGGATTGAAGCCGTGGTGACACATCCCCGTTGTGCCAACTGTCATGTCGACGCCAGGGCCATTCCGATGTGGACGCCGGCAGGCGAAAGCAAGCCCCGGGTGCATGGCATGAATATCCATGGCGGAAAGAGCCGCATCGGGGCTGAGACGATCCGCTGCTCGACCTGCCACATGACCTCAACCCAGCCGAACGAGCCTGCACCGGCGCCGTTGCGTGCCGGCATCGACTGGCAGCTTGCCCCGGTGGAGTTTATCTGGTTCGGCAAGAGCGGTGCCGAGATCTGCGCGCAATTGAAGGATCCCAAGCGCAATGGCGGTCGCGACGCCGTTGCTCTCCTCGAACACTTGCGGCACGATGCCTCGCTGAATGGCTTCATCCCTAGGGCGTGGGAGCCCGGAGCGGGCCGCGCAACGCCACCGGGCACATTCGAGGACCATCTTAAAGACATGGCTCTGTGGGGCGACGCCGGGCAACCCTGTCCGAACTGATGGATTCCGCGCCAAAGCGCGATCAATGAGTAGACCGTGGCCATAAGGCAGGGGCCATGATGAAGTTTCAGCCTCACAGGAACGGTGCTCGTTATCGGCTCCAACGCCACTCGAATCGAGATCCAGGGAGGAGGCACGGGACCAACCGGCCAATACCTCAACGAAACGGCCGTGCCCGTTAAGGCCATGATTTATGCCGGCTACGACGTGGTGCTGGCCGCGCCAGACGGTACCAAACGCCATATCGATCCAGCCTCGGGCTCTGCACGCCACTTCGGCGGTGACGAGAAAGCCTATCAGCGGTCGCGCATTCTTCGACAGCGATGGGTCGATGAACAACGTCCGTACACTGCACTCGATCATTGGTGAGGCTAACGGAGACCAGCGAGCGCTCGTGTGAGTAGTGCCAAACAAACGGTAGCTCGCCACTGTGGGTACACCAACTTAGTCTGACCGACCGCTTCTGGCGCGAAGCGGCCGCGCGCTGGTAGCTGAGAGATATCGTGCTCCCGCCTGCTAATTGGGAGTGCGGCACGCCGTCAGAATTTTCGGCTACTGCATCGCGATCACTCGATCGCCATCCGTTCAGGCTCAGTGTTTCGCGTAGATTGGCGACGCTTAAGATATTACGGCCGCTTTGCGCTTCGGCCCCGCAGCTCCGTCGCCGCGTCAATGGAGGCGCCGCAGATCGTTTCGTAACTCGCATAGGCCCACATCCGTTGTTAGCGACAGATCGAGTGGCTGGAGCCGGGTCAGGTCGAAGGGCGTCAGATCGGAGGAACGCGCGGTTCCGTCCGCGATTCGCTCCGCTATGGCTTCCCACTGTCCCTGGCTCGTTGAGGACACCCCAAACGCAGTGTCTTCTTGCCAAGTAGGCGCCCTCGAACTTCGGAAAATTGCCGATCAAAAATCCAATTCGAGTTGGGATTTAGTGGCCGGATAGCAGATCGTGTCTTCCTCCGACCGTGTTGCAAAAGTTGTCAGCGTCCCAACTTCGTGGGTGGTAGCATCGATCACGTGAACGACGCTGTGACCGTTCGCGATTAAATAATCCGCAATGATCTGTCGATGGCAGTCCGCCCATGATTTTTCGGCACACATCAGCACCGCTCGTGGCCGAAGCGATTGTTGGAGGCGATCGAAGGCAGCTTGGAATGCTGCCGTCATCGCGTAATCAGCGTAGTTGCGAAGAAACCCAGAAGTCCAGCCGTCGTTGGGACTGGACCGCTCCACAGGGGGCTCGCGATAGCCGCCAAGCTCGGGGAAATGGCGATAGGCTATTCCGACCAAGGTGAGGGCTTGCTTGAGCGATCCTGCGTTGAAGTGGGGGTATCTGCGCGAGGCAGGAAACCTACGCACGTCGATCAGCGTCTTAATTTTGGCCGATTGCAGAATATCGATAAGTTCAGGCAGGGGCCTGTTCGAATGTCCGACGGTGAAAATGGGATCGGCAAACATTTTCGGTCCATTGGTTGCCGCTAACACGCGCGCGAGCTACCAAGTTGGCAGCAGGGCGGTACCGTCGACGAGCGTTGAAGGAATATCCGATCCGTTTGGTCATGTGGTCGAGATCTGAAGCTTATGGACTGCTGCGCTCACAGACTTGAATAATTCATCTACCAGTCTTGGCGCCCGGAAGCGATAGAGCCGGGCAAGTACCAGATTCTGCGGGCGATCAATACCGGAGACCGGACGCGAAACTAGCTTCCCGTGGCCCTCGACGTGGTGGGGCGGCACAAAATTCAAGAGCGCATAGCCGAAACCGTTTGCGACCAGACTTCGCACCATCTCGAAGCTTTCGGTCCTATGGCCGATAGTCGGAGTTAGCCCCTTGCTGCCAAACAAGGATAGAAAATAGTCGCGCGTTCTCGGTTGGTCGAGAAGCACCATGGGTTCACTGGTCAGGTCCGTCAAAGAACATGTCTGGCTGTGAGCCAGCGGATGAGAGGCCGGGAGCACGACCTGAACCGGCATCGACCGCAATGGGGCCGCGTGCAGCGTCGTCGGAATATCGTAATCGTACACGATGATGAGATCGAAGCCGCCGCCGTGCAGCGCATCGAGCAAGGCCTCGTGTTTGTCTTCGCGCCAGCGCAGCTGAATCTCGGGATGATTGTCGGCCACTTCTTTCAAGATCAGCGGAATAAGATAAGGGGCGATGGTCGAAAGACAGCCGATGTTGATGCGCCCGACCGCTTTGTAAGGCCCACGTTGCGCGACGGACTCGATTTCGCGCGCGTGCAGCAGAATGTTGCGGGCGTGCGCAGCGAGGTCTTGACCGGCCGACGTCAAAATCAAGCCGCGGGCGTGCCGACGAATGAAAAGCTGTACCTGAAGAAATTCCTCCATTTGAGCGATTGCGGTCGAGATTGAAGCCGACGACACGTTGAGAGTTTCGCCGGCCCGTAGCACGCTCTCGTGGTTGGCCGTGGCAAGGAAATAGGTGAGCTGCCGCAGCGAGAGCTTCGGCACCGTCTCTCCAACTTCGAGTTTGTCTCGGTTCTTTTCCGAAGCCACGCTCTCTCCATATGTCGCCAGAACCTTAATTGCTCACCGAGTGAGCAAAGACGGCACTTCTTTTCGGCACGGCCGCTGAAACGATTTGCAGTTCAAGAAATCCAAACTCGACCTCGAGTTAATTATAATTGGCAAAACCAAGGCGCGACGCAATAGTGAGATGGAGAGAATTTAGGTTGCGGTGCACTCGCGCCGCCTTGCATGGAGCGGATTATGGTTGCTCAGAAGCAATTCCTGACGGCGGCGAATGGTGGCTACCTCAAGCAGGAAAATCCCGGCGAGAACGTCGAGCTCACGCATGTAGAAAAGGGCTCCCTCGGCGGGGAACTGCTGCGTCGCTATTGGCAGCCGATAGCTTTGACTTCCGAAGTCGGCGATGTGCCGCTCGGCTTTCGCATGTTCGGCGAGGATCTCGTCGTCTTCCGCACCACTCGAGGCGAGTACGGCATTCTTGATCGCCATTGCAGTCATCGCGGCACGTCGCTGGAGTTCGGCCTGCCGACTGAGGAGGGATTGCGTTGCTGTTATCACGGCTGGCTGTTCGGCGTGGACGGCCGCGTGCTGGAGACGCCGGGCGATCCTCCCGGTAGTGCGTTGAAGGACCGTCTGTTTCACGGAGCCTATCCGGTCAAGGAATACAAAGGTCTAGTATTCGGATATTTCGGTCCGCCGTCGAGCATTCCGGAATTCCCCGTCTACGACAGTTACGACTACCCCGACGACAAGCTTGTCCCGTATTGCATCACCTATCCCTGCAATTGGCTGCAGGTGCAGGAAAATGTGATGGACCCGGCGCATGCGGTGTTCCTGCATACGCGTGTGACTTTCTCGCATTTCTCCGACACCTGGGGCGAACTCCCGGTGATGGATTTCGTCGAGACGCCCACGGGGATGATTTACGTTACGACGCGCCGCTGGAAGGACAAGGTCTGGGTGCGCTCCAACGACATCATCATGCCGAACCTCGCTCAAGTCGGGCACATCTGGGAGGACGGCCAGGACGCCAAGCAGTTCGGTCGCGTCGGAATCACGCGCTGGACCACCCCGATCGACAACACGACCTGCAAGGTCGTCGGCTGGCGGCACTTCCATCCGGAGGTGAATCCGCGCGGGATCGGCAAGGAGGATGAATGTGGCTTGGAGAAAGTTGACTTCTATGGACAGGGCGTGGGCCAGTCCTTCGAGGAACGTCAGCGGTTGCCCGGCGACTATGACGCGATCGTCTCGCAGCGTCCCATCGCGCAGCACGCGCTCGAGCATTTGACCTATTGCGACAAGGGCGTGGTCATGCTCCGGAAGCTGCTGCGACGCGACATCCGCAGGGTGGCCGCCGGCGAGGAAGTTCCGAATTCGACGCTGCGCTCCAATGGGTTGATTCCGACATATTGCCACGACACTGTGCTCTCGATCCCGTCGATCGCGGGGACTGACGACCTCGAACTGCAGGAGGAGGTGGGGCGTCGCGTGACCGAAATCGTGGTCGAGGGCGAACACCATGCTACCGATGATCGGCTTACGATCGTCCGAAATCTCCTGCTGGACTATGAACGATCGGTTGTTGCGCAGGCTGCAGCCTAATCCAAAGATCGGCTGGGAGATTCAAAGTGTCAAACAGTAGTCCTATTCATCCCGGTAACGTCGCTTGGACCGGTGAGAATCCTGGCATCTACCTCAAGAACGCGCAGGAAGGACCCTGGACCGGCCTGATGTGTTTCTTCCGCATCTTCTATTCGGACCACGGTATGGGGACCGGCATCGTCGTCCTCGATCAGCCGAGTGTTGCGCAGGGATATCCGGATGTCTCCAATTTTTGTATCAGCGACAATGAGCCATTGGCGCGCTATTTGATCGACGAGTTCTTCTCCAAGTTTGCATCGTTCCGTGTCTCGCCCGGCATCCAGGCGATCACCCATCTGCCCATGATCGAAAGCCGACGAGAGGGCAGCACGTTGTCGACCTATTCGGAGATCGTTCGCAGCGCGGATGTTGAAGTCGTCGCAACCTGGAAGAAGCTCGGACCAGCCTACGCGGTCGACATGCCGGCGGAAAACGGTCCGACCAAGTTGCACCAGATGTACAGCCTGTTTCTCGATGCCGGAGAGGGCCTGGTCACGATCAACGGCCGGCCGCTGGCGGGCAAGGTCGTGCAGCGCGACTTCGCCGGAACGCGAAAGAGTACCGCTTTTCTTGCGTTCTCCGAGTCCTGGATGAGAGTCTGAAGAAGCCCGAAGGGAAGATCATATGTCCGACGCCTTGCAATTCCTGATCAGCGGACTGGTTGTCGGCAGCATTTACGGTCTGATCGGCGTCGGCTTCACCTGCATCTACAACGTCACCGGGATCGTCAACTTCGCGCAAGGCGATTTCGCCATGGTCGGCGCGATGAGTGCCATCGCAATCCAGAGTGCCGGTGCGCCGATGTGGCTCGCCATCATCCTTGCGATCCTGATCACATGCATGGTTGCCACGATGATCGAACGCACGGCAGTCCAGCCGGTTCGTGGCGATGTCATGCGCGGCATCATCGTCACGATCGGCGTCGGCGTCGTCCTGCAGGGTGCGGCTGCCATCATTTGGGGAACAGATGCTGAGCCGATGCCTGCGTTCTCGGGTGAGAAGCCGATCCGCCTGTTCGGCGCGACGCTGGTACCGCAGTCCCTCTGGGTGATCGGCGTGGCAGCCATCGCCATGGTGGCGCTCGATCTGCTGTTTCGAAAGACTTATCTGGGTCAAATGTTCCGAGCTTGCGCAATGAATCCGTTCGCCGCCCGGCTTGTCGGTATGAAGGTCGAGACCATGAGTCTGGTCGGTTTCCTCATGTCCGGAGCTCTTGGAGCGATTGCCGGCATCGTGGTCGCACCCATTGCGCTCACGCAGTACGACACCGGCCTGCAACTGGGCATCAAGGGCTTCGTTGCCTGCATCGTCGGTGGGTTCGGCGGTCCGATCGGCGCGGCCGTTGGCGGCATCGTGCTCGGAGTGCTTGAAGCTTTCGCCACCGGCTACGTTAGCTCCGGTTACAAGAATGCGATCGCCTTTGCTCTGCTGATAGGCTTCCTGCTGTTCCGGCCGGGGGGATTGCTTGGGGAATATGAGCGGGTGCGGGCATGAGGAAGTTCCGCATTCCGCTCCTGATCGGCCTGCTCACGCTCTGCGTGCTCTCCGGGAGCGGCTATCTTGTCAGTCTGCTGATCGTGATCGGGCTGCAGGCAATGCCGGCGATCGGGCTCGCGTTGATCGCCGGCTATACTGGCCAGATATCCCTCGGTCATGCCGCATTTTACGGGCTCGGCGCCTATGGTGCCGCGCTCATAGGAAAGGTGCTCGGTGTTCCCGCTTGGCTGGATGTGCTGCTTGCGACTGCGATGGTTGCGGTACTTGCCAGGGCGATCGGCTGGCTCGTGTTCCGCCTTAAGGGCCATTACCTCGCGATGGCGACGCTGGCATTCGGAATCATCGTCCACGTTGGGCTCGTGGAGTTGCGGGACGTGACGGGCGGCCCGAATGGCCTCACGGGTATTGCGCCAATGACGATCTTCGGCGCAAGGCTGGATGGCGATTTCGTCTTCCTGCCGGTGGTCTGGATCGTGACGATTGCAGGCATCGTCTGCGCCGAAAACCTCATTGCTTCGCCGACCGGACTTGCGATGCGGGCGATTTCCGAGAGCGAGAATGTCGCGCGGTCGGTTGGCAACGATGTTCAGGCGGTCAAGCGCCTGGTGATGATGGTAAGCGGAATATTTTGCGCTCTCGGAGGGGGCCTCTATGCCCACTATGTCGGTTATCTAAGTCCCGGGCCTTTCGACGTCGGATTCTCGGTCAAGCTGCTCCTGATGGTGGCAGTCGGCGGATTTGCCGATGTTTGGGGAGTGCTCTTCGGGGTCATCTTCATCACATTGATTGGCGAGCTCTTGAAGCCGCTCGGTGCCTACGACGTGGTGGCTTACGGCCTGCTGCTGGTGGTGAGCGTGATCTATTGCCCGAACGGCCTGCTGCGCGGAATAGCCACGCTGGCAGACCGGGGCAGCCAGTTGATGAGCGCGGGGCGCCCGGTATGAGCGAGCCGTTGCTTTCAGTCCGCGATGTTTCGATGAGCTTTGGCGCGTTCAAGGCGCTGTCGAATGTCAGCTTCAATGTCGGGTGTAACGAGCTGGTGGCGTTGATAGGCCCCAACGGCGCGGGCAAGACCACGCTCCTGAACGTCCTGTCAGGCGAACTGATACCGCAGGCCGGGAACGTCAGATTTGCCGGCCGCGACATTACGAGCGATCCCCCGCATCGGGTCGTTGCACAGGGATTGGCGCGGACGTTCCAGGCTGCGGAGCCGTTCCAACGCCTGACGGTCAGGGAGAACGTCATGGTGGGCGGCGTGGCCCGCCAGAAGCTTGGCCTGCTATCTTCGATGCTCGGACGCGGACGCAACCTGATTGACGGCGGCACGCTCCGCTCGGAAGCCGACAGTCATCTGGCGGCCGTCGGCTTGCTCGATTTGGCGGATCAATCCGCTTCCATGCTGACGGCGGGGCAGCGCCGGCTCCTCAGCATCGCGCGGGTCCTCGCCTCGGGTGCGCAGATGCTGGTGCTCGATGAACCTGGCGCCGGTTTGAACGACGTCGAAAAGCGCGCGCTCGGCGACATCATCGTGTCGCTGTCCAAAGCCGGCAAGACCGTCCTTTTCATCGACCACGACATGCCGCTTGTCAGTCGCATCGCCCGCCGGATCATCGTCCTGGACCAGGGGCGCATCATCGCCAACGGCGAGCCGGCGCAGGTCAGGAGTGATCCCCGTGTGCTGGAAGCCTATCTGGGCCAGCGCGGTGTCACGCCGGTAAAGGCCGCGCGTGCGCGTCCTGCCGCCGGCAAGCCGCTGCTCGAAGTTTCGCAGATGAGTGTGAACTATGGCGGGCTTGCCGCGCTGGACCGCATCTCGCTTGACGTCGGCCGCGGAGAGATCGTGGCGCTGGTAGGAGCCAATGGTTCCGGCAAGAGCAGTCTGCTTCGAGCTATCGCCGGGATCGAGGCTTCCACGGCTGAACATGTCACCTTCGATGGTGCGGAGCTCGACGGCGTGTCCGCTGATCGGCGGGTCGCCCAAGGCATCAGCCTCGTACCTGAAGGGCGCGCGCTGTTTTCGTCCTTGACGGTGCTGCAGAACCTCTCCGCCGGACGATATGCGCGGCGGCGTGCCGACGGATTCCGACATGTGATCTGGCGTAGCGCGTCGGAGCGGCGGCAATTCGAGGAGCGGCTTGAGGCCGTCTACAAACTGTTCCCGATCTTGAACGAACGAGCGTTGCAGCTTGCCGGCACGCTCAGCGGCGGGCAACAGCAGATGCTGGCCATCGGCAGGGCATTGATGGGAGATCCCCGGTTCCTGATGCTCGACGAACCCTCACTGGGCCTGGCGCCGCAGGTACTCGCCGAGATCCTGCGCTGTGTCGAAAAGCTTCGGGACGAGGGTCTGACGATCCTCTTGGTCGAGCAGAACGTAGCGGCAGCGCTCGCGATCGCCGATCGCGGCTATGTGCTGGCCAATGGCCGGGTGCTCGCACAGGGCCCGGGGCGGGTGCTGCTCGACGACCAGCGCCTTACCGAGGCTTATCTTGGATCGAACGAGCCTCCTCCGGGCGATCCTGCTCTGTGCTCTCGGATGCTGGCGATGAGGGGTGGATGACATGGCACTTGTGTCGACCACCGCCCGAGACGTTGCGCCGGCCGAGTTGCGTACTGCGGACAAAGCCGCATTGGAACGCATGCACGCGGTCGAACCGATCTGGCGTGGCGTGGCGCTTGCGCGCGACGTCATCGCATTTCCCGGGCGATCCATCCTGCATGCCGGTCCACCGATCCGCCCGGGCCGGATCGCGCAACCGCTGGCAAACAGCGCGATCATGGCGATCCTTTATGAGGGATGGGCGCGGGACGTTGCCGCGGCAGCGGCTATGCTTGATCGGGGCGAGGTGCGGCTTTTCCCGGCGCAAGACCATCGGGCTATGGTTCCTCTTGCGGCGGTACTGTCTCCCAACATGGCAGTCCAGATCGTTGCCGATGCCCGAAACGAGGATCGCGCGGCGTATAGCCCGCTCAACGGCGGCATGGCATTGGCGCAACGCCTCGGCCTTTGCAGTCGAGCGGTTCTTGCACACCTGCGCTGGGTCAACGGCAACCTCGCCGCGACGTTGGAAATCATCGTTGATCGCGACATTCCACTGATTGAAATCGCCGACGCGGCGCTGGCAAGCGGCGATGATTGTCACTCCCGTACGGCGGCAGCCACGACGCGCCTGGTGCAGGTGCTGTCGCCCCGGCTGGGCGGAGAAACGCCGGAGCGGCGGTTCCTGGACGGTGCGTCCGGTTTCTTCCTCAATTTGTGGATGGCCGCTGTCAAATGCATCGCTCTGGCGGGCGAAGGTGAGGGGAGCAGCCTGGTCACCGGATTTGGGGGAAACGGCATGGAGGTCGGGCTGAAGCTGGGCGGCGCTCCAGATCGCTGGGTCGTGGCAGACGCGGTTCCCCCTGCAGGCAGCTTGCTTTCCGGATATCGGGACAGCGACAGGCTCGGGGCCATCGGCGATAGCGCCCTGGTGGATGCGCTCGGCTTTGGGGCGATGACCTCGGCATCCTTGCCAGCCGCCGCCGCCAAATCGGAAGACGTCAAGCCATTGGGCTTGGGAAACCTGTTGCCCCTGAGGCACCGGTCATTCTCGCGCGCCGGCATCCATGTCGGGATGCCCGCTCGGAGGATCGTCGAGGGCGGCCCGATGCCGGAAGTCGTCCTGGGCATTCTCGATCGCAGCGGCAAAGGCGGCCGCATCGGCGGGGGCATCTACCGCCCGCCGGCGGAGCTATTCGTCACCGCCAGTTCAGCACTTAATCGAACTCAATCTTGAAGAGGGGGCTACACATGAAGATCAGATCCACATTCGCGTCATTGCTGCTCGTCGCCGCCATGTCAGCCGCACATGCGCAGGAGACGATCAAGATCGGCGGCCTGCTGGAAACCTCGGGGCCGATCGCTTCGCTCGGGCAGCCGGGGCTTGACGGCGCAATGCTCGCCGTGGAGCAGATCAACGCGAAAGGTGGCATCGGTGGAAAAAAACTAGAGCTCGTGAACCTCAATACCGAGGGCGACAACACCAAGGCCGTCACTGCGGCCAAGCGCCTGCTCGAACAGAACGACGTGGTCGCTCTGGTTGGACCGATGAACAGCGGGTCATCCTACGCAATCATCGATACAGTGCAGAAAGCTTCGACGGCGATGATCTCCAACGGCGGGTCTCGTGGCATTGTGCTGCCGCCGCAGGATAAAAAATGGATTTTTCTGTCGCCGCTGACCGACGTGTTGGTCCAGAGCGTGATGATGGCCGACATGAAACGGCGCGGCGTCAAGAATATCGCTCTACTCAACGCAGACTCGCCGTTCGGAACGAGCGGCCGCGAGCAGCTTGAGAAAAATGCGGCATCCTTCGGCATAACCATCGTCGCGCAACAGGCGTATGGCAACGATGACAAGGACATGACGCCCCAGCTCACCAAGATCCGCAGCGCGAACCCGGATGCGGTTGTGATCTGGGCGACCGGACCGGGCCAGGCGATCGGCGTGAAGAACTACCGGCAGCTCGGCTTGACGGCGCCGCTCTATCTGTCGCACGCCGCCAACGACTTCAACTTCCTGCGGCTCGCCGGCGGGGCTGCGGACGACATTCTGATTCCTTCCTCGAAGATTTACGTCATCGATTCTCTGAAGGAATCCGATCCCCAGAAGACCGGTCTGTCCTCCTTCGTTCGCGACTATCAGGCCAAGTACGGAAAGCCTCCGGCAACCTTTGCCGGCAATGCTTACGATGCAGTCAACATGATCGCGGAAGCGATCCGCAAGGTCGGTCCCGATCGTGCCAAGATTCGCGACGCAATCGAAGGGCTGAAGGATCATGTCGGGGTCACGGCCGTGTATTCCTACGGTGCCGACGATCATTTCGGCGCCAAGTCGGACAGCGTGGTCTTGCTGACTGTGAAGGGCGGCAAGTTCGCGCTCGCGCAGTAGGTGTGCAACTAATCGGAGTTGGGTCGGAATGACGACGATTACCTTGACTTTTGCTGACGGCGACTGTGTCCGCATCGCAAGCCGAAGCGGAGAAAGCATCCTGTCGGCGGCCCGTCGCGCCGGAATTCCGCTCAGCTCGGATTGCGAGGTGGGAGATTGCCAGACTTGCCGGGCGACTTGCGTCGCGGGGGCGGTCGAGTATGACGAACTGTCGTCGATTTCGCTGAGCCAGGAAGAAGTGGACGGCGGCGAGATTCTGCCTTGCGTCACGATGGCCGCGAGCGATCTCGAACTCCGCATACCTTACGAACGGGCAAAGCTCCTTCCGGTCAAGCAATTCTCGGTCAAGGTCGAGGAGATCAGACGGTTGAGCCAATCCGTCGTTTCAGTCCACGCACGCATGCTGGGCCTGACTGGCCTCAAATTTCTGCCCGGCCAGTATGTCCATCTTCAGGTGCCAGGAACGTCGGAATGGCGCTCTTACTCGATGGCCAATGCTCCTGGAGAGGATCGTCTCCTGGAATTTTACGTACGCCTGCTCGACGGCGGAGTGATGTCGCGTTATCTGATCGAGCGGGCTGCGCCCGGCGATATGCTTCTGGGCCGTGGGCCGCAGGGAACGTTTTATCTGCGCAGCGGTGTACGGCCACTGCTTATGGTGGCCGGCGGAACGGGCGTGGCGCCGATGGTTTCGATGTTGCGCCAGATGATCGCTTCAGGAGAACATCGACCGATTACGCTCTGCTTCGGCGTGACGGAGGCACGCGATGTGTTCCTGGTCGACGAATTGGCGCATATCGCAGGTTCCCTCCCGGAATGCGATCTTCGGATGGCGATCGCCGGTGTATCGCCGCGGGCCGGCTTCCACTCTGGATTTGTCACGGATCTGATCGGTGATGAGCAGGCTGCGAATTCCGATATTTACCTGTGCGGCCCGCCTGCAATGACGGACAGGGCAAGGGCGATGGTCACCGAATTCGGTGCGGCGGCTTCGTCGATCTTCTCGGAGCGATTCGTGCCCAGTGCGGCAAGCGGTCCGCCGGCTTCTGCGAGTGCAAATGCCTAGCGGCCGTTCGAGGGAGCAAGGCGGAACCCGGGCTGAAACCGCTCGCGAACTCATGGTCACGCCACGCCGTCTCTCCGCAGCCGGTTTCCGTCAATTCGGCGAAGTGATTGAGCCTGTCAGTACGACAGTTCGACACATGATTACGTCGGCCTTCGAGACCGATGGCCTGCCATCGGAAAGGCTATTGTGGGTCTACCAACTGCCCGAACCTGTTCGCCTTCCGCTGAAGGTGACCACGATGGAGCGGCATCCGCACTCGGCGCAGTTCTTCAGCCCGCTCTCCTGTAGTGAATATCTCGTGACCGTGTGTCCAAGCCTGACGAATGGCGAGCCCGACATTGACAAGTTGGCCGCCTTCATCGCCCGCAGCTGCCAAGGCGTCGTCTACCGGCCGAACATCTGGCATCACCCCATGGTGGCTCTGGAGGGACCGGCAGTCTTTGCCGTCTCCCTTGCCAAGGGCTGTGCAGACGATAGCGTTTCCGTTACCGTCGATCGCCACGTGAGGATCGCTCCGAAGCCAAAGGAGATGTCATGACCGTACCGGTCGGACGCGAGCGTGACTTCGTCGGCTATGGTGGTCGATTTCCGGAGCCGAAATGGCCGGGGGATGCCCGCCTCGCGCTCAATTTTGTCATCAACTACGAGGAGGGATCCGACCCCTCGATCGCCGACGGAGATTGCGATAGCGAAACTGGGTTGATAGATGCCACCGGTCCGGGAGGCCACGACCTTGCCGCCGAGTCGATGTTCGAATATGGCAGCCGCGTAGGCTACTGGCGCCTGTCGCGGATTCTCGGTGAGCACAACCTGCCAGCGACGGTGATGGCTTGCGCTCTCGCGCTGGAGCGCAATCCGGCGGTCGCTGCGGATATCGTAACGCGCGGATGGGACGTATGCGCGCACGGTTGGCGGTGGGAGAATCACGCCCGGTTGGACGAGACAACCGAGCGCGACCGGATTGCACGTGCCGTCGAGAGCCTGACGCGGACCGTCGGACAACGCCCGCTCGGCTGGTATTGCCGATATGCGCCAGGTAAAAATACGAGGCGGCTCCTGGTCGAGGAAGGAGGCTTCCTCTACGATTCAGATGCCTATAACGACGAGCATCCTTACTGGGTGCGCGTTGCCGGTCAATCGCATCTGGTCGTCCCCTACAGCCTCGTCACGAACGATGCCAAGTTCATCCGTGGCTCGATTGCGACCGCGGGCCAGTATTTTGAGATGCTGCGCGACAGCTTCGACATGCTGTACCGCGAAGGTGAAAGGGTGCCCCGGATGATGTCGGTCGGATTGCACCTCCGCATCGTTGGTCATCCCGGACGTGCGGTCGGTCTGGAACGGTTCCTCGATCACGTGATGAGACACGATCGCGTCTGGATCTGCCGTCGCAGCGAACTCGCGTTACATTGGCATTCCCAGCATCGGCCGGGCGTGTAGCCGCCTACCTCAAGGTCATCGTTGCTTTTGGGGACCGGTATTGCTGCCAGTGTTACGTCAGCTCGACGTGGAGATGCAGTCCACCTTAATTGATCCATCTGAATCTCAAGTCCTATCCACTTTAATTTATGATGACCGCCCAATCGCGGGCAGGGCGGAGTCGAGCGTGCTCCACCTCAACGCCCTGCAACCGCTGTTGACAGGACCTGGTTGGACAGAGATCGCAGAACTACATCAAACTTGCCTATGGTGGATTGGAGCGGAGTGTTAGATTTTGACATGGTTAGAAGACGAGGTGGCGTGTACACGATGTGTACACCGAGAGATGTCAACGGCGGGCCGATGTTTCGGCAGGGAGTGACTTCGTCGGCAAGTCACAAATTGGTGTCAATCCAATTCATGTAATGGGCGGTTACGGAGCGGCCGGTTCTGGCGCAAAGCGGTCTATCACGAAACATGATCGACCGTTGACGGGCCGTACGATGAACAAAGCGAGCAGTGCGGTTTCGCCTGTTCGTGCGACATTGCCGCCAAGCCTACAATCAAAGAGGAGAGACCGTAGCCCGATCGAACGGGAAACATTAATTTGCGGGGCACTGGACTACGGCAATGAGCGACGAAGCAGGCGTTTCTGATGCGGTGGCTCAACGGAGCAATGAAGCAACACAACCAGGCCGTTGATTTATTGGTGGGGCCCGGCAGGACTCGAACCTGCAACCAGATCGCTATGAGCGGCAGAATATCGGTCAGGTCAGTTGATTTTACTTGTTTTTCGTTCGATTTCGATCGTGTTTGTTTTGGTTTTTTCAGGTTGTTTCTGGTGCGAAACTGGTGCGGTGACAAAAACCTTTAGTGGATTTGAGATCGCTGCTTCGGCCGGGGCAAATTGGTCCAACCACCGATTGACCACCGAAACCCCGTGAACGAACGGCGATAATGGTGGTTAAAGCGACCCAAAATCCATTGATTCTATTAGAGTTTCTCGGTGGGGAATGACGTTCGGGACGCAGGGGTCGCAGGTTCAAATCCTGCCACTCCGACCAAGATTTTACCGGGCTTTTTGCCTTTTTTCCCGAGCGCTTTCAAGGCTGACCGCCGTTTCGACCGCCGAAACGTGTCGGGTATTTGCCGTGATCGCGGTGGTGGCGCCCTGCATGCCGTCGTAACCGCCGAGGCGCCGCATGGTGCCGGGCAGGCGTGTGCTGCCCTTATTTGCGTCCGAACACGTCACGAAGCATGCCGGAAACGCGGCGCCTCAGTCCCCATCCGAGTTTTCTGCGTCCCACGAAGGCGTAGAAGCGATACAGGCTCATCCGCAACGCACTTTGAAGCGCCGTTCCAACGGGCGGTGGCGGGGTGTGTTGAATCGAGAGGAACTGTTCGTTGACGGGCATTGTCGCGCCGGCCTGGTCCGGGGCCGCCGGAACGCCACCGAGCCTTCGCACGAGAGCATTGGCAATGCGCAGGACAAGCCTTCGCAATCTGACGAAATGCCAGGGACGCCAGCCTGAATCGAGTCGCGGGAGCAGCCACCCGTCGAGGAAACGATAGCGTACCGCAAGATAGCCGCATATTGCGGCCCCCGAGAACAGCCTGGCAAACGTTCGACCTGGTCGGTAGCCGCGTGGTGCGCGCTCCAGCAGTTCCTGATAGAACGCGTGCTCGTTTTCGACGGTCTTGCGCAGCGTAAACCGTTCGAGCATGAATTGCCGGCCGTGCTTCGCCAGCTGCCGGGCGCTGTCGGGATCGCGCAGGACGGCCAGGATTCCGTTGGCGAGGGCAGCCGGATCATCCGCGTCGACCAGCACACCGGTTTTGCCGTCGATGACGCTGTCGGTCAGGCCGCCGACGCGGCTGGCGACCATCGGCGTTTCCATCAGGAGTCCCTCGATCGTTCCTCCGAGGTTTTCGCTCAGCGATGCCTGCAGGGCCACGTCGAGCGCCTTCAGCACTTCCGGCACGTCCGATCGAAAGCCGGTGAACGTCACGCGATCGTCGAGACCGAGATCGCGAACCAGCGACTGCATCTTGGCGAGATATTGCCGTCCGCCTTCCTCCCAGCCGGAGCCCACGAAAATCAATCGCGCCTTCGGGAACTCCTTCAGGATCTGTGGCATCGCCCGGATCGCATCCGCCTGGCATTTGACCGACCGGCCCTGCACCGCCGGCGGCGTCCAGAGATTGACGCCGAGTTCGGCATAGAAATACGCGATCATTCCGATCAGGGGGCCGTCGTCTCCCCAGCCGAATTCACGACGCAAGTCCGCGGCCTGGTGATTGGCCGGATCGAACTTCTCTTCATCCGGGCCGTAATAGATCACGGCAAGACGTTTGTCCTCGACGCCAAGCGATTTGTAGAGCTTGCGTGTCCATTCGCAGGACGGGATCAGCGCGGTATCCATCCACTGGGTCGATCCGTCGATCCAGCGCGGCGTATACGCCTCGAGATGGAAGGGGCCCGCCACCATGGACAGTCTTACCGGAACATCGGCGAGCCAGGCGCCTATCCGGCCAATGACCATGGAATGAAACAGATGGGTATGAACGATGTCGAAGCGCTCGCGCCGCAACAGGCGGGCAAGCGCGATGATCTTTCGGGGAAGGGCAAACAGATCCGATACGCCGAGAAAACTGAAGTCACTCGTCAGGATCGGTATTCCCGCAGCTCTGAATCGATCCACCAGCGTGCCCGAGGGGCCGTTCAATATCACCGAAACATCATAACCGAAGCGATCGCGCAGGTCGCGGAGTTGCTCGTATACCCAAACGGCGCCTTCCGTCGTGGCCACAATGTGGCAGACCCGCTTCGGCGATGTGTTGGCTTCCGGAACCGTCGTATTCAAGTCGGCTGCGGCGCCGGCTTGCTGCTGTTGCGATACCAGGACGTTTTCGGTTGCGCCCGTCAATTCGACGATCCCTGCGGTTTGGCGAGCCAGGCAGCGACTACCTGCCCGATGATCCTCCTCTTATAGCATTCGCCCTTGAGGCCGAAGCGCTTTTCAAGCATGCATCGCCAGGCGGCCTGTTGCCGCGGCGACTCGAATTCCATAAGACGAGAATGGCCAAACGGACGCGACGCCGATAGTCGACGCAATCGGTGGTGAAGGGGTTTTCGTGAGAGTCGCAATTCTGGGCGCGGCAGGACACGGCAAGGTCGTTGCCGACGCTGCCATGGCAATGCATGGAACGACGGTCGCAGGATTTCTCGACGACGATCCGGCGTTGACCGGAACGATGGTCATGGGACTGCCGGTGCTTGGAACGATACCGCTCTGGCAGGATTTTGCCGTCGACGCGGTCGTCGTGGCCATCGGTGACAATCGGAGGCGGCGCGAAGTCGTGATCAGGGAGAGGGCGCGCAATGCCGCCCTGGCGACCATCGTGCATCCGGCCGCGGTCGTCAGCCGCCATGCAAGAGTGGGACCCGGCACCGCCGTGCTGGCAGGCGCCATCATCAATGCCGACGCCGATGTCGGCGAGAACGTCATTATCAATACCGGAGCCATCGTCGAGCATGATTGCGTGATCGAGTCGCATGTCCATATCGCGCCCGGCAGCTGCCTGGCGGGAGGCGTCCGCGTGGGAGAAGGCAGCTTTCTGGGGATCGGCTGCCGCATTCTTCCAGGCCGCAGTATCGGACGGTGGTGCATCGTCGGAGCCGGGGCCGTCGTCATCAGAGACGTCGAGGACCACAGTACCGTGGCCGGCGTGCCCGCCGGAAATCTCCGATGAACGCGATGCGCCCGGATATGATTTCGATGTCGAGGCCGGATATCAACGAGAATGATATCAGTCTCGTCGTTTCGGCGCTGCGAAGCGGCGTGTTGAGTATCGGACCTTTTGTCGAACAGTTCGAGGATCTGGTCCGCAACTACGTCGGGACCAGGCACGCGGTCGCCGTTTCAAACGGAACGTCCGGCCTGCATCTTTGCATGCGGCTTGCGGGGGTCAGCGAAGGATCGGAGGTCATCACCTCGCCTTTCAGTTTCGTCGCGTCTGCCAATTGCATTCTCTATGAGCGTGGCACGCCGGTGTTTGTCGATATCGACGAGGAAACGCTCAACATCGACCCGGCGGCCGTCAATGCGGCCGTCACAGGCCGTACCGTCGGCATATTGCCTATCCACGTGTTCGGCCGGCCGGCGGCAATGGACAGCCTTTGCGAGATAGCCGATCGGCACTCATTGGCGCTGATCGAGGATGCCTGCGAGGCGCTCGGTGCGACCTACCGTAACCGCAACGTCGGTACTTTCGGTCGCGCCTCCGTGTTTGCGTTCTATCCCAACAAGCAAATGACGACGGGCGAGGGCGCGATCATCGCCACGGATGATCCTGCGTGGGACGCGAGCCTGCGCTCGCTTCGAAATCAGGGCCGCGGGACGATGGGCGGCTGGCTGAGCCACGACAGACTCGGGTTCAATTACCGGCTCAATGAATTGAGCGCCGCTCTCGGCGTCTCGCAGCTTTCGCGATTTGAGGAATTGCTCGAACGCCGGGCGGCGGTCGCCGCCAGATACGGCGAGAGATTATCCGCCGTTCCCGGAGTGCGGGTCCTCATGCCGGTCGAAGGCACGACCCGCATGAGCTGGTTTGTGTACGTGGTCAGACTGGATTCATCGCTGGACAGGGACGCGGTCGCCACGCGGTTGGCGAGCAAGGGTATCCCGACGCGCAATTATTTCCCTCCGATCCATCTCCAGCCATATTTTCGCGAGCAATTCGGCTTTCGTCCCGGCCAGTTTCCGGTCACCGAGAGGGTTGCGGTCTCGACGCTTGCCCTGCCGTTTCACACAAATCTCGATGACAGGGATATTGAGCGGGTTTGCACGGCTCTTTCAGAGGCGGTTGATGAAACCGCAGGACGCCGGTAACCGGCCGCTCATGGCAAGCGGGTTGTCAGGCCAACGCAACCGAAGGCGGAATGAAGCGTGGACAGGCAGCGATCTTCTTCATTATCGGAGACGGGTTCCGAGACCGGGCTGCGAGCGCATTTCAGGTCAGGGACGGCGGAGATCGTCGACGGCGCACTTCAGTGGCGGCTTTGGTACCTGATCGGCTCCAGTGAGATGCGCCGGCGATATGCACGCTCCAGGCTTGGCCAGATATGGATCATGCTGACGAGCGCCATCGCCGTTTCGACGATTGGCTTCGTATGGTCGTATCTGTGGGCGCTACCCGTCGGCGAGGTTCTCCCTTACATCGCCGTGGGTCTGGTGGTCTGGCAATTGATTTCAGCCGTCCTGATTGAGTCTACGACCCTGTTGCCCGCCAACAGCCGCTATTTTCACAATCAATGCATGCCCGTCTCCACGGTGGTGTTCGCGCTGGCGTTTCGACACACCGCGACGTTTTTCATGAACCTGATCTTTCCGCTAATTCTTGCGGCAAGTCTGGGCCTTCGACCATCAAGCTCGGCATTTCTTGCCATTCCGGGTGTGTTGCTGACCCTGGTCTGGTGTTTGTGGACGTCCCTGATCCTCTCGATTCTGTGCACGAGATATCGGGACATCGTCCAGGTCGTAAGCAACGTGATCCAGGTCGCGATTTTCGTTACGCCGGTTCTCTGGATGCCCGAGATTCTTCCGGCGCGCGCCCAGGATTGGCTGCCCTGGAATCCCTTTGCGGTGTTCGTTGCGATCATTCGCGATCCGTTGCTCGGCCGTGATGTTTCCCTGGCCTATTGGGGAAGCGCCATCATCTTTTCGCTCGGCGGCTTTTGTGCGAGCCTGCCCTTCCTGGGGCGCGACAGCCGCCGTATCGTCTACTGGATATGATGATGGCCAGCATCAGTTTGCACGACGTATCCGTCGAGTTTCCGGTTCGCACGCCGGATGCGCATTCCCTCCAGCTTCGGCTATGGTCGGCTATCGGGGGAAAACTGGCCACGCAGGCGAACGGCGTATCGGTACGAGCCTTGTCGAAGATAAACCTGACGCTCTCCGGGGGCGACCGCATCGGATTGGTCGGGAACAACGGAGCCGGCAAGACGACGCTGCTCCGCGTCCTCGCCGGTGCCTATCCGCCAACCAGCGGAGCGGTCAGGCGTGTGGGACGCATCGTAGCCTTGACCGATATTTCGCTAGGGATGGATCCGGAGGCAACCGGGCTTGAAAACATCGTGTTTCGTCTGGTGTTCCTCGGGCATACATTTGCAGAGGCAAGGAAATTATCGCCGGAGATCGAGGAGTTCTCGGAACTGGGCGAGTATCTCAGAATGCCCGTTCACACCTATTCGTCCGGGATGTACCTGCGTCTTGCTTTCTCGATTTCGACGGCGGTGAACTCGGAAATTCTCGTGATGGACGAGATGATATCTGCGGGCGACGCTCACTTCATTGCCAAAGCACAGCTGCGGCTCACCGAGTTGCTGAAACGAGTCAGCATCATCGTGTTGGCAACCCACGACGCCGCAGTCATGAAAGGTTTCTGCAATCGGCTTGTCTGGCTGGATCGCGGCGAGATACGGGGAATCGGCGGGTTCGACGAGATCTATCCGAGCTATATCGCCGCCGGTTAGGCTGAAACCGCTTCCAGTCTCACTGATCGTCCGGTTCACGCCGCGTCCACGCGGCTGTCACTCGCGGCGTGGATCCGATCCGCGTACTGTTCGGCGATCGGACGAAAACCCGGCGGCAAGGGCTTGTCGGTGAAAAGGCGATGACAATCGCCAAGATGGCCGCCGCGGACTGTGGCGTTGCGGCCGAATTTGCTGGCGTCGGCGACCAGCAGGGCGGCCCGGCAGTTGGCGACAATGGCTTGCCGCGCCTGAACTTCGTCCGAATGAAAATCGAGCAGGGCGCCATCCTGATCGATGCCGCCGACGCCGAAGATTCCAAAATCGGCCCTGAAGCCGGAGAAGAAACGGACGGCCGCGTCGCCAATGATGTCCCGGTCAAGGGGTCGTAATGTTCCGCCCGCGATCGTGATTTCCACGTCGGGATTTTGCGCGAACGCCGCCGCCACGTTCAAATTGTTGGTGATGACCCGCAAATCCTGACGGCTGGACAGCGCCTGCGCGACGTATTCGGGGGTCGTGCCGAGACCGATCATCAGCGATGCGCCATCGGGAATGAAACTGGAAACGGCACGGGCGATGCGTCGCTTGGCGTCGGCGTTCAATCCCTGTCGGCTTCCATAGGCGAGATTCTGGTACTGCACGGGAAGGCCGACGCCGCCGTGAATCCGTCGCAGCAGCCCCTGATCGCACAGTTGGTTCACGACACGGCGGACGGTCTGCTGCGTGACGTCGAACTGTCTGGCGAGATGCTCGATCGAGGCGAAGCCTTGCTCGCGCACGATCTCCAGAATGCGGCCGTGGCGTTCTGTGGCGATCTTCAGCATGAGACCTCATTGTCACTAAAATGTATCATTCGAACAGTATGGATGCAGCTTCCGTTTCACATGCGCACTTAGCATGTTCATATGAACGTCAGACGAAACGGACCGGGATGCTTCGATACGACTGCGAAAGTGCAGATTGCACGTCGCAAACAATGCTGGGCCGGATAGATCATGTCGGCGATTACGCTGAATCACGTTTGCAAGAATTGGGGGCCGATGCGGGCCGTCGACGACGTGGGTCTCACGGCGGAAGAAGGCGCGCTGCTGGTGCTGCTCGGTCCGTCCGGTTGCGGCAAATCCACGACGCTTCGCCTGATTGCGGGTCTCGAACAACTCGACGGTGGCACGATTACCATCGGCGGTACGGATGTGACCCATCTGACGCCGGCTCAGCGCAAGATCTCGATGGTCTTCCAGTCCTACGCCCTGTTTCCGCATTTGAGCGTGGCCGAGAACATCGTCTTCGGTCTGCGCGTGCGTCGCGTATCCCGCGCCGAGCGCGATGAGCGGCTTCACCGTGTGGCGGAGATTGTCGGTCTCGGGCAACTGCTTGGGCGCAAGCCGTCGCAATTGTCCGGCGGGCAGCGCCAGCGCGTGGCGCTCGGGCGCGCCATCATTGCGGAGGCGCGCGTCTGCCTGATGGATGAACCGCTTTCGAATCTCGACGCCAAGCTGCGCCACGAGATGCGGACCGAAATCCGGGCGCTGCAACAGCGTCTCGGGATCACCATGGTCTACGTGACGCACGATCAGACCGAAGCCATGACCATGGCCGATCGCGTCGTGTTGATGCGCGACGGGCGCGTCGAGCAGAACGGCACGCCGGAGCAATTGTACAATCGGCCGGCCACGGCATTCACGGCGCGGTTCATCGGTACGCCACCGATGAACCTGATCCCGCGGGGCGACCGCCTGATCGGTATCCGGCCGGAGCATGTCCGCATCGTGTCGCAAGACGGTCACGCAGCCCGCGTAAAGACCGTCGAACACCTCGGTGCCGACAGCATCATTCTGTGCGAGGTCGAAGGTCAGCCGGTTTCGGTGCGGCAGGACGGTTTCAGCAAGGCTCATCCGGGCGACGACGTCAGGCTCGCCTGGGATGCAGCTCACGAACATCAGTTCGATCAGAACACCGGGCGGCGGCTGGATTCGGCCGCCGATGACACAAGACGAGTTGCGTCGGGCTGAAACCGTAAGGGGTCTCGGCGCGGCAAGAGATAACAATGGAGGACGACATGATGGAATTTCGACGAATGACGCTGGGGGCGGCCGCACTGGCGGTGCTGTTGCTGGGCCAGCGGCCGGCGGCTGCGGTGGATTTGACCATGTACTATCCGGTCGCGGTGGGCGGTCCGGTGACGAAGATCATCGACGACATGGTCTCCCGCTTCGGCAAGGAGAATGCGGACATCAAGGTGACCGCGGTGTACGCCGGCAACTACACCGATACGATGACCAAGGCGATGACGGCAATGAAGGGCGGTCAACCGCCGCAATTGTCGGTGCTGTTGTCGACCGACGTCTTCACGCTGATGGACGAGAAAGCCATCGTGCCGATGGATGATCTTGTTGCCGACAAGACATGGTTCAAGCAGTTCTATCCGGCGTTCATGGCCAACGGACAGATCGACGGCAAGACCTGGAGCATTCCGTTCCAGCGCTCGACGATCGTGTTGTACTGGAACAAGGACGCCTTCAAGGAAGCCGGCCTCGATCCGGAAAAGGCGCCCGCGACCTGGGACGAAATGGTCGCCATGTCGAAGAAGCTCGTCAAGAAGGATGCGTCCGGCAACACCGTGCGCTGGGGCGTCGAAATTCCGACGACCGGCTACGCCTACTGGATGCTGCAGGCGCTTGCCATCGAGAATGGCCAGAAGTTGATGAACGACGCGGGAAACGAGGTCTATCTCACCGCGCCAAAAACGGTGGCAGCGCTGGATTACTGGGTCGACCTGTCGCGCAAGCATAACGTCATGCCGATGGGCAGCATCGACTGGGCGACGCTGCGCACCGATTTCCTCGAAGGCAAGACCGCGATGATGTGGCACACGACGGGCAACCTGACCGCGGTCAAGAACGCCGCCAAGTTCAACTTCGGCGTTGCCATGCTGCCGGCCAAAGAACGGCGCGGCTCCCCGACCGGTGGCGGCAGCTTCTACATCTTCAAGAGCGCATCCCCCGAGCAGCAGAAAGCGGCCGTGAAGTTCATCGAGTGGATGACGGCTCCGGAGCGTGCGGCCGAGTGGAGCATGAAGACCGGGTACGTCGCGGTTTCCCCGGCGGCCTACAAGACCCCGGCGATGGAAGCCTATGCAAAGGGGTTCCCTGCCGCGACCGTTGCCCGGGATCAGCTCGAGCATGCCGTGCCGGAATTGTCGGTTCACGAGAACGGCCGCATCTACAAGTTCGTGGGCGATGCCGTGCAGGCGGCGATCACCGGGACGCAGAAGCCGCAGGAAGCGCTTGCGGCCGCTCAGCAGCAGGCCGACCGCGTACTCCGCGCTTATAAATAAGGAGAACGGCCGGGTGGGGATGATCCCCCATCCGGCCTCTCATCCGATGTCCGATCCCCCTCGCATGTCACCAATTGCGCGCCGGCCGAGGTCGCATGCGTGGTGGAACGCCGTGAATGCCTGGCTGCTGCTGTTGCCGGCGGCCGTGCTGCTGATTGCGTTTACGCATTTTCCGATACTGGCCACGATCCGGCATTCCTTCTTCATCACCCGCCGAAGCGGCAGCGAGGTCTTCGTCGGCCTCGACAGCTACCATTCGATGGCCGCCGATCCGATTTTCTGGAGAGCGCTCGTCAACAATTTCTGGTTCGCGCTCGGCACCATTCCGACCTCGATCGCGCTGGCGCTGCTGATGGCGATGTGGGTCAACCGCAACATGCGCGGGCGCGGTTTCCTGCGTCTCGCATTCTTCACGCCCACCGTGCTGCCGATGATTGCGGTCGCCAACATCTGGCTGTTCTTCTACACGCCGGACTACGGATTGCTCGACCAGTTGCGCGGGCTGTTCGGCCTCGCGGGCTGGAACTGGCTCGGCGATCCGGGCACGGTCATGGGCTGCCTGATCGTCATGGTGGTCTGGAAGGAAGCCGGCTTCTTCATGATCTTCTATCTCGCCGCCCTTCAGCAGCTGTCGCCCGATCTCGAGGAAGCCGCGGCGGTTGAGGGGGCCGGCCGCTGGTACACGTTCCGGCGGATTACCTTTCCGCTCCTGATGCCGACCACCCTGTTCGTGGCGATCAACGCCGTCATCAATTCGTTCAAGCTGGTGGATCACCTCGTCATCATGACCAAGGGAGGTCCCAACAATGCCAGCACGTTGCTGCTCTACTATATCTACGAAGTTGCGTTCGTGTTCCAGGATTCGGCTTATGCGGCAACGTTGACCGTCGTGCTCCTGGTCCTGCTGAGCGGGGTTGCGCTGGTCAAGTTCGGCTATCTTGACCGCAGGATCCACTATCAATGAACGGGCGGACGCATCCTCTTGAAGTGATCGCCGCGTGGCTGCTGGCACTGCTTTGGCTTGCGCCGCTGGCCTATGCCTTCTGGAGCGCGCTGCATCCGGCAGCCTACGCAACATCGTTCAGCCTGTCGGCGCCCTGGACGCTCGAGAATTTCGCGCGAGCCTGGAATCAGGCGCCGTTCGGCCGCTATTACCTCAACACCGTCGTTCTGGTCGTTCTGATCCTGATCGGGCAACTCGTGCTGTCGACGTTGGCGGCCTACGCCTTCGCGCGCTTCAAGTTCAGGGGCAGCGGCATCGCGTTTGCGCTCGTCCTGCTCCAGTTGATGATCATGCCCGACGTGCTGATCGTCGAGAATTACCGCATGATCGGAAAGCTCGGATTGCTGGATACCATTCCGGCGATCGCGTTGCCGTATCTCGCAAGCGCGTTCGGCATCTTCCTGCTGCGCCAGACCTTCAAGGGCGTTCCGCAGGAACTGGTCGAAGCGGCCCGGGTCGAGGGGGCAGGGCTGCTGCAGATTCTCTGGCGGGTCTACGTTCCGCTGGCGCGACCCACCTATGTTGCGTTCGGTCTGGTTTCGGTCAGCTATCACTGGAACAATTTCCTGTGGCCCCTGATCGTCACGAATTCGGTGGAGGCGCGGCCGCTGACCGTGGGGCTGGCCGTGTTCGGCGCACCGGAGACCGGCGTGGACTGGTCGATCATAACAGCCGCGACCGTCATGACGATGGGGCCGCTACTGTTCGCCTTCCTGCTGTTCCAGCGGCAGTTCGTGCAATCCTTCATGCGCGCAGGCATCCGCTGAATTCCGCGTTCCGGAATGCTGGACGCGGGCGGCACCTGCCTCTATCTAAAGGGCCATGAACCCATTATCGGATGCGCCGCAGGCGCGCTTCTACCAATCCCACGGACTTCGACTGCACTACACCGATTGGGGCAACGCATCGGCGCCGCCGCTGCTGCTGGTCCATGGCGGCCTCGATCATTCCCGCAGCTGGGACCATGTGGCGCGCGCCTTGCGGGCGAATTTTCACGTCATCGCGCCCGACCTGCGCGGCCACGGCGATTCCGAGTGGGCAAAGGGCAGCAGCTACAGCCTGGCCGATCACGTCTACGATCTCGCCTGCCTCGTGAAGTCCGAAAGTCTGGAAAACCTCGCCATCGTCGGCCACTCCATGGGCGGCATGGTCAGCCTGACCTTTGCCGGGGCGTTTCCGGAAAAAGTATCGCGGCTGGTCGTGCTCGACGGCGTGACCAATTTTCCGGCGCGGCAGGTGAAGCCGATCGATATCAGGATCGCGGACTGGGTCGGCGACCTCGACAAGACGGCGCAGCGGAAAACCCAGCGCTATGCGTCGGTGGCCGATGGCGCCGATCGCATGCTGGGGCGCAATGCGCGGCTGACCCGCGAGCAGGCGATGCACCTCGCCACCCATGCGCTGAAAGCGGATGCCGACGGCGGCTACAGCTGGAAGTTCGATCCCTACCTGCGCGCCCGCGCGCCGTACCGGCTATCGCTGGAAGACAACATCGCGCTGTGGTCGCGCATCGCCTGTCCGACGCTGCTTGTGGCGGGCGGCGAGAGTTTTCTGACCGATCCCGAAACCGCAGGGGTGCTCGGGCATTTCAGGCAGGCCGAACTGGTGAAGGTCGAGGGCGCCGGGCACTGGGTGCAGCATGACAAGCCGGCCGAGATCGTCAGCGCGCTCAAAACGTTTTTGGTGGCGCCGGTGACCGGCGAGGCAGCTATCCGCGGTCCGTCACCCGTCGCGTGATCCAAACGTCAGATCGCGGTTGCGAAGCCGGCCGCGCCGGATCGACCATCGCTCCTGATTGTGTTGCATGGCTTCGTGCAGCGTCGCACGGGGATTCAGCTGCCGTTCCGGCAGGCAGGCGATGATGGCGTTGCGGTCCTCGATGCCCTGTTCGTCGACGATCCATACCCGCATATGATCGCCGGCGAGCCGCGCCGCGATGCGGTCGGGCAACGGGTCGATATCGTTCAGGACCGTCACGTTCATCACGATGCGGCCGCCCGGCGCCAGCCGGGCGCGGATCGCGTCGCAGGTCTCGACGTCGAATTCTTCATTGAAACGAAAACCCGGGCCGCCGATATCGATGGCGATGCCGTCGTAAAGCGCGTCGTCCTGATAGATGAACTTGCGGAAATCGGACACCATGCAGTGGAGATCGTCTGGAAGCCCGAAGAACTTCTGCGCGATCACGAAACTGATCGGGTTGTTGTCGACGATGGTCAGCTGCTTGCCGAGCCGGGTCAGCCGGGTGGCGAGGTTGCCGCCGCCGCATCCGAGCACCAGGATGTTGCCAGCCCGGTGTAACAGCTCGTCCATCAGCTTCACATAGGTGAAGACGCTTTCACCGTCGGGCGTCGCCTGGCTCTGCCGAACGCCCTCCTCGAAATAGATCCGGGTTCCATCCCACGAGCATTCGACGATCTCAATCTCGCCGCTTCTTCCCTGATATCGTCCCAACAGCCGCACAGCCGATTCCCCATCGAGTTCAAGCGTCAGATCGCATGCGGGCGACGCCGCCAGCATGAGGTATCATGCCTAAAAAATGATACTTGAAGTAGTAATTTGCATCTTGTAGGTATATCCGCCGAAACCGGAGCGACATCGATGATCACCGCCCATCAACTCAGGGCCGCCCGCGCGCTCCTCAACATCGATCAGCGGCAGACCGCCGATCTGGCGGGCCTTTCGGTGCCGACGATCCAGCGCATGGAAGCCAGCGACGGCGTCATCCGCGCCAATGTCGACTCGCTGATGAAACTGGTCTCCGCGCTCGAGAAAGCCGGCATCGAGCTGATCGGTCCGGGCGTGGCGAGCGCCGCCGGCGGCCGTGGCGTCCGGCTCCGCGAGCATGTTGCAAAACCGAAGTCGGTCCGGCCACCGAAGGCGTCGCCGCGCGCGCTGGAGCGGACGCGGTAAGGTCGGGATCGTTTCTTCTTCCCTTCTCCCCTTGTGGGAGAAGGTGGCGCGAAGCGCTGGATGAGGGGTCTCTATCCGCGGAGACAAACCCCTCACCCGTCTGCGATGCTGCGCATCGCAGCCACCCTCTCCCACAAGGGGAGAGGGGGAAGAGTCCCTTTCTTTTTCACGGCGCAACGGCATTGCTGTCCACCCGTTCGAGCAGTGCGAGAAGACCGCGCAGCAACGCCGTCGGCGTCGGCGGACAGCCGGGGATGTGCAGGTCAACCGGGACCACTTCGGCGACGCCGCCGACCACCGCGTAGCTGCCGGCGAAACAGCCGCCATCGCGGCCGCAGTCGCCGACTGCAACGACCCATTTCGGATTGGGCGTCGCATCATAGGTTCGTTTCAGCGCCTCGCGCATGTTTTTGGTCACGGGTCCGGTCACCATCAACACGTCGGCATGGCGCGGCGACGCCACGAATTTGAGGCCGAAGCGCTCGATGTCGTAATAGGCGTTGTTGAGCGCGTGGATTTCCAGTTCGCATCCGTTGCAGGAGCCGGCGTCGATCTCGCGGATCGAAAGGCTGCGGCCGAGCCGCCGCCGCGCCGCGGTGCCGACCGAGCGTGCCAGTTCCGTCACCGCGGCATCGTCAGGCAATGGCGGCAGTTCGGTGAACGGCCGGCGAAACAGGCTTTCGAACAGCAGTTTGCGCATTGCTAGAGATCCTGGCCCGAATAGGAACAGTTGAACGATTTGTTGCAGAGTGGGAAATCCGCGACGATGTTGTTCTCGATCACGGCTTCCAGCAGCGGCCATTGAAACCAGGAGGGGTCGCGCAAATGGCATCGCTCGATCAGGCCATCGTGCACGCGGAGCCAGACCAGCACGTCGCCGCGAAAGCCCTCGACGATGGCCATGCCCTCGCGCGGCTCGCGCCGGTGCGCCGCATGGGTGCCGAGCGGGCCCGGCGGCAGGCGGCTCAATATCTGGTCGATCAAGGCAAGCGACTGCTCGACCTCGCGCACGCGAATCCAGACGCGGGCGTTGACGTCACCCTCGATAAGGGTCGGGACCTCGAAGCGCAGGCTGTCATAGGGCGGATAGGCCAAGGTGCGGCGCGCGTCGAAGGTCCGGCCGGAGGCGCGGCCGACGGTGCCGCCGGCGGCATATTGCCGGGCCAAAGCCGGTGTGAGGACGCCGGTGTCGACGGTGCGGTCCTGCAATGAGGCGGTGTTGTCGTATAATTCGATCAAAGCAGGGAAGCGCAGCCGGATGTTGTCCAGCACGGTCCGGATGGCTTCGGTCCCTTGCTCGCTGATGTCGCGGGTGACGCCGCCGGGCACGATGACGTCCCGCAACAGCCGATGCCCGAACGCGCTGTGCGATGCGCGCAGCACGCTCTCGCGCAACACGCTGCAATGAGCGTGCATCAGGCTGAAGGAGGCATCGTTGCAGATCGCGCCGATATCGCCGAGATGGTTGGCGAGCCGCTCCAGCTCGGCCAGCAGGGCGCGCAGCCACACCGCGCGATCGGGCACGACGAGCTGCAACGCCGCCTCGGCGGCGCGTGAAAACGCATAGGCATAGGCGACTGTGCTGTCGCCGGAGACGCGTCCGGCAAGCTTTGCGGCGCGCTCGAGACTGGCGCCGGCCATCAGCCCCTCGATACCCTTGTGGGTGTATCCCAGCCGCTGTTCCAGCCGGACCACGGTCTCGCCGCTGGCGGTAAAACGGAAATGACCGGGCTCGATGATGCCGGCATGCACCGGACCGACCGCGATCTGGTGCATGCCGGGGCCTTCCGCCGTCAGGAAGCGATAGGGGGCGGCCTTCGGTGGTGCGCCGATGCGGTCGCCGAGCGGAAAGCGAACGCCCCACTGGTCGTGATCGAGCCAGGGACGGGTGTCGGGCAGATCTTCCGCCGACAAGCCGTAGAGGTCGCGGATGCTGCGCTCCAGCCGGAGCGCGGGCGGATGGTGCAGGCCGACCGAGGGATAGACGCGGTCGGGGCAATCCAGGCTGACCACGGCGATCTCGGCAGTCTGGCCGTCGATGATGGCCATGTGCACTGCCGACGGCTCGCCCCACAGACCGAGCAGGCTCCAGCGGCCGTGCGCCAGCTCCCTGGCGGCAAAATTCCACACCGCAGCATCGACCACCGCGCGCGGCCACGGGCGATGTTGCTCCACCGCGCGGCCCTCCAGCATGAGATCGATCAGCGACGGCATATCCGGTCAGTCCTCACATTTATCCAAGCAGGCGGGCGACATTCTGGAACCAGACCACGAGCGGCGCGGGAAGATAGATGCCCGCGCCCAGCACCAGCGCGAGATGCGCGAACATCGGAACGTAGGAAGCCTCGGCCGGTGCCGTGCTGCCGCGCGGCTGGCCGAATGCGACGCTGGTCAGCCGCAGCAGCAGGGCGCCGAACGCCAGCAGGATTCCGAACACCAGCACGATCGCCAGCAGCGGCTGCCGCGCGAAGGTGGAGGTCACGACCAGAAACTCGCTCATGAAGATGCCGAGCGGCGGCAATCCGGCGATGGCGGCGACGCCGACCACCAGGCCCCAGCCGAGCGCCGGATGCGTCACCGTCAGGCCCCGGATCCGGTTGATCCGCTGCGTGCCCTTGATCTGTGAGATATGCCCGACGGCAAAGAAGATCGCCGATTTCGTCAGGCTGTGCATCACCATGTGCAACAGCCCTGCAAAATTGGCGAGCGGGCCGCCCATGCCGAAGGCAAAGACGATGATGCCCATGTGTTCGATCGAGGAATAGGCGAACAGCCGCTTGATGTCGCGCCGGCGGTACAGCATGAACGCCGCGAACACCACCGAGACCAGTCCCATCGTCACCATCAGCGGACCGGGCGCGATCGCGGCCGGATTGGCGGCGAGCAGGATCTTGAAGCGCAGCAGCGCATAGAGCGCGACGTTCAGGAGCAGGCCGGACAGCACGGCCGAGATCGGCGTCGGACCTTCGGCATGGGCGTCCGGCAGCCAGGCATGCAGCGGCGCCAGGCCAACCTTGGTGCCGTAGCCGAGAAACAGGAAGACGAAGGCGACGTTGAGCAGGGCCGGGTCGAATTGCGCGGCATGCTCGATCAACAGCGTCCAGACCATGCCGTCCTGGCCTTCGCCGACCACCGGGCGCGCCGCCATGTAGACCAGGATGGTGCCGAACAAAGCGAGCGCGATGCCGACGCTGCCGAGGATGAAATATTTCCACGCCGCTTCAAGTGCTGCATGGGTGCGGTAGATGCCGACCATCAGCACCGTGGTGAGGGTGGCGATTTCCACCGCGACCCACATCAACCCGATATTGTTCGACACGAACGCGAGGTTCATGCCGAACATCATGGTCTGGTACATCGCATGGTAGAATCGCAAATACGCCGGCGTCAGCCGGCCGGTCTCGAGTTCGTGGGCGATGTAGCTGGCCGAGAAGATGCTGGTGGTGAAACCGACGAAGGTGTTGAGCAGGATGAAGACGATGTTGAGATCGTCGACCAGCACGTAGGGGCCGGGCGGCGGGCGGTCGATCGCGAACAATGAAAGCGCGGCGAGAAATGTCGCGAGACTGGCGACCACGTTCAGTCGCGCGGTCAGCCGGTAGCCGGGCAGCACGGCCAGCAATGCCGCCGCGCCGATCGGGATCAGCAGGACGGCCGTGACGGGATCGAAGGAACCGAGGTTCATCGCCGCTCGCCCCTGAAGTCGTCGAGGGCGGAGACGTCGACGGAATCGAATCGTTCGCGGATCCGGAACAGGAAGATGCCGATGACGATGAAGGCGATCAGGATCGAGAACGCCACGCTGATCTCGACCACCAGCGGCATGCCCTTGGCGCCGGTCGCCGCCAGCACCAGCCCGTTCTCGAGCGACATGAACCCCACCACCTGGCTGACGGCGTTGCGGCGCGTCACCATGACCAGCAGCCCGAGCAGCACCACCGACAGCGCGAAGGCGAGATCCTCGCGCGCCAGCGGATCGGCATCGGCGGTCACCCGCAGCATCAGCACCATCGAGAGCGCGACCAGACCCATCCCGGCCAGCATGGTCATGCCGATCCCCACCGCCGACTCGATGTCGCGATGAATGCCGAGCTGCTTGACGATGCGGTGCAGCCCCACCGGAATCACGAGCGCCTTGAACACCAGCGCGATCACGGCGGTGACGTAGAGATGCGGCGCGTCCTGGACATAGGCCTGCCAGGCCACCGACAGCGCGAGCACCAGCGCATGCAGGGCGAACACGTTGAGCAGCGAATAGAGCCGGTCCTGGTACAGCATCATGAAGCTGATCAGCACGAGGCCGCCGGCCAGGGTATGCGAGACGTCGAAGGCGAGGCTGTGCATCTGCATCAGAAGCTCCTTGACACGAACAGCAGGAGCGTCCCGAGCAGGCCCAGCATCAGGGCCGCACCGAGAAACTGCGGCACGCGAAACACCCGCATCTTCGCCGTGGCGGTCTCGAACAGCGCCAGCAGGAAGCCGGCCACCGCGAGCTTGACGATGTAGGCGCCGGCGCCGACCGCGTAGGCCAGCGGACCGGTGCCGAACAGCGCGATGTTCCAGGGGAGAAACACGCAGGCGATCAGCGAGACATAGAGCAGCAGCTTGAGGAATGCGCCGAATTCGATCATCGCCAGATGACGTCCGGAATATTCCAGCACCATCGCCTCATGCACCATGGTGAGTTCGAGATGCGTGGCCGGATTGTCGACCGGGATGCGCGCATTCTCGGCTAGCGCCACCATGATCAGCGCGATGATCGCCATGCCCAGCGACACCCGCAGGCCGACATAGGACGAGGCCATGAAGTTGGCGACGGTCGACAGTTGCGTCGAGCCGGCGACCAGCGCCATGCAAAACACGATCAGCAGCATCGCCGGCTCCGCCAGCGCCGCGATCATGACTTCGCGGCTGGAGCCGATGCCGCCGAAACTGGTGCCGACGTCCATCCCCGCCAGCGCCAGAAAGAAGCGCGCGCTTCCCAGCAGGGCCACGATGGCGATCAGGTCGGCGGTCCAGTTGAACAAGAGTCCGGTGGCGAAGGTCGGCACGAGGGCCGCGGCGACCCAGATCGCCGCGAAGGTCACATAGGGCGTGACGCGGAACAGCCACGAGGCATTGTCGGCCAGCACCACCTCCTTGCGGAGCAGCCGCAACAGGTCGCGATAGGGCTGAAACATTGAAGCGCCCTGGCGCCGCAGCAGCCGGGCCTTGATCTTGCGCACAAAGCCGGTCAGCAGCGGCGCCATCAGCAGCACCAGCAGCATCTGCAGTCCCTGTACGATGATGTCCGAGATCACGACCATATCGCGAGCACCAGGAGCAGGGCGACGAGGGTGGCGAACACCAGGCTGAGGTAGCGCCGGATCGTCAGGAACTGGAGGCGGTTGAGCCGGTCGGCGGAGAATCCGACCGCGCCGCTGATCGGCTGATACAGCTTCTCCCAGACGAGATCATGCAGTTCAATCCGAAGCCGCGCCGGCCTGGTATCGCCGGGGGCCGGCATGTCGACATGGTCGCGGGCGTGGAACAGCAGCGTGCCGAACACCCGGCGAATCGGCTGTGCGAAGCTGCCGCCGGAATACTGCGCCGCGGGAACCGAATCGGGAAAGCCGCAGCCCCAGGCCGGGCCGCGGCGCAGCGCATGCGAGGCGAAGCGGTGGATGAAATAGACGGCCGATGAAGCGCAGATTGCGATGAACACCATCACCAGCAGTCCGTTATAGGAGCCGCGGCTTTCGCTGATCGGCACGATCGACAGCCATGGCATATGGGCCTGCACCGGCAGGCGGCTGCCGAGGATCTCGACGGCAACGGGCGACAGCGCGTCCATCACCGGTCCCGGCAGGATTCCGGCCAGCAGGCAAAGGGCTGCGAGGATGAACATCGCCGCCAGCGAAATGCGGTCGACCTCCACGGCGGTTTCCGCCGCCGGGCTGCGCGGCCGGCCGAGAAAGGTGACGCCGAACACCTTGACGAAGCACGCCGCGGCCAGCGCCGCCGCCAGCGCCAGCATCGCGCCGACCGCGGGCACCATGATCTTCAGCGCCCATTGCGGCAGCTCCGGGCTCTGCAGCACGGCCTGGAACATCAGCCATTCCGAAACGAAGCCGTTGAACGGCGGCAGCGCCGAGATCGCGACGCAGCCGATCAGCACGACGAAGCTGGTGAGCGGCATGCGGTGGATCAGGCCGCCGAGCTTGTCCATGTCGCGCTCGCCGGTCGAGGTCAGCACGGCGCCGGCGCCGAAGAACAGCAGGCTCTTGAAGAACGAGTGGTTGAGCACGTGAAACAGCGCCGCGGTGAAGGCGAGCGCCGCCGGCAGCTTCTGGCCGTTGGCCTGAAACGCCAGCGCCAGCCCGAGGCTGACGAAGATGATGCCGACGTTTTCGATGGTGCTATACGCCAGCAGGCGCTTCAGGTCGGATTCCATCATGGCATAGAGGATGCCCATGACGGCGGTGATGCTGCCGAGGCCGAGCACAACCGCGCTGGCCGTCCAGTTCGGCTGGCCCAGCAGGTCGAACACGACGCGGATGAAACCGTAGATCGCGACCTTGGTCATGACGCCGCTCATCAGCGCCGACACATGGCTGGGCGCGGCGGGATGCGCCAGCGGCAGCCAGACGTGCAGCGGCACCAGGCCGGCTTTCGAGCCGGCGCCGAGCAGCATCAGGATCAGCACCAGGGCCGCGACATAGGGCGTATGCGGCGTGTTGCGGATGGCGGCAAAGCCGTAGTCGCCCGTCGGTCCCGCCATGAGGCCGAACGCCAGCAGCAGCGCTAGCGTGCCGAAGCTCGCCATCACCAGATAGATGTATCCCGCCCTGGCGTTGCCGGCCTCGCGGTGATGCGCCATCACCAGCGCCCATGAGGCGAGCGACATGAATTCCCAGCACAGCAGATAGGAAAACGCGTCATCCGCCAGCACCACCAGGTTCATGCCGGCCAGGAAGGCAGGGAAGAACGGCAGCACGCGGTGCGGCGCGTGTTCATGGCGGCCGTAGCCGAGGCCGTAGAGGCTGGCCGCCGCGCCGCCGAGATTGACGACGACAAGGAAAAACGCCGCCAGCGCGTCCATGCGGAAATGCGCGCCGAGCCACGGCAGTCCGATCGGCAAAGCGAGGCCGGTGGCGTCAGCCGGGCCGCCGAGCAGCCAGCGCAGCGAGTTTGCCAATGCGGCGAGGCAGACGACCATCGTGGCGCTATAAATGACCGCGGTCGCGAACTTCGAGCGGCTCAGAACGATCGCCAGAACCGCCAGGCCGAGCAATCCGGCAACACCGACCATTTGCAGCGCGACGGCCGACATCATCTGCGCGCCCTCGTTCCGCTCGAGGCCTTGGTCTCGATCTGATGGTCCAGATAGGTTCGTGACGATCCGGAATTGATTTTCAGCCGGACCCCGCGTCCCCCGGCGTCGCTGACCGCGCCTTCATCGATCAGGACGATGCCGGCGCCCTCGAGCGCCGTGATCAGCTTCACCAGCGAATCGACATTGCCCCGGACCATCGACGCGCTGGCCTCCATACGTTGAATGGTGGGCACGGAAAGCCCGGACAGCTCCGCGAGCCGGCGCTGATCGATGCCGAGAAGCACCCTGGCAGCTCGCAATTGCGCCGCTGTGATCATCCCCTTGCCTCGCTACCGGGATGTTGACCGACATCAAACATCACAGCTACATCATAACTAATGATGGCAAAGTGTCAATAAGTGATGTTTTATATATCTACTTTAAGGGATGTTTAGGCGGCGATCCGGCCACCGCGCGCAGCGCCGGCCGACACTGGGCCGGTCCGATGCGGCGGACCGGACGGAAGCGGCGCTACGGCGTTGAGGGATTTTAGCTCGCGCGGGAGGCGATGGCGGTCATCAGTTGCGGCAGCAGGAGGGGCGTTCCGTCGGAATGCCGCTGCACCCTGACGTCGATCTCGAACACCGTTCGGATCAGGTCGTCGGTCACGGTCCGTGCCGGGATGTCGTCGGCTACCTTGGCGCCCCGGTGCAGCACGACGATGCGGTCGGCGAAGCGTACCGCCAGATTGAGATCGTGCAGGATCGCGATGACGGCGGTGCCGTCAGCCGCGCGGCGCCGCGCGGTTTCCACCAGGTCGATCTGGTGCCGCAAATCGAGGCTCGAGGTCGGCTCGTCCAGCAACAGCAGGCCAGGTCCGTGCGCGGCCTCGCCACAGGCGAGCTGAACCAGCACGCGGGCGAAATGCGCGCGCTGCTGCTCGCCGCCGGACAGCGTCGGCAGCTTGCGATGGCGGAAGTCTTTCAGCCCGACTTCGTGCAGGGCGGCCTCGACCAGCGGCCGGGCAGACGCACTGCCGCGCTCGCCGGCGCCCATGTGGACGATCTCTTCCACGGTGAAGGGAAAGCTGACGCTGACATGCTGCGACAGCATGGCGCGATGCAGGGCAAGCTGATGCGACGGATAACTGTGCAGGTCGCGCTGCTTCAGCCGCACCGCGCCGCTGCTGGCGCGAAGGTCGCCGGAGATCAGCCGCAGCAGGGTCGACTTGCCGGCGCCGTTCGGCCCGACGATGGCGACGGTCTCGCCGGCCTCGACGCGCAAATCGACCTTGTCGACCAGCGTGGCGCCGCCGATCTCGATCGAAACCGCGCGGACCTCGAGCAAAGCGGTCACAACGCCACCAGCCCGCGCTGGCGCAGCAGCATGTAGAGAAAGAAGGGGGCGCCGATCGCCGCGGTCAGAATGCCGATCGGCATTTCGGCGGGCGCCACGATGGTGCGGGCCAGCGTGTCGGCGCCGACCAGCAGGATGGCGCCGAGCAGAGCGGAGGCGGGCAGCAGCAACCGGTGCGCCGGTCCGATCACCAGCCGCAGCAGATGCGGCACCACGATGCCGACGAACCCGACCACGCCGCAGACCGAGACCGCGACGCCGGTCATCGCCGACACCAGCACGATCGAGATCCGCTTCAGCCGCTCGACGTCGACGCCGCTGTGAAAGGCCTCGGCTTCGCCGAGCACCAGCACGTCGAGCCCGCGTGCGATCCACAGGCATGCCATCAGGCCGAGTGCCAGCACCGGTGCGATGGTGGCGGTCTTGGTCCAGGTCGCGCCGCTCAGCGAGCCCAGCAGCCAGAACGTGATATCGCGCAACTGCCGATCGTCGGCGACGAACACCAGAAGGCCGATGCCGGCATTGGCGATGGCGGCGATCGCAAGGCCCGCGAGCAGGAAGATCGCGATCGAGGTGCGGCCGGCGCGGCTGGCGATGGCATAGAGGATCACGGTGGTCGCCAGCGAGCCTGCGAACGCCGCCAGCGGCAGCAGTTCGTTCTGCATGAAGCGAAGGCTTTCCCCGAGCCTGCTGTCGGTGAACACGATCGCGGCGGCGGCAAAGAATGCGCCGCCCGAGGACACGCCGACCAGTGCCGGGTCCGCCAGCGGATTGCGAAACAGGCCCTGCATGATGGCGCCGGACACCGCGAGCAGCGCGCCGACCATGGCGGCCGCGGCTATTCGCGGAATCCGGATCGACCACAGCACCAGCTGGTCGCGCGATGTCAGCGGACCGATTGGATGCTCCGGCCAGAAGCCGAGGGCGGCGGGGAGCCGGGCGAACGGAATGCCGGCAGCGCCCACCGTCAGCGCGACGAGGGCGGCGCCCGCCAATGCGGCGAGCAGGCAAACAAGCGTAAGGGAGGCGCCGGGGCGCAGCGACCGGCGGGCGCGCGCCGTCGCTCGGTCGGCTCCCGCAAGCGTCATCATCGACGGCAATTGGCCGTGAGTACGGCGGGCGCGAAGGCTTCGGCTTGCGGCGCCAGCGCCGGATAGAGCTTGACCGACAGGTCGCGCGCGGCTGCTGCGGTGCGCGGCCCGAAGCCGAGCAGATAGAGACCCTCCATCGAGATGAAGGCCTTGTTGGCCACCGCCGGGGTCATCGCGAAGGCCGGATGGGCATAGACCGCCTGCGCCTCCAGTGAATCCTTGCTGCGCTCGATGGTGAGCACGACATCGGGCCTGGCCGAGACGATCGCCTCGTCATTGATCATCTTGTAGCCATCATAGCCGTCGATCGCATTGACGCCGCCGGACAGCTTGATGATCTCGTCGGCGGCGGTCTTGCGACCCGCCACCATCGCCCGGCCGTTCAGCAGCGACATCACGAACATCACGCGCACCGGCTTCGTTACTTTGGCGCGGAGGTCGCGCAATTGCTTGAGATCGCCGGAGACCGCGGCCGTCAGGCAGGCCGCGCGCGCATCCGCATCCATGGCGTGACCGACCAGCTTGATCTTGTCGAGCAGCCCTTGCTCCGAATAGGTTTCCGGCACCAGCACCAGCGGCACTTTCGCCGCTTCCAGCACGTCCATGGTCTCCTTCGGCCCGGACCCCTGGATCGCCAGCACCAGCGAGGGGTTCAGTCCGAGCACCCCTTCCGCCGAGAGCTGGCGCATGTAGCCGACATTGGGCTTGTCGCGCAGCGCGGTTGTCGGAAACAGGCTGGTCGCGTCGATGCCGGCAAGGCGGTCTTCGAAGCCGAGGGCGTAGAGAATTTCGGTGATGGCGCCGCCGATCGATACGATACGCGCCGGATTTTCGATTTTCACGTCGCGGTCACGCGCGTCGTGCACGGTAACACCCGCGGCGAGTGCGGCGCCGCCGCTCGCGAGAGCGCAGACCGCGACCGCGGACCGGATCACCGGAAGTACATGCTTGCGACAAAATTTCATCGATAGGTTCACTTGGTCAGGATCAGTTTGTTCTGAGACGTCAGCCGCAGACGGTAAGTGTCCTCACCATGCGCAATGATGATCTCGCGGTCGCCCGAAAACACGTCGCGGCTGTCGACCCGATTGCCGGTTATGGTCACGGATCGGATCGCAGGAGAGGTGGTGACGGCTCGTTGGCCCCCGCGCTCCGTATCGTCTCGAGAAGCTGCGGACATTTCGTTGATTGCACCTTTGAACTGGCCGATCGGGAACTGCAGTCTTACAGGGCGACCGAACCGCAATCCAACAGCTGCAATTTACAATCGATATAAACTGCACCGCCCGCTTCTTGACCCCTCCGGTTCCGGCTCGTATCCAATGATGGTGAGATGCGGGCGGGGTGCCTGCATTTTGAATTGGTAGCCAGCAAGCAGCTGCATTTGTATGCAGCGCCCGCCAGCCGAGCCCAAAACATATAACAGGGTTGGGGTTGTTATGGCTGACCGGGCTAGGCGTTCGCGCGCCTTGATTTTAAGCGCGTCGATATTTTCATTGGCGGCGGGTTTGCCGGATGCCGGCTTTGCGCAGACGGCGGCCACGGATGGCGCCGGCCGTTCCCCAGACCCGCAAAAGCAGTCGCAAAAGCAATCCAGGCGTCAGCCGAAACCGCAGGCTGCGCAAGCGGCTCCCGCGCCGGTCCTGAACGCGCGCGCCCAGATCGGCGGAACGCCGGTGCAGTCGCTCGATACCATCACGGTCGCGGCCTCGAAGACCGAAGAGCGCGCCATCGACGCGCTGGCTCCGGTCAGCGTCGTGACGCTCGAACAGATTCAGGGGCTGCAGCCGAAGCGGCTGGCCGACATTTTCTACAACGTGCCCGGCGTGTCGTTCCAGGACCGCGGCGATGATCCGGCGACTGCGATCAACATTCGCGGCCTGCAGGATTTCGGCCGCGTCGCCGTGGTGGTTGACGGCGCCCGGCAGAACTATCAGCGCTCCGGGCACAATGCGAACGGCTCGTTCTTCCTCGATCCGGAACTGGTCGGCGGCGTCGATATCGTGCGCGGTCCGACCGCCAACATCTACGGTTCCGGCGCGATCGGCGGCGTGGTCTCGTTCCGCACCAAGGATATCGAGGACGTGGTGCGGCCCGGCGAGCGCTGGGGCGTGGATATGACCGGCTCCTATGGCACCAACAAGGATCGCTGGCTGGGCTCGGTGTTCGGCGGCGTTCGCGCCGATCCGAGCGTCGATATCTTCGGTGGCGTGGTCTATCGCAAACAGTCCAACTACAAGGATGGCGACGGCACCGAAATCGGCAACACCGGCAACCAAATCGCCGGCGGTCTGATGAAACTGACGGTGCGCCCCGCCGAGGGCCATGAGATCAAACTGGGCACGGTGTTTCAGGATTACCAGTACGACATCGGACAGTTCAACCGCGGCCCGGTGGCGACCGCGGCACAGCGTGCGCTGTACCAGGGCTCCTCGGTCTATGCGTCCGATACCAGGAACTATACCGGGACGCTGACCTGGAAATATTCCAAGCCGGACGACATGTGGTTCGACTGGAACGCCACGCTATATGGCAACCGCACCGAGAACGATCAGACCAAGACCTACCACTACAGCACGTCCGGCACGGCCCTGTGCGGGGCGGGCAGTGCCGGCAACAATATCTCGGGCTGCGTCGGCGACAAGCGCGGCTATGTGCTCGATACCGTCGGGCTCGACGTCAACAATACCACGCGCTTCAATGTCGGCGATTGGCGCAATGCCCTGACCTACGGCGTCGATGCGTTTCAGGATAACGTCAAGACCAGCGACAGCCGCGGCAATTCGAATGTCACTACGCCGGGCGGCTTGCGGACGGTTTCCGGCGGCTTCATGCAGTTGAAGAACAACTATTCGACCTGGCTCGAGGTCGTCAGTGCGATTCGCTATGACCGTTATGACCTGGATTCGGCAACCGTATCGACGGGTGGCGATCGTTTCTCGCCGAAGATTACCGTCGGCGTGACGCCGGTGGCAGGCTTCACACCCTATGTCAGCTATGCCGAAGGTTATCGCGCTCCCTCGATCACGGAGACGCTGATCGCCGGCGCGCACGCGACCGGCGGGGGACCGACTTTCTTCAACTGCGCAGACGGTACCAGCGGACTGTTCTGCTTCCTGCCCAATCCGAACCTGCGTCCCGAGGTCGGCAAGAACAAGGAAGCGGGCCTCAATCTGAAGTACAACGATATCTTCACGACCGGCGACAGCTTCCGCGGCAAGTTCAACGTGTTCCGCAACGATGTCGACGATTATATCGATCTGGTCGCCTCGACGCCGGAACCGGTGCCGCCGTTCGGTTCGTACTCCAGGAACTACCAGTACCAGAACATCACCAATGCCAGGATCGAAGGCTTTGAGGCCGAGACGATGTACGATGCCGGCACCTGGTTCGTCGGCGTCTCCGGCCACCTGATCCGCGGCAAGAACACGCAGACCAATATCGGATTGGCCAACATCACGCCGCGCAAGGTCACCACCACGGGCGGTGTCAGGCTGCTCGACCGCACGCTGGTGCTGTCGGCGCAGTGGTCGTCGTTCGGCGCCAATGACGATCTGCCGGCCGGCTATCTGCCATCGACTGCCTACGAATTGGTCAATCTTTACCTGACCTGGCAGGCGACCAAGGACATCGTCTTCACGGCGTCGGTCGACAATCTGTTGAACCAGTACTACCGGCCCTATGCGATCCCGGGCTCCTCGACCGACGGCACCACGCAGAACGACGTGCTGTTCTCGAGCCCCGGTCCCGGCACGGTCTACAAGGCCGGACTGAAAGTTCATTTTGGCGGAGCATAAATCGGGCAGACTGATATTTCAGAACTGATCGCCTCCGGCGCCGCGCTGATGTCCCAGCGCGGCCTCGGTGCGTTTTGGTTTTCGTCGAAGCAACCTATCTTTCCATGGGGCGATGATGCCCCGCAGCAGGAGAATTCCAGATGTTTATCGCAATGAACCGGTTTCAGGTGAAGATCGGCTCGGAGAAGGCTTTCGAAACCGTCTGGGCAACCCGGGAGTCTTATCTCGGCAACATGGCAGGCTTCGTCGAGTTCCATCTTCTGAAGGGGCCGGTGGCCGACGATCACACGCTGTATTCGTCGCACACCACCTGGGTCGACAAGGCGGCGTTCGAAGCCTGGACACGGTCGGAAGAGTTCCGCCGTGCCCATGCCCGCGCCGACAACAAGACCGGCGAAAGCCTCTATCTCGGCCATCCCAAGTTCGAGGGATTTGAGGTGATCCAGACCGAGCGCAAGTCGAGCGCAGCGGCCTGAAGTCGAGCGCAGCGGCCTGAAGCCGCGCGTTGATTTAAAGACCAGCACGAGGAGTTGACCATGTTGAGTACGGATCTCGCCGATCTCAAAGCGCATATGGCGCAAAATCCGGGTGCGGTCATTGAGGACGTGGCGCGGGAGCGGAAAATCGCGCCCAGCGCCGTGATCGAGGCACTGCCTGCGGAGATGGTGCGGATCGGCCGCGGCGACGCATTCGTCGCCGTCATGCAGGAGGTCGCGCAGTGGGGCGAGGTGACGCTGATCGTGCACACCGACGACGCGATCTTCGAATTCACCGGCGCGATCCCGGCCGGCGAAATCGGCCGCGGCTATTTCAACCTGATGCAGCCGAAGGGCCTGCACGGCCATCTGCGGCACGAGCGCTGCGGCGGGGTCGCCTTTGTCGAGCGGCCGTTCATGGGCAAATCCTCGGCGTTCATCGCGTTCCTCAATGTCGATGGCGGCGTGATGTTCAAGGTGTTCGTCGGCCGCGACGAGACCCGGGCGTTGAAGCAGGACCAGCTCGCACGCTTCCGGGCGCTGGCCGGGCAGATCGCCGCGCCCGCCATTGCCTGACGATCCGACCAGGCCGCAGCCTCATTCGCGGAGCAGTCCCATGCAGCCAACCACGATCGACACCACCATCGGCAGAATCCGCAGGGCCGTCGTCATGATGGCGTTCGGCGCGGCTTCGCTGCCCGGTCCTGGTTTCGCCGCCACCGATATCGCGCAGCTGCCGCGCAACCTGTCGCCGTGGGGCATGTTCGTGGGGGCGGACATCGTGGTGCAGGCGGTCATGGTCGGGCTGGCCGTGGCGTCGCTGATCACCTGGACGGTATGGCTGGCGAAGACCATCGAGATCAGCCGCGCCACCTCCCTTGCGAAGCGCAGGCTGGCCCAGCTCGAGAGCGAGCGCCAGCTGGCCGATGCCGGGCATGACAGCCGCGACGGTCGCGACGCCGTCGCGCAGATCATCCAGTCCGCGGCGCGCGAGTCCAGCCTGTCGGACGGCGTGATCGACGACGGCTTCAAGGAACGCATCGCGCTGCGGCTGGATCGGGTCGAGGCCGCGATGTCGCGCCGGATCGCGCGCGGCACCGGCGTGCTCGCCACCATCGGCGCCACGGCACCCTTCGTCGGGCTGTTCGGCACGGTGTGGGGCATCATGAATGCCTTCATCGGCATCTCCGAGGCGAACACCACCAACCTCGCGGTAGTCGCGCCGGGCATCGCCGAAGCGCTGCTGGCGACGGCGCTGGGCCTCGTCGCGGCGATCCCGGCGGTCGTGATCTACAATCACCTCGGGCGGACGATCGGGGCCTATCGCGCGTTGCTCGGCGACGCCTCGACGCAGGTGATGCTGCTGATATCGAGGGAAGGCGACCGCCGCGGCTTTCGCCTGTCGCGGGCCGCGGAGTAGATCATGGGCGCGCGACTTGGTGACCAATCGAGCGGATTCGGCGGCCGGCGGCGCGGCGACGACGATCTGACCGCGGTCCACGAGATCAACGTCACGCCGTTCATCGACGTCATGCTGGTGCTGCTGATCATCTTCATGGTGGCGGCGCCGCTCGCCACCGTCGATCTCGGCGTCGACCTGCCGGCCAGCGCCGTGGAGCCGGCGCCGCGTCCCGACAAGCCGGTGTTCGTCACCGTCAAGCCGGACCTCACGGTTGCCGTCGGCGAGGACATCATCGCCCGCGATGCCCTGTCCGGCACGCTCGACACCGCCACCAACAACAAGAAAGACGAACGGATTTTCCTGCGCGCCGACAAGACCGTCAGCTACGGCGACCTGATGGAGGTGATGAACCTGTTGCGCAACGCCGGCTATCTCAAGATCGCGCTGGTCGGCCTCGACGGGCGAAGCTGATTGCCAAAGAATCGACTGCCAAGAATCGACTGCCATGAATGCCTTCGTTCTGCACGACACCTCCGACGCGACCGGCGCGCTGCGCTGGGGCACGTCCGCGACCGCGATCGTTGCCGCGCACGCCGCGCTGATCGCGCTCGGCATGGCATGGTACACGCAGCGGCCGCCGCCGGGCGTGACGATGCCGACCATCATGGTGGACATGGCGCCGGCGACGGCGTCGCCGGAGCCGACGCCGATGGATATCGCGCCGGGGCCCGTGATGCAGGAGGCCGATGCCTCGCCGCCGGCCGAGCAGGCGAAACCGGAGACCGTGCAGGAGCAACTCGAAGCAACCCCGCCGCAACTGGCGCCCGAGGTCGTGGCGCCGCCCGAACCGAAGCCGGATCCGTCGCCGCCGAAGCCCGAGCCCGCCAAAATCGTCCCGGATCCTCCGAAGCCGGTACCGGTGCCGGAAAAACCGAAGCCGGTCCGCAAGGATGCCAGGAAACCGACGAACGCCCCGCCGGCGCCGCGCACCACCGCACCGCCCCGGGCCGAACGGCGGGCGCCCAGGGCCTCCGCCATCAGCGCGGGCGCCAGCGCGGCGGCGGTTGCTTCCTATAACCAGATGGTCGCGGCGCATCTGCGGCGCTTCAAGCAGTATCCGCCAGCCGCAAAGGCGGCCGGCCAGCAGGGCACCTCGCGCCTGAGCTTCCGTATCGGCCGCAACGGCCAGGTGCTGTCGAGCCGGCTCGCGGGATCGTCGGGCCACGCGGCGCTCGATGCGGAGACGCTGGCGATGGTCCGCCGCGCCCAGCCGTTTCCGGCGTTCCCGCCGGATATCAAGCAGGCCTCGATGAGTTACAACGTGCCGATCCAGTTTTCGGTCCGCTAGCACGCGAATTGTTCCGTGCCGATGGAACCGGTCCGGTAACCTTGCCGGCCAATAATGGCTGGACTTGCCGGCCTCGCTTCCTAAGTATGCGGTGTAGGTTGCTTTTCGGATATTTCAGGAGGCTCGCATGGGCCTGAACAAGACTTTCGTCGCCATCCTCGGCGCCACGCTGGTGGCCTGGAGCGGTATCTCGGCTGCGGACGGATACCGTCCGGGCGAGTTCCTCAGCCTCGACCTGTCCAAGGCGGTGCTTTCGCCAAAACCGCTCGGGCCAGCCACGCAGTTCGCGCCGGTCCGGATCGAGGCGCGGGCCGACCGTGCCAGCCCGGCGCCATCTGCGCGTGCCGCAGGTGTCACCCCTCGCAAAGCCAAAGTCGCGCACCAGCGCGCGAAAAAGCCGCGCGGCGCTATCAGCACGAAGCTGGCGCGGCCACGCGGCAATCCGCTCGACGCGCAGGCATTCGATACCCGGGTTCAGACCTGGCCGTGCAAGTCCGGTGGCATCTGCAACTGGAAGTGACGAAACGGGAAGCGATCCGGCATGGCCGCGATCAGGCGTGGTCAGGAGCCATCCATGGAAGATCTGCAAACCCAGGGCATCAGCCTGCCGCGGCTTGGGCTCGGCACCTTTCGCCTGCAGGGCGATGCCTGCCGCGTGGCGGTCGAAGGCGCGCTCGGGCTCGGCTACCGGCACATCGACACCGCGGAGATGTACGGCAACGAAGAAGCCATTGGCGATGCCATCGCCGCATCCGGTGTGGCGCGGAAAGACCTGCACGTCACCACCAAGGTCTGGCATGAAAATCTGGCGCCGGATGCCATTCGGCACGCCTTCGACGCCAGCCTGAAGAAGCTGCGGCTCGACCACGTCGATCTCTATCTCGTGCACTGGCCGGCGAAGAACATGAACCTGCCGGCGATGTTCGACACCTTGAACATGCTGAAGCAGGAGGGCTTCACCCGCGCCATCGGCGTCGCCAATTTCAATCTCGCGCTGCTCAAGACCGTGGTCGAAGAGATCAAGGCGCCGATCGCCTGCAACCAGGTCGAATATCATGTGATGCTCGACCAGACGCCGCTGCGCCAATATCTCGCCGCCAAATCGATCCCGCTGGTGGCCTATTGTCCGCTGGCGAAGGGCACGGTGGCGTCGGACCCGACGCTGATGGCGATCGGCCGCAAGCATGGCGCCAGCGCCGCCCAGGTAGCGCTGAAATGGCTGCTCGACCAGGACGGCGTCGCCGCGATCCCGAAATCGTCGCGCGCGGAAAGCCAGCAGGCCAATCTCGACGCGCAGAATATCGGGCTCGATGATGAGGACATGAAGGCCATCGCGGCACTGCCGAAAGACACACGCTGCGTCGATCCCGCTTTCGCGCCGGTGTGGGACTGAGCGATCAGCGAAGCCTCCTCTTGCTGAGAACCTGTGAACGAATCCCGACCTCATCCTGAGGAGCCGCGCGCTTTGCGCGGCGTCTCGAAGGATGGCAGCAGGCTATGTGCCAGATGGTTCGAGACGCGCTCCGGGCAGCGCGCTTGCGCTGCCCGGAGCACTCCTCACCATGAGGGAGCGGG